>CAUCXT010000006.1 GCA_958446835.1 uncultured Eubacterium sp.
GAAATGGTTCAGGTTAAAAGTATCTGATAATTTAATGTGTGGTTTTGAAGGAACATGAATTTTAACCGTAGCCGGTGTGCTACGGTTTTTTTTGATTGAAATGCCTATGAAATTATAATATATTTAATGTATTGATTTAATGTATTGTTTTTAAACTAATATGTATATGGGGAGCAGGTAAATGTATAAAATAATGTTGGTTGAGGATGATTCGGGAATTGCTAAAGAGATTGCAGATTATGCGGCAGGCTGGGGGCTTGATGTGCATATAACCAAGAATTTTGAGAATGTGATGGCGGAATTTGCACAGATACAGCCACATCTGGTGCTGCTTGACATTTCGCTGCCGTATTTTGACGGATATTACTGGTGCAGCCGGATAAGAAATGTGTCCAAGATTCCGATTATATTTCTATCGTCTGCCTCAGACAATATGAATATACTTATGGCGATGAATATGGGCGCGGATGATTTTATCGCAAAGCCGTTTGACCGGAATGTGCTGATTGCAAAGCTGTCGGCTATGTTGAGAAGAAGCTATTACTTTGCTGCCTCAGTGAGCATTATTGAGCATAAAGGGGCGATACTCAACATGTCGGACAATACGCTTACATATCAGGGGAAAAATATAGATTTGAGCAAGAATGAATATAAGATACTTCTCATACTTATGGAGAACAGGGGCAAGGTGGTGAGCCGCGACAGCCTTATGGAGAGACTGTGGGAGAGTGACAGCTTTGTGGATGAGAATACGCTCACAGTGAACGTGAACAGGTTGAGAAAGAAGCTTGACAATGCAGGGCTTAAGGATTTCATCGGGACGAAGTTTGGTGTGGGGTATATCGTGCAGGCAGACTAAGAATTCAAAAACAGGGGATGACACATGAACAGAAAAATTCATTTTATTTTAAATTATATAGCAGGTAAGAAGAAGTCATTTCTGATGCTTTTAGTGTGCATTGCCATATTTGCATTTACCTTCTGGATGTATGGAATAACTGTTGCGGCAGTGTTATACCCGGCGCTTGTCTGTATGGTGATAATGGCTGCGGCATTTGCTATCATGGCATGTTCCGAATATGGAAAATGGAATAATATGCAGGAAATCCTTCAAAGGGCAGTCGGTGATGACATTGAGTTTGTAAAAATACTGGATACGAATGATATTAGAAAACAGATGAACGTCATTGACTCCATACAGAATGGACTTTTTGAGATGATTGAGCGCCTTAAAAGCGGAGGAATGAGACTTGAGGACACGATGAGCACCAGGTACGCGGATATGGTTGACTATTATACCATGTGGGTGCACCAGATTAAGACCCCTATCGCGTCCATGCATTTGATATTGCAGAAGGAGGACTCTGAGGATGCGCGTAGACTGCGCGCGGAACTGCTGAGAGTTGAGCAGTATGTCCAGATGGTGCTGTGCTTTTTGAGACTTGATTCGGATTTCACGGACTATGTGATTAAGGAATACAGGGTTGATGACATTATTCGCCCGGCAGTGCGAAGGCTTGCTCCGCAGTTCATAATGAAGAAGCTTGCGCTTGAGTATGAGCCGGCGGACGCTATCGTGCTCACCGATGAGAAATGGCTGGGCTTTGTGGTGGAGCAGGTGCTGTCAAATGCGGTTAAGTATACCGTTGCAGGAAGCATACGCATAGAATGTGACGGGGACAGCCTTATGATAAGCGATACCGGAATAGGGATTGCGCCTGAGGATTTGCCGCGCATATTTGACAGAGGGTACACCGGCTTCAATGGGAGGACGGACAGGAAAGCAAGCGGGATAGGGCTGTATCTGTGCAGGCGGATATGTGATAACCTTGGACACAGCATAGAGGCGCAGTCGGTACCGGGGCAGGGCACTACCATAACTATTGGGCTTGGGAGAAATAAGATTGAGGTTGAGTAGTAATAAGCAATGAACAAATGCCCGCGGCAGATGGGAATTGGACTTGGGAAAAACATGCTTGAGATTTTGTAATTATTATGAAGTTATTGAGAATTGTTCAAAAAAATGAGCGTTGCAACTGCAGGTTGACAAACTTCAAGGCGTGCTTGGTGGCTATGCAACCGCAGTTATTGTTATATTAAGCCTATAAAAATATAGGAGGACAACAATATGAATATTGCGGACAGAATCCAAAGTCTAAGAAAGAGCAAAGGGATATCGCAGGAACAGCTTGCCGATGCGGTGGGTGTATCCAGACAGGCAGTATCTAAATGGGAAAGTGAACAATCAATTCCCGATTTAGAGAAGGTGATTATTATGAGCAATTATTTCGGGGTCACCACGGACTATATTTTAAAAGGTATAGAACCGATAGGGCTGAATAGGGCAAAGACAGGATTTAAAATAAGCAATAGAGTGAAGGCCGGTGTATGTACGGCGCTTGGTCTTGCTGTCAATCTTGTTGTTTACATCATGTCCCGCTTTGTGGAAGTTCCAATTCCTTACAATTACATTGAGAACGGACAGAAAATGTATGGGTTGAGCGGTGACAGGGTAGGACATAGCTACAGATATTTTATTGCACACTATGACTTGGAATTTTTGATGGTGCTTAGCTGGATAATGGTGGTTGTAGGGCTTGTGTGGCTTTTGCTTTCTACCAGACGTGTTCGGGAGTAGGGGAGTGAAGTTGTAAGCTATTTATATTTTATGAATAAAGAAAAATCGTAAAAGACATATAATAATCCAATCCTTACATAAATGTAAGTTTTGCACAGGGAAATGTAAGCCAATAAGATGGAGGTACATTTCCTTTTTTGTTATAGTAATGTTGTGGGGAGGGAAAAGTTAAATGAGATATGAAGGCATAGAGGTGAAAGGAATTTCATGGGTGGAAGGGAAGCTGCCTGATGTAAAGCTATGTAAAAGGAAAGTATTTAATTGCAAGAGATTGTCAGATCGGAGGAAAAAATGAGTTTATTAGAGGTTGCAAATATCAAAAAGACGTATACCACAAGATTTGGTGGGAATAAGGTGGAGGCGCTTAGGAATGTGTCGTTTGCCGTGGAGAAGGGCGAATATGTGGCTGTCATGGGTGAGTCGGGCTCAGGTAAGACAACACTGTTAAACATTCTGGCGGCGCTTGATAAGCCGACCGGGGGAAGGATAAGGCTTGACGGTCAGGACTTGTCGGAGCTGAGTGAGAAGGAGATTTCACAGCTAAGGCGCGATAAGCTGGGATTTGTGTTCCAGGATTTCAACCTGCTTGACACATTTACGCTGGAGGACAACATATATCTGCCGCTTGTGCTTGCAGGGGAGAAGCACGCGGAGATGAAGCGCAGGCTGATACCGCTTGCGGTGCAGCTTGGAATTGAGCCGTTGCTGAAAAAATATCCGTATGAGGTGTCGGGAGGCCAGAAGCAGAGGGCTGCGGTGGCAAGAGCACTGATAATCAATCCAAGCATTATACTTGCCGATGAGCCGACCGGGGCGCTCGACTCCAAGTCGACGGATGAGCTGCTAAGACTTTTCGGGGAAATCAATGATAAGGGGCAGACTATTCTCATGGTGACACATTCTGCTAAGGCGGCAAGCCATGCGGGAAGAGTATTGTTCATAAAGGACGGAGAGGTATTCCACCAGATTTACCGCGGCGATGACAGCAAGGATGAATTTTACCGCAAGATAGCGGATACATTAACGGTGCTTGCAACAGGCAGGAAAGATTTAGGTGACTGAGGCTTTTGTGCTAAAATGTGATAATGCAATAACATTTTGTAGGCAATTGCGAAACTCAAATTTTACGATAAACAGTTGTGCAATTTTACTAGTACACTGCCGGACCTTTTGAAACCAGTCGGTCCTTAGCGGCTGTATTTTAGCCGCTTATGTACCGCTACTGGTTTCAAGGAGTGAGAACGTGTCCGGAAGGGTACTAGTAAAATTGCACAACGTACAATTGATACAATCAGAGTTTCGCAATTATCTAAATAACCTTTTGCAAAGAATGGAGATAAAAATGGGAATAGGTTTTTACCCACATCTTGCGTGGGACAGTATAAGGAAAAACAGGAGAATGTATCTTCCGTACATACTTACATGTACAGGAATGGTGATGATGTTCTATATAATTGCATTCTTAGCGGGTGATCCGCTTCTAAAAACGCTCAGGGGAGGGGCGTTTGTGGCGGAAATGCTCGGAATGGGAACTTATGTGATAATAATTTTTGCGGTCATATTCCTTTTCTATACAAACTCGTTTCTGATAAAGAGGAGGAAAAAGGAATTTGGTCTGTACAATGTGTTGGGTATGGGAAAAGGTAATCTGGCGCGGATATTGTTCTGGGAGAACGTTCAGATTGCATTCATATCGCTCAGTGTAGGACTTGTGTTTGGCATAGTATTTGCAAAGCTAGGTGAGCTTGCCATGATTCATGCCATCAAGGGGGAGAATAATTACAATATAAAAATAAATGTGGAAGCTTTATTGATGACACTGAAGGTTTTTAGTGCGATATATGTGCTTCTGTTCCTGAATATGGTGAGACAGATAAGTATGTCCAACCCGATTGATATGCTGAGAAGTGACAATAAGGGTGAGAAGCCGCCTAAGGCTAACTGGTTCATTGCCCTGTGCGGAGTTGTGATTCTCGGAGGAGCATACTATATCGCTGTGACGATAGAGGATCCGCTCAGCGCTCTCACGATGTTCTTTGTGGCAGTTATAATGGTAATAGTAGCCACATATCTGCTGTTCATCGCAGGGTCGGTGACAATGTGCCGCCTGCTTCAGAAGAACAAACACTATTACTATAAGACGAATCATTTTGTGTCTGTGTCATCAATGCTCTACAGAATGAAGAGAAACGGTGCCGGTCTTGCCTCAATATGCGTGCTGTGCACGATGGTGCTTGTCATGCTCTCGGCAACGGTATGTCTCTATGCCGGTGAGGAGAGTGTAGTCCGTAACAGGTATCCTAGAGATATCAACCTCACAACGGTATTTGACAGCTATTCGGATATGGAAGATTATGTGGATGAGATGAAAGAATCCGTAAAGGGCTGTATCAACGCGGCTGGGGAGGAGCTTGAGAACCTCACCGATTATTCGGCGGCTATATTTGCAGGTACTTATGTGAACGGAAAAATCACTTACACAGATAATGAGCACACATATTACTACAATGATGGGCAGTCACCAACCTTATATCAGATGTTTGCAATCTCATTGGATGATTACAACTGCCTGATGGATGAGAATGTGGAGCTTGCAGATGATGAGGCGCTTGTGTGTTTCACGAAGGGGATGGGAAGCTCTAAGAATGGCTCACTTGGGGAATTGGCTGTAGGTGATGATGGACCTCATTATAAGGTAAAAAATGTTGTCGGAAAATTCATAGCCAACGGAACAGAAGCGCTGAATGTGATTCCGGGAATGTATATTATTGTGAACAATCCAAGGGAGATAGTGCTTCCTATAATCAATACACCGGGCAGCAGCGGTGTGATTATATCTTGGTTCTATAATTTTGACATGACAGGCAGTGCGGCAGGAAAAATTGCCGCTGTAAATGAACTTAACAGCATTATCAATCAGAGATTTAAGGAAAACGATGCATATTTTTCCGGCATTAGAAGTGTAAATATAGAGGGAAGGGAATCTGAGAGAGATAATTTCTATACAATGTTCGGAGCACTTTTATTCCTTGCAATTTTCCTTGGAATAATATTTGTGCTTGCAACAGTACTTATTATATATTACAAGCAGGTTACTGAAGGATATGAGGACTGCGGCCGCTTTGAGATAATGAAAAAGCTTGGCATGACCCAAAAAGATATTAAGTCCAGTATCAATTCTCAGATGCTCACGATTTTCTTCCTTCCTATTATAGTTGCCTGTGTACATCTTGCATTCGCGTTTCCGATTGTGAACAAGCTTCTGATGTGCTTCGGCTTCAACGATAAGGGCTTTTTTGCACTGGTAAATGTGATATGCGTACTGATTTTTGCTGTATTTTATGTCATTGTGTACAGAATTACGTCTAAATCTTACTATAATATTGTAAATGAATAGTCAAAAGTTTTCTTGAATTTTGGTATACAAGTAGGTATAATAGACATGTATTTGTCAATATACTGTTTAGGAAAAATAAGGATAGTGTATGCCATGAAAATTTGGGAATTTTTTGAAAATATGAACGAATGTGTGTATGCTTCGGACATAGATACAGATGAACTGGTATATATGAACAAAAAAGCGCTCAGAATGTACGGCATTCATTCGTTGGATGAGATATCGGGAAAAAAATGTTATGAGGTGCTGCAGCATTGCTCAGCACCTTGTGCTGTCTGCAACAATAAACAGCTCCGCGAAGGTGAGTTTATTGAATGGAGGCATTACAATCTTCTGCAGGATAGGGATTTTGCAATAAAAGATACACTTGTCACAGATGGGGGCAGAAGATACAGGATAGAGATTGCCATTGATGCGGATGCAGCGGGACATGACCATGAGTGTGAGGAAGCAAGCCGCTACGAGAATATTGAGGCTATGTCGAATGAGGCACTAAGAATTGCACTTCAGGCTCCGACACCGGATATGTCATTACAGGTTGTGCTTGAGTATATAGGTAAGGCATTAAACGGAGAGAGAACATATATTTTTGAGAAAAATTCACTCGGAGGTGATGACAATACCTATGAGTGGACAGCTGTGGGAGTAGAGCCACAGAAGCATACATTGCAGAATGTTCCTGAGGAGGTATGTGCCAACTGGTACAGGAATTTTGCCGAGAACAGGCATATCGTGATTGAGGATTTGGAGGATATCAAGGAGAGCGACCCTCTCCAGTATGATACGCTCAAGAGGCAGGATATACATTCGCTTGTGGTTGTGCCGCTCTATGACAATAAGCAGGTGATAGGCTTTTACGGAGTTGACAATCCGCCGAAGAATGCGCTTAGGTATGCTTCTAATATTCTGCACATACTTGGACATTTCATCATATCCTGTATCAGAAGACGTGATCTGGTTAAAGAACTCAGGATTATGAGCTACAATGACCAGCTTACAGGGCTTGGAAACAGATATGCTCTCAATAAGTATATGGGTACAGTTGATGAGAACAAAAGTATGGGCATTGTTTATTGTGATGTAACAGGACTTAAGAAGGTCAATGATACTCAAGGACATGAGATGGGTGACAGGCTGCTTAGGAATGCTTGTGAAAGTCTCAGAAGAGTGTTTGGCGATTATGGGCTTTTCAGAATAGGTGGAGATGAATTCTTAGCGGCTGCTAATGGCGTGACCAGGGAAGAACTCAGTGAGCGCGTCCGACTTCTGAAAGACGACATGAAGGAGCATGATGTCAATATGGCTGTCGGAGAGGTGTGGGTTGACAGGGCACCGAAGAATCCGGATGCACTTTTGACGGAAGCAGAGAAGCTGATGTATCAGGATAAGGCTGATTTTTATAAGAGAACAGGAATTGACAGAAGAAAGTACTAATATTTAATAGAAAGCAGAGAGTAATTATTTTAATGGAAAAAAGCAAAACAGAAAACATGACAAATGCCGCAGAGGATATTAAGAGCGCAGAGAGCACAAGCGATGCAGTAAGATATGAGGATGCACCTATTGATGGGAGAATCATCCGCGCTGTGCAGGAGATGGGCTTTGAGGTGATGACACCGATACAGCAGCAGGCGATACCGGCGCTTCTTGACGGACGTGATGTGCTTGGTCAGGCACAGACGGGAACAGGCAAGACTGCGGCATTCGGAATACCGATGATACAGAGAATTGACCCGGATGTTGAGGGTGTGCAGTGTATCATACTCTGTCCTACTAGAGAGCTTGCAATTCAGGCAGCAGAGGAACTTCGAAAGTTCGCAAAGTTCATGCATGGAATCAAGATTCTTCCTATATATGGCGGACAGGATATAACTAAGCAGATACGCTCACTCAAGGGCAATGTTTCGATTATTGTCGGAACTCCGGGACGTGTCATGGATCACATGAGAAGACATACGCTGCGTCTTGAGAACATCAAGGCTATCGTGCTTGATGAGGCGGACGAGATGCTTAATATGGGCTTCCGTGAGGATATTGAGACTATTCTTAAAGAGATTCCCGAGAATCACCAGACAGCATTGTTTTCAGCGACAATGCCTAAGCCTATTCTTGACATCACACATACCTATCAGAAGGATGCAGTGCATGTGAAGGTTGCTGCAAAGGAAGTAACAATACCGCTTGTAAAGCAGTATTACTATGAGGTTCAGCGCCAGAACAAGGCTGAAGTGACAGCTAGACTTTTAGATTACTATAACCCGAAGCGTTCTCTTATCTTCTGTAATACAAAGAAGATGGTTGATGATCTAACAGAGGAGCTTAAGGGAAGAGGATATTTTGCAGAGGGACTTCACGGCGATATGTCACAGTTCCAGCGTGACAAGGTTATGAGCGGTTTCAGAAACGGCACGGTCGAGATTCTTATTGCAACGGATGTTGCGGCAAGAGGAATTGATGTTGATGACGTTGAGGCGGTATTTAACTATGATGTACCACAGGATATTGAGTACTATGTCCATAGAATAGGGCGTACCGGAAGAGCAGGAAGAACGGGACGTTCCTTCACACTTGTTGTCGGAAGGGAGATATACAAGATAAGGGAGATCGAGAATGTGTGCCATACCAAGATTAAGGCACGCACAATTCCTTCAGCAGCGGATATCACTGCTGTGAAGGCACAGAAGATTCTCTCTAAGGTTATGGACGTGCGGA
Organism: uncultured Eubacterium sp.; assembly: GCA_958446835.1. Classification (GTDB taxonomy): domain Bacteria; phylum Bacillota; class Clostridia; order Lachnospirales; family Lachnospiraceae; genus CAG-882. Next base: position 8,748 of record CAUCXT010000006.1, read on the forward strand.
ATGAAAAAGACCTCACCAAGATGACCAAGATTATCACCGACAAGATGAATGATGATGACGTTACTGCCATTGAGCTTGCAGCCGCATTCCTCAAGCTGCACATGGGCGAAGAGCTTGAGGATATCCCGGTTGAGGTGTATAAGCCGAGGCGTGCGCGTCATTTTGAGGATGAGAATGGACGTAAAGGCGGACGTGGACGCAGAGGCGGACGTGATGAGCGCCGCAGAGGTGAGGACAACACAGAAGAGCGCAAGCGTAAGGGCGGAAAGCCGGAAAAAGGCAGCTACAGCGAAATGGGCGAGAAATCCAGAAGGGATGACCGCCGTGAGAAGGGTGGAAAATCCGCCAAGGACGAGCGCCGCAAGAAGGAGCGTATTGGGCGCGACGGCAATGCGCGAAACGAGAAGGGAAAGGTTGACTTCGGAGTTGAGCGCCGCTTAAGAGAGAAGCGCGAGAAGCAGAAGAATAAGAAGAACTAGCAAGAATAAGAATAGCTGGTAAGAATAAGAATAGCTGGTAAGAATAAGCCGGTGGGTAATTAAATCCCACCGGCTTATTTTGGCGTTGGGACAGGGGTCAGACCAAAAATATAGGGTATTGATTTTTGAGCCGGGTTAGTGTATACTGAATATAGAAGTTAGACATAACTAACTCGATGTATTAAATTAAAAGCTTGTCAGACGTAACATACAATGGATGTTTACCATATAATAATATAGCAGGCATAGTTGGTGCCGGAAAAGGAGGACATTATGAATGGTATAATTTTATCAGTTGTTATAATCGCTGTATGCAGGGCAGTCAAGGTTATAATGAGAAGAGAGTTAAAAAAATTTAGAAATACAAATGACAATAATTTTAGGGGGGCAGTAGGAGCATGACAGAGGTACTTTCAGGGCTTCTTATACCATTTGCCGGAACATCGCTTGGTGCAGCATGTGTGCTTTTCGCCAAAAAAGAGATGAATGTCAGACTACAGAGGGCTCTTACCGGATTTGCCGCCGGGGTAATGGTGGCGGCATCGGTGTGGAGCCTTTTGATTCCTGCGCTTAGCCAGGCATCGGGTATGGGAAGGTGGTCATTTGTTCCGGCGGTTGTAGGTTTCTGGGCAGGCATACTGTTCCTGTTTCTGTTAGACAATATTATTCCACATCTCCATTCGGACACAGAGCAGGCGGAGGGACCAAAGGTAAATCTAAAAAAAACAACCATGCTTGTCCTTGCAGTCACGCTTCATAATATTCCTGAGGGAATGGCGGTAGGAGCCGTATATGCAGGCTATATAAGCGGAAATTCCGGAATAACGCTGATGTCGGCGATGGCGCTTGCGGTCGGAATAGCAATACAGAACTTTCCGGAAGGCGCAATTATTTCCATGCCGCTTAGAAGCAGAGGCGTTGGAAGGGGAAAATCATTTATTTGCGGAGTATTGTCGGGGGCGGTGGAGCCTGTAGGTGCAGTCTTAACCATCATGGCAGCAGGAATTGTTGTCCCGGTGCTTCCGTATCTTTTAAGCTTCGCTGCAGGTGCTATGATGTATGTGGTTGTTGAGGAGCTTATACCTGAGATGGCACAGGGAAAAGGAAAGCAGAGTGATATAGGCACATTGATGTTTGCAGCAGGATTTACTGTTATGATGACTCTAGATGTGGTGTTTGGATAAATTAAATGTAAAATTTAGGTAAAAATGTAAATAAAATAATGTATAATCTTAAAAAATCCTCAGAAAAAGTATTGAAAAAATAATGCTTCAATGCTACATTATATCCGTGTGAATCCGGGATACTCGGAATGCACGGATAAATGTGGCATATTTTTTTGGAAAATCCAGTGGGTGTGCTAAAAAATCCGGCATATATAAGCACAAAGGAGAGCCTTATTATGAAAAAGGGTTTTGTAAAGGGTGCTGCTGTTATGATGGCAGCAATGACAATGCTTACCGGATGCGGAAGCAAGACAACAGACAGTAATGCAACACCAGATTCAAGTGCTGCAGACACTTCGGCAACAGATAATTCTGTAGCAGATACCACCACAACAGAGGGTGCTTCTAACGAGGTTAAGCAGAGCTTCGATAAGCTCACACTTGAGTTCGTTCCTTCTAAGGACGCAGATGTTATCATCACCGGTACAGCAGAGCTTCCACAGCTTGTTAAGGAAGAGATGGCTAAGATGGGATATGATATCGGGGAAGTAGATATCTCAGTTGGTACAAGCTATGATGCAACAGGTGAGGCTATGTCAGCGGGAACAATCGATGTAGGCTGGTTACCGGGCGGTACTTATGCACTCTACTCAGATGATGTAGATGTTATTCTCACAGCTACACGTAATGGTCTTTCAAATGATAGCGAGAATCCGGCAGACTGGAATGGTGATGCTAACGCAACACAGAAGAATGGTTCACAGGTTACTTACTATCGTTCACTTATCTACGCAACACCTTCAGAGTACGGCAAGCAGTTAGCCGAGAAGGTTAACAACGGTGAGGCACTTACATGGGATGATTTGAACAAGGCTACATGGGCAGTTCAGAAGACTTCCTCATCAGCAGGTTATATTTATCCTACAATGTGGCTTATGAAGAACTATGACGGCAAGAAGATAAGTGACCTTGCTAACGTAATTCCTCTTGATTCCGGCTACGGTACAGCATTCTCATACGCAGCAGCAGAGAGCGTTGATATTATCGTATGCTACGCTGATGGACGTAACGATTATGAGGAGAGCTGGATGCTTGCTACAGATAAGCAGGATTCAACAGGTAAGCAGGGTATGGGAAGAAGCGAGTCTATCTGGAATGAGCTCAACGTAATCGGTGTAACAGATGGTATTTACAACGATACAGTTGCTATTTCAAAGAGAAGCCCATATTATACAGATGAGCTTAAGGCAGCTCTTCAGCAGTGCTTTATCAATATCATCAATACCGAGAAGGGTAAGGAGATATTTGGTGTATACAGCCATGCAGGCTATGCAATCGCAACAGATGCAGATTATGACGGCGCTCGTGAAGCACTTAAGGCAGTTTCAGAATAATACGGTATAGCTCCGGATTAAAAAGGGGTACCTCACAAGTTGTGTGGGTGCCCCTTTACTTGAAAAAACAGGTTTTTGACTGTTAATAACCATTTTGCGCATTTTCGCAAACATCAGCTTTAAAGGGCTGCTACTTTACAAAAAGGAATTAGACGATGATTGAATTTAAGAATGTATATAAGACTTATCCGAACGGCTTTACAGCCTTAAAAAATGTGAATTTGAATATTGAACAGGGAGAATTCGTTGCGATTATCGGACTTTCGGGTGCCGGTAAATCAACTATTCTCCGCTGTATTAATCGTATGCATGATATACAGCAGGGAACACTTACTGTGGACGGTGTCGATGTGGAGAGCCTTAGCGGTAAGGCACTGCGCCGTTTCCGCCGCAAGGTGGGAATGATTTTCCAGAGCTTTAACCTTGTATCAAGAAGCACTGTAATCAAGAATGTGCTGACAGCAGATGTGCCGGATATGCCATTCTGGAGAGTATTATTCGGAATATTTACCAAGGAACAGAAGATGAGGGCATTGGAGAGCCTTGATAAGGTGGGTATCCTTGACAAGGCATACACAAGATGTGACCAGCTCTCAGGAGGACAGCAGCAGAGAGTTGCGCTTGCGAGAACCTTAAACCAGAACCCTTCGATCATTCTTGCCGATGAGCCTGTTGCGAGCCTTGACCCGGTTACTGCGCGTCAGGTTATGAGCGATTTCGTGAGAATCAACAAGGAATACAAGATTACCATTCTTCTGAACATACACCATGTTGACTTAGCACTCAACTATTGTGACCGTGTAATTGGTGTAAGAGCGGGAGAGATTGTTTTTGACGGACCAGCTTCAAGCATTACTCAGGAACAGCTTGACGAAGTGTACAATGGCACAGCGGTTCCTACTACAGAGAAGTCCGATAACTAGGAGGTGCGTTTATGAGTGAAGAGTACAAGGCACCTAAGGCTAAGGTCAAGCTTTTTGACCGCATATTCAAGCCACAGGTTATCACTATCGCCAATGGACATACAACGGTAAGACCGAGAAGCAGAATGCCGCTCATACTTATCGTGCTGTTCGTTGTGCTTTTCTGGGCATTTAAGATGACCGGTTTCAGCTTTGCTACGGTCTTTTCGAGAATAAATGAGCTTTTCGTAATTCTTGGCAAGATTTTTCATCCGAAGTGGAGCTTCTTTGGCAAGGTTATATCACCGCTTATCGACACAATAAAAATGTCCGTCTTAGGTACGGTTATAGGCTGTGCGGTTGCACTTCCTTTTGCGGTGCTTGCTTCAAGCAATATTATTCACAATCGTGTTGTTGTGAGTGTTATCAGATTTATATTGGCGCTTGTAAGAACGGTGCCTACACTTATCATTGCGCTTGTATGTGCGCTTATTTTCTCACTTGGAACATTTGCCGGAACACTTGCCATCGCGATATTTACATTCGGAGTTGTGGCTAAGATGCTCTATGAGAGCATAGAGACTATAGACATGGGACCATTTGAGGCGATGGAAGCACTTGGCGCGAATAAATTTCAGGCTTTCTGGTCGGCATGTATTCCGCAGATTCTCCCTGTATATTTAAGCCACAGCCTTTACTGCTTTGAGATGAACGTAAGAGCCTCAGCGATTCTTGGATATGTAGGCGCAGGCGGTCTTGGAATAACCATCAATGAGCGTATCGGATGGCGCGATTACAATGGACTTGGAATGGTGCTCCTTGCGCTGTTTGTGGTTGTTGTTGCGATTGAGTTTTTCAGTGAGTATCTGAGAAAGAAGCTCAGCTAAGTATTAAGAAAGCATGGAGATAGACATGGGTAAAAATAAAAAAAATACTGTATATAAAAAAGAAAATGCGGAAAGTATTTTGGATAGGGCTGAGAAGAAGGTGACTGTTCTTGAAATGTATGAAAGACAGCCTCACAAGTGGCTTCTGTATCTTGGAATAGTACTTGTAATTGCGGTTATAATCGGATGGTCGGCTTCCGATATACATTTTTCCGGAATGACGGCAACAGGTACGGAGGTTGCCAAGGGTGTTATGCATGGTGTGTTTCACCCGGATACCAAGCTTATGTTCGGTACAGGAGATTCCGATGTACCGTATCTGCTGTTCCAGACGATAGCGATTGCCGTTCTTGGTACATTGTTCGGTGCAATACTGGCGATACCGTTCGCCTTTCTTGCATCGACAACGATAATGCCGAAGCCGGTGGCATACATTTTCAGGGTGTTTATCCTGCTTATCAGAACCATACCGAGCCTTGTATGGGCACTTATGTGGATAAGAGTTACAGGACCCGGTGCATTCTGTGGAGTTGTCACCCAGTCGGTATGTTCTATAGGAATGATATCCAAGATGTATATAACGGCGATTGAGGATCTGGATACCAAGATTCTGGAGAGCCTTGATGCCATGGGATGTACACCGTTCCAGAAGATTCGTTATGGTGTACTTCCTCAGCTCACAGCAAGCTTCATATCGACAACAATATACAGATTTGACATCAATCTTAAGGATGCCACAACACTCGGTATTGTAGGTGCAGGTGGTATCGGAGCTTCGCTTATGCAGTGCCTTAACAGCCGTAGATGGGCTATGGTAGGAGCATTTATATGGGGACTTATGGTTCTTGTGCTCATCATTGAGTTTGCTTCCACCAAAATCAGAAGAAAGCTGGCAAGGGGATAGTAAAATATACAAATTTAATGGCAGATGACAGCAATGTTGTTTGCCATTTTTTTTGAAATATGGTAAAATTAGGACAATAAAAGGTTGGGGGACAAAAGTATGTTGAGAACGAGTTTTGCCGTTTTATATATAATTTTGACAGCATTACTTATTGGCTTCATTGTCAAGGCGGCAGGGAGCAGAAGTAAGATGGCCAGACCTGTAATTAAGGTGATATTTGCAGGGGCGATGACGGCACTGTTCTATGCACTTTATCTGTTAGCAGCGGGATATGGAAGGCAGCCGGCGTGCTTTTTGCTGGGAATGTATTATCTGAGTATTGGCTGGCTGACATACTGGCTTACGGATTATGTGATGGAGTATACCGAGGTCAGGCTGGTTACAAGACTGCCCAGAGTTATTCTGTTTGTTATGATTCTGCTTGATTCCATAAGTATCCTGGTGAATAATTTTACCGGACATATGTTTTCAATGATACAGTTATATGATGGGAGCAATGGGCAGTACTACTGGACATCGCAGCCGCATGGCTGGATGAGCATACATCTTGCGCTGTGCTATGTGATGGTCGCACTGACGTTTATCGCACTCATATATAAGACGATTGTGTCACCGAGATTTTACAGAAAGAAGTATGCGGTGATAGTCATTCTGCTTGCGGTGGCTATTATGGTGAATGCAGGATTTCTGTTCGTCGGGCTTGAGATTGATTTTTCAGTGCTTTTTTATGCTGTAATGGGTCCCTTGGTAAGATATTTTACTTTTTATTACACCCCAAAAAATCTTGCGCTGAGGACGCAGTCATATGTTATTGAAGAGATCGGCAACGGCGTTATATGCTTTGATGTTGATGGAAGCTGTGTGTATGTTAACCTGGCCGCAAAGAAGCTTTTTACAAAGTGGAATGAGGGGGAAGATATTGACAGGATTGAGAAGCAGTATGTACGTTGGCGTGAGCAGAATCAAGGCAGGGACAGTGCGTACTGGGAGGACGAGCTGACAGTTGGCGGAGTTAAGCGTTTCTTTGGATTTGAGTATCTCAGCATGTACGATGAAGATGGGGCATCAATCGGCTGTTTTTTCAGAATAGAGGATAAGACGGAGGATATGAAGCGTCTTAGGGATGAAAAGTACCGTGCGACGCATGACCGGCTTACAGGGTTATATAACAGGGAGGGCTTTTTCGATGAGGCTGAGAGCTTTATCAGGGAGCATGCCGGTGAGAGCATGTATATGTTTGCATCTAATATCAAGGATTTCAAGCTGGTGAATGAGCTGTTCGGCGATGATAAGGGTGATGAGATACTTGAAAATGAAGCGAAGCTTCTAAAGGAAAATGGAGCAGGAAATTCTGTTCTGGGTAGGATTGCAGGGGACAGATTCGTACAGATTGTGCTTAAAAAGAATTTTGATGAGAAGCATCTGCTTGATAATATAAAAACATTGTGTTCATTGATGGAGGACAGAATATACAAGCTGCATGTGTATGCAGGTGTATATGAGATTAAGGATGTAAATGAGCCTGTTCAGACGATGTACGATAAAGCGAATATGGCAATTGAGAGAATAAAGGGAGACTATAATCAGGTCATTTCATATTATGATGAGGGCGATATGAAACGGCTGATGCATGAAAAGAGTATTGTTGCGGAATTCGATAAGGCATTGGAAAATGGGGAATTCTGTATGTATCTGCAGCCGCAGTTCGACAGCAGAGGTACACTTCTTGGAGCAGAGGCACTTGTAAGGTGGAATCATCCTAAGAGAGGTCTGCTGTATCCGGATTCATTTGTAGGGATACTGGAGAAGACGGGAATAATATATAAGCTTGACAATTTTATATGGGAGAAGGCGGCAGAGAAGATTAAGGAATGGAATGCTGCCGGATATGAGGATTACCACATTTCGGTAAATATATCAGCCAAGGATTTCTATTATCTTGATTTGTATAAGGTGCTTACAGATATCGTCAGAAGGTATGGGATAGCGCCTAAGCACCTTAATCTGGAGATTACGGAGACTGTCATAATGTCGGATGTAAAGATGCATATGGAAATTTTAGACAGGCTTCAGAAATTTGGTTTCCAGATAGAGATAGATGATTTCGGAAGCGGATATTCCTCACTTAATACACTTAAGGATATTAAGGCAGACCTGCTCAAGATAGATATGTTATTTCTTCGTGAGACAGATAATCAGGAGCGGAGCAGGAAAATCCTTAAATCCATAATAACTATGGCTAAGGCACTCAATATGGATGTCATCACAGAGGGCGTGGAGACAGAAAAGCAGCTGGACTTTCTGTCCGGGATTGGTTGTGAAATGTTTCAGGGCTTCTATTTTTCAAAGCCGATACCTGTTGATAAGTTTGAGGATAAATATTTTCAAAGCTAAATACATAATGTAAAGAAACGGAGGCGGTATTTATGAAGTGTACGAGGGTTCCTATGGAGGCAGAGGTAACGAAATATGAGCTTGGAAAGGGGTTAGAGGATGGCTTTGAGCTTTTCTCGGATATAGTCACGAAGGGCTGGATTATCACTGACAAGCTTTTAAAGGTTGTGCGCGATAATGGTTCGATTGTGTGTCCTTATATAAGACACAGAAGAGGAGTGACCTTTATTCAGGAGGGGGACTATGTGATTATCGACTCAGACGGAACCAAGCAGGTTGTCGGAGGGGATAAGGTGTTCACAAGGTATAAACCGGTTGAGTAACATGTGATAAAAGACCGGCAGCGTCCATGGCGTATATGGGGGCTGCCGGTCTTTTTCTGTGTTGCGCGGGATTCGGGTGTCAAAACATGCCTGTTTATTCTCTGAGTGTATAACGTATTATATTTATGCATATCACGACTTTTGTCCGAAGCTTAGATATTCTTAGAACTCTGTTAAGCACCTAGCCAGAACCGGCACGGATGCCGGTTCAGAAGCAATGCATACAAGGATGTATGCTTTGCTTCGGTGGCGAACGTATAGAATACCTTTATCAGAGTTCTTAGAACATCTTAGTTTCGGACAATGGAGCTGATATGCATAAATATAATACGTTATACACAGCTAGGTATGTAGCATGTTTTGATACCCGAATCCCTGCCGAATAATTGTACGGCATATAGTAAAAAATTCTTTCTTGACAAAAACTATTCTGTTGATATAATAGAAAAGCAATATGAAATTGGTTTTCAAATTCAAATGAAGATATATAGGAGTGAGAACGTGTCCGGAAGGGTACTAGCAAAATTGTACAACGTCCGGCTGTCACACACCGGGTTTCGCAATTACCTACTTAATTAATAGAAAGGATATTTTTATAATATGGACGGACTGCGTTTGCGAAAAAGGCTTATACTTATAATATTTGCGCTTGCTGTGGGAATATGTGCTTTTGCCGTCGGATGTTCTAAGGGCAGCAGTGATAACAGCGGTGCTGCCGGTGATGAATCCGGGAAAAAATTGAAGATTGTGGCGACATTATTTCCGCAGTATGATTTTGCAAGGCAGATAGCCGGCGATTATGCCGATGTGACGCTTCTTCTTCCTCCGGGGATGGAGAGCCATTCGTATGATCTGCGTCCGGCGGACATGATTGAGATACGGGAGAGTGATATGTTCATATACACAGGAAAGTATATGGAGGTATGGGCTCAGACGATAATAGACAGCCTTGATGACAGCGTTATGGTTGTGGATGTGTCCGATGGTATTACGCTTGAAAAGGAGGAGGACTATTTCGTGGATGAGCACATTGCTCATGAGCACATTGCTCATGAGCACGGTGCCCATGAGGATACGGATGAGGACGACGAACATGGTGCCCACGAGGATACTGATGAGGAGGATGAACACGATTCACACGCGGATGATAATGATGAAAATAGCGACCATTCCCACGCAGGGCACAGCCATTCCGGACATACACATGAGTATGACCCGCATATATGGACTTCTCCGGTATATGCTATGCAGATGGTTGAGAATATAGTTGATGCACTTATGGAGAAGGATCCGCAGCATGCGGAGGAGTACAGACAGAGAGCAGATGAGTATATAGACAAGCTGGCGGAAGTTGATGCAGCGTTCAGGCAGGTGAGCGAGGAGAGTGCTCACAGGACGATATTTTTTGGCGGACGCTTTGCGATGACATATTTTGTGAGAGAGTACGATTTTGACTGTGTTTCGGCATATCATGACTGCTCAGCGGAGTCCGAGCCGTCCATAAGCAGTGTTATGAGGATGATTGATGAGATAAAGGAGAGCGGGGCTAAGGCGGTATACTATGAGGAGCTTGCAGACCCGAAGGTGGCGAGGACGATTGCTGAGGAGACAGGAGTTAAGCTTCTCCTGTTACATTCAGCACACAATGTCAGCAGACAGGAATATGAGAGTGGTGTGACATACCTTGATATAATGTGGAATAATGTGGAGAAGCTTAAGGAGGGACTTAACTGATGGCACAGCTTAGATGTGAAAATATAAGTGTTGGTTATGAGGACGGAATAGTGGTTTCGGATGTGAGCTTTGAGCTTAACAGAGGTGACTATGTATGTATAGTGGGTGAGAATGGAGCGGGAAAGAGCAGTCTCCTTAAGGGAATACTTGGACTTGCGAGGATACAGGGTGGAAAGATTGAATATGGCGACGGGATGAGCAGAGCCGATGTAGGATATCTTCCGCAGCAGAAGGATTACCAGAAGAATTTCCCGGCTACGGTGAAGGAGGTGGTTATGTCCGGCTTCCTGAATAAGATGGGTTTAAGACCTTATTATAACAGGGCGGAGAAGGCCAAGGCTATGGAGATACTGAGTGATTTCGGTATGGCAGACTATGTGAGGGCTTCCTTCGGAAGTCTTTCGGGAGGACAGAAGCAGAGGGTGCTTCTTGCCAGGGCGATGTGCGCGACGGACAAGCTTCTGCTTCTCGATGAGCCGACCACAGGGCTTGATCCGGTTGCTACGGAGGAGCTCTATGAGCTGTTAAAGAGACTTAACAGGGAGAAAAAGACCACAATACTTATGGTGTCGCATGACCTCAACAAGGCCGTGTCCGATGCGGGACTTATTCTCCATGTGAATAAGCGTTCAGGCTGCGGATATTTCGGACCTGCTGATAAGTATTTAGACAGCGAGGCGGCAAGGCATTTCCTTGGGCTTGATTATAAAAACAGCGAAGAGACAGACAGCACCGCTAAAGTGCCTGTTGATAGGAATGAAAACCAAGATAAGGACATGGATAATAATACGGGTAAGAGTCTTTTGGATAAGGTGAAGAAGGGAGAACGCTATGTTTGATACAGTGAAGCTGTTATTTTCATACGATTTTATAGTGAGAGCCATGATTGCAGGCGGACTTGTTGCGCTGTGCTGTGCGCTTCTCGGAGTCAGCCTTGTGCTCAAGAGATTTTCAATGATAGGTGATGGCTTGTCACATGTAGGCTTCGGAGCTTTGTCTGTTGCTGCGGTTATGAATGTAGCACCTCTTGCAATCGCAGTTCCTGTTGTGATTGTTGCAGCTTTCTTCATATTGAAGCTTGGCAAGGACAGCAAGGTTCAGTCTGATTCGGCAATAGCGCTGGTGTCATCAGTTGCCATAGCGATAGGTGTCACAGTTACATCATTAAGCGGAGGGCTTAACACGGATGTATACAGCTATATGTTCGGAAGCATACTGGCAATGAGCAGGACTGACGTATATATAAGTGTCATATTGTCGGTGATTGTCCTGATACTGTTTTTTGTTTTCTATCACAAGATATTTGCAATCACTTTTGACAGTGATTTCGCAAAAGCAACAGGAGTGAGGGCTGAGTTTTACAATATGCTCATAGCGGTACTCACAGCACTTACAATAGTAGTAGGAATGAGAATAATGGGCACAATGCTTATATCCAGCCTTATTATATTCCCGACACTCTCGGCAGGTGCAGTTGTGAAGGGCTTCAGAAAGGTTGTTATCATATCCGGTATAGTCTCTGTATTGTGTTTCTTTGTGGGATTATACAGCTCATACAGCTTCAATCTGCCCGTAGGTGCGAGCATAGTTCTTGCAAATTTCGTTGTTTTTTGTATACTTATGGTAGCAGGAAAGCTTATAAGAAAATAAGTTTTGCCATGAGGAGGTCTGATTACGGAACGAATCTATGTTGCAATTGATTTAAAATCCTTTTATGCGTCAGTAGAGTGCAGAGAGCGTGGACTTGACCCACTGACAACGAATCTTGTTGTGGCTGATGCAGCCAGGACTGAAAAGACAATATGCCTTGCTGTCTCTCCATCCCTGAAGGCCTATGGGATACCGGGGAGAGCAAGGCTTTTTGAGGTTGTACAGAGGGTACGCGAGGTAAACAGGGACAGGGCGCGCAGGCTGGGAAGCGGCGGACATTTTACAGGTGAATCCGTATTTGCACCGGAGCTTGAAGAAAATCCTTGTCTTAAGGTGGGATATATTGCGGCACCTCCGAGGATGGCGTACTATATGGAATACAGCACAAGGATATATCAGATATATCTTAGATACATTGCGCCGGAGGATATACATGTGTATTCCATTGATGAGGTGATGATTGACATTACCGAATACGTGAGAATGTATAAGTTGACGGCAAGAGAGCTTACAACGAAGCTGATACATGAGATTAAGTCGGAGACAGGCATAACTGCTACTGCGGGAATAGGGACTAATCTGTATCTGTGCAAGGTCGCGATGGACATAGTTGCCAAGCATGCGCATCCCGATGAGGAGGGAGTGCGGATTGCACAGCTTGATGAGCGCAGCTACCGCCGTCTGCTGTGGGGGCATACACCGTTGACGGATTTCTGGCGCATCGGGCGCGGCTATACGAAAAAGCTCAATGAATACGGAATGTACACGATGGGTGATGTAGCAAGGTGCTCCATCGGGAAGAAGGATGAGTACTATAATGAGGATTTGCTCTATAAGCTGTTCGGAGTGAATGCGGAGCTTCTAATAGACCACGCGTGGGGATATGAGCCGTGCACGATGGCGGATATCAAGTCCTACAGGTCTGAGACGAACAGTGTGAGTGAGGGGCAGGTGCTCTCATGTCCGTACACTGCGGACAAGGCAAGGCTCATTGTCAAGGAAATGACGGATGGGCTGGTGCTTGGACTTGTTGATAAGCACCTTGTCACGAATCAGCTTGTGCTCACCATCGGCTATGACGTTGAGAACCTCACTAATCCGGAGATTGCCAAAAAATATAAGGGTGAGATTGTGTTAGACGGCTACGGAAGAAGGATACCAAAGCATGCACACGGAACACAGAATCTTGCACACAGGACTTCTTCAACGAAGCTGATTATAGACGCAATGATGGAGCTTTTTGACAGGATAATCAACAGAAATCTTCTTGTGAGGAGAATAAATGTGGTTGCCTGCAAGGTGGTGGATGAGAGTCTTGCGGATGATGAGCCGGAATTTACACAGCTTGATTTGTTTACCGACTATGAGAAGCTTGAGCGTGAGAAGGAGCATGAGAAGAAGCAGCTTGCCAAGGAGCGTCAGATGCAGCAGGCGGTACTCGACATCAAGAAGAAATTCGGCAAAAATGCCATATTAAAGGGCATGAACCTTGAGGATGGCGCGACGGCGATATCGCGCAATGGTCAGATAGGAGGTCACAGGGCATGAATGAGGGCAGCTTTCAGGGGAAAATAAGTGAGGAATTCTATAAGAATGCGGCAGGCAGCAGCAGATATGACGATATAATAGATATGCCACATCATGTGTCAAGGGACAGACCTCACATGCCGATAGCGGACAGAGCCGCCCAGTTCGCTCCGTTCGCGGCGCTGACCGGGCATGATGCTGAGGTTAAGAAAACACAGGAGAGGGTGAAGCTTGCAATCGATAATGAGATAGAGCATGAGAGAAGCACCGAATAGATAACAGTGTGTCAAAACATGCCAATCTAATTTGTGAGTGTATAACGTATTATATTTATGCATATCAGCTCCATTGTACGAAGCAAGATATTCTAAGAACTCTGATAAAGGTGTTCTATACGTTCGCGTAATTTAGTTATTTTGTGAAATGTAGTACGCAAGGAGAAGGTCAACCATCCTGCCATAGCTCTTTACACCGTCAGTCTGTGCATTCGCCACAAGATAGGCGTTGTTCACAGCGTCTGCTACCTCTGCAACAGGGGTTCTGTATTTATCCCAATATCGACTGTCATACAGATAATCGCGCATGAGCTGTATGTCCATGCTCTTGTACAGCTCAGTGTAGACTGCCGCTCCGCAATTAGAGTAGACTGAGTTAAGAACGTATGAGAGTGCATTTAAAATTCCGCTGTACTTAAGGTTCACATTGTCTGAGTGTATGCAGGCAAGGTATGCGATGAAGCCCGCTTCATCCTCGCGCATGAAGCCGCGAAGGTGTGAGAGCTCATGGCATATAGTGTCTGCCTTCACATAGTCCGGAACATCATTGTTGTAGTTAGCTTCAATGGTGAAGGAGTACACTCCGGTTATAAATTCGTAGGACATTACCTTTGAGAACAGAACAGGCTTAGCCTTAGGATAGTACCCATTGAGCACAGGGTATATGGTTCCGAGATTGTTCATAGCCTTGACTGCTTCGGCAACGGTGTCGGTGTTATCAAGTGAAAATATGCTTCCGTAGTGTGTTCCATCCTCATCATCAGGAACCTCGACAGTATCTATATATGGAACAAGCGCATTTGCCTCAGCTATGAGGGACCTGCACAGACCGGTCAGAACATCCGTCGGCTGTCTGGATACAGTAAGACCTGAATAGTAGGAAAACGGTCTTCTGTGGTAGTTGACTCCGCAGTTGAGAGTGAACAGTGTGAGGACGGTGAGCAACAGTGCAAGTACGCCTGCAAACAGAGTCAGTATTCTTTTTGCCCTCTTCTTTATTATAAGGTAAACGATTCTGAAAATAATCCAGAACAGTAATGCTATTCCCAATATTATAAGAAGCTCATACAGTGAAAACGGAAGGAAGCCAACAAGCCTTCCGACCGTGGTTACCAGAAATCTATATATGTGTGTGGAGTACCATTCGGCGAAGGCTGTGCTTTTGCGCGCAGCTATATTAAGAGAGCCTGTTATGACAAGCAGAAGGAGCATGTATATGCAGTAAAATATTTTTTTTCGTGTAAAAAAGCTTTTAAGGCTGAATTTTTTATGCTCAGTCATAAATAAGAAACCTCCGGAAATTAATTATTGTAGCTGTTGAAGAGCATCTAAGCTTCTTTTGAAAGTCGTGATATGCATAAATATAATAAACACGCTAAGTTTATAGAGCTTGTTTTGTCCCACGACATCATTCTCATAAATTTAATTATAAGTTTGGAGTGAAAAAAGTAAAGAATAATTACGATAAAATTAATAAGGCAGAAAGTGTGATAATGGTTATATTGTATTATAGACAGATAGGCTTTGTTTTGATAAAATTACATTAGCTTCAGGAAGAAGGGGAGCTGCTCGGATAGTCTGATTTACCGGGTGCCGGTTTGAAAGGAGGCGGTGGTATATGAATGACAATATTTTAAGAAGCCGCAGAATACTGATTAAGAGAACAGAGGACGGCATGCTGCTTGCAGATACCAGAATAATAAGATTCATCAAGGACAGGAATATATGCTATATCAGTGCCGACAGCATAGCACAAAAGGGGAACTATAATGTAACGGTTTTGATTTTCGGACCGGATAAGCTGTATGAGTATGAGGGAAATCTTACAAGCGCAGTTATAGATAATGAGATGGTTGTACTTCTTGGAAGGCACAGGGAAAAGGAAAGTCGCAGGAAACGAAGATATAAGCTTATTACAAAGGGAATTATCACGGAGCTGTGTTTCGGGGACAGAGAGGTGCGGCTCAACAAGCCGATGAAGCTCATGACCGTGAATATGAGCTCAGATGGAATACTTGTCAAAATGGACAGCGGAAGCTTCGAGAAGGGAGACTGCTTCCGCATGGTGATAAATGTGGAGAACAGGGCACTTATCTTCTATTGCAGTGTCGTTAGAACACAGAATGATAATATGCTGACTGAGGAATATGGTTGCAGAATAGTGGGGACTCAATTTGAAAATGGAAATGAAAAATTTACACAAGCTGCCAATTGAATATCTGTGGGAAGGACTTGTACTTAAGGATAATATTTATGACAGTACAGGTTTCACGCTTCTGATTCCCAAGGGAGAGGTATTGACTGGTGAAAAGCTTAAGAAGCTGTACAATTTCAATAAAGGTGACAGAAATATAACGGTTCATGAGGAAGGCTTTTATGATATTGTGACCAGTGAACATATATCGCCGGAGAAGAGACAGGAGCTTATGGAGAAGGTTTCCGGTTACAGCAGTCTCACGGAGAATGTCAACGGCATGCTGCACAATATAGATGCGTGGATTGGATCGGATGAGATTGATAAGCTTGTAGACAATATATCAGAAAAGCTTATCAAGATAGACCCTGTCACAATCTTCTCATGTATCAATTTTCCAAGGCCGATGGATGAGGGATTGCAGAGACATTCTCTGAATGTAGCACTTATGAATGCACTTATGGGTAAGTGGCTTGGACTGCCGGAGGATGATGTGAGGACACTGGTGCTTGCCGGGCTTCTGCATGACGTAGGAAAAACCAAGATACCGGAGGAGATTATCAATTCACCGAGGAGGCTGACAACGGCGGAATATAATATCGTCAAGCTTCATCCGGTATTTTCTTATGAGATGCTTGGCAATCAGTTCGGGGAGACTGTGCGTGACATTGCAAGACACCACCATGAGAAGCTTACAGGGGACGGATATCCGGATGGGCTTAAGGGGGAGGAGATATCTCTCCTGACCAGAATAACCACGCTTTCGGATATATATGACGCGATGGTGGCGAAGAGGACGTATAAGGAGGCTAACCTTGCATTTGATGTGTTTGATATGCTGTACAGGGATGAGTTTAAAGGGCTTGACCGGAAGCTTGTGATGATATTTCTTAAGAACCTGAGGAGGCATTATATTTCAAAGAAGGTGCTTATGTCTGATGGACAGATTGGTTTCATAAGATTTATCCCCGGAAATGATGCAAGCCATCCGATTGTTGAGCAGGGGGAAAGGCTGAGCCAGACAGATGATAACTGGTACTGTAAGGAAATTATAACCATGTAGGAAAAGAAATTTTCTACAATTTTCTTTAACATTGTTACCATGTACATAAAAATATTAACTCTGATTAAGCTATGACTTTATATTTTTAATGTGCAAATTTACATTTTTCGAATGTTATGAAGCATGCTGTATAATTGAATGCACAATTAAGACAATATGCTTTGAAAGCCCCGTAAGGGTTTTGCAGAGAGTGATTATTTACCAGCCTTTTTCTTTGCAAAATCTTTATGGGGCTTTTATTTTGTTCGATACTGGAATGCAATTATAAAAATATATTACAAAATATCAGATAATATATAGCCAAATAACGCAATATCAAATAATCAGACAACTTAAAGAAAAAAATATTTACATAGAAATAAAAAAAGTGTATATTAAGTACAAGTTTTACAAGGAAAATAAAAGGAGGTTTTGTATGAGCAATGTATGTGAAGTGAAACCGTCAATATACAGCCCTGATTTTGAACACGATAACTGTGGTATCGGTGCGATTGTCAATATCAAGGGCGTTAAGACGCATCAGGTTGTTGAGAATGCCCTAAGAATAGTTGAGAATCTTGAACACCGTGCAGGTAAGGATGCAGAAGGTAAGACCGGTGATGGTGTAGGTATCCTGCTCCAGATATCCCATAAATTCTTTTCTAAAGTTGCAAAGTCACTCGGAATAAATATAGGTGGGGAGAGAGAATATGGTGTAGGTATGTTCTTTTTTCCACAGGACGAGTTCAAGCGCAATCAGGCTAAGAAGATGTTCGAGATTATCACCCAGAAGGAAGGTCTTGAGTTCCTAGGCTGGAGAGAGGTTCCGACTAATCCTGATGTGTTAGGTTCTAAGGCAATTGCATGTATGCCTAGTATCTGGCAGTGCTTTATAAAGAAGCCCGCAAGAATAGCAAAGGGACTTGATTTTGACAGAAGGCTCTATGTTGTGAGAAGAGTGTTTGAGCAGAGTAACGATAATACATACGTCGCTTCTCTATCAAGCAGAACAATTGTCTACAAGGGAATGTTCCTTGTAGGACAGCTTCGAACCTTCTTTGATGATTTGAACAGCCCTGATTATGAGACTGCGATAGCTACAGTACATTCACGTTTCAGCACCAACACAAATCCTAGCTGGCAGAGAGCTCATCCGAACAGGATAATCGTACATAACGGTGAGATAAATACCATCCGCGGCAATGCCGATAAGATGCATGCGCGCGAGGAATCCATGGAGACTAAGTATTTTGAGGGGGAGATGAGCAAGGTAACTCCTATTGTAAATCAGGAAGGCTCAGACTCAGCGATGCTTGACAATACACTTGAGTTCCTTATGATGAGTGGTCTTGAACTTCCTCTTGCGGTAATGATACTTATTCCTGAGCCTTGGATGAACAATCAGAGCATGAGCCAGAAAAAGAGAGATTTCTATGAATATCATGCGACAATGATGGAGCCTTGGGACGGACCTGCCTCCATTCTCTTCTCAGACGGAGATATCATGGGAGCGGTGCTTGACAGAAACGGACTTCGTCCATCACGTTACTATATAACTAATGATGACCAGCTTATCCTCTCATCCGAGGTTGGTGTGCTTGATATTCCTACATCAAACATCAAGGTGAAGGAGAGATTAAGACCGGGCAAAATGCTCCTTGTAGATACAGTAAAGGGAGAGGTTATAGATGACGATGAGCTCAAGGAGAAATATGCTTCAAAAAGACCGTATGGTGAGTGGCTTGACAGCAACCTTGTCATGCTCAAGGATTTAAAGATTCCTAACCAGAGAGTTGAGGAGTATTCCAAGGAGGAGCGTGCAAAATTACAGAAGGCGTTCGGCTACACCTACGAGGATTTCAAGACATCGATTCTTCCTATGGCACTTGGCGGTACTGAGCCTATAGCGGCAATGGGAGCTGATACACCTCTTGCGGCACTTTCAACTAAGACGGTTCCGCTGTTTAACTATTTCAAGCAGCTCTTTGCACAGGTTACGAACCCGCCTATCGATGCACTCAGGGAGAAGATAGTCACATCAACCACAATGTATCTTGGAGCCGACGGAAATATCCTTGAGGAGACAGCTAGAAACTGTCAGGTATTAAGAGTCAACAATCCGATACTTACCAATACGGATTTGTTAAAGATTAAGAATATGAATCAGGAAGGATTCAAGGTTGCAGTTCTTCCTATTATATACTACAAGAATACATCAATGGAGAAGGCAATAGACCGTCTCTTTGTTGAAGCCGACAGACATTACCGCGAGGGAGTGAACATATTCATTCTTTCAGACAGGGGTGTTGACGAGAACCATGTAGCAATACCGTCACTGCTCGCTGTATCGGCAATGCAGGACTATCTTGTAAGAACAAAGAAGAGAACCAAGGTTTCGGTTATCCTTGAGTCAGGTGAGCCTAGAGAGGTACATCATTTCGCAACACTTTTAGGTTTTGGTGCGAGTGCAGTCAATCCGTATCTTGCGCTTGACAGTATAAGGGAACTTATCGATCTTGGAATGCTTAACAAGGACTACTATGCGGCAGTCGATGATTATAATAAGGCGGTGCTCAGCGGTATTGTAAAGATTGCATCGAAGATGGGTATTTCTACAATACAGTCATATCAGGGCTCAAAGATTTTCGAGGCAATCGGTATTGACAAGAGTGTTATGGACAAATATTTTACCAACACGGTGAGCCGTGTGGGTGGAATTACACTTAAAGATATCGAGAATGATATCAATGCAAACCATGACAGAGCTTATGACCCGCTTGGACTTCAGACGGATACCACCTTTGACAGTGCGGGAAGCCATAAGTTCAGAAGCGGCAAGGAGGAGCACCTTTATAATCCACAGACAATTCATCTTCTCCAGCTTGCCACAAGAAATGGAGATTACGCTACCTTCAAGGAATACTCCAAGCTTATCAATGAGGAGCTTGAGCCAATCAATCTGAGAGGTCTTATGGACTTCAAATATCCTGAGAAGGGAATTCCTATTGAAGAGGTTGAGAGCGTGGATTCCATCGTGAGACGTTTCAAGACAGGAGCTATGTCCTACGGCTCTATCTCGCAGGAGGCACATGAGGCGATGGCAATCGCCATGAATACACTTCATGGAAAGTCCAACTCAGGTGAGGGTGGTGAGGATATTGAGAGACTTACAATCGGACCGGATGGACTTAACCGCTGTTCGGCAATCAAGCAGGTAGCCTCAGGACGTTTCGGTGTCACATCGAGATATCTTGTGAGTGCCGATGAGATTCAGATTAAGATGGCACAGGGAGCTAAGCCCGGTGAGGGCGGACATCTTCCGGGCGGAAAGGTATATCCTTGGATAGCCAAGACAAGACATTCAACGTCGGGTGTTGGTCTTATATCACCACCACCACATCACGACATCTATTCGATTGAGGATCTGGCACAGCTTATCTATGACCTTAAGAATGCCAACAAGAAGGCGCGTATATCCGTAAAGCTTGTATCGGAGGCAGGTGTTGGAACCGTAGCGGCGGGTGTTGCGAAGGCGGGAGCACAGGTTATCTTGGTATCGGGCTATGACGGAGGTACAGGTGCAGCGCCAAGAAGCTCCATTCACAACGCAGGACTTCCTTGGGAGCTTGGACTTGCCGAGGCACACCAGACACTCATAATGAACGGTCTTAGAAATAAGGTTGTTGTCGAGACGGACGGCAAGCTTATGACAGGACGTGATGTTGCGATAGCATGTCTTTTAGGTGCTGAGGAATTTGGATTTGCAACGGCACCGCTTGTAACTCTTGGCTGCGTGATGATGAGAGTATGTAATCTTGACACATGCCCTGTAGGTATTGCAACACAGAACCCTGAGCTTCGAAAGAGATTCACAGGTAAGCCTGAGTATGTGATGAATTTTATGAGATTCGTTGCACAGGAGCTTCGCGAATACATGGCTAAGCTTGGCTTTAAAACCATTGATGAGATGGTAGGAAGAACCGATATGTTATATCAGGCTAAGGACGGCAGCGGCGTCAAGAAGGGAAAGATTGACCTTTCGGTAATTCTTGACAATCCTTATGCAGGCAAGGAGAAGATTGATTATCTTCACAAGAATGTATATAACTTCGAGCTTGAAAAGACTCTTGATGAGAAGGTTCTGTTAAAGAAGCTTGGACCGGCTCTTGAGAAGAAGCAGAAGAGAAGCATAGAAATAGATGTAAAGAACACCGACCGTTCATTCGGTACGATGTTCGGCTCCGAGATTACAAGACTCTACGATGACACACTTCCTGAGGATACCTTCACAATCATGTGCCACGGTGCGGGCGGACAGAGCTTCGGAGCATTTATTCCTAAGGGACTTACAATGTGCCTTGAGGGAGACAGCAATGACTACTTCGGTAAGGGACTTTCAGGAGGAAAGCTTGTGGTATATCCACCTACGGGTTCCGAATTTAAGCAGGATGAAAATATCATCATCGGTAATGTCGCACTCTACGGTGCAACGAGCGGTGAGGCGTATATAAACGGTGTCGCTGGTGAGCGTTTCTGCGTCCGTAATTCCGGTGCAAAGGCGGTTGTCGAGGGTGTGGGCGACCATGGCTGTGAGTACATGACCGGTGGACGAGTAGTTATCCTTGGAAAGACCGGGAAGAACTTTGCCGCAGGCATGAGCGGTGGTATCGCGTATGTGCTTGACGAGGACAGCAGCCTCTATAAGAAGCTCAACAAGGAGCTTGTATCGACTGAGGAGGTTACGGACAAGTACGATGTATTAGAGTTAAAGGAAATGATACAGCAGCATGTGGCATACACCAACTCTGTAAAGGGCAAGCAGATTCTTGACAATTTCGGAGATTATCTTCCTAAGTTCAAGAAGATTGTACCTCATGACTACAAGAGAATGATGCAGAGAATCGTTCAGATGGAAGAGAAGGGTCTTTCAAGTGAGCAGGCACAGATTGAAGCATTCTATGCTAATAAAGCAGCGAAGTAAGGAGGGAAATTCATGGGAAAGCCGACAGGATTTTTAGATTATGAGAGAGTTGACAGCGAGGCTGTCAAGCCAAAGAACAGAATAAAGAATTTCAATGAGTTTCACACTCCGCTCACCATTGAGGAGCAGAGGCAGCAGGCGGCGCGCTGTATGGATTGCGGCGTTCCGTTCTGCCAGTCGGGTAAGATGTTAAAGGGGATGGTGTCAGGCTGTCCTCTCAACAACCTGATACCTGAGTGGAATGATCTTCTCTACAGTGGCAATCTTCACAGGGCATATAACAGACTTGCAAAGACAAGCAATTTTCCTGAGTTTACTTCGAGGGTGTGTCCGGCTCTGTGTGAGGCGGCATGTACCTGTGGTCTTAACGGCTCGCCGGTAACTACGAAGGAGAACGAGAAAACAATCATAGAGAATGCATTTGAGCAGGGCTATGTGGCACCTAATCCGCCTAAGGTAAGAACCGGCAAGAAGGTTGCCGTTATCGGCTCAGGTCCTTCCGGACTTGCCACGGCAGACCTTTTAAACAAGAGAGGACATAAGGTAACTGTATTTGAGCGCGCCGACAGGGTCGGAGGACTTCTCCGCTATGGCATTCCTAACATGAAGCTTGAAAAGCACATCATCGACAGAAGAATCAATATCATGGAGGCGGACGGAATAGAGTTCGTAACCAATGCCAATGTCGGTGAGAATGTGAAGGCGGCTAAGGTGTTAAAGGACTATGACGCAGTTGTTCTCTGCTGTGGTGCAGCCAATCCGAGGGATATAAATGCGCCGGGAAGGGATGCGCAGGGAATATATTTTGCGGTGGATTACCTTACATCCGTAACGAAGAGCCTGCTTGATTCGGATTTCGCGGATAAGAAGTATATTGATGCGAAGGGCAAGAAGGTTGTTGTTATCGGAGGAGGAGATACAGGAAATGACTGTGTCGGAACATCAATACGTCTTGGATGTGCCTCTGTTGTACAGCTTGAGATGATGCCTAAGCTTCCGGATACACGCGCTGAGAACAATCCATGGCCGCAGTGGCCTAGAGTCTGCAAGACGGACTATGGTCAGGAGGAGGCTATCGCGGTATTCGGAAAGGATCCTAGATTATACCAGACCACCGTCAAGGAGTTCATAAAGGACAAGAACGGAAAGCTCTGTAAGGTAAAGTGTGTGAAGCTTGAGTCCAAGAAGGACGAAAAGACAGGGCGCATGATGATGGCGGAGGTTGCCGGAAGTGAGTTCGAGCTTGAGGCAGACCTTGTACTCATAGCCGCAGGATTCTTAGGAACACAGAAGTATGTTGCCGACGCATTCGGTGTGACGCTCAATGCACGAACCAATGTCGATACAGCGCCGGGAAAGCATGCGACCAATGTTGACAAGGTATTCACCGCCGGAGATATGCACAGAGGCCAGTCCCTTGTTGTGTGGGCAATCCGTGAGGGACGCGATGCCGCTAAGGAAGTTGATGAGTATTTGATGGGATATACGAATCTGCAGTGATTGTGTTATTGCGGGATTCTATGTATAAAAAAGAGTAATAAAAAGAGCTGTAGCCTGTGGAAGATTTGTTCTTCGGCGGGTTACAGCTCTTTTTTATGATAAAGTAGCAACATAATAGTCAAATGTTTTATAGAATGTAAAGCCATTGCATGTGTAAGCGCGGATTGCGGCTGTGTTGCTGCCCGATACCTGCAATAGAAGCTTCTTTTGCGGAAAGTCGGCGGCTGCGGCGTCTATGAGCCGCCCGGCAAAGCCCTGCCCGCGGTATTTTTTGTTGGTGTAGACATTGGCAATGTTTACGTAGTCGCTGCACTCTAACACAGTACATCTAGAAGCACTCCTGCCGTCACAGAATAGGCGGTAGGTGTGGTGCCCGGGCGTCCTGTGGGATGTGCGGGTGATGGAGAGGGAAGAGGGCTGCTGTGTGGACGAATACGGCATTGAAATATAATTATCATTGTAGGACTTGCGTGTCATAAAATGTTCGCTGTGTGAGTAGGTGAAGCCGCAGCTTTCGGCAAAATATTCGTTGCTGCCGACTAACAGGACACGAATTGCTCCGGAAGCAGGTACATCTTCGTCATCGCGGCATGTGGCTTTATCAGTACTGCCGGCTATGACCTTGTCGGTCTTGTTTTCCGTATAAATAGCTTCGATGACTGATAATATCTGCATTACGAGCATGCGTCCAAGACCGTGGCGTCTGTATTCAGGGGCGATGAGCACGGACAGCTCATGCGTGAGTGTGCCGTCATTATCATAATATGTGAATGTGGTGCAGCAGCCGACAAGACTGTGTGCGCTATTTATAAGGTAGAGTGCCGGTACGTTATCATCCTCAAATAATTCAATTCCGCTGTTATGGAGCAGTGCGGGCTGAAGGCGTGAGCTTATGATGTCCGGCTCGCGGTCATAATCAATATATGGTTCATAAGCTTCGTAGGCTGATTCCGAGCAGCGCTCTATAAATCGTTCTATGTCTGAAAATGTTAATTTAGTGTTTTTTGGCATTACAATCTCCGTTCAAAAATTTAAGCAGATACTTTTCTTGTGTTTAGCGCAATTTTGTTGTATATTATTTCTATTCGGGGTAGTTTCATGTACCCCGCATAGGACAGGAATATTATAAGTCCAACCCAGGGAGGATGCAATGGCTAATAAAGTATTAAAAAGAAGTGAGACAGACAAGAAATACACATGGAGACTTGAGGATATTTATCCGGATGTTGCCGCTTGGAGAGAGGAGTATGCCGAGGCACTTAAGGTTGCTGAGGAGATAGAAAGCTACAAGGGTAAAATCGGTGAGAGCAGCGCTAATATGCTTGCTGTGTTCAAGCTTGAGGATAAGCTTACTAATCTGATTGACCGTATTTACTGCTACGCACACCAGCTCTATGATCAGGATACAGCTAATCCGGAATCACAGGCACTTTCAGGTGAAGCTGAGAATATTATGGTAAAGACAGGTGAGATGCTGTCTTTTGTAAGCCCTGAGATGCTCACAATAGATGATGCGGTTGTTGACAGCTACATGAGTGAGTGTGAGGAGCTTAAGCTTTATGCAAAGAAGTGGGAGTATATTTCAAGAAGAAAGCCGCATGTGCTGTCGCCTGATATGGAGGCTGTATTAGCTTCCGCTGAGGATGTTCTTGGAGGACCTAAGAAGGTTTTCGGCATGTTCAACAACGCCGATGTCAAGTTCGGAACGATAAAGGACGAGAACGGCGAGGACGTGACCTTGACACATGGAAGATACGGAATTTTCATAAGAAGCAATGACAGAAGAGTCCGCAAGGATGCTTTCACCACAATGCACGGTGCATTCAAGAATTTTGAAAATACTATAGCTGCCAACTATGAATCTCTTGTAAAGGGTGATATGTTTTCTGCAAAGGTGAGAAAATACAATTCAAGCATTGAGTCATATCTTTTTGACGGAAATATTCCAATCTCTGTATATGACAACCTCATCGACACAATCCATGAGGGACTTCCTCTTATGCACCGCTATGTTAAGCTTCGCAAGAAGGCACTTGGTGTGGATGAGCTTCATATGTATGATGTGTACACTCCTATGGTAAAGGATTTTGATATGCATATCTCATTTGAGGAGGCAAAGGAAATCGTAAAGAAGGGTGTTGCACCTCTTGGAAAGGATTACATAGAGCTTCTTGACAAGGGCTTCAATGGCGGTTGGATTGATGTATATGAGAATGAGGGAAAGAGAAGCGGCGCTTACTCATGGGGACCTAACGGTGTTCACCCTTATGTACTTTTAAATCATCAGGACAACTTAGATTCTATGTTCACCCTTGCACATGAGATGGGACATGCGCTCCACAGCTACAAGTCCAATTCAACCCAGCCTCTTGTATACGCTGCATACAGAATCTTTGTCGCTGAGGTTGCTTCGACATGCAATGAGGCACTCCTTAACTTCTACCTTATAGATAATGCGAAGGATAAGAATGAGAAGGCATACCTCATCAATCATTTTCTTGACAGCTTCAAGGGAACAGTATACCGCCAGACAATGTTCGCTGAGTTCGAAAAGAAGGCACATGAGATGGCAGAGCAGGGCAAGAGCCTCACAGCAAAGTCTCTCAATGAGATGTACTATGAGCTCAACAAGGAGTACTTCGGACCGGACATGGTAGTTGATAAGGATATTGAAGTTGAGTGGGCAAGAATACCTCACTTCTATACACCATTCTATGTATACCAGTATGCAACAGGCTTCTCAGCCGCTGTTGCTATAGCTTCCATGATTCGCAAGGAGGGACAGCCGGCGGTTGACCGCTACATGAAGTTCTTATCAAGCGGCGGCTCCGATTACCCAATTGAGCTTTTAAAGATTGCGGGCGTGGACATGTCCAAGCCGGACGCAATCAAGACAGGTCTTGATGTATTTGCAGGACTTCTCGATGAGATGGAGGAGCTGTTAGCATAGCCTGTCCCAAACAATTATGCTAATAGTTAAAACAATTCGGGAATTTCAAAAAATATAAAAAATTTTAAATTTAGGTATTGACTTTCACAGGGACTTATAGTATTATACTAAATGTCCTTGTGAGAGCAACATCTTACAAAGTACAATGCGCGAGTGGCTCAGCGGTGGAGCACCTCCTTGCCAAGGAGGGGGTCGCGGGTTCGATTCCCGTCTCGCGCTTATTTTTTTACCTTCATAGGTATCTTAAAAGATATACGTTAACCGACATTTCTTTTTCTTTAATTATCGTTTGATTTCCGGTAAATTATGCATGTACATTATTTTAGAGGTGCTTTTGTTTTTTTGCTTTGTATCAGTAAGGCAAAGCAAAATTTTGCGAACCCGAGTGCAACTAAAAAAATACTTATTTCTAACAGAATATCCTTCAACCTTCCCTCAAGAATTATTATTCAGTTATATATTCATTTTAATTATATGTTAAATTTCCCTGTTTTATTATTATATGCAAAAAGAGTGCGAAGTGTTAAAGGTATGGAACGCTTTTGGAACGGTAGAGCTCCATAAGTGGAACATGATATATGTATAATGCCTTATTAGATGCTCGCAGATGGGAGCATATATAAGGAGGAATAAAAAATGTATTTTGATGCTATTGCAAAAACTGTTGCAGAACGTACCGGATGTGATGTTGCCATGGTTAAGCCGGAGAGCAGATTCGTTGACCTTGGAATTGATTCGCTTGACACAGTGGAGCTTTTGATGAGCCTTGAGGATGAGCTTGGCATTGAGATAGAGCTTGACGAGAAGGTTGAGACAGTCGATGACCTTGATAGATTCATCCAGAGCAAGCAGGGTTAAGCGCTATGATTAGGACACAGATTACTGAAATGCTGGGTATAAGATACCCGGTATTTCAGGGTGGTATGGCATGGATTGCGGATGGAAAACTTGCAGCAGCAGTGTCTGAGGGTGGAGGTCTTGGAATAATCGCAGCCGGTAATGCACCGGCAGATTATGTGAGAGAGCAGGTGCGGATTGCAAGACACCTTACTGATAAGCCTATTGGGGTTAATATTATGCTGTTAAGCCCATGTGCAGATGAGGTTGCGCGGGTTGTTGTAGAGGAAAAGGTTGATGTGATTACCACCGGAGCTGGGAATCCATCAAAATATATAAAAGAATGGTTGGATGCGGGAATTAAAGTGATTCCTGTTGTTGCTTCGGTTGCAATGGCGAAGCTTATGACAAGGCTTGGAGCTTCAGCCCTTATAGCTGAGGGTGGCGAGAGCGGTGGACATGTGGGTGAGCTTACAACTATGGTGCTGGTACCGCAGGTGTGTGATGCTACAACACTTCCGGTCATAGCTGCAGGAGGAATTGCAGATGGACGCGGTGTTGCGGCAGCATTTATGCTGGGAGCACAGGGTGTTCAGATGGGAACACGTTTTTTGAGCGCTACAGAATGTAACATTCATCCGGTCTATAAGGAAAAGATTTTGAAGGCTACAGACCTTTGTACAATGGTTACAGGTAAGAGACTTGGCCATCCGGTGAGGAGTCTTAGAACACAGTTCGCAAGGGATTATTTAAAGGTAGAGTATAGCCAAATGCCGGATGATGAGCTTGAAGCATTAGCTGTCGGAGCATTAAGGATTGCAGTCAAGGATGGTGATGATAAGAAGGGATGTTTCTTATCGGGGCAGGTTGCAGCTATGGTTAAGAAAGAACAGCCTGCGGCACAGATTGTCAAGGAAGTAATTGATGGAGCTGAGCCGATTTTAAGGGGCGCAGCTAAATATATTGAGGAGTCTTAAAATATAAGGAAAAGGATCTGAAAAATGCTTAAAGGGAAAACTGCGGTTATAACAGGAGCTTCAAGAGGAATCGGAGCGGCGGTTGCGATAAAGCTTGCAGCTCGTGGAGCGGATATTGCCGTTATATATGCGGGCAATGTTGAAGCTGCCAATCAGGTTTGTAAGGAATGTATTGAACAATACGGCGTAAAAGCCGTCGCTTATAAGTGCAATGTAGCTGATTTTTCACAGGTGAGAGAGACTGTTGCACAGATAAAAAAGGATTTTGGTACTGTACATATTCTTATTAATAATGCGGGCATAACAAGAGATGGACTTCTGGCGATGATGAGTGAGGAAGCATTTGACAGTGTTATCGATACTAATCTTAAAGGTGCGTTCAATATGATAAGGCACTGTACGGGTATGTTCATAAAAAACAGACAAGGTTGTATTGTCAACGTGTCAAGTGTTTCAGGGATTATGGGAAATGCCGGACAATGCAACTATTCGGCATCTAAGGCGGGTATTATCGGTCTTACCAAGTCCGTTGCAAAGGAGCTGGCACCACGAGGAATACGGTGTAACGCTGTTGCACCCGGATTCATTGAGACGGATATGACAGGAAATCAGAATGATAATCCACTGCTTGGAATGATACCGCTTGGGAGGATGGGGACAACATCTGAGGCGGCTGAGGCGGTAGCATATCTTGTTGAAGCTGAGTATGTGACCGGTGAAGTGCTGCGTGTAGATGGAGGAATAGCCATGTAGCTATATTGTGACATCCGGAATATGAAGATATTTTACAGTTTACAGTGCATGAAGGTGTACATGTAAAAGACAACTGGGAGGATAGAAAAGGATATGTCTGAATGGAGACGAGTGGTTGTAACCGGATTAGGGGCGATAACTCCTGTCGGGAATAATGTCAGTGAGACATGGGATAGCCTTAAGAACGGAAAAAATGGGATTGCGCCTATAACTTTTTTTGATACGGAAGGCTTTAAAGCAAAGCTTGCGGCAGAGGTGAAGGGGTTTGACCCTAAGGAGTATCTTGAAGTAAACGAGATTCTCAGAACGGACAGGTATGCACAGCTTGCAGCTGCGGCGGCAGCACAGGCGGTAGAGGACAGCGGTATAGAAGGAAAGGTTGAACCTGAAAAATTCGGTGTTATGTTCGGTACAGGAATCGGAGGAATAGGAACCTTTGAGGTAGAACATACAAAGCTTTTAGAGAAGGGTCCAAGAAGGGTTTCTTCTCTTTTTATACCGATGATGATAGGAAATATGGCAGCAGGAATGATTGCTATTAAGCATGACTGCAGGGGAAGTGCAATGCCGGCGGTCACAGCATGTGCTTCAGGCTCTAATGCAATTGGTGAAGCTGTCAGAATGATACGCCATGGCTATGCGGAGGCTGTCATATCGGGAGGAGCAGAAGCCTCAATAACCAAATCAGCGGTGGCTGGGTTTGTAAATATGCAGGCGCTTTCAACATCGGATAATCCGGATGAAGCTTCACTCCCGTTTGATAGAAGAAGAGGCGGTTTTGTCATTGGAGAGGGAGCGGTTGCACTTGTACTTGAGGAATATGAGCATGCAAAAGCAAGGGGAGCAAAGATATACGGTGAGGTGTGTGGATACGGTTCAACGTGTGATGCCTACCATATAACTGCACCACATCCGCAGGCACGCGGTGGAGCGCAGGCTATGAAGGATGCCATGCGTGAGGCAGGATATTCATGTGAAGATAAGGTCTATATAAATGCACATGGTACAGGAACTCATATGAATGATCTTATTGAGACAATGGCAATAAAGAATGCACTTGGAGAGGAAAATGCCGGAAAAGCTTACATAAGTTCAACTAAATCAATGACAGGACATATGTTAGGGGCGGCAGGTGCGATAGAAGCGCTCGCATGTATTATGGCACTTAATGAAGGAATTATTCCTCCTACAATAAATCTACTTGAACAGGATGAAGAATGTGATTTGAATTATGTTCCGAATAAGGCGGTTAAGGATGATATAACTCTTGCATTATCTAATTCACTTGGGTTTGGCGGGCATAATGCATGTCTTGCATTCAGAAAGGTATGATTATGAATGAGACTGATATCAGAAAATATGCGACACTTATGAAGGAACTTGAGCTTACGGGACTTGAGCTGACAGAAGGAGACAAGATTGTACGATTAGAGAGAAATATTCCTGCGAATGTAATTTACGGCAATGCGGCAGGTGTGAAGCAGGATATTTCTGTTGGAAATGAAAGAATCTGTGAAGGTAATACGATACCATACATAAGTGTAAAATCTCCAATGGTTGGGGTGTTCTATGCCGCCTCGGCAGAAAATGCGGAACCATACGTGACGGTCGGGGCTCATGTAAAAAAGGGACAGACGCTATGCATTGTTGAGGCCATGAAGCTTATGAATGAGATTGCCGCTGAGACAGACGGAGTTATCTCACAGGTATGTGTATCGGATGGGCAGATGGTTGAGTATGGAACAGAGCTGTTTAGGATAGAGTGTTGATGGAAGGCATATAGGAGGCAGAGTAGAATGGATAAAAAGGAGATTATGAATATACTTCCGCACAGAAATAGTATGCTCTTATTGGATGAAGTACAGGAAAGTGATGGTGTTGCAATAGGACATTATAAAGTTCGTGGAGATGAATTTTTTCTTGATGGGCATTTCCCGGGGAATCCGGTTGTGCCGGGCGTGATTTTGTGTGAAATACTTGCACAGTCTGCGTGTGTGCTTATGAAAGATGTTATGACAGGCGGAAAGCTTCCGGTATATACAGGGCTCAACAATGTGAAATTCCGTTCACCGGTTCGTCCGGGTGACATAATAGAGACAAGCTGCAGCATAGTAAGGTCAAAGCCTCCGTTTTATTTTGCTCAAGGCACTGTAAGGGTAGGGGAAAGAGACTGCGTATCGGCGGATTTTTCGTTTGCGATAACAGAGATGGAGTAGATTATGTTTTCAAAAATTCTAGTGGCAAATCGCGGTGAGATTGCGGTGAGAATAATACGTGCCTGCAAGGAAATGGGTGTATCGACTGTAGCAGTGTACTCAGAGGCAGATAAAAATGCGCTTCACGTTGCACTGGCTGACCAGAGCGTATGTATCGGCGGAGCGCAGGCAGCACAGAGCTATCTCAATGAAAAGCAGATAATCAGTGCGGCAATTCTTACAGGAGCGCAGGCAATACACCCGGGTTATGGATTTCTGTCTGAAAATGCACACTTTGCAGAACTGTGCAGAAAAAACGGACTGGTTTTTATAGGGCCGGAGCCTGAGAGTATGGAGAGACTGAGCGATAAGGCTGTTTTGAAGGAGCTTATTGAAAAAACAGGACTCACAGTTATACCGGGCAGCAAAGCAGTAAAGTCGCTCGATGAAGCCAAGAATGCTGCCGGAAAAATAGGTTATCCCATTATGCTTAAGGCATGTGCGGGGGGAGGAGGAAGAGGAATACGACTCATAAATACAGAGGATGAGTTGGATGAGGCATATATTCAGGCGAGCAGCGAGGCTCTGAATGCGTTCGGCGATGGAAGTATGTATCTTGAAAAATATATATTTCCGGCAAGGCATGTGGAGTTTCAGGTACTTGCGGATGAATATGGAAATGCTGTGTGTCTGGGTGAAAGAGATTGTTCCTTGCAGAGAAGAAATCAGAAGCTTGTGGAGGAGACACCATCGCCTGCTGTTTCAACAAAGCAGAGAGAGGCTATGATTGATTTAATTCTTGAGGCTGTTAAGAAGATAGGATATGTAGGCGCAGGGACACTGGAATTCCTTCTTGATACTGATGGAAATTTCTGGTTTATGGAGATGAATGTAAGACTTCAGGTGGAGCATTGCGTAACGGAGATTCTGACAGGGATTGATATTGTTAAGTGGCAGATAAGGATAGCTGCCGGAATTGGGCTTAACTTTACACAGGCTGATATCAGAATAAAGGGTTCGGCAATAGAATGTCGGATAAATGCACAAAACTGTGGAAAGCTTGAATTTATGCATGTTCCGGGAGGACCTTCTGTGAGGTTTGATACTTTTCTTGTAGAAGGAATGAGTGTTGTTCCATTTTATGATTCACTGTTAGGTAAACTTATCGTATATGCTAAGACAAGGGAAGAGACACTCAGAAAAATGAGGGCTTCTTTATGTGAACTTGTCATTGATGGCATTAAAACGAATGTTGAGGAGCAGCTGAGTATAGTTGAGGATGACAGATTTATTTCAGGTAATTATGACCTGACCTTTATGGGAAACCGGTAATGAGCTATATATTGGTGTTTCGGTGTAAATGTTTCAGGATAAAATATCAGGATAGAGGATTGGCATGGCACGTATGATTTTTTTAAAACCCAAAAATAAATTGGAAGAAGGCGGAAGATGCTCAGCACCTGTAATGCAGGATGAGGGTGAACCTGAGCAGAAATGCCCGAACTGTCACAGAGAAATTCCCGTGAGCAGGCTTCTGGCAGACAATATGGTATGTGGCTGCGGATATCATTTTCGTATGCGTGCAAGGCAGAGAATCAAGCTCATAACGGATGATGGAAGTTTCAACGAGATGTACAAAAATGTAAGAGCCGGTAATCCTCTGGATTTTCCGGGGTATGATGAGAAGATAGATTCCGTAAGGACAGCAAGTTCTGAGCTGGAAGCGGTAATATGTGGGACAGCGAAAATCGGAGGCTGTGACTGCTGCATTTTTGTGATGGATTCCTATTTTATGATGGGAAGCATGGGAAGCGCTGTGGGTGAAAAGCTCACAAGATTATTTGAGTATGCTGCGTGGAAACATCTTGCGGTGGTAGGGTTCACGGTATCGGGCGGCGCAAGAATGCAGGAAGGGCTTCTGTCACTTATGCAGATGGCAAGAGTGAGTGCGGCGGTGAAGCGTCATAGCGATGCAGGACTTTTGTATATAACGGTGCTTACAGACCCGACAACGGGAGGTGTCACGGCAAGCTTTGCGATGGATGGAGATATTATATTGGCGGAGCCCGGTGCAATAGTAGGTTTTGCCG
Organism: uncultured Eubacterium sp.; assembly: GCA_958446835.1. Classification (GTDB taxonomy): domain Bacteria; phylum Bacillota; class Clostridia; order Lachnospirales; family Lachnospiraceae; genus CAG-882. The sequence goes on from CAUCXT010000006.1 coordinate 41,902, forward strand.
GGGCGAGAGTTATAGAGCAGACTACCAAAAAAGCCCTTCCGGTTGGTTTTCAGAGGGCGGAATTTGTGTTAGAGCATGGTTTTGTTGACGCTATAGCTGCCAGAAATAAGCAGAAAAGGCTTCTTACGGAGCTGCTTAAGATGCATGAGGGAGTGTAAATATATGAATGAGATGCCTTATGAGCGTGTGAAAATTGCCAGGGACAATGGCAGACCTACAGGGATGGATTACATAAAGAATATATTCAGGAACTTTATAGAATTTCATGGGGACCGCTGCTATGCGGATGACAAAGCAATAGTCGGGGGAATTGCCAGACTTAATGGCATGCCTGTGACGGTGATTGCAATTGAAAAGGGGCATACTGCTAAGGAAAGAAGCTACAGGAACTTTGGTGCTCCGCACCCTGAGGGATACAGAAAGGCACTTCGCCTTATGAAACAGGCTGAAAAATTCGGAAGACCGATAGTATGCTTTATTGATACTTCAGGTGCATATTGCGGAGTAGAGGCTGAGGAGCGCGGTCAAGGGCAGGCAATAGCGAAGAACCTTTTAGAAATGTCAACACTGTGTGTGCCTGTCATTTCAATACTTGTAGGGGAGGGCGGAAGCGGTGGAGCGCTTGCCCTTGCAGTGGCAGACAGGGTATGGATGCTTGAAAATGCGGTATATTCGGTTATTTCACCTGAGGGCTGTGCCAGCATTCTGTGGAAGGATGCAAAAAAGGCAGGTCAAGCGGCAGACAGCCTTAAGCTTATGGCTGAGGATGCAAAGAGTCTGGGAATAATAGAGAGAATTTTGTCTGAAAAGGAAATTGGGAAAAAAGAATTTTATGATCGGATAGGAAAAATGATTACAGAAGAACTTGATGAATTGTCAAGGGATACGAAATTGGTAGGCAAACGATATGACAGGTTCCGCAGTATTGGTATGGAAGTTATCATATAAAAAATATATTTGGATATAGATATCATTGAAAGCAGCATGTGATGAGAGGAAAAAATATGAGCGGTATATATCAGAAATTTTGCACTGAGATTATGAATCCGGATGGCGGATTAAAGAAATTGACATTAAATTATCCCGGTAATTTTAATTTTGGATATGATGTGGTGGATGAATATGCGGCTGTTTCGCCTGATAAGCGTGCTATGGTCTGGTGCAATGTGGAGAATGAGGAGCACATATTTACTTTTCTTGACGTGAAAAGATATAGCAATAAAATGGCTAATGTGTTCAGGAAATACGGAATAGGAAGAGGGGACAAGGTTATGCTTGTACTGAAGCGCCATTATGAGTACTGGTTTGCTGCTGTTGCGCTTCATAAGCTGGGTGCGGTTATGATTCCTGCGACACATATGCTTACGGTTGATGATTTTGTTTACAGAATCAATGTATCCGATGTGAAGGCGATAGTGTGTACTGCCCAGAATGATGTACCTTCAACCATAAAACAGGCTCTTGAAAAATCTCAAAAGAATATCAGGCTGTGGTGTGTCCAAAAGGATGTTGAGGGCTTTTTTAATCTGACATCACAGATGGAGACAGCAAGTGATGTTTTTGACAGAGTTGAAACGAATGCAGCCGACCCTATGATGTTGTATTTTACCTCTGGGACGACAGGCTATCCTAAAGGTGTGATACATGATTTTACATATCCTTTGGCACATATAGTTACGGCGAAGTACTGGCAGCAGGCACAGGATGAAGGGCTTCATTTTACAGTTGCGGAGACCGGATGGGCTAAGGCTTCATGGGGAAAAATATATGGACAGTGGCTTATTGGAAGCGCAGTTATGATATATGATTTTGATAACTTTGATCCGAAGCAGCTTGTCACGGTGATTAATAGATATGGTGTGACATCATTTTGTGCGCCGCCGACAGTGTACAGATACCTTGTGCGCAAAGGAATTGAGAGCATGCCGTCACTAAAGCATGCCTCAACCGCGGGAGAAATGCTTGCACCGGAGGTCTTTAAGAAATTCACACAGGAGACGGGAATACCGCTCTGTGAAGGTTATGGACAGACGGAGACAACACTTCTTATGGCTAACTTTAAGGGAAGACTGCCTAGGGAGGGGGCAATGGGGACGGTTTCACCATTTTACAACATAGAGCTGCGCGATAAAGATGGTAAAAAGGTTCCCGATGGACAGATTGGCGAGGTTGTGGTTATACCGCCTGTAAACGGCAGACAGGTCGGAGTATTTACAGGCTATCTTGATAATGAAGAACAGTATAAGTATGTGTGGAGGGGCGGAGTATACCATACAGGTGATGCGGCATATAGGGACAGTGATGGAATTTACTGGTTTCATGGCCGGTTTGATGACATAATAAAGACAGGCGGCTTCAGAGTTGGTCCTTATGAAATTGAGAATGTTCTGATGGAACATCCGGCAGTTGTAGAGTGCAGTGTCATAGGTGTTCCGGACAAGCTGCGCGGTCAGGCTATAAAAGCTGTGATAGTGCCGGGACATGGCTACGAACCCACAAGGGAGCTTGAACTGTCTATCAAAGAATTTTGCAACAGGAGACTCGCAGAATATAAGTGGGTGCGTCTTGTCGAGTTCGTCTCTAAGATGCCGAAGACGATAAGCGGAAAAATAAAAAAGACGGAGCTCAGAAAAGGGTAGCCATGATGATTTTGGGAGTATATAATGGGGGATATACATAAGATAATATGAAGCTTTTATGCTGATATTTGTATTTTTATATGTTGGGAGTTATATCATTATATAATATAGTTGGAGTATTTGTGTGGGAGCGTTTGAAATTTTAGATAATATTAGTGGATATCACGAGTATGACATATCCGATGCCAGAAACCTGAGATTTGTAAGTGACAGCTTATGCCGCATGACGGGATATTCAAAAAATGAACTGATTGATAGTGAAGGCGGATATGCAGGAATTTTATGCGAAGACGACAGGGAGACATACCTGTCTTTTTTGCGTAGAATGGCAAGTGGAGAGGGAGATTATTCCGAGAAATATCGTATCAAAAAGAAGGATGGAAATATTATTTGTGTGAAGGATTCCGTGAATGTAAAGCGAGAAAAGGATGGAAGGCTTATAGGGTATTCCGTGGTTATTGACATCACAGATGCTTATGGTGACATGCAGCGTACAGTTTTGAATACGGATTTTAAATGTGCAGATAAGAGCATTGTGTCAAATAATAATCTGAGCTTCTTAAATGATACAGTTCCTTGCGGCTTTATAAAATATACCTGTGAGAAGCAGCCTAAAATTACATATATCAATAAAAACATGCTGGATTTTTTACGTTTTTCCGAGAATAAGGATGGTGAAGCGGATTATTACGAAATGTATAAGAATAATCTGTTTCTTCTGATTCCTGTTGAGGAGAGACATAGATTTTCAGTATATCTTAATAAGGTGTACAGAGCCGGTGTTCCTGTGGCGGGCGAGATGACACTACTTAGATTTGACGGCAGCAGGGTGCAGGTGTTCGGATGGGTTACGAAGGTGATAAACGAAGATGGAACTGAGGAGTTCCAGAGTGTGTGTATGGATGTTACCAAGAGACAGCTTGCAAGAAAAGACAGGGAGACCAGAAGATATATTAAAGCATTGTCTGAGGTGTATGATAAGATTTTTGAGTATAATTTTGCGGCAGAGACAGTAAAGTGCTTATATAGCAATAATTCGCCGATGTTTACATGGCTTGAAAACATCCCCATGCAGCTTGCAGATGCAACCAGAAAGTGGATAACAGATACGGTTGATACTGCGGATGTGGAAAGGGTGCAGAAATTTTTTGCAGAATTTGCTGATAACAGGAGAAAGCTACAGGACACAGAGCAACCGTTAATTATCAATTATCATGCAAGATCATCGGATGGACATGTAAGGGCATATAGCGGAATTTTTCTTAAAATAGATGAAAATATAAGTTTTTATTGTTGCCGCAGGCTTGTTGACCATACAGAAACAGAGCGGTTGAGAAGCGAAAATGAGAGTCTGAAGGAAAATATGACACAGCTTATAAAGCAGTTCACGGATGGCGTTGCCGCGTTTAAGGTTACTGCGGATGGCTATGTTTTACCGCTGTATTCGAGCGAGAATGTGTGCGGATTTTTCGGATATTCTTCTGATGAGTGGAACGAACTTATGAAGAAGGGTACGCCGATAGAGGATTTTGTCGAACGCAGTGCTACAGAATATGAAGCTTTCGAGAAGCTCCTAAAGGATGGCGAGGAAGAATTCATCTATGAAGATATAACTTCAAAGACTGCAAAAAAGGTGCGGGCAGTATGCACACAGAAAACATCGGATAATGTCTCATCCCGATATATTATGCTGTATATAGTGCCTGAAAATGAAGCAGATTCAGTGGGAGATACTGATGTGATGGGGAATGCTGTGACAGAAAAAATGTCATGTGGTGGTCATAAAATTACGATAAGAACATTCGGATACTTTGATGTATTTGTTGATGGCAGACCGATTGCATTCAGAAATAAGAAATCCAAGGAACTTTTTGCACTGTTAGTCGACAGGCGCGGTGGATTTGTGACATCGGAGGAGGCGATAAGTTTTCTTTGGGAAGATGAGCCGGCAAGTCCTGTTATATATTCACGATACCGCAAGGTCGCACTTCGACTAAAAAATCTGCTTGAGGAATATGAAATTGCGGATGTCGTTGAGGCAGTGGACGGAAAAAGACGTATTATCTGTGAGAGAGTCAGCTGCGATCTATACGATTATCTTTCTGGAAACGAAAAGTATTCACAGCTCTTTAAAGGAAGCTATCTTACCAATTACAGTTGGGGTGAGACAACGCTTGGGGAGCTGTATAACTGATGAGGTGGTATATATCAGGGCGAGATTTTTAATTATAAAACGGCTTCACAGAAAAATATAAAAAAAATTAAAAAAGTTGTTGACATTTCCGGGGACATGTAGTAATATACTACTTGTCCTTGTGAGTGTGACAAACAACTTACAAAGTACAATGCGCGAGTGGCTCAGCGGTGGAGCACCTCCTTGCCAAGGAGGGGGTCGCGGGTTCGATTCCCGTCTCGCGCTTCTTTTTTTGCAAAGAGATGGGGTATCTGAATGGATGCCCCCTCTCTTTGCAAAAAAAGAGGCACATCCGTGCCTCAAAGTTCGATTGTCTCCGCTCTGCTCCGGTCGTCGCAAGACCAACGTCCACCGGACGTTGTGCGACGTCTCGCGCTTTCTTTATTCCCGGTAGATTACTACTGGGAATTTTTGTTTATATTATAATACTGCTTAAATGGATGCCAATAAATTTCAAAAATTTTGCTTCAGATAGTTTAAATTTCAAAAATCTCTTGGAAAATCCCCCAATTCAGTGTACTATGAAGAAGGTAACAGCATATTATTTCAAAAGAGGCAGGACCTCGGAAAAGAGGAGAAGTATGAATTACAGGATTGATGGCGACAATCTTCCGGTGCTCAAGGTGAGATTATCAGCAGGAGAGCAGATTGAGTGTGAAGCCGGTGCGATGTCATGGATGGATGATGAGATTGAGATGCAGACGAAGGCAGGCGGGCTTGGCAAGATGTTTGGCAGAATGTTTACCAATGAGAGTGCATTTACCAACACGTATGTAGCGAGGCGAGAAGGGGAGATAGCATTCTCGTCGAAGTTTCCGGGTTCTATCAGGGCTGTGGAGATTACACCGGGCAATGGTATTATAGTGCAGAAGGGGTCATATCTTGCACACTATGGAAATGTGAACAGTGAGGTGTATATCCAGCAGAAGCTTGGAAGAGGCTTGTTCGGTGGAGAAGGCTTTCTTATGAGAAAATTCACCGGGAATGGAATCGTGTTCCTTGAGATTGACGGTTCGGCACATGAGTATGAGATTCCGGCAGGTGACTGCAAGATTGTCGACACAGGCTATGTGGCTGCAATGTCGGAGAGCTGCCGCATGGAGGTAAAGACAATCAAGGGTGTTGGTAATGTGTTGTTCGGTGGAGAGGGATTGTTTAACACCGTTGTGTATGGTCCGGGCAAGGTGATATTACAGAGCATGCCTATTTCGTCAACAGCTATGCAGCTCTATCAGTATATGCCGCATCCGTCAAATAATTAGGCAGAATAGCAGATTATATGACAGAGAAAATCTGTGATTACATGATTTATCAGCAGATGTGAAAAATAGCTGAATGTAGACAAAAAATAGATAGATATTTTGTGTAAAAAAATCCCGGAGGAGATTATGATATACCTCACTTTTACTGGTTGACCGGTAAAAGGTGGAATATTATTAATCTCCCGGGATTTTTGATTAATGGTTGGAAACATAAATCCAAGCTGCTTGCCTATATTGGAACATTTTTTGAAAGTCAATTATATAGCTTTATAAAATCATCCTACTTCGTCAGCTCAGCCACAACCTGATTGATAACCTTACCATCAGCCTTACCCTTTAACTCACTCATGACAGCCTTCATAATCTGTCCCTTGTTCTTGGTGGCGAGAACGTCGGCAAACTTCTCGTTGAGGATTGCGGCAACCTCCTCTGCAGAGAGCATTTTAGGAGCGAACTCGCTCATAATCTCGTACTTCTTCTTGTAGTCGGCGAGAAGTTCTGTTCTGTCGGCAGGGCAGGTATCTATCTGCTCCTTGACGGTCTTAATTTCCTTTAAGATTGCCTCAACAGCCATATCATCAGGAATGTCCTCACGGCAGCCTGCGTCAATTCCCTTCTTCTTGACTGCGGATACAAGGTCGGCGATGGCGTCCTTTCTGAATTTATCTTTTGCCTTCATAGCGGCAATCATAGCGTCCTGTAATTCTTTTAATTTCATAATAAAACTTCCTTTCTGTCATATTTTGAAATATTGTAAATTTCAACTGCTCTATATTATACTCTCAAAAAATTGTGATAACAAGTAGATTGATAGTATAATCACATGTTTATAAGGTTAAACAAAGTATAGTTTGACGTGAGATTAAATTAATGTAGATATGATTTGGAATAAAACAAGAACAATACAGATATAATTCGGAACAAAATTAAAATAGTGTTGATATTGTTCCGAATAATATCAAAATAACATTGATATTATTCGGAATTATGTATATAATAGTTAAATAAAAGCTTATTGGATAGGGGATGAGATTGGTGAAAACTTGTAAAGAAATGGCACTTATCTGGAACGTGACAGAGAGAAGCATTACAAAATTTTGTAAAGAAGGAAAAATTCCGGGAGCTGTGAAGTATGGGAGAAGCTGGCAGATTCCCGACAATGCCGCAAAACCTGCCGACGGCAGAATTTCATCCGGAAGATATGTCGGGAAAAATATCGGTGAGGATAGGAAGCCATTGCCAATCGGTATTTCTGATTATGTGCGTGCACAGTCGGAATATTATTATGTGGATAAAACTTTATTAATCAAGGATTTTCTGGATAAAAAGCCTTTGGTGTCCCTTTTTACAAGACCAAGGCGTTTTGGAAAGACGTTAAATATGGATATGCTCAGGGTTTTCTTTGAAATTTCCAAGGAAGATACATCGCGATATTTTAAGGACAAGGCAATATGGAAATGCGGGGAAGAGTATCGGGTTCATCAGGGAAAATATCCGGTCATATTTCTTACTTTTAAGGATGTGAAGTTTGACACATGGGAAGCGACGATTGACAAGATTAGAGGTCTGCTTCAGGAAGAATACGGCAGACATCAGGAGCTGTTGGAAAGTGATAAGCTTTCAAGGTATGAGAAGGAATATTTTGCTAAAATTCTTGATAGCACCGCAAATGAAGTCGAGCTTACCTCAGCGCTTGAAAAGCTCTCCAAAATGCTTGCAGTTCATTGGGGGAAGGTGCCTGTCATAATTATTGATGAATATGATACACCTATTCAGGAAGGCTATTCAAAGGATTTCTATGAAGAGATTATAGCTTTTATGAGAAATTTCTTCTCAGGGGCTTTTAAAGATAATAAAAATCTTTCCTACGGTTTCCTCACCGGTATTCTGCGTATTGCGCAGGAAAGCATATTCAGTGGACTAAATAACTTGACGGTAAATTCTGTGATGGATGAGGAATATGACCGCTATTTTGGATTTACCGGGGATGAAGTCGAAAAAATGCTTGCTTACTACGGAGTATCGGAAAAGGAGAAAGAGTTAAAAGACTGGTACGATGGATATTTATTCGGCAACGAGGAAATCTACAATCCATGGTCAGTGATTAACTATATATCAAAGGGCTGCATTCCGCAGGCATATTGGGTCAATACAGGAAAAAATGAGATTTTAGAGGATGTTCTGCGTGTCGTGACAGATGACATCACGGAGCGATTGTATTCGCTGCTACAGGGAGAAAAGGTTATCGCAAGAATAGACCAGAATGTTATCTACAGGTCACTTGCGGAGGACCCTGCCAACATTTACAGTCTGCTGCTGGTGGCAGGATATTTGAAAGCTCCGAAAAAACAGCTGCAGGCGGATGGGTCATATCTGTGTGAGGTTTCTATTCCGAACAGGGAGATTGCCGCCGTATATAAGAGCGAGATATTGTCGCATTTATTGCAGATAGGTGCGATTACCAGAACAACATCAAATAAGATTGCGGAAAGTATCTATGCAAATGATTATAAGAAACTTCAGAAGGCTATCACGGAATATATGGATAAATCCGTAAGCTTTTATGATGCCGGGGCGGAGGGCTTTTATCATGGATTGGTTCTTGGCTTGGTAGCGCTGATGGATAACCAGTATAAAATTAAATCAAACAGGGAAGCCGGGGATGGAAGGTACGATATATGCATGCTTCCAAGGGAGGACAAATATCCGGGAATCATTATGGAGCTTAAGTGGAAGAAGGATTTGAGTGAGGAGGAGCTTGGCAGGCTTGCGAAGGAAGCTTTGCTTCAGATTGACGAAATGCGCTATGACACTGAGCTTAGGGAAGCCGGAGTAAATGACATATTGAAGCTTGGAATCGCATTTTCCGGGAAGAAAGCCTGTGTGAATACAATATAGAAATTTATACTAGGGACGTACTTGTTATAAATACGGAAATCGTTTATAATGCTATATAGTTTACGAAATAATATAAAAATATATTTCTAAGACGATTGCAAAAAATAGATAATCGGAGGCAAAGACATGGGAGTTAAATATGACTGCGTGACATGGAGCGTTGACAAGAATACTACACACATGTTTGAGTGGTATCCGGAGAGCCCAAGCATAACAAGGCTGCCGGATAATTACACTGTGAGCGTGGATAATCAGACATTGATTCACAAGCCTTCGGGAACTCCGATGATTAAATACGAGGACAGGGAGTTTAAGATTCTGACCAACATCATGGATTGGGAGATGTATATATGTCTCAACCAGAAGGAGGGCTTCGTCACATTTGAGAATAATGGGGAGGTAAGGATTGGCGCGGTTGTCGCAGGCGGCGCGGGAGACTGTCTTATGACAATCAGGGGTGATTCGACCCTTATTTACCATGATTCTATATGGAGTGAGGCGTCCATCGCGATACAGGGAATGAAGATTAAGGGGCGGATGGATGATATCCACAAGAACCTTCCGTTTATCTACTGCCATAATTTTACCGCGACGGATACCAAGATATACGATATAAACCGCATTTATGCGAAGGGAAGTATTACGCTGAAAAATGTGTTTATCCGCGATGAGTCGGATGAGAGCAGGTATGTGCATGACGCGTTGGACAGAGAGCTTATGCCGGGAATGTATATCCGTTCGGGAATGGGAATGATGGTTGAGGACTCTGATATTTACATACATAATTATATTGAGGATTTCATGCTCACGCTGGTAAGGTCGCACATTGTGGTTCACAATCTGGTTTCCAAGAAACTTGCGGTAAATTCATTGAGTCGTATCTTTCTTGATAATTCCATTCTGGATGTTGAGAGAAGCAACAGCACGGAGGCGGCTACAACACTTGATTTGATTTACATTAAGAGTGGCAATCTCATTCTCAAGAATGATTCAAGTATCAATGCGAAGAACGAAGCCAATCAGATTATGGAATATGCATGTATCACGCTTGGCGAGGGCAATATCGTCATCAGCAACAGTAAGATAAGGACAACGGCATATCCAAAGGCAATCAATATGATGTGCTACGGTGATATGGTTGTCAATCCGACAGGCGGTGCGGTGAGAATGAACTTCGGTTTTGCCCCGCTTGTGGCGTACGCGGAGGCGTTCAGGTTCAAGACTGAGCTAAATGGATATAAGATGTGGGTTTATGTTAACGGAAGAGTAGTTACCCATGTGGAATGTATCTCAGGCGCGGATTATCTTGAGGATTTTGACCCTAAGGCATATAAGATGTATGTGCAGAGCTGCCTGTCGAGAATAATTCCGGGGCCGGAGGGGCAGAACAAGCTTGCTCTTATGGCAGCGTCGGTTCTGGCGGGTAACAGGGATGGAATACTTCGTATTGAGGCGGATTGATTTGGAGGAGAAAAATTGAAACAGTGTATGGATGTGTCCAAGGTGGTATCCGACATGCTTGAACAGTAGAGAAGAAAGGGCGGCACCGTGACCATAATCACTATAGACAGTGAGGTTGCAGGCTTTATAGCGTTAGCGTTGTTTGCAAAAAAAAGACACTAAATGTGTTTCTGCCATTAGACATAAGCGAGGACGATATTTAGTGTCTTTTAAGTTATATTTAATTATGATAAAATATGATAACACATTTGTGGAAAAATGTAAGTACAAATTATATTTATGATATAATAATCTCCACATTTTTTCTGTTTTCAGGAACCTCTATTCTTATGCGGTACAGGCTGTGCTTCCAGCACAGCATAAGTCTTGGGTCGGTAATCGGAAGCTCTTCAATCTGTATGTTGAAATCAGAACAATCTGAATAAGCAGAGAGTTCAGAATATTCTGAGTGAAGAGACATTTTTCCAAGACTGCCGATATTGATTGCGTTGGTTTTAGTGTCAATGTTACTGCCGTCTCCCTCCGTCATCTGCACTACAGGTTTTTCATAGGTTATGAAATTGAGTATCACGGAATGTCTTGTGTCATCATCAACATTATCGACATTATCGAAGCTCCAGCTATCATTTAGCTTAATACCGGAAGCGGATAGAAGCACGCTTCGGGTGTAATTCTTGATATGCGCCTCAGTCGGGTATGCCTTGGCGATATCCATTGATATTTCGCCGCCGTCCGCGGTGAAGCTATGGTGTATATCGGTGGCACGGTATTCGGGTCCGTTCATCTCCATAATACCGTTTATTGTAGGGAGATTGTGGTAGTCGGACTGCATGGCCCATATCTCATAGCGCTGTGCTGAGAAGGTCTTTTGCGTGTAGCTCTCAACGCCGATATCAGCGAGGAGGGGGCTTCCGTTTTTGTACAGAGTGATACTGCCGGTGTCATTGTGGTTGTGGCTGTCATCGTTGTCACCGCATTTGACGGCGGCGGTGTAGGCATCGTTTCGCGCAATCCACAGACCGACACTTGGATAGAATATTTGCGGATGGAGGATTGGCGCATCGGTGTTTTCGGAGAGGATGTCCTTTCGCGTGAATACCTCCTGAAGGCGGTAGTATAGATTGTTCTCATCCAGCTGGAATTTTTCCGGGTTGCGCTTGTAATCCTGTGCGGCAAAGGTGGATAGATTATCCAGTCCGCATGCCTTGCCGAACAGGTACTCACGCGTTCCGGCGCGCCCGGCGACAGGGGAGCAGTCCGCAAAATTGATATAGTATTTGTCATCGACATGGACATTCAGTATGTACAGTGCAATGTTCTTTATTTTTTCATTGTTCCACAGAGAATTGAAATATCCGTCCGTTATGCGGCACAGGATATCGAGCGTCTGGTAGAGGCACAGCCCGGCGTGGCGGTAGTATTGGGCGCCTTCGTCACAGCAGCCGTCATCGCCGTAGTCCTTGAGAAAGAAATCGGTGCTTTCACAGGCTTTTTTAAATACAACATGTCTGATATCGTCCGAAAAAGGCAGGAGAAAGGCGGACAGAAGGACGTTCTGTGTACACCAGATTGTCCAGTTGCACATCTCCTCATCGCCGTTGCCCATCCACCAGAAATGCTTCGTTGTGTATGGTGTGATGACGCGCTTTTCCACTTCGTCGATGATTCGTGAGCTTATGAGAGGGCTGAATGTGTCAAGCTCATCCCTCAGAAGATAGTAGACCGTGGCGAGTACGGCTGCCGTATCACAGGAAAACAGTTCGATAACCGGGTTGGAGGTATCTGGAAGGATAAGTATGGGTGAGCTTCTAAAATAGGCGTTGTGTGCCGGGTGCTGCCATGCGCTCTCATCGCATATCGCAAAAATACCATTTATGATATCATCCATAAAACGCCCGGAGTGCTCCACACATTCTGCGAGCACGAGCGCATCCAGAGCTTTTCTCTTTACAAAAAGCCTGTCCTCATAGTGTACTCTGTTTCCGGTTCTGTAGAATTCGCAGAAATCGGTTGCTTTAAGATACGGATAGTCGAAATCAAGGAAAGTCTCTCCTCGTTTGACAAGCTCACGGCGAGCTTCATCATCAATGTTTTCCCACGCACTGCGCTCACATCCCTTAGGATATGGGGCAAGTTCAGAAAATGCATGCATATCGTCTGAAAAATGTTCACTTATTTCTTTAAACATATAAAATCCTCCATATTATAAAAAGATTAAGATTCGGGTAATTGTGAAAACAGGGTATGGCTGATGCTGTATACTAATAAAATCACACCGTTGCATAGTTTTATTGCTTTACGTCATTCAATAACCGGGTAAAAAATATAGGCAATTGTCAGTCTTGAATTTTGTATAATATTAGTATTATTATATAGAAAAAAGCTGAAAATTACAGTATGCAATCTATAAAATATTTACTATTTTGTTTTCGTTTTAACATATAATTTCGGGCTTTTAAATTCAGACTGTAGATAGCAGATAACAATAAATTTAAAATATATGGGGGTAATCAGTGCCATATTGATTGAAGGTAATGCTATACATTTTATACGGATTATGGGGCGAGGAGGTTTTGAGTAAGCTATGAAAAAATATTTTGAGAACTATAAATGTATTAGTAATGAAGAGATTAACGGTGGGTTGGATTTTGCGGTGAGACAGATATTACATGTTCTTCCGGAGTTCACTGATTATTTTGAGAAGGCGTACAGTGAGGGCGGTTTTTATAAGCCTACCGGAAACGTGGACTGGACAACAGGCTTCTGGACCGGGGAGATATGGCTTGCGTATGAGTATGTGACTGATAACCAGGATATGTTTGAGGCGAGTGCGGCAGATAAGCTTAAGGCGGCTGCACAGGTTCAGATGGAATCATTTCTTGACAGAATCGACAATAAGATTGAGGTAGATCATCACGATATGGGATTTCTGTATTCGCCGTCATGCGTTGCTGGATATAAGCTTACAGGTTCGGGTGTAGGACGTGAGGCTGCGATAAAGGCCGCAGACCAGCTTATGACAAGATTCCGTCCAATAGGAGGCTTTTTGCAGGCGTGGGGTTCTATGGATTCACCGGATAATTGCAGACTTATTATAGACTGTCTCAATAATCTACCGCTCCTATATTGGGCGAGCGATGTGACAGGAAATAAAAAGTACCGCGAGGTGGCTGATAAACATATACATACGGCAATAAGTAACCTCATAAGGGAAGACTATTCCACATGGCATACGTTTTTCTTTAACCCTGAGACGGGAGCACCGGATCATGGAGCAACATGTCAGGGCTACAGGGACGGCTCAGCATGGGCGCGCGGTCAGGCATGGGGTGTGTATGGAATTGCAACAGCCTATAAGTATACAAGGCGGGAGGAGTATGTTCCTCTGTTTGAGAAGGTGACGGAGTACTTTCTTGAACATCTTCCAAAGGACTTAGTGCCTTACTGGGATCTTGAATTTACCGATGGCGATGAGCAGCCGCGCGATTCGTCAAGTGCTTCGATAGCGGCGTGCGGCATGCTTGAGATGAGCAGGTATTTAGATGAGGATAAGGCGGCATATTATAGGGACATAGCCGGGAAAATGATGAAGTCGGTGTATAACAATTATGCTGTAAAGAACTTTACACAGTCAAACGGACTGGTTCTTCACAGCACCTATTCGAACCATTCACCGTACAATACCTGCAACCACTATGGCGTTGACGAGTGCAATATATGGGGGGATTATTTCTACATGGAGGCGCTCACAAGGCTCCTAAAGAATTGGAAACAGTATTGGTAAAAATCAGAAAAGATTAAAATATATTTTGTAAACAATGGTAATATTTTTAGAAATATGATAAAATTATTTTATATGAGTACAATATACTTAAGATGAAACGGAGGATTATTAGAATGGAATACGATGAAAAAGAATTTGAGGCGCGTGCCAATCGTATAGCAAGAGGAATGTGGCTCGCCATGCTGGTTGTATTTTCGGCTACTTATGCGATTGATGTTGCGAAGGGACGCAGGAGCACAGCTTACTATGCGATGCTGTTGGTGTGCGGATGGGTGCCTTTTGTGGCAGGCTGCATTTTATTAAAGTTACAGGGGACAGATACGAAACATTTTAAGAATGTTCTGGCGTATGGATTTGGAATTGTTTACCTGTATATTATGGTCACTACAAGGCAGGGATTTGCATTTACATATATATTTCCGCTTGCAAGTATGATTACTATTTATAAGGATAAGAAATATCTGCTCCGTTTTTCAACAATGAACTTAGTGATAGTTCTTATAAATATTGCAATAGGTTACTTTAGTGGAATGAAGACACCGGATGATAAGGTAACCTATCAGATGGAATTTGGAATCACGTTACTCTGCTATTTCGGATATATAATGTCAATCAGCCATCTTATAAAGTCTGATGGTACAATTTTGGGTTCTGTCAAGGATAATTTAAATCGCGTTGTGATGACTGTACATCAGGTGAAGGGTGCGAGAACACAATAGTTGATGGTGTTACGGTTGTACGTGAGTTGTCTGAGGAGAATAAGGAAGGTGCCGGTGTTGTAGTTTCAAGAATGGAAAGTGTTGCGCAGAATAATGCCGTTCTCAGTGAGAAGATTGATTCTACAATGAACATGACTAATGATATCAATGATCAGGTGGGAAATGTAGCGGGTCTTGTAGAGCATATTGTAGAGATAAGTGAGAAGTCCGCGGAGCATGCGGATTCAAGCTCTAAGCAGCTTGAGAACGCTGTAGAGGCAACCAACTCCATGGCAAAGCTTTCAGCAGACGTTGAGAATATTTTAAATGACTTCCACAGCCAGTTTGACCGTGTGAAGGAGGAGACAAGTACTATTGAGGGAATCACATCAAAGACTAACTTACTTGCACTTAATGCGTCAATTGAGGCTGCAAGAGCAGGCGATGCAGGTCGAGGCTTTGCGGTAGTTGCCGATGAGATAAGAGATCTCAGCACAGGTACACAGAAGTCGTCCGGCAGCATTATGGAGGCTCTCATGCTTCTTGAAAGTACATCGGACAAAATGACGGAATCAATAACAACAATACTCAAGCTTATATCAGAGACTTTGGAGACTATTGAGCTTGTAAATAACAGCGTTGGAACAATTGCAAGTGATTCTAAGCAGCTTGGAGACGAGATACAGGTTGTGGATTCAGCAATGAAACATGTTGAGACTTCAAACCAGAGTATGGTTGACAACATGAAGCAGGTTCAGGACATCATGGTTACGATTGTACAGGGTGTAAAGGAGTCGGAAGAGACTACCAGAACTATGATGAGTAAGTATGATGAGACTGCAAAGAGTGTTGCGGATATAGAGAGCGTTGTAGGTAAGCTGGTGTCTGAGCTTGGTGCAGGCGGATTCATGAGCTCTGAGGATATTCAGGAGGGTATGAGCGTGTCATTGTTCGACCTAGAGGGCGAATATGAGTACCGCACAACAATTGATCTGGTAAAGCAGGGCAATGTATATATTCCGGCAACCAACAAACTGACTTCATTCTTAGGTGATTTCAAGAAGAAAAAGTACAATGTACAGGTTATTGTCAACAACTCACTGTATGTCTGGAAGGAATCCGGTATTACTGTAGACAGGAATACAGCAGGACATTACATGCTTGTACTTTCCTCAAGACCTGAGGTTATGAACAGAAGAAAGCACCCAAGACTTGCGATGACCAATTCATGCGAGGTTGTAATCAAGGGAACAGCGCATGCTGCAATGGGTAATGTAGTGAACATAAGTGCAGGCGGATTCGCGTTTGCAGTCAGGGATGTAGCATTCAAGACCGCAATCGGAAAAGAAGTCGAAATAAAAATTAATGATTTTGATTTGTTAAAGGGCGAGAAGCTCACCGGTGTAATCATCCGCTCAACGGATGATGAGGGTACATATATAGTTGGATGCCGTATGCCTGAGGACAACGAAGAGATTATGAACTATGTCAAGGCTAGAATGAAGTAAATTCATTTTCACGGTAAAGATTATAGTATCAAAACAAGCCGGTATAATCGCTGAGTGTATAATGTATTATATTTATGCATAGATATAATACGCTATGCGCGGCTAAGTATATAGCATGTTTTGATACCCGAAAACTATATGAAAAAAATATTGGTAAAGAAACTGCGGTTATATACAGTCTGCTGCATTGGTGGATTGATATAACCGCAGTTTTTTGGGTGGAATCAAATTCGGGTGCTCCAATACGCCATATATACCTAGCCGTGTATAACGTAATATGTATAAACATAATACATTATACACTCAAAGACTAGCGGGTATACCTTGCCACCCCGAATCAAAATTATTAAATAAAAGTAAAAAGGTTCTGTTTTAGTTGTGACATGGAGATAAATGTGCTACAATGTAGTTATAAATACTAGTTTATGAATAAAAGAGAACCGGTGTTGGAAATGAGGATTTATTTTTTATGAATAGAAATGACTTTCACAAAAGATATATAAGTAAAATGAGCTCTTTTGACAGAGAATTGCTTGGCGCCATAGTCGGGCTTGCAAAGACCTGTGGAAACAATCCGTACACGGATGACACGATTAAGCTTATATGTGAAGCTCTCTTAGCGTTCAATGAGGGCTGTGACAAGGCGCAGGCTGAGGAGTGGATTGAGAAGCTGCACAAGGAAAAGTACAATATTTCTCCAAGCTGTGCGGTGTGTCAGGCTCGATGTGGCAATACGGATGATTATGACATAAGCCTTATTCTGGAAGAAGAGCAGGATAAGCTTGAGATAAAACAGGAGCTTATCGCCCATTCAGTGTTGCTTTCAGACGCAGCTATGAGAAATAACGGATTGTATTCGGATGAAGCTTACAGGCTGGTATTGCTTGGGGTTCTTACAGTCCTTTCATACGAGATGTCATTGAAGGGACTTGAGAATGCCGCGGAGCAGGCAGAAAGATGGGAGGTACAATAATGGCAGCTACCAATTGCGAGATGTGCAGTTATTATGTATATGATGAAGAGTCCGAGTGCTATGTATGTGATATGGACCTTGACGAGGATGACCTTGTGAAGTTTCTGCAGGGCACTAATGACAGATGCGCGTATTTTTCCATGAACGATGAATATGCCGTGGTTAGAAAGCAGATGTGATACTCTTTTCGGAGTGGACATTGAGGTTTTTAAATAAGACAACAGTAATCCTACCGGCTTTAGATTATGGAAAGCTTATGTTGTGATATAAGCTTTAGAAATGAAAATTATTATAGAAAAGATGAGGTAAATTATGTTTCGTTTAATTTCAGATGGCTCCTGCGACCTTGGCACAGAGCGCGCAAAAAAGTATGATATAGATGTGGTTCCGTTTTATGTGTCCTTCGATGAAAAGCAGTATGACAGGGAGATAGTAGATATAGGAATCCGCGATTTTTATGAGAGAATGGTTAAGGACAAGGGCGTGTACCCTAAGTCATCCATGCCATCGGTCGATGACTATGTGAAGGCATTTATGCCTTATGTAAAAAACGGCGAGGAGATACTGTGCCTCTGCATAACAACCAAGTTCTCAGGTTCATACAACTCTGCGATGAATGCCAAGAACATGATACTTGAGGATTATTCGGATGCGGTCATTGAGGTTATGGATACGCAGGTTGACACAGTGCTTCAGGGAATATTCACACTTGAGGCGGCGAGAATGCGTGATGCCGGATGGAGCCTCTCCGATACGGTTAAGAGACTTAACGAGATGATACCTCATTCAAGAATATTATTTACGGTTGGCTCAATGGACTATCTTGTGCACGGCGGAAGAGCGGGAAAGACTGCCGGAATAATCGCCGGAACACTGGGACTTAAGCCGATGATTATATTAAAGGACGGAGAAATCTACTCAGGCGGAATAGCACACGGAAGAAAGAAGTCCATGGTCAAGGTCATCGACCTTATGCATAAGTACTTTGCTGAGACAGGGGAGAACATAGATGACTATGTTATCGTTGTAGGCTTTGGCTATGATGAGAAAGAAGCGGTTCAGTTCAGGGATATGGTTCAGGCGGACACAGGAAGAAATGATATAGACATATTCCAGATTGGTGCAACGATAGCGGTGCATACGGGACCTTATCCACTTGGAGTGGGAATACTCAGGAAGGCGTTCTAATAATTTCCGCGAGAATGAGGCTGATAACCGGGTTATAAAAATATTGGTATTGGAGAAGGCTATGTTTATAAAGGATGATAATACCTATAACGATATAAGGGAAAAATCGTTAAACCAGTGGCTTGACGAGATGGAAAAGCATGAGGATATCGCGGTGCGCGGAGGTGTTAAGCTCACCCGCGAGTATGTCCGGCACCTTAAGGATGAGATAGAGAGACTTAAGGGTGAGAATGAGTTGAAGAACAGCTATCTCAAGAAGATGAGCAACAGAAAATAAGTGGTATCAAAATTTTAAAAGTGAATTTGATGAAAAGAAGAAGGTCTGCTGGGCATGCAAAAGTGTACCCGCAGACCTTTTTCAATTAATTAATGGGATTCGTGTGGAAAAACACATCATATGCACTTGTAGATTTAATTGGCGGATTTTGTCAAATTAATCTTAATAGGAAAGCTAAGTTGTCAATGAATCATTCAGAATAAAATTAAAAAACTGAGAGGTGAGTTTTTCATTACAAAAAAGAGGCATTTCATTACATCCTGCATAAATTTACCCCATTGTATGTCGATACCATAAGCATAGAGATGCTTATAGCAGAGGGATGCTTATAGCATAGAGATGCTTACAGCATATAGAATGTGCTTAGGCATAAATCCAATAGGTAATTGCACAGCATATGATTATCGCATACTAAATTTCGCAATTACCTAACATAAATAAAAAGGCAGGAGGTAATCGTATGAGAATCACTAATCAGTTGCTTACAAGTACAGCAAAAAAAGGAGGAATCACCATCAACAGAAGGACACTTCTTGACATGCTGGGGTACAGTTCTGCGACTGTCGGCAGCAATCTGGGGGCATACAGTTCAGTCAAGACAACGAGCTACACTAAGCTTGAGAAGGCTTCAAAGGAGCTGACGCAGAACGCAAAGAAGCTCACAGCTTCCGATGAGAAATCCCTGTTTGGCAAGGCGTTGATAAGCGGAAGCACGAAGGATATCACATCCACGGTAAGTGATATGGTTGAGCAGTACAATCAGACATTAAAGCAGCTTGGAACAACGGGTGATGTCATGGGTAAGCTCTACAAGCAGGAGTTAAGTGCCATCTTTGAGGATAACAAGGAAGCGTTAAAGAGCGTTGGAATCACGCAGGAGAAGGACGGAAGCCTCACTGTTGATGAGAAGGTGCTGCAGAGCGCGGATATCGATACACTTAAGAAGGTATTCGGAAGCGGAAGCGATTTCAGTTCGAGACTTGGCGCGGTCGGCGAATATGTAAACAAATATGCCACAG
Source organism: uncultured Eubacterium sp. (assembly GCA_958446835.1). GTDB lineage: Bacteria > Bacillota > Clostridia > Lachnospirales > Lachnospiraceae > CAG-882. The sequence goes on from CAUCXT010000006.1 coordinate 61,803, forward strand.
CCAATCTTGACAGCATTACGAGCACCTATAACTCCAATGGCACAGCGTACACGTCGGGAAGCTACACAGCAAAATATAATTTTTGGGGATAAAAGCGTATGAGTGTTACAATTAATTTGTCATCCAATGGAAAAATGTCGAGCATGCTGTCAAATAACAGTATGCTAAAGAGCACAAAAGAAAAGCTGCAAAGACAGACAGAGCGCGACAACAAGGTAGCTTTTTTCGAGGCGCAGAAGGAAAATCTTAAAAAGACAGAGGCTTCGGACGTTGAAGGTATAGCTAAGAAGCTTGAGCTTTTTAATTCGTATGAGGATGAGATTAAGGCGGTGAAGCAGGAGTACAACAGCTCACAGATGTTTTATGCGATGGACGAGGCGCGGGAGCGCGGCGAGAAGCTTGCTGAGGCTGCCAAGAAGAATAAGCCTAAGACCGAGGAGGAGAGAAAGAAGGAAGCTCTCAAGGAGGCTGAAGGTGATGAGTCCGGTGACGGCATGCTTTCCGAGATTATGGACACACTTGATGAGATTGAGGAGAAGCAGCTTGAGGCGGCTGAGAGTACAGCGGGACAGACTGAGGAAGCACTGTTACAGGATAGTATGAAAGATGATACCTTGGTAAATGATGTAGCCGGAAGTGCGGAAAACGTAACGTCCGCTTCGTATGCGGAACAGGGAAAGACCGCTGAGACAGCAGCGGAGAACGGCAATGTGGTACCGGATAAATACAGTCATAAGAATTATGTGCCGTTTGATGTGAGAATATAAAAAGTATGAGCGACAGGATGAGTTAAATCAGAAGAGCCCCCGGTGTGGAGATTGCTATGTGCAGTAAAGATGTATATAGCAGTCTCCAGCCGGGGGGATTTTTTAATAGTAGGAAATTATGTTGAAATTCTAAGTTATACTTATATTTTCACAAATCAGTTTTTGCCGTATTTCACCGACGGACGGTACACCATAAGCGCGATAAATATAAGCACCGCCGTTGTCGACAGGCTGATTGGGTAGGCGAGCATGAGTGCACCGAAGGTTCTGTGTGCGGCAAAATATGTGTACACCCACACGATTCTCACGGCACACACGCCGATGATTGTGAGCACGGCAGGTACCAGCGATATCCCGAAGCCACGCAGATAGCCGGACATTATCTCGTATATCATGCTGAATATGTAAGCGATGAAGATGAGAACCAGACGCGTGTAGCCAATCTCAATTACCTGTGGGTCGCTGTTAAAGATGGACAGCAACATCCTTCCGCACAGGAGGATGACCACGATGGAGACAAAGCAGGTAATTGCCGCTTCGCAAAGGCACAGAATGAGTGTGCGCTTGCAGCGCTTTATCTGCTTTGCGCCGTAGTTCTGACCCACAAAGGTTGTACATGCCTGGCTGAACGAGTTGAATATGTAGTAAACGAATATTTCTATGTTGTAGGCGGCGCTTGAGGCTGCTATTACAACGGTTCCGAGGCTGTTGATTGCCGCCTGGATGACGATGTTTGCTAGGTTGAACACCGCGCTCTGTATTCCTGCGGGCAGACCTATCTTTATGATTTTTCCAAGACATTCTTTGTCAATTCCGAGCTTTTTCACATCGATACGGATAACCTTGTCCGTGTGCATAAGCCGCACGAAGAGAACGGCGGAGCTTACGGTGTTGGATATGACGGTTGCGATGGCAACACCGTTTACCGTCATTTTTAGCAGCACAACGAAGAACAGGTTTAAAAGTACATTCAATACGCCGGACAGTGCAAGCGCCTGCAACGGTATTTTCGTGTCGCCGGTGCTTCTAAATATCGCTGCCTCAAAATTATATAAGAATATGACCGGCATGCCGATGAGATATATCCTTATGTACATGAGCGCGTAGTCGAACACATCATCCGGGACGTTTAAAAGGCGCAGTATATATCCGATGAACAACTCACCGAGTACAGTGACGAGCAGTCCTCCGATAAGTGAGGTTATGATTGAGGTGTGAACCGCTTTCTGGACGGTCTTGTTGTCACCACGCCCGATGGCGTTGGAGATTACCATGTTGGTTCCGAGGGAAATTCCGATGAACAGGTTTAAAAGCATGCCTATAATCGGGGTGTTCGCGCCGACTGCGGCGATGGCTGCCGTCCTGTCGGTTGCGGCGAAGTTGCCGACAATCGCGATATCCGAGGCGTTAAAGAGCTGTTCAAGGATTCCGGTGGCGGCAACAGGAAGCGCATAGAGCGGAATCTTGTTCCAGATGCTGCCGTTTAGCATATCGAGTTGTTTTTTTGATGAACTCATAGAAGAGGCTCCTTTTTAAAAATCATATTGTGTTATCTTTTCATGCTGTATTATAAAGTTCATGCAATATAATAGTAAATACCTATTAACTATGATATTATATAGCTAAAAGGCATGATTAGTAAGATTGGTTTTATTACAGCCGGTGATGTATATAGCGGCATGGTTTACATCAGAATCAAGAAGGGAGACACCTATATGGACATCCGGGTACTGCGCTACTTCCTTGCCGTTGCGCGCGAGGAGAACATAACTAAGGCGGCACAGAGCCTTCACATCACCCAGCCGTCGCTCTCAAAACAGCTCATGGAGCTTGAGGCTGAGGTTGGCAGGAAGCTTTTGATCCGTGGGAAGAAGAAGGTCACGCTCACGCAGGAGGGGCATTTGCTGAGAAAGAGAGCGGAGGAGCTGGTCGCACTTATGGAAAAGACGGAGCGCGAGCTTGCCTCCGATGATGAGGAGTTGTCGGGAGAGTTATATATAGGAGGAAACGCCACGGCTTCGGTGCTTGAGATTGCCGCACAGTTAAGGAAAGAACATGAAGGTGTGAGGTTCCATTTTTACAGTGGGGACGCGACGGATGTATTAGAGAGGCTTGACCACGGAAATCTTGATTTTGCGGTCATGCTTGAGCCGGTGGACACGGTAAAGTATGATTTTCTCTCACTTTCGGGCAGTTCGGAGTGGGGACTGCTTATGGAGAGAGGATGTGAGCTTGCGAAAGGGAAGGCGGTGAGCCGTGAGGAGCTTGTGAGGGCACCTCTGATACTGCACCAGAGAATTGGATTGCAGGAGGAGATTGCGCATTGGGCACAGATAAGCCTAGAGCGCATGAATATCGTGGCAACCTACAATGTTGTTCACGGAAGCCCGATAGCCTTTGTGGAGAGTGGGCTTGGATATTTTCTCACCACGCGGGATTTGCTGGCGCCGAGGCTTGACGATAGCGTGTGCTTCCGCCCGCTGAATCCACCGCTCATAACGAAATATGCGCTTGTGTGGAAGAAGCACGCGGTGTTCGGGAAGGTGGCGGAGGCATTTCTTGAGAGGATGAAATTCTTAAATTAGTTAAATAAGATTCCGTTTTTATGTGAAAAGTGATAGAATGGCTGTAACCGCAAGTGGCGGGTACAGCCATTTTTATACCGAAAATGTAAAGGAGAACACAGGATGGAACAGAAAAAATTAGTTGCATTGACCTTCGACGATGGACCTGCAGAGGGAACTACGGACAAGGTGCTTGATGTGCTTGAGGAGAATGGAGTGGTGGCGAGCTTTTTCCTGATAGGAAACAATGTCACCGACAGTACGGCACCGCTTGTAAAGCGCGCGCATGACATGGGATGTTCAATCGAAAATCATTCGCGGACACACAGCGCGATGACCACTTTATCGGAGCAGGAAATCCTTGACGAGATAAGCTACACATCGTGTGTTATTGAGAAGATTACAGGCGACAAGCCACAGTTTTTCAGACCGCCGTACATTGACCACGATAAGAAAATGTATGACCTCATCGACCTCACCTTTATCTGCGGCTACGGCTGTGAGGACTGGCTTCCTGAGGTGTCGGCAGGGGAGAGGGCGCAGAGAATCCTAGCGCAGGCTAAGCCGGGATTTATTATTCTCATGCACGACATGCAGGGGAATATGCAGACGGTCGAGGCGATAAAGACGATTATTCCGGAGCTGAAAAAGCAGGGCTATGAGTTTGTCACGATACGCGATTTGTTTAAGAGGAGCGGAGCTGCGCCGGAGAGAAATACTATATATATGGAAGTTAATTGACAGGAGAAAATAGAATGGAAACAAGAGTTGAAGATGCGGCAAATAAGAAAATGTGCGGTTTTAACTGCGCACAGGCGGTGGCATGTACATATTGCGACCTGGCAGGCATTGATGAGGAGACTATGAAAAACCTGAATCAGGGCTTCGCGGTCGGAATAGGTGTGAGTATGGAGGCAACCTGCGGCGCGATTATCGGTGCGGTGAATGTGCTTGGCGCAATCAATAAGAACCCACAGAAAACGATGAAGAGCGCGCGGAACATAATCACCTCCTTCAAGGAGCAGAACGGCACCGTAATCTGTAAGGAGTTGAAAGGGATTGAGGACGGAGTTGTGAAGAGGGAGTGCATTGACTGCGTGAGGGATGCGGCAAAGCTTCTTGAAAATGAATTAGGCTAAGGGCACAGGTTATGGAAAATGTGACACTTGGGGAGCTTACACCGTGTTGGTGGATATGATGTAAATAAATGCCTTTTAGGCATAGTGGAACATGCAATATAAGTATTAGACATAATCGTATAAGGATTTATAATAAATGTGTAGGATATAGAAATGATATCCTGCACATTTTTTACATGATGAATGATTGTGAAATTTAATGTATTCGTGCAGGAAGCTATGTAACTATGTATGTAAATTGAAAAATACGGTTTCACAATTATCTGTTTAATTTAATTTTGGAGGTGTTGGCTGTGGGTAAGAAATTGGTAGCGTATTTTAGCGCGAGCGGTGTCACGAGGAAGGTCGCTGAGACGGTAGCTGAGGCGGCAGGCTGTGATTTGTATGAGATTGAGCCTAAGGTGCCTTACACAAAGGCTGATTTGAACTGGATGGATAAGAAGTCGCGAAGCAGCGTGGAGATGAGTGATAAGAAAATCAGACCGGAGCTTGCAGACAACGATATTGATATCAGTTCTTATGATGAGATAATTATCGGCTTCCCTATATGGTGGTATGTTGCACCGACAATTATAAACAGCTTTCTTGAAAAGTATGATTTTTCGGGAAAGAAGATTGTACTGTTTGCGACATCAGGTGGAAGTGGTTTCGGAAACACAGTATCGGAGTTACAGCCATCGGCACCGGGAGCGCAGATAGTTGAAGGAAAGCTTCTCAATCGTGCAACTAAGCAGGACATAAGTAACTGGGTTAAAGGATTGTAGTTGAAACATACACCGTAATTATTTTAAAAATGTAAAAATTTATTAAATAGATATAGATATGCATATTTAATAGATTTTGTAATTGGAGATAGAATTAAAATATTAAGGAGTACATAACTATGGCAAAGATAGTACAGACAGCAGGCAGAAACGCATTGGGAGAATTTGCTCCAGAATTTGCACATTTCAATGACGATGTTCTATTCGGAGAGAACTGGAACAATCAGGATATAGACGTAAAGACGAGAAGCATTATAACTGTGGTTGCGCTCATGGCTTCCGGTGTCACGGATTCATCACTCAAGTTCCATCTGCAGAATGCCAAGGCTCACGGCGTGACACAGAAGGAAATCGCGGCTGTGATTACACATGTAGCTTTCTATGCAGGCTGGCCTAAGGGCTGGGCAGTGTTCAACATGGCAAAAGAGGTATGGGGCGTGAACGAGGGCGACCTTCCTTATGAGGATGAGGCGATGAGAGCACACGCGAAGGAGATGGTGTTCCCTATCGGTGCGCCGAATGAAGCATTTGCAAAGTACTTTGTAGGTAAGAGTTATCTTGCACCTGTATCGACAAGCCAGGTCGGAATATTCAATGTTACTTTTGAGCCGGGCTACCGAAATAACTGGCACATCCATCACGCAAAGAGCGGTGGCGGACAGATTCTTGTCTGCGTTGCAGGACGCGGTTACTATCAGGAGGAGGGCAAAGAGGCAGTTGAGATGAAGCCGGGCGACTGCATTAACATTCCTGCCGAGGTAAAGCACTGGCATGGTGCGGCACCTGATAGCTGGTTCAGCCATCTTGCCGTTGAGGTTCCGGGTGAGGGCACTTCTAATGAGTGGTGCGAGCCGGTATCCGATGAGGATTACAATAAGCTTAAATAGCGATTCTGTTATGCGATGAAGTATAGAAAAAATATGTAATTAACAATTTTTTAATTGTCCATTTGGAAACAATATTCGCCAGAATGGAAGGATGTAATTACTACATATTGGCTTGGATATAAAAGATTGAGTATTTTTAATATGTAAAAATAAAATGGGGCTTCTTCGGAGGTCTCATTTTGTGTTAGAATATAGGTAATCAATTTGTTGCGGGGCGAAGATAGCTTGCAGGCTGGCATTGGCGGTAACATTTATGTGAAGCTTTCACTGCCTGCTTTTTACAGTACGCCCGGAAAAGGGGGATTTTATGGATTTGAGAGTACTGCGCTATTTCCTTACGGTGGCGAGGGAGCAGAGCTTTACGAAGGCGGCGGAACAGCTGAATATCACACAGCCGACACTCTCAAGGCAGCTTGCGGCGCTTGAGGATGAGCTTGGAACGAGATTATTCAACCGCGGCGGACACAGTATCACCCTCACCAATGAAGGTCTGCTGTTAAAAAGGCGCGCGCTTGAGATTGTCGACCTTGAGGATAAGCTTGTAAGTGAATTTAAGGGTGGAAGTGAGTCCGTGGAGGGAAGAATCTCCATAGGCTGCGGAGAGTTCATGGCTGTGGAGGAGCTTGCAAGGATATGCAATAGCTATAAAGAGAAGTATCCGCTGGTGCAGTTCGGGCTGCACACAGGAACAGCCGACAAGATATATGAGATGATGAACAAGGGACTGGTGGACATAGGACTTTTTCTTGAACCTGTGAATACAACAGGCTTAGATTATATCAGGGTGCAGGGCAGCGACCACTGGGTTGTAGCGATGAAGCCCGATGACCCGCTTGCGAAGAAGGAAGTGATTACCAAGGAGGACTTGCTTGGACTTCCGCTTATACTGCCGGAACGTGCGAATGTGCAGAGTGAGCTTGCCAACTGGTTCGGAAAGGATTTTGATAAGCTGAATGTAGCATTCACAAGCAATCTTGGAACGAATGCGGGCGTCATGGCTCTGAATGGTCTGGGGTATCCGATATCGATAGAGGGGGCAGTGAGATATTGGAGGGAGGAACTGCTTGTGCAGAGGAGGTTGTTTCCGGAGATTAGGACAAGCACAGTCATCGCGTGGAAGAGAAATATTCCATATTCGATGGCGGTGCTTAGGTTTATTGATGAGATAAATTTATATAAGGGATAAAAAATGCCACCAGCCTCAGTTAAACGCACTAATGAAAGAAAAGAAGAGATTATAAACGCCTGTGAAAAGCTATATCAGACTATGAGCTTTAAGGATATCACACTAAAGGAAATCGGCAAGGAAACCTCATTTTCGAGAACCTCAATCTACAATTATTTTGAGACAAAGGAGGAGATTTTCCTTGCGCTTTTAAAGCGCGAATACGATTTATGGATTTCAAGTCTGAACGAAATCATAGCTTCGCATACGTCGATGTCGGATGAAGAAATAGCAGCTGCCCTGGCGCATACACTTGATGAGCGCAGGCAGCTTTTAAAAATCATGTCCATGAATCATTATGATTTGGAGGAGAACAGCAGAATGGAAATGCAGCAGATTGCGCTGGCGTGGCATTGGGCGAAGGGCGTTGCCTCACCGATTATCGGCTCAACGAAGGCTTCGCACCTTGAGGATGCGGCAGGAGCACTTGCTGTAAAGCTCACGGCGGAGGATGTCGCATATCTGGAGGAGCCTTATATTCCGCACCGCATTGTGGGAGCGATTGACCACAACCCGGCGGACGGAGTTATGCTGCTGGACGAGAAGAGGTGACAGCTTGATTATGCTTGGACACGTAGATTCAGGAATGGATATTATTTCAGGCAAAAATGAGGATTTTTCGGCAACACTTGAGGCGTTGAAATCAAATTAGAAATTAAATCAGCATAAAAAGCAGTGACATGGATGCAGATTATGAAAAAGAAGTTAGCAGTTATGATTTCACTATTTATGACTCTGGCATTGTCGGCGTGCGGTAAATCACAGAATGCGGCGCCGGCAGATGTCGGAAGCAGTGCGGACACAACGAATGTAGAGACAACGAATGCGGACACTAATCGCACAGTGGCAACGGACACATTAGAAACAGTGTCTACGGAAGGTCAGGCTGGATAAAGACATTGAGATGGTGAAATGGGCGTGAAATCGGAGTGTGTTGGCTGAAATAATGTATTGCTAAAGATGATACATTGTGCTAACATGTGTGATAGAATTATAAACAGTGTTTCTTGGATTTCAAGTGGTATATAGGGGCGATGCAGCCGTCAAATATTAAAATCGGGTTTTGCAGATATCTATTAGCGGATAATGTAGGTGGGAGAGTGTGACTATGGAGTGTAATATAAGCATAGGAAAGCAGAACTTTGCGGATATAAGGGAGAACAATTATTTTTATATTGATAAGACTGCGTTTATAAAGGAGTGGTGGAGTTCAGGAGATGATGTTACATTGATAACCCGCCCACGCCGTTTCGGGAAGACACTCAATATGAGTATGCTCAACTGCTTTTTTTCAAATCAGTATGCCAACCGCGGTGATTTATTTGAGGGATTATCTGTCTGGAAGGATGTTAAATATAGAAGCCTGCAGGGAACGTATCCTGTTATTTTTTTGAGCTTTGCAGATGTAAAAAGTGTTGATTTTTGTGAGGCGAAAAGCACAATTGCAGCTATAATAAATGATGTATATAAGCAGTATAGATATCTGCTTTCGAGTGATGTTGTCACGGAAGGTGAAAAGAGAATGTGGGGACAGCTTGAGGAGTATGTTATTGATGCATCAATGAATAATCAGAAGAATAATTCGTTTATACAGAGGGCGATAAAGAATTTGTGTGGGTGTATTTCAAGATATTATAACCAAAAAGTGTTGATTCTGCTTGATGAGTATGACACACCTATGCAGGAGGCATATATTCATGGTTACTGGGATGAATTTACAGTTTTTATGAGAAGCTTTTTTAATGCCACCTTTAAGACGAATCCATATCTTGAGCGTGCTGTGATGACGGGAATTACCAGAGTTTCAAAGGAGTCGATTTTTTCGGACTTAAATAATCTAACTGTTATTACAACCACGTCCGACAGGTACAGCACATGCTTTGGATTTACTCAGGAAGAGGTATTTAGGTCACTTGATGATATGGAACTTGGAGAGCGAAAGGCTGATGTGAAGAGGTGGTATGACGGATTTGTGTTCGGGGAACATAAAGATATATATAATCCGTGGTCAATTACTAATTTTTTAAAGGAAAAAAAGCTAAAGCCTTACTGGGCATCTACAAGTTCTAACGGGCTTGTGAGCAAGCTTATACAGACAGCACCACCGGATATTAAACAGATGATGGAGGACTTAATAAACGGCAATAAAATATATGTAAACTTTGATGAGCAGATAGTGTTCAACCAGTTGGGTAAAAATAAAAATGCTATATGGAGTCTTCTTATGGCAAGTGGATATTTAAAACCGGATAAGGTGGAGTACAGAGGTGAGTTGTTAGAACCATGGTTTTATTTGTCGATTACGAATCTTGAAACCATAAGCATGTTTTCAAATATGTTTAAAGAATGGTTTGATAGCGATAGTTCTAATTATAATGAATTTGTTTCGGCATTATTAAAGGGAAACCTGCGTGAAATGAACATATATATGAATGATGTTGCAATGTCGACATTTAGCAATTTTGATGTGGGAACTCATCCATCGTCAAGGTCACAGCCGGAACGCTTTTTTCATGGCTTTGTGCTGGGACTGCTTGTTGAACTGCGTGATATATATGAGGTCAAGTCTAATCGAGAGAGTGGGTATGGAAGATATGATGTGATGCTTATTCCAAAAAATGATGATAAGAAATGCAATGCAATCATACTGGAATTTAAGGTGTTCGATTCATACGATGAAAGTGTGCTTGAAGATACGGCAAAATCAGCTTTAAAACAGATTGAGGAAAAAAATTACGATGCTGAGCTTATAGCAAGAGGAATAAAAAAGGAACGGATAAGACATTATGGATTTGCATTCGAAGGGAAAAAGGTGCTTATAGCATAATAAAAAATATATAATGTAATATTTTTTGGATGGGGCGAAAATTATTATTGAATAATGATTTCTACCCATCCTTACTGGTTTAAAAGGAGGACAATTTCATGGAGCTTATGGATTTAATAAGAACTAACAGAACCTACCGCCGTTTCAAGCAGACCGCCGTGTCTGATGAGATAATCGCGGAAGTATTGGAATCGGCGCGCAACGCGGCAAGTGCGGCGAACAGACAGCCGCTCAGCTATGTTGTTGTGAAATCACAGAAGAAGGTTGAAGAGGTTTTTGCGCTCACCAAGTGGGCTGCCTATCTTCCGCCTGAGCAGGGACAGCCAAAAAAGGGTGAGGAGCCTGTACTGTTCATCGGCGTTGTGGAAAATACGGACATCAACAAGAATTGTGACACGGATGCGGGACTTGCCATCGCGAACATGAGACTTGCGGCATGGGCGCATGGAGTTGGCAGCTGCATTATAGGTGCATGCAATAAGCCTGAGCTTTCCAAAATGTTCGGGCTTACACAGAATCAGGTGCTTCACACTGTTATCGCGTTTGGATATCCGTCACATGCAAGCAGCATTGAGGACATGAAAGATGACGATGTGAAATATTATCTTGATGCGAACCGTGATTATGTTGTGCCGAAGCGCAGGATTGACGATGTGGTGAGGGAAATTTAATTTATAAAATTTGCGAATCATCGATTTTATATGGGCAAGAAGCGAAGGAACTTGAGGATATTATTGATCGTTGCAGAGCGTAATGAGGACATTGGTAGGACTATTGGATTTAGAGGAGGACGTACAATGAAATATAATCTTCCTGAAAGAGTTGAGCGAGAGATTGTTCTGTTTGCCGGAAAACATTCGGTTACAAAGGTTGTGTTGTTTGGTTCAAGGGCAAGAGGAAGCAATACAGAGAGAAGCGATGTGGATATCGCAGTGTATGGTGGGGATTTTGATGACTTTTATTGGGACATCAAGGAAAATGTACATTCGCTATTGATGTTTGATGTGATTGATGTGGATTCAGGTATATCGGAAGAATTGAAAAAAGAGATTGAGAGGGATGGTGTTGTCATATATGAAAAAGCTTGATAATTTTTCTAATTGCCTTGCTGTCTTGAGAAAAGCGGATTTTGAATTTGCAAATGAAAATGAAATATACAGGACAGGCATAATCGGACAGTTTAATTTGACATTCGAACTTGCGTGGAAGGCGTTGCAGGAGGTATTGAAGCTTCATGGAGCGGTGGAGGCGGAGACAGGTTCGCCGCGCGAGATATTGCAGCTTGGATATAAAACGGGCTTTCTGGATGATTCAGCCGTGTGGCTGTCAATGTTGAAAAAGCGCAATACATCCGTTCATATCTACAATGAAGATGAGGTAGATGAACTGCTTCTTCTTATAAGGGACAGCTTCATACCGGCTTTTTTCGTGCTGGAAAAGACGTTGATGAATAAGGTAAATGAAGTGGGAGAAAACTGGTGAGTCAGGCTTACAGATGTTGAAATCAAAAACATTTCCAATGGTTAAAATAGGAGGAAATATAGAAGATGAAATATATGACCTTCAATTCATCCTGCTCATTTGCCGGCGTCGCCAATATGCTTGAGAGCAGAGGGCTTGATTTTCAGGACTATGAGGTTGCATTGGGGATGGAGCTTCCGTATATAGTGGCGAAGGATGACGGCGGCTACATGGCGGGTTCAATGCTGCAGGAAAAGAAGTATTTTGATATTTTTCTTAAGAAAAATGGTTATGAGCTGGTTGAAAATTACGTTGACAGGCAGGATGTCATAGCTATCTTAAATGATATGGACTGCGCAATGCTTGGCATAAGAATTGACGAAAGACACAAGCATGCGGTTGTGTATAAAGGCGTGAACACTGCCGATAATACATTGATGTTCATAAATAATAAGCATGAGAAATCGGACGAACCCGCCCGGATAGAGCTTACCAAAGATGAATTGCTGCAGCGGCTTGATGATAAGGCTATGGTCGCTTCATTGAGAAAGTACAGCGGTAAGGCGGACAGTCCGATTCCGTTTATGGAAGCCTCAGTTTCCTGTCTTGATGAGCTGCATGGCGATATAGTCCGGTTTTGCGCTGATTTTCAATCGCATGAGAGTGTGGAACGGACGAGGGACACATTGTTCCGTCCGGTTCTGTTAGATTCGGTGGCAATGATGGAGCTGTTAGGTGAGGAAGCTATGACAGAGAATATAAAAAAGCTTCAGAGAGCTTATATTGATGCGGCATTTAGAAGTGGCGCAGAGCAGGTTCGGCTTTGCAAGCATATTGATATGCTTTTGCTGGAGCAGATAATTGAGGATTGGAAAGGACTTATTAAAGAGCAAATATTGGGGCAGGCATATTTTTATGAAAAAAGAAGAGATTATTAAGCTGATAAAGTACGTCACAGGTTCCGTAGCGGCTGTTTTGCTCGCAGTTTTACTGAGGCTTGATTTTGCCTATGCAGCGGGAATTATAACGCTTCTCACCATACAGGATACCAAGAAGGAGACGGTGCGGATTGCGGCAAAGAGGCTTGTGATTTTTGTCATTATGACGATTCTGTCTGCGGCGATATTTCCGCTTGCCGGGTATCATGTGTGGGCGTTCGGGATTTTGCTGATTCCGTATCTTACATTCTGCATTGTGCTGGATATGAAGGAGGCGATAGCCCCGGTAGCGGTGCTTTGCACCCACTATATTTCGGCGGGAAGCTGTTCATGGCAGATGATATTCAACGAATTTCTTATTCTTGTGATTGGTGTCGGGGTCGGAATTTTACTCAACATGTTCATGCCAGACAGCAGAGCGAAGCTTGTGGAGTACCAGCGGACGGTTGATGACAAGATGGTTCATATCTTGAAGAGAATGTCACTGTATATGGAGCGTGAGAACAAGTCGGACTATACAGGTGAGTGCTTTGATGAGCTGGACAACATGCTTGCAAATCTTAAAAAAGAAGCGCTATACTATATGAACAATCATTTTCTTGGTGAGAATGATTACTATTATGAGTACATGCAGATGCGTGCCAGACAGTGCATTATTCTAAAGAGAGTGTATTCGGATATTGTGCGTCTTACTACAACGCCGCAGCAGGTAAGGGCATTAGCGGGTTTTGTTATGAAGGTAGCGGATGAGTTTGCTGAGGAGAATGATGTGCACAGCCTGTTAGAGGAGCTTGCCAAGCTTCGGGAGGACTATTCGGTTCAGGAGCTTCCAAGGAGCAGGGAGGAGTTTGAGAACCGAGCAATGCTGTATCATATAATGGAGGATATGAAGGCGTTTTTGGAAATTAAGAGAGAATTTTGCCTTGAACAGCATTAATATTGATTTCTTATAGTGTAGTATTGGGCGTGAAAATAGAGTTTATAATGGAAGTGACCACAGGAAACAGGGCTTGAAGCTTAAAATAAGTGTTATTGATGGTCAGGAAAGGCAATGGTTATGAAAAAGGAAGAAGAAAAGACAAATGTAATGCGTATACTTGACCAGAAGAAGGTGAAGTACACGCCGCACAGCTATGACCCGGAGCAGGCGGTAAGCGGAGTTGAGGTAGCAGCTGTGCTTGGACAGGATGTAGAGCGGGTGTTTAAGACGCTTGTGACAACAGGAAAGACAGGAAACTATTATGTTTTCGTCATTCCGGTTGCTGAGGAGCTTGATTTAAAGAAGGCGGCAAAAGCTGTCGGTGAGAAGTCAATTGAGATGTTAAAGTCTAAGGATTTGTTGCCGCTCACAGGCTATATCCACGGTGGCTGTTCGCCGATAGGCATGAAAAAATTCTTCAGGACAGTATTTCATGTTCCGTCGCAGGAGGCACAGAGCGAGGGCAAAAAGACCGCCTATGACTATGACACAATATTTTTCAGTGCGGGAAAGCTTGGCTATCAGGTTGAAATGCCGCTAGTGGAGCTTGACAAGGTAATCAGATTTGAGACTGCCGACATTATAGTGTGAAGCATGCTTGGGACACTGGTGTCAGACCCCTGTCCCAAGACAAAAATTGATGTTTTTTAACATAAATCAGGTTACAATACATTAAAATTAGTATACTTTATACGCTAAAAAGTTAATGATGTATCTTGACGCAGTAGAAACATGGGGGTATTATTTAAACATAGCCGCGATGCGGCAATTGTTTTATCACTGGGAAAATCCTCTGCCGTAAAGGCACGCGTTTTCCTTAAAAAACAAGGAGAAAAATTCACTACATGCATGCGCATAAGCGCAGTCTTTAATATGTATCAGAATTTATGCTTCGCAAAAACAAGGAGGCAGAATCCTCTCCTCGCATGAGCTCGGATTTTTGCTTCGCAAAAACAAGGAGGATTTGTTAGATGGAAAAGAAGAATATCGACTGGGCAAATATCGGCTTCGGTTATATCAAGACCGATAAGAGATTTGTCGCTAATTATAAGGAAGGTGCATGGGATGATGGTGTGCTTACAGAGGATGATAAGGTAGTTATCAGTGAGTGTGCAGGCGTTCTCCAGTATGCACAGACATGCTTTGAGGGACTTAAGGCATACACAACTGAGCAGGGCAAGATTGTTACATTCCGTCCGGACCTTAACGGTGAGAGAATGGAGAATTCATGTAAGAAGCTTATGATGCCTGTTTTCCCTAAGGAGAAGTTCGTTGACGCTGTATTAAAGACAGTTGAGGCAAATGCAGCTTATGTTCCACCTTACGGAAGCGGTGCTACACTTTATATCAGACCATATATGTTCGGAAGCAACCCTGTAATCGGTGTTAAGCCTGCTACAGAGTATCAGTTCAGAATATTTACAACACCTGTTGGTCCTTACTTCAAGGGCGGCGCTAAGCCACTCACAATCAGAGTATCCGATGTGGACAGAGCAGCTCCTCACGGAACAGGTGATATCAAGGCAGGTCTTAACTACGCAATGAGCCTTTTCAACATCGTTGATGCACATGAGCATGGCTACGATGAGAATATGTACCTTGATCCGGCTACAAGAACATACGTTGAGGAGACAGGTGGTGCCAACTTCATCTTTGTAACCAAGGATGGCAAGGTTGTAACACCTAAGTCCGGAAGTATTCTTCCGTCAATCACAAGACGTTCACTCCTCACAGTTGCCAAGGATTATCTTGGACTTGAGGTAGAGGAAAGACCTGTTGCCAAGGCAGAGCTTAAGGATATGGCAGAGTGTGGTCTTTGCGGAACAGCAGCAGTTATCTCACCTGTAGGCAAGATTGTTGACCATGGCACAGAGATTTGCCTTCCAAGCGGAATGAGTGATATGGGTCCTGTGACAAAGAAGCTGTATGACACGCTTACAGGTATCCAGATGGGTCGTATTGAAGCTCCTAAGGGCTGGATTTACGAGATTATGTGATTGAGCGGAATCGGGCAGAGATTCTTGAAATGAGGATTATTTATGTGCCTATATTACTTAGGTTCGTAACTAATAGAAATAAGAGGAGTTTCGCATTGCGGGGCGCCTCTTATTTGAGCGTTGCGGATGGGTTGGGACAGGGGTCTGACACCGGCGTCCCAACCAAAGCGAAGAAAGGAAGCGTATGCAGGAATTTAAGTTTTTATGGAAATATATATCGCGGCATAAGTGGCAGTATATCGGCGGTATAGTTACTTTGTTTGTGGTGGATTTTTTGAATATATATGTGCCGAGGTTTACAGGAGAAGCAACCGATGGGCTCACTGCACATACACTCAGCTTTAATGGGCTGTTAAAGATTATTGGTGCAATACTGATTGCGGGAGCACTCATAGCGCTTGGGCGTTTTTTGTGGCGATATTTCCTGTTCGGTGCAGCGAGAAAGATACAGTATGAGATAAGAAATGACATGTTCATGCACCTTGAGAAGATGTCGGTTGAGTACTATAACGAGCACAAGACAGGAGATCTGATGTCTAGATTTATCAATGACCTCAACTCCATCCGTATGGCGATAGGTATGGCTGTCATATCGGCGTTTGATGCCACGGTCATGGCTGTTATGGTTATCTGCCAGATGATATTTTATGTTGATTTGAAGCTCACGTTGCTTGCAATAATACCTATGATATTCATTTTTGCGGGTGAGTTCTACTACGGTGCCATTATGAAAAAACGCTTCAAGGAGAAGCAGGAGGCTCTGTCGGATTTGACGGATATGGTCCAGGAGAGCTTTTCGGGAGTGCGTGTCATAAAGGCATTTGTTCAGGAGAGAGCGGAGCTTAAGGCGTTTTTAAAGTACAATGACAGCACAAGAGATAAAAATATGAGTGTTGCGAAGCTTCAGGCGGTAGTGATGCCTTTGCTTGATGTAATCATAGGAGTGAGCAGTCTTATAACTCTTCTCTACGGTGGTTATCTTGCGCTTGTAGGAGATATAACGCTTGGACGTTTTGTCGCATTCAACCAGTATGTGACCATGCTTGTATGGCCTATGCTTGCGGCAGGTGAGAGCATTACATCTATATCACAGGGACTTGCCTCGGCAAAACGTGTGAAGGAAGTGTTGGATGAGAAGCCGGAGATATTCGATGACCCTGAGGCTGATAAGGTCGAGAAGATTGACGGTCATATAACCTTTAACCATCTTACATTTGTACACAACGGACATTCGGAGCCTACACTCAACGATGTGTGCCTTGATGTGCCGGCGGGAACTACTCTTGCCGTAATTGGAAGAACAGGCAACGGAAAGAGTACACTGGTTAATCTTCTGCTTCATCTGTACAACACGAAGCCGGGGATGATACTTATAGACGGAAGGGATATAAACAAGATTCCGTTAAATGTGCTAAGAGCCAACATTGCGTATGTTCCGCAGGATAATTTCCTGTTCTCAGACAGTCTTAGAAACAATATCGCCTTTGGTGCGGACGGCGATGACATGGACGAGGTCATAAAGGCAACCAAGGCGGCATGCATACATGACAATATCGTGGCTTTCCCGGATGGCTATGAGACGATAGTCGGCGAGAGAGGAGTGACCCTCTCCGGCGGACAGAAGCAGCGTAGCTCAATTGCGAGAGCGCTTATGAAGGATGCGCCTATACTCATCCTTGACGATGCACTTTCGGCTGTCGATACCGACACGGAGGAGCATATCCTCAACAATCTCAAGGAGAACAGAAAGGGAAGGACAACCATAATTATTGCGCACAGAATTTCCACAATACAGAATGCGGATGTGATTATGGTGCTTGATGACGGAAAGGCTGCCGAGATAGGAAATCACAATGAGCTCATGGCTAAGAACGGAATCTATAAGAGCATGTTCGACAAGCAGCAGCTTGAAGCGGCAAAAGGACAGACGAGCGGGGAGGTGGCTGAATAATGAAAAGACTTTTAAAATATCTTAAGCCACATGTGCTTACAATGGTTATCGTGTCCGTTATGGTGCTTCTCATAACTGCGGTTGAGCTTTACAAGCCTATAATAATCGGTAATGCCATAGACTACTATATAAATGGTTACTATAATCCGTATGCTATTGTCGATGAGAATGCGGCAGGAGCTATACGCTACGGCGATGTGTATATCAGCAAAAATTATGACGCGGCTTCATATAATGGACCATTCTACCAGATGTTTCTGTACAATGACCGCTACTACATGGCGGAGAACATAACAACGGATGAATGTGAGATTTTAAAGGACGCAGGGCCGGAGGTGCTTTCGGGTTATGTTGACGGAGCGCGGTGCCTTTCAAGGGATGAGTTAAAGGAACTAAGGCATTTTGATTTTACAGGAATATGCCACGCCGCGCTCCTGTACCTTGGCGCGCTGCTTGCCGGATTTGTGCTTAATGCATTGCAGACCTACCTTTTACAGAAGCTTGGACAGGATATAATCTATAAGATGAGGGAGGAATTGTTTGCACATATCCACAGTCTCTCACTCAGCTTTTTCAATACACAGCCGGTCGGCAAGCTTGTCACCAGAGTGACCAACGATACCGAGGCGGTCAACGAGATGTTCTCCGGCGTGCTTGTAAGACTTTTTAAGAATATTGTAAAGATTATAGGCTATGCAGTGGTCATGCTCTCGATCAATGTAAAGCTTGCGGGATATTCATTTTTACTCCTGCCGGTTATAGGTGTGCTCACCTTTGTGTTCAGACATCTGTCGAGACAGGCGTACAGAATAACACGAAATAAGATTACGGATATAAACACATTCCTCTCAGAGAATATATCTGGAATGAAGCTTATACAGATATTCACGCGTGAGAAGGAAAAATATGACCAGTTCGAGGAAAAGAGCATGGGTCTTTTCAAGGCAGGTTTCAGGGAGGTAATGATATTTGCCATTTTCAGACCTGTTATCTACTTCCTGTCGATTGTGGCACTTGTCATAATCATCGGACGCGGAGGAAGCCTTGTGCTTGGCGGTGCAATCTCAATAGGTACGCTCTATATTTTCATAAACTATATAAGTTCCTTCTTCGACCCGATTCAGGAGCTTGCAGAGCAGTTCGGAACACTTCAGTCATCACTTGCTTCGGCAGAGAAGATGTTCCAGATTCTTGATGTGAAGCCTGAGATTGTCAATCCTTCACACCCTGTCGATGTCAAGCTTGACGGAAAGATTGAGTTTAAGAATGTATGGTTTGCTTATGAGAAGGACGAATATATATTAAAGGATGTAAGTTTTACGATTAATCCAGGCGAGAAGGTAGCATTTGTCGGTGCAACCGGTGCCGGAAAGAGCTCAATTCTTAATCTTATAGGACGTTATTTCGATATACAGAAGGGCGAGATTCTCATTGACGGCGTCAACATTAAGGACATTGACACGGATGTGCTGCGCGGTGCGATAGGGCAGGTACAGCAGGATGTGTTCCTGTTTACAGGAGACATAAAGAGCAATATTTCGCTCAGAAATGAGAATATAACTTTTGATGAGATTAAGGCTGCGGCAAAATATGTCAATGCGGACAGTTTTATAAGTAAAATGCCGGGCGGCTATGATGAGCCGGTTACGGAGAGAGGTTCAACGCTCTCAGCAGGACAGAGGCAGCTCATATCCTTTGCCAGAACGCTTGCATACAAGCCTTCGATTCTTGTGCTTGATGAGGCTACGGCTAATATCGATACAGAGACAGAGAGCCTTATAACAGAGGCTATGGAGAAGCTTATGACCGGAAGAACCACCATCATGGTAGCACACAGACTTTCAACTATCCAGCATGCTGATAAGATTATGGTTATGGATAAGGGAAGAATCGTTGAATCCGGAAATCATCAGGAGCTTCTTGCACAGAACGGTGTGTACAGAAAGCTCTATGACTTACAGCTTGCGGCAGAGGTGACGCAGTAACAAAAAAAGACCTTGAATGAAAAGCAGAAAATAACTGTATTCATTCAAGGTCTTATTTTTAATTATTTCTTGATTATCAGCGGAAGAAGCTTGGACTTGATAAGTGAGCCGAATGACATTACTACCATTGCGATAAGCTCAATGTAGAAACCAATGCTTGGGTATACCTTCACTGCGTCTGAAAAATATCCGAAGTCGCCAAGTACATCTGAAATATCACTCTTGATACCTATTAATGTGATAATAAAGAATGCGAGAGCGACATAGGATGTAATTCTTGCAAAAAGCTTCTTGCCGAATAAATTGGCTGCTATGTATACGAGAAGCACAATGGTGATAAATACGGCATTGCTTGTCGTTCCGGAAAAGAAGTTGAAAGACTGTTTTGCCTTCTGACCTAAAAATTCAACCTTACATGTAAGGTAAGGCAAAAACAGAGCGATAAATGCAACTACAGCGGCTACAAGTCCTGAGTAATAGATGTTTTCCTTGACAATTGAAAAATCCATATTTCCAATCTTAAAGGATACGAGCGGCTTGCCCGGTGCTGTTGGGGCAGAAGCTGCGGATGAGGTGGCAGCGGTCTGAGCAGGGGCAGCTATTTTAGCTCCGCAGTTGCCGCAGAATAATGCGCCATCTTCAAGTTGTGTTCCACAATTTGGACAAAACATAATAAATCCTCCTGTAAATTTATAAAAATTTAATATTTTCTAATACATTAACATAATAAAGCGTGTAAGGCAATACCAAAATGATATTTGCGCGGATATGGTTAAGATTATGCAGTACGGCATTTGAAAGTATGACAGAATTTAAACAAATTATAGAAAATTAAATGTATATATGTTATAATAACGAAACTGTCAAGACAACGAAATTACTTGTTTGATGAAAAAATAAGGATAGGAATAGGGATTATGGAAGTAAAGAGTAAAGTGGGACAGACCGTGCTTGAGTATCTTATGCTCACTCTTGCAACGCTGGTTCTGGTAGTTGGTGTGTATGTGTTTAAGTTTCCGAATAATTTTTCGTTCGGAGGAGTTACGGGTATATCTGTCATTTTAAGCGCGGTTCTGCCGTATTCACCATCTTGGTTTACATTTGTCATCAATATGGTTCTTCTTGTTATCGGATTTATTTTTCTTGGGAAGAGCTTCGGAATAAAGACGGTGTATGTGAGCGTGCTTACATCGGTCGGTTTAAGTCTGTGTGAGAAGCTCTTTCCGATGGATGGACCGCTCACAAACCAGCCTGTGCTTGAGCTTATATTTGCAATAGTTCTTCCTGCAGTGAGTGCAGCAATCATGTTCAACATGAATGCCTCAGGCGGCGGCACGGACATAATAGCGATGATACTTAAGAAATATACAAGCTTCAATATCGGAGTGGCTCTTTTTATTGTGGATTTGGCAATAACAATAGCGGCATGTATGGTGTTTGATATTGAGACGGGTCTGTTTTCGTTCGTCGGACTTATGGCAAAGACGCTTGTAATCGACGGAACCATTGAGAATGTTAACCTGTGCAAATATTTTACGATCATCACGGATTCACCGGACGATATCGTGCTATTCATCCACAAGGAGCTTGGAAAGGGTGCGACCACATTCAAGGCTGAGGGTTCATTTACACACAAGCAGAAGTATGTTATTCTCACTGTATTAAAGAGAGGACAGGCGGTCGAGCTTCGTAATTATATCAAGCTTAACCACGGAAAAGATACCTTTATTATGATAACTAACAGCAGTGAGATTATCGGAAAAGGGTTCAGAGGTTTGAACTGAAACACATTGACTAATGTAAGAAATAGAGATATATTTACTAATAAGTATTTTATAGAAAATGCACAGTGCATGAGGCGTGGATATGCGCTTGCAGGACGGAGGAGATTATATGGGAAAGATTATTTTGACGGGCGACAGACCTACCGGAAGACTTCATATAGGTCATTATGTGGGTTCACTTAAACGAAGAGTTGAGCTTCAGAACTCAGGTGAGTTCGAGAAGATTTTCATAATGATTGCCGATGCACAGGCGCTCACGGATAATGCCGACAATCCGGAGAAGGTAAGACAGAACATTATAGAGGTTGCACTTGATTATCTCTCAGTCGGACTTGACCCGGCTAAATCAACCTTATTTATACAGTCACAGATTCCGGAGCTTACTGAGCTTACATTCTACTACAGCAATCTTGTCACAGTGTCGAGACTTCAGAGAAATCCTACAGTGAAGTCTGAGATACAGATGCGTGGTTTTGAGACGAGTATTCCTGTCGGATTTTTCACTTATCCGATAAGCCAGGCTGCCGATATAACGGCATTCAAGGCGACTACGGTTCCTGTAGGTGAGGATCAGCTTCCTATGCTTGAGCAGACCAAGGAGATTGTGAGAAGCTTCAACAGAATATACGGCGATACGCTTGTTGAGCCTGAGATTCTTCTCCCGGATAACAAGGCATGCTTAAGACTTCCGGGTATCGACGGAAAGGCAAAGATGAGCAAATCGCTTGGCAACTGTATCTATCTTGCCGAGTCCGAGGCAGATGTAAAAGAGAAGATTATGAAGAATATGTACACCGACCCGACACATATCAAGGTTGAGGATCCGGGACACATTGAGGGAAATATGGTATTCACATACCTTGACGCTTTCTGCAAGCCTGAGCACTTCGCAGAGTACCTTCCGGACTACGCAAATCTTGATGAGCTCAAGGCTCACTACATGCGCGGCGGTCTTGGCGATGTCAAGGTCAAGAAATTCCTTATCAATGTGATGAATGAGGAGTTAAATCCTATCCGTGCCAGAAGAAAAGAGTACGAGAAGGATATAGCCTATGTATATGAGGTGTTGAAAAAGGGCAGCGAGGCAGCAAGAGAGGTTGCCGCAAAGACACTTGACGATGTGAAGAACTCAATGAAGATAAACTATTTTGCAGATCAGGCACTTATCGATGAGCACATCAGAAAGTATCAGGGATAATGGCAGAGATATAATTTCATAACCGGGCGGTATGGGGCTGCCCGGAGCGAAAATTATATAAATAAAAGCAACTATATTTTGAGGAGGTACATTGAAATGGAAATCATTTCGGTAGCAGACAAGAGATTTAAAAAGTATGGAAAGGTTATCAGAAACATTGATTTTAGCCCATTGGTTGAGGCGATGAAGAATACAGAGGTACCTGAGGGCGTTGTGTATGAGCCGTCGGTTGAGAGCCTTGAGAGCCTTGAGGTCGCACAGGAGATCAAGAATAAGTTTTTCGGTGAGCTTCCTATACAGATTGGATACTGCAACGGACACAACCAGCTTTTAAATGCGGCTGAGTATCACAGAAGCTCAGAAATAAATGTTGCCGCGACAGACGCTATTCTTATTCTTGGAAATCTCTGGGATGTAGAGGATGACTTTACATACGATACAGCCAAGATGGAGGCATTCTTAGTTCCTGCAGGAACTGCTGTTGAGCTGTATGCCACAACACTTCACTACGCACCATGCGGACCTGATAACAAGGGATTTCAGGTATCTGTAGTGCTTCCGAAGGGAACGAACTATGAGCTTACAACACAGCATGCCAACTGTCCTGTATGTGGCGGTGAGGATGCGCTCATCACAGCTACCAACAAGTGGCTTATAGGACATGAGGAGGGTGGACTTCCTAAGGGAAGCTTTATCGGACTCAAGGGAAAGAATCTTAATGTAGCAGAATAAGAGGTGGCATGCGGTGCGTACCATGCAGTTTAAGATGGAAAGACCGGGACAGGTGGAGGTCGGACAGATAGTTGATATTACGGAGGGAAAGCTTCCGTCCAGCTTCTATTATACAATAGAGCCTGCTGTGGCGATGTCCGGCAATTATCGTCTTGCTGAAAGGCTTATGGCGAGACAGGGAAAAGTGATTGATGTTGAGGAGACTCCGAGAGGATTCTTTGTGACATGTGAATTTAATGAGTGATGAAAAGGGCAGATATGGGAGAGTATCCCGTAGCTGCCCTTTTTCTTTTGGGACAGGGGTCTGACACCGGTGTCCCAAGCCGCCACAGCCTGCGCAGTCTCAAAATATTTGAGTTGTATCTTGACATGCAGATTATATCATGTATAATAGTGGATGGTTTAGCGTCACTAAACTTTTTGTTTAATTATTTGCATTATATGATGGGAGGGACAGGCAGTGCGAATCGGAAGTAAGATAAAAGAACTCAGAGTATTAAAAGGTCTTACGCAGGAAGAGCTTGCAGACAGGGCAGAGCTGTCGAAGGGTTTCATTTCACAGTTAGAACGCGACCTTACTTCACCATCAATTGCGACCTTAGTGGATATTTTGCAGTGCCTTGGAACGGATCTTAAGACTTTCTTTGATGACACAGAGGATGACCGTGTTGTATTTAAAAAGGAAGATTATTTCGAAAAGACGGATACAGAGCTGCACAATGTAATTGAATGGATTATCCCGAATGCACAGAAGAACATAATGGAACCGATAAGACTCACGCTTGAACCGGGCGGTTCTACCTACCCGGATAATCCGCATGAGGGCGAAGAATTCGGGTATGTGCTGTCGGGTTCGATAAGTATTATTGTCGGGAATAAGAGATATAAGGCGAAAAAGGGTGAGTCATTCTATTTTGAGCCTAAGTATAAGCATTATATAGAGTCAAAGAGCGGAGCCGTCATTATATGGGTAAGCTCACCGCCAAGCTTTTAAAGATATTTTCAGTATTCAGCTACTAAGTGGTATGGGAGGAAAAACATGAGCAACAAGATAATTGAGTTAAAGGGATTGACGAAGAACTTTGATGACCAGCAGGTACTTAAGGGTATCGACTTGAATATATATGAGAACGAATTTCTTACGCTTCTTGGTCCAAGCGGATGCGGTAAGACTACAATATTAAGAATAATAGCGGGCTTTGAAGAGCCGAGCAAGGGCGAACTGCTTTTTAACGGAATTGATATTTCCAAGGTTCCTCCTTATAAGAGAGAGATTAATACAGTTTTCCAGAAGTATGCTCTCTTTCCTTTCCTGAATGTCCATGACAATGTGGCATTCGGTCTTAACCTTAAGAAGGTAGACAAGTCTGTTGTAGACCAGAAGGTGAGCAGAATGCTTAAGCTTGTGGGACTTGAAGGCTTTGAAAAGAGGGATGTAACGCTTCTCTCCGGCGGACAGCAGCAGCGTGTCGCTATTGCGAGAGCCCTTGTAAATGAGCCGAAGGTGCTTTTGCTTGATGAGCCGCTTGGTGCCCTTGATGCGAAGCTCAGAAAAGAGATGCAGTTCGAGCTTAAGAAGATTCAGAAGGAAGTCGGAATCACATTTATTTTTGTAACGCATGATCAGGAGGAAGCACTTTCGATGTCGGATACCGTCGTTGTAATGAACAATGGTGTCATTCAGCAGATAGGTTCCCCGGAGGATATCTACAATGAACCGGAGAACAGGTTTGTTGCGAATTTCATCGGAGATTCTAATATTATAGAGGGAAATATGATAAGGGATTGTCTTGTATGCTTCGATGGCATAGAGTTCCCTTGTGTTGATAAAGGCTTTAAGGACAACGAGGAGGTTGAGGTAGTACTTCGACCTGAGGATATAGATATAGTTGAGCCTGAGAAGAGCAAGCTGAAGGGAAAGGTTGCCTCCATCGTCTTTAAGGGTGTTCACTATGAGATTATCGTTAGAACCGACCGCCGTGATTACAAGATTCATACAACCGATTACCATGAGGTCGGAAAGGCTGTCGGACTCAGCTTCACGGATGAGGACATCCACGTAATGTACACTATGGAAAACTAATTTGGGACAGGGGAAATATTATGAAGCAATTTAAAAATCTTGTAAGACCGTATCTTATATGGTCATTCATATTGATTGTTGTGCCTTTGTTTCTCATTGTGCTGTATTCGGTTACGACAGGGGGGAACAGCCTTGTAAATATCCAGTTTACCGGGGAGAATTTTAAAAAGATTTTTGAACCGGTTTACATGAATGTTTTTATACGTTCCTTCAAGTTAGGTGCAATCACCACGATAATAAGCCTCGTAGTCGGATACATGCTTGCGTATGTTATCTCAAGGTTCAGTGAGAAAGCGCAGAATATACTTATACTTGCGGTAACAATACCTACTTGGATCAATATGCTTCTGCGTACCTATGCGTGGATAAGCCTTCTTTCGGACAACGGTATCATCAATTCGCTGCTCACGTTCCTTGGGCTTGACCCGGTTACGATGATGTACACGGATTTTTCGGTTATAATAGGTCTTGTGTGTGACCTGCTTCCGTTTATGGTCATACCCATTCACACCTCACTGGCTAAGATGGATCATTCGCTTATAGAGGCGGCTTATGACCTTGGAGCTAAGCCTGTAACGGCATTCTGGAAGGTAACATTCAAGCTTTCGATTCCTGGAGTTGTAAACGGAACGATAATGGTATTCCTGCTCTCTATATCGAGCTTTGTCATTCCGAAGCTTCTCGGAGGCGGACAGTATGTGCTTATAGGAAACCTTATTGAGGAACAGTTCATTTCCGTGGGCGACTGGAATTTCGGAAGTGCTATCTCTATGTTACTTGCAGTGGCAATTCTTATCATGATAAGAATTATGAAAAAAATCGATCCTGATGAGAATGGAGGTGCTTAAGCTTGAAGAAGCGTGGAAAGTTAGGCTCAATAATATATATAGCAATCTGCTTTGCATTTTTCTATATACCTATTATCGTGACCATGGTGTTCTCGTTCAACTCATCAAAGTCACTTACAAGATTCACGGGTTTCAGCCTTAAGTGGTATCAGGCACTTGTTGAGGACAGAAATATTATGAGTGCCGTCGGAGTATCACTTAGTATTGCCGTTATAGCAACAGCAGTGGCAACGATACTTGGAACTATAACAGCCATCGGTCTTTCAAGAAACCGTAAGGTTGTCAAAGAATGGCTTATAAATGTCAACAATATTCCGATTATGAACCCGGAGATAGTTACGGCAATCGGACTTATGATTCTCTTCTCTTCAATGAAGATAGAGAGAGGCTATGTGACGATGCTTCTTGCACATATATGTTTTTGTACACCTTATGTGATAACGAGTGTCTATCCGAAGGTGAGAAGTCTTGACCCTAACCTTGCCAATGCGGCGATGGATTTGGGCGCGACACCGTTTCAGGCGTTAACTAAGGTTATTGTGCCGATGATTAAGCCCGGAATATATGCAGGTATGCTCCTTTCGTTTACGATGTCGCTTGATGACTTCGTTATCTCCTACTTTGTAACCGGAAACGGAGTGGCAAATATCTCCATTGTCGTGTACAACATGACGAAGAGAACCAATCCTACAATCAATGCGTTGTCGGCGATTGTTATTGTAATTATTATAGTCACGCTTCTTATCGTTAACCTTGTCCCGGAGGCAGTGAAAAAGAGACAGGGAAAAAAGGCTGAAAAGAATAAGAAGCTGATGCAGGAAAATGCAGAGTTAAAATAGATTTGAATAGAATGGAAAATTTAATTAAAATGTAAAATATACTGCCGGACATATAATGCGATTATATGGTTTAATATAAAAGCTATATTTTTATAATACTTGTATATATCGCAGCAAAATGGCAGGATGGAGGACTGAAATGAAGAAGAAAATAGCAGCGTTAATATTATGTGTATGTATGGCGGCACTTGCCTTAAGCGGATGTGGCTCATCAGGAAAGAAAACTCTCAGAGTGTACAATGCCGGAGAGTACATTGACAAGACACTTTTAACAAAGTTTGAGAAGCAGTATAACTGCAAGGTGGTATACGAGACATTTGATTCTAATGAGTCACTTTACACAAAGGTTATGAGCGGAAGCAAGTACGATGTCCTTATTCCATCGGATTATATGATAGAAAGACTTATCAAGGAAAA
Source organism: uncultured Eubacterium sp. (assembly GCA_958446835.1). Classification (GTDB taxonomy): domain Bacteria; phylum Bacillota; class Clostridia; order Lachnospirales; family Lachnospiraceae; genus CAG-882. The sequence goes on from CAUCXT010000006.1 coordinate 89,188, forward strand.
TTACCTTCAGCCGGTCGATTGGAGCCTTATAACCAACAAGGACAATATTATTTCGGATTTGTACGGAAGAAGCTTTGACCCGGAAAACACATACTCAGTACCTTATTTTTGGGGCTCTGTAGGTATCCTCTATGATAAGACGGTTGTATCTGAAGCGGATGCGAAGGAGGGCTGGAACCTTCTTTTAAATGAGAAGTACAAGGGTGACCTCTATATGTACGATTCAGAGAGAGATTCGTTTATGATAGCACTCAAGGCACTTGGATATTCTATGAACACCAAGGATTATTCGGAGCTTGACGCAGCATATCAGTGGCTCTGCAACCAGAGAGACACCATGGATCCTGTATATGTAGGTGATGACGTTATCGACAACATGATTTCCGGAAACAAGTCAATTGCGGTTGTGTACTCAGGTGATGCTGCTTATATTATGTCAGAGAACGAGAATCTTGCATATATTGAGCCGGAGCAGGGAACCAACATCTGGTGCGACTGTATGGTCATCACAAAGGACTGCACAGACACAGAGCTTGCTCATCAGTTTATGAACTTCATGCTTGATGAGGAAAACGCTCTTGCCAATACCGAGGAAGTCGGATATTCTTCACCGGTTAAGTCTGCATTTGAGGCAATGCAGGAGGATGCTTACAAGGGTATAAGCGCTTATGTTACAAGAGTCGGATATGATAAGGATGAAGTATTCGCATATCAGGAGACAGAAATTAAGTCATATTGTGCAGACCTTTGGACGAAGGTGAAGGCACACTAGTCATTGGCGCCATTTGGGGCGGTGGCTTCGGTAACGGAAATACAATTAAAGGAGAACATGCTGTTTGTGGCAGGTTCTCCTTTAATTGTATATTTATTAGATAATTGCGAAATGTACGGCAGTCATACACTTCGTTTCGCAAACACCTATATATTTATGGTATGACAGAAAATGTTATTGGAACATACATTCCTTATTTTCTTGATAAAAAAATGAAAAATGGTCAATTTTTTATTGATAAAAGATTCGCGGAGTAATATAATAAGCATATACATAAAGTGTATCTGTTCATAGCAGGGAAAGGTGGATTGGCTCTGAGCGGTTACATAAAGGTATACATGCGGAATGGTGAGAAAACATCCGCACTCATATTATTTAAGGGGAAGGGAAAATTACTATGAATAAGACGTACAATATTTCAGTAGACTGTATCAATTGTGCAAATACTATGGAGGATATTGCCAACAACACGCCGGGAGTTATGGATGCTTCTGTCAGCTTTATGACTCAGAAGATGGATGTCGAGTTCGAGGACGGACAGGATGATAAAAAGGTAATGGCAGAGGTGTTAAGGGCTTGTAAGGAAGTAGAGCCGGATTGTAAGATTGAATTCTGATTATTTGGGACAGGGGGCTGGTCCCCTGTCCTAAATAACGGCATTTGTCATAATTTTTATTTTTACCAAGCTGTATCATGTTTCTTCATTTTGATTTCAAATGGTGTCAAAATTGGCGTGAAAAGATATCTTAAATAGATGCAAATACAATGTATTCGAAGTTAGCTATTATGCAGCAGATGTTAGATTTAAGAAATAGCAAATGCTATAAGATTGGAAGTGTACAATCATATAACTGAAAATAATCAAATCCCACAAAGCCTGTTAATAAAGGCTTTATATTTTTTTTATAATTTTATTAGCACTCACCTCTTGACATTGCTAATACTTAGGTGTATAACGTACTCAGAACAAAGGAAAGGAACAAAGAAAGGTAAATAAAAGAATTGAAACTACCTTGATGTTCCTGAAACATCCCGGTTCCAAAAATAAAATAACCAAGAAAACAAGGTAATGAAATTTAGGTTTGTTTTTATGAAAAGGAGAGATGACTTATGTTAATGCCTAGTATTTTTGGAGAGAACTTATTTAATGATGACTGGATGGACTTTGGATTCCCAGAGGTTGACAAGGCTCTGTATGGTAAGCATGCGGGTAATGTAATGAAGACGGATGTAAAGGAGACTGATGCAGGCTACGAAGTAGACATTGACCTTCCTGGATTTAAGAAGGATGAAATCAATGCAAAGCTTGAGAATGGTTACTTGACAATCAGTGCTGCTAAGGGTCTTGATAAGGACGAGCAGGACAAGAACGGCAAGTACATCAGAAGGGAGCGTTACGCAGGTTCAATGAGCCGTAGCTTCTATGTAGGCGATGGTGTAACACAGGAAGATATCAAGGCTAAATACGAGGATGGTATTTTAAGACTTGTGGTTCCTAAAAAGGACGCCAAGGCTGTTGAGAACAATAGATATATAGCTATTGAAGGATAACATCCTAAGTCGCAGTGCGGCAAGTACAGCATTGCAAAGTAACTTGTAAATTCCCCGGCTGTGGTTCGTCATATTGAACCACAGCTGGGTGAAAAAGTAATTGCAAATAATATAATCATAGAAAGAAGCGATATATATGGATAAGAATCCAAAACATCCGTTAAAGAAGAGAAAAGTTCAGCAGAAGGTTAACACTAATGTTGAGAATGAGGAGGAGCACAGCTCCGGGAAGCATAAAAAACATTACGAATAAAATATAATTATTTAGAATGATATAAAATTGAATATTGAGATGAATTTGCAGGCACCGCGGCGGAGATTGACGCGGTGCCTTTTTCGTGTGTGAGTGTAGGCATGACGTGAGTGTGGTTGGAGTGTGGGCTGTTTGGACAGGGGTCTGGTACATGTCCAAAACCTGTTGCTTGTTAAACCATAAGCGTATAAATTTTATGCGAAATTGTATCAAAGAGGATATTGACATGTATGGTTTATTATGCTAATCTAAATGCAGAGCATATTTCTTGAAATTCTATACTTTATGGGGTTCCACACCTCATAAGGTTCTATATTTCATATAACCGGTTTACGGTGAATATTCAGAGGTCTATGCTTGAAATCCAATTAACTTAGCAGGGGACAACTGATATCGCCAGCCGATATTATATGAATAGATAACATAAGCGATGTGCAATGCTTATATATCAAGCACAGTCGGTTATGTTTATCAATATCTCCTGCACCACAACTACAGGAGGTAAAATGGAGACAGAACGCAAAGAATATGTCAAGCAGGAGCATGAGAGGATCAATTCACTTGTCGATATATTTACATTGTTTGACGATGAACTGATGGGCAGGGTATTTGACAAGAATGTTCGGGCAACTGAGCTTGTGCTTAGGATTGTTCTTGGCAGAAATATCAAGGTAATAAGTGTGAATGGTCAGGAGGAAATTCGCAATTCCAAGGTTGGAGGGCGCAACATCATACTGGATGTACACGCGATTGATGTGGATGGCGAAGAGATGAACGTTGAGGTACAGGGAGGCTCTGAAGGTGCGCACGTCCGGAGAGCGCGATATCACAGCAGTATGCTGGATACAGGAATGTTAAAGGAGAGCCAGCCGTTCAAGGAATTGAAGGATTCCTATGTAATATTTATCTATAAGCGTGATAAGTTTGGAAAGGGTTTACCATTATACCACGTAGACCGATATATAAAAGAGACAGAAGAAACATTTGAGGACGGTTCACATATCATTTATGTGAATGGCAGCTATAGAGGCGATGATGCAATTGACAAGCTGGTGAGCGACTTTCATCAGACCGATTCGGAGAAGATGTATTACAGTGAGCTGGCAGACGGAGTGGAACATTACAAGGAGACGGAGAAAGGGCGTGGAAATATGAGTGAAGCTGTAGAAAAATATGCAAGGGAATATGCAGAGGAATATGCAAAAGAATGTGTGGTATTGGAGAAAATAACTTCTGTAAAAAATCTTATGCAAAATATGAAGCTTACGTTAGAGCAGGCACTTAATGCCTTGGGTATTCAAGGAAACATGAGAGAACAGATAGTGAAGCAGTTGAGTAAATAAATCTAAAAATTATTACAGGCTTCCATGCCGGAGAAATCCGGTATGGGAGCCTTGTTTTATTGTATGGGACAGGGGGGGGTGGGACAGGGGTCTGGTACGTGTCCCATAACTGGGACATGTACCAGCCCCCTGTCCCAACTCATACCAACAGTATAAAAATC
>CAUCXT010000007.1 GCA_958446835.1 uncultured Eubacterium sp.
CCAAATGAGTATAGATAACTACAAATTCCAATTTGTAGAGAACAGAAACTTTCAGGTTATCGGTATGTTAGTATGGTTGGCATAGTAAAGATAGGAGTAGTAACTTTCATCTTTCTATATATAAGAGTATATGAGTAAAATAGAGTAAATAATGGTCAAAAAACCATCGACATCCGACCTCATGCACGCTATAATATAGGTAATCTAATAAGAAAATAGTGTTATCGTTACTGCTTCGATGAGAGCAAATGGTAGCCATAGATATGAATTCGTAGGAACGGAATGGCTGAACCCTCAGGGTGACAGTGTCATCATTTTGTCAGCGAAAGCCGCTTTACTTGAATGATTTTCTGTTTTCTTATTTTGACACGAATTAACAGGAAGGTTAGAAAAATCAAGACTTTCCTTGACTTAGATTTACAGATAATGATATGTGTTTTCTGCAAGGACTTGAACTCCTAAGACTCTATTGTAGGTTCGATTCCTATAGGGAACGCTCTATTTTAAGCGGTAATGAGAGAAAAATCATTGCCGTTTTTTTGTTGTTTTTCTGCTAACAGCAAATCAAAAAATGAGCATTTTTGCTAACAGAAAATGCAAATTGCTAACAGTAAAATTATTGTAGATTTGCTAACAGGAATGAAAAGCTATAATGCAGCTGGTGTAAAAGGTTGTAAATTCTAGTAGCTAATAAAAGGGAAATGATTAAAAATATTTCTGCTTGGAAAATATCAAGCCTGAATGAGTATTCCGTTCAGATTAGATTAGGTTCTAATCTGGGCGGATTTTTTTATTTCAGGAAGAAGGAGGATGCCTATGGCAGAAAAAGTGGATCAGATGGATCCAAATGAAAAAATCGTTGAAATAGCGATTGAACGGCTAAGAGTATTTGAAAACCATCCGTTTCGAGTGGAAATGGATAGCCAGATGAAAGATCTTCAGGACAGTATCAAGAAATACGGAATAATAACTCCGGTAATAGTAAGACCACGAAAGGAAGGATACTACGAAATCATATCAGGTCATAGAAGAATATTTGCTGCGGAAAAACTGGGATATAGAAAAGTACCTACGATAATCCGCTATATGACAGATGATCAGGCAGTTATCGCAATGGTAGATACGCCACAATCCTCAATGTAGCTGTAGATCCGGAATATCAGGGCTTATCTATCGGAAAAAATATTGTTCTAAAGCTGTCCGAGATTATCAGAGCGGACATTGTTGTATTGAATACACATCCCGGTGCTGTAGGCTTCTACAACAGACTGGCACAATACAGACGCAACAGATATGTATTTGAAAAATTCATTACAAAGGAAGAAAGAGCAGCTATGCCACAGGAAAGACGGATTGCTATGTTTACTCCAAAGGGGTATAAATTTCCTGATGAATATTAAGAATCAGAGGTGCAATTATGGTAGATGAGAAAAGACTGTTATCTGAGTTTATTACACTGGCTGGGTTTGACAGTGAGTCATTCCATGAGAAGGATATTGCAGAATATCTTCTTGCAAAGCTTACTAAGCTTGGGCTTGAGGTATCAATGGATGAGGCTGGGGCAGTTCAGACAGGAGATAAGGAGGCAGCAGGAAATATCTATGGATTTTTAAAGGGCAATATTCAAGGAGAGCCTATTCTTTTCTCAGCACATATGGATACCGTTTCTCCGGGTATCGGAAAGAAGGTTATTGTAAATGAAGCCGGCAGGGTGACATCCGATGGAACTACGGTTCTGGGCTCTGATGATATTACAGCGATAACTGCTATTCTGGAGATGCTCACAGTTATTAAGGAGAAGAACCTGTCACATCCTGATATTGAGGTGGTATTCTTCATCGCTGAAGAACTGTACTGCAGGGGCTCAAGGGTATTCGACTATACCAAGCTTAAGTCTAAATACGCCTATACTCTGGATATTGATGGAAAGGTGGGCAGAGTGGCTAACCGGGCACCATCAATTATTCAGTATGAGGTCACAATTAAAGGAAAAAGTGCCCACGCCGGCTTTGAGCCTGAGAAAGGAATATCAGCTATTGTGGCGGCCTCTAAGATTATTTCCAAGCTGAACCTTGGCAGAATCAATTCAAATACCACCGCTAATGTAGGAACAATCACCGGTGGAACGGGAGTCAATATTGTACCGGAATCAGTAACGATAAAGGGCGAGGTGCGAAGCTTTGATAAGGATGAGGCATTTGCTACAGTGGAGTCGCTTCGCAGACAGTTCGAGGAAGGAGCCGCAGAGTATGGCACCCAAGCTGCCTTTGTGAGTGAGGAGATGGTGCGGGCTTATAAGGTTGCTGAGGATTCATTTGTCATAAGGAAGTATGCCAAGGCTCTCAAGAAATTAGGCTACGGAGAGCCGGATATCATTTCATCGTTTGGAGGGTCGGATAACAATAACTTCTGCTTACATGGCATTGAAGGTGTTGTTCTTTCTAATGCCATGAATAATGTGCATACGGTCAGTGAGTATTCTATTTGGATGAGCTGGTAAAGAGCAGTGAGATTGTATTGGAGCTGGCGGTAGGCAGGGTGTAGGCCGGGAAACTATTATAGAATACATTGATTTATGTCAATTGATAATTATATATATTTGCTGGCAGTATATTTTTTGCCCTTGTTATGTGACTTACTTAGTGCTATACTGAAAAAGCAGAAAAACCGTGTGATAGGAAGAAGATTCAGTTTTCGCACGGTTTATTTTAAAAACATAGGTTAGTGATAACTAACACACACACTTGACCTGATTTAAAGGCATTGTTTAAAATAAGTTGATGGACATGCGGCATTATGCTGTAAAAAAATAAATTACAGGAGGAAAATTATATGAAGTTCCGACAGAAATGACAACAGGATAACCTTAGATGGGATTCATCCATGGTGGAAGGATGTCACGGCGGGAAGATTCAAGTTGTCCTTCTGGCTGTCATTTTTGGGGCAGCCGGGAGCTTATGTTACATTGTGGCTTCTTGCGGACCTGATTTCCAAGGAAAGTGAACCGTTGGCACTGATATTGAAAATCAATACATTTATCGGATGTTATACAGGGCTTATGTGCCATTTGTATTTCTGCATGAAGCCGCTCATGTATCAGAAGCTCAGTAAAAAGCTGTCGGACAATGAGAGCCTTGAGATTATGAAATCAATTGACCCGGTTACAAAGATACCTATGCTTATCGGAGGGTTGTCACTTTGGTTTGGCGGAACCATCATTGTGGCGGCTGCTATTATAACAGGAGCGCTTGCGGTTTCAAGATGGTGCCTGCTCTTAAATCCCATTGTAGCGGTAATCGTTTTAATGATATTGAAGAAATGCAAGGTCAGGATTATCGGAGCACTGGGAGTTGGGTATATGTTGTTCTCAGTTCTGCTCATCATTGCGGGCTGTTGATTCATGGATGGTCTATTGTGAAGCCTATTGATGGGCAATCAATAGCGAAGGGGAGAGGTACAGGCGCATTACATATGCTGTACATGCGACAATATATTATTTAATGGAAAACTATGGAGGGCTGTAAAATGAAACCGGAAAATCTGTCGATGACGGGCAGGCTGTGTTATCTGTTTATGGGAATTGAAAGGTATCTGACCGCATGTTATCCTGAGCGTAGCTGGGAGCCGGTTGCTAGAAGGATGTGGCAGTGGACAAATGTTTACTGGAACGAAGGCTGTGACAGGTATTCGGCTGTTGTGCCGGAATATTTGTTTGAGTTTAATGATTATGAAAAGACCAATCAGCTTGTTTTGGACGGAATGTTGTCCGAAGAGGAATATCTGGAATTAAAAAATCTGTTCGCCGGTCTTACTATGGGAGCTTCGGAGGATGAGATAAATCAGGTTCTGATGCTGCCGGTGGAATTTAATTATGAATGTGAGGGCACGGATTTTGAGGAGGCGAATCTGCCTACACTGGAAATTTTGGATAAAATGCAGGATTTTTTGTCAATTCATAATATTCCGGCTACGTCAATCGGAGATGTGCAGAATATGACGGTGGAGCAGAGAAACGGCTGGGGTGATTTTGTCGACAGCGAATATCTTTCTATAATAATTAAGCCGTCTTGAGGGCGGGGAAGAAAGAACCAGCGGGATTCTATCCGCTGGTTCTTTTTTGAAGCATAACCGCCAGCTCAAACGTCTTATCCTTGACGGTTGTCTCCACCTTTCCATAATATTTGTTCGCGCACACCTCAATATTGCGCAGCCCAAGCCCGTGATTTGCGGAATCGGGTTTTATGCTGCGGATAATAAGACACAGCAGCAGCCCCTGAACAGAATAGATTATGATATCAAAAGAATGTAGATGACATCTTTCATTGCCTGTTATGCCTTTCTCAAATAATTCATATATGCAGTCACAAAATCATTGTATTTTTGTTTTGCCAAAAACACCTTATCTCCGTTTTTCAATTCTATGTTGGCGTTATCATAGCGGACGATTTCCTTCATATTTACCAGAAAACCGCGGTGTGAGCGGAAAAAGCTGTCACCAAGCCGGCTCTCAAGCACATCCATTTTTTCATAAAAGCTGTAGGTATCTTCCTTCATATTTTTGGTATGCAGTATAATCTTTCTTGCCTGATTCTCTGCATAAACGATATTGTTGACAGGTATCTTGATGTAATTGCGATCCGTTCGGATAATCAATGGTTCTGCATTTTTTTCTCTTTTTATCTGGTTTACTGCCCTGTCCATGACCTCCATAAATTTGTTTTCATTGATGGGCTTTAATAGATAATGGAACGCTCCCACATCATAGCCTTCAAACACATACTCCTTTAAGGCAGTCACAAAAATGATGATTACATTGGATTTTTCACGGATTTTTTTTGCAACCTCCATGCCGTTTAAATCACCGGCAGTATTATTCCAGTTTAGGGAAATATCAAGCAGAATGATATCATAGTCGTTTGAATCAGATAGTAATTTCTCCCCACTTGAAAACATATCTACTTGTGCCTCGGTGCATTTTTCGGTTAGATTTTTCATGTATTCCATTATTGGCTGTTCATCGTCACATATTGCTATTTTCAGCATTTAGTTCACTCCGTATTGTTTGGCGTTTTCATTGTATGAATATTTACCGCACCATTTTTTCAAATTCCATTTATATATCGGTCTGTTTGTATTGCCACTTTAAAGAGTTTGTCACATTTTTGTCATATTTGACTTGATATAATTATGCTCGGAAAATTGTAATTGCATTTAGTATATGGAAGTAAATTATTTTAGCAATCATTGAGTTTATTTTGGCACTAATTAAGAAGATACCTTGCTATGATTTCTTTATAATATGACCAGAAGAAGATAGGGTGGCAGGCATGGTGTGCCGCATGACCGACAGGGGTGCGTCCCAATGCCTTAAATCCATCAACATAGCAAGGAGGAAAATATTTTGGAAAAGAATACGCCGCTTGTAACACATATTTATACAGCAGATCCTTCGGCGCACTGCTTCGAGGGAAAGATATATATTTATCCGTCACATGATCTTGAGCATGAGTGTGAGGACAATGACAATGGCGACCAGTACAACATGGAGGATTACCATATTCTGTGTATGGATGATGTTGATGGAGAGTGTAAGGATTTAGGAGAGGTATTACATAAAAATGATGTACCTTGGGTGTCCAAGCAGATGTGGGCTCCGGATTGTGCGTTCAAGAACGGTAAGTATTACTTATATTTTCCGGCGAGGGATAAGGAGGGACTGTTCAGAATCGGTGTGGCAACATCGAATGCTCCGGGCGGGCCTTTTAAGCCGGAATCAGATTATATCAAGGGCAGCTTCAGCATTGATCCATGTGTATTTGTGGATGATGATGGACAGGGCTATCTCTATTTTGGCGGACTCTGGGGAGGACAGCTTGAGAAATGGCAGACCGGTAGGTTCCTGCCGGAAGAGACGGGATCTAAGGGCGATGAGGCGGCTTTAGGACCTCAATGTGCCAGGTTATCGGATGATATGTTGTCATTCAAGTCACAGCCGAAGCAGATAGTGATTCTTGACGAGAATGGCGAGCCTTTAAAGGCGGCGGATGAGGACAGAAGATATTTCGAGGGACCTTGGCTGCATAAGTACAAGGACACCTACTATCTGTCGTATTCTACAGGAACTACCTGCACCATCGTGTATGCCACAGCTAAGAACCCGGAGGGACCATTTACATTCCGCGGAAAGATTCTTGAGCCTGTAATAGGCTGGACAACGCACCATTCAATCATGGAGCATAATGGAAAGTGGTATCTGTTCTACCATGATTCGTCGTGGTCGAGAGGCGTGAGCAGCATGAGATGTGTGAAGTACACAGAACTTGAATATCTTGAGGATGGAAGTATAAAGACAATAAATCCTTACGCCAACTAAAAATAATTCGACAAATTCTCACAGTTATGTTATACTAGACATGAATAAGTCAGATTTTGTTAGGTACTTTTCGACAAAACAGTGTACAACATCACGGAGCACTGTCCTGGAATATGGAAAAACTAAGTGGGAATGAGTAAGCTATCGTTGTTGCGATGCTTAGAATAATCCAGAATTAGGGAATGGTTCAATGTGGATGTTGAACCATTCCCTATTTTTTAGGATAATTAGATTATATTAGGTAGCTAAGCTACAGTATCTAAAATAAAATATTAATCTTGAAAATGTCACATTATCAACAGAAAATGGACTATTTTGTCAATTTTGTGTTGGGAAGACTTGTGGTAACCTGTAGGCGCCTGCTAAGAACGGATATTAAGGATGACTGTGTCTGTGCAGGAATGATGGTGAAAAGTCCGATACACCATCACCAGTGGCTCTTAAGTTTAGGAGGAAAAGAGTATGTGGCATATAGAGACAGATTTTTTTGCATTGGCAGTATTTATGATTATGTTTATCAAGGAATTTGGTATGCGAAGAGCACGAAAGCGTGGGGAGAGCATGGGAACTTCCAAGATAGACATTCAGAGTGATTCATTTTATTTTGTACTTGTGTTTAGTATTATAAGCGTGTTGATCGATATTGTTTCGTCTGCGGCGATGAACTGGGCGGCTAGTTGGTGGGTATACCAGATTACCATGACGGTATATGTTGCCAGTATGCCGCTTTTAGCAGCAGTATGGGTTGGTTATGCGTATGTTCTGATTCACCGCGGATATTCCCTTGACATGTTATTGAGGGGAATAAGTTTTATCATGATTCCGTATGCGCTTTATATTATTGTAGCACTCAGCAATCCGTTCACAGGACTTTTTTTCAAGCTCTCAGATACATTGGAATATGAGAGGGGAATTCTGTTTATGCCTGTAGGGGTCGGCTCTATCATGCTGTATTCCTATATCGGACTTATGCTGGTGCTTTTTTATTGGAAGAAGATAACACCGCGCTTTAATTCTGTTCTGCTGGTGACATTTTTTGCCATTACAACTGCATTTATCTGGGTTCAGCTTGCCAATCCGGGATGGCTTATTATAAATGCGAGCTATGCGGTCGTGTATGTATGGTGTGATGTCGCGATTGAAGATTAGCGCAGGAGAGAGCTGTACAGAGAAATCAGCAGGAAAAATGCAGAACTTGAGGTGGCTGCAAGCAAGGCGGAATCGGCGGCGAATGCCAAATCTGAATTTTTGTCGAGGATGAGCCATGATATCAGAACACCGATGAATGCCATCATAGGACTTACGCACCTTGCGCAGAGAGAGGGCGATATACAGATAATAAAAGGATATCTTGGCAAAATTGATTCATCGAGCAAGTTCCTTTTAGGGCTTATAAACGATATTCTGGACTTAAGTAAAATTGAGAACGGTGAGATGACGCTGCATGAGGGACCATTTACAAGGGATGAATTTGAGGAATCCATACTTACGGTAATCAAGCCGTTGATGGATGAAAAGAATATTGATTTTGTCTATCAAATGAATGGCGGAGAGGATTGTATCAAGGTTGACCGCCTGCGCTTCAGCCAGATATATTTTAATCTGCTTTCTAACGCCGCAAAGTTTACCCCGACAGGCGGAACCGTTGAGTTTATATCTGAAAGGGTTGAACCGGAGGAAGGCGGCAATAAGGATGGAAAGATTGGTCTGCGCCTGTATGTTCGAGATAATGGAATCGGAATGAGTGAGGAATTTCAGAAGAGAATGTATGATCCGTTTATACAGGAGCAGTCGGAGCTTGGTGACAAGGTAAAAGGGACAGGGCTGGGACTCCCTATCGTGAAGAGCCTTGTGGATGCGATGGGAGGAACCATAGAGGTCAAGAGTGAGCTTGGCAAGGGAACGGAATTTAAGCTTGTGCTGTATGTGGAACCGGCAGAAGAGCCGGACAAGGATGAAGAGGCAGACTGTGATGGTGAAGCGCTTAAGGACGCGCGTATTCTTCTTGTAGAGGATAACGAGCTCAATGTATATGTGGCAAAGACACTGCTTGAGCAGTTCTCATGTATGGTATATGTGGCAAATAATGGGCAGGAGGCTGTTATCAATGAACTGGTGAAGAATGGAAACGGCGAATACCGTCTGTTGTCCGAGAGCCCTCAGGTGTCCAGAGCGGGTGTGGCGTTTAAGAAGGACACTCATGTGGAGCTTACGCACCAGATTAACCAGCTTTTTTGGAGTTGACTGAGGACGGAACCATAGCAGAAATTGTGGAGAAATATGGTCTTGATGTGAATTTTTCGGTAATCGGAGGCAGCAGTGATGAAAAATAAAAAATATGTAAGATTGTCATTTCTGCTTCTGGTGCTGATTATGATAGCAGGATGCGTAGTGTGGTTTATATTTACAGGTATAGATAATACAAAGCTGCACAAGGCATTAAATTCAACGATTTCGTTTTGCAAGTCAAGAATCGTAAGTTATGACAACAGTATATCAAATGACCGTGTTAAGAGTCTGGTGCGTCTATTGGATAAGGCGGAGGCACTTAGGGATGATATGGCTGAGTATGCCTCATTCGGACAGGGCGAACTTGATAATTTTATAGAGGAACAGAGACTTACAGGTGTTCTGGTTCTTGACGACGAGATGAGGGTTGTAAAGAGCAGCATGCAGGAGGGTGATACGGAGTCTATGTGGCAGGATATACTGTCAAAGGATTATATAGTGAATCTTTTAGAGCACCCGGAGGCTACATATACGGAGCAGCTGCAGCTTGACGATACACAATATGATGTTGCGATTGTGCCGCGCTATGATGCATCGGGGCTTCTGTTAGCCTATCTGCGCAAAGACCAAGCGAGTGCGTTAAGCGGGGATATTACGCTTTCCTCATTGTTTGACAGTTATCCATTTGAGATGAGCGGGACTGTGCTTGTATGCATTGAAGGTGCTGTTGTCAGTTCAAACGACAAAGGCTTGATTGGATTGACGTCACAGGATATCAACGCTAAATACGGTAAAAATGTTCAGGTTTATGATAATGGAATTGGTATATCAAAAGAGTTTCAGAATGATATTTTTGCACCATTCTCACGAGAACAGACTGCTACTAAGAGCGGTATTCAGGGAACGGGACTTGGAATGGCAATCTCCAAAAATATTGTTGACATGATGGGTGGAACTATAAAGGTGAACAGCACGCTGGGAAGGGGCTCAGAGTTTATTGTCACAATTGAATGTAAAATCTCAGGGCAGACTATCAGCTATATGCCTGTTCCGGAGTTGCAGGGAGCGAGGGCTCTTGCATAGCTTTTATGAAGCGTATGCCGTTAAGGGTCAGGTGGATGACAGTGGATTTAATATATTTCTGGCTTTTCGCAACATAGACAGTATTCTATATAAGGAAAAGGCAATTCAGGAGCAGCTAAAGAATGCATTGGATGAGGCAAGGCTTGGCAATGAAATCATATCTGCCATAGCAAAGACCTATCAATATATATCCAGAATTGACATTCAGGCAGACTACTATGAGGAGATAACGAACAGGAGCAGGACGAATGAGAATTATAAGAAATCCGGAAATATGTCTGCGAACAATACAAGAGTATGTAAAAAGCTGATTGCCGAGGAGTATCAGGAGGCTTTCTTAAAATTTACTGATTTGTCTACATTGCCGGAGCGAATGAAGGACGAAGAAACTATCGTTATGGAATACCGTATGAAGGACGGAAACTGGCATAAGCTCAGATTTATTGAAAAAAAGAGGGATGAAAACGGACGACTCACACATGTACTCTGTGTAATTCGGAGTATAAGCGATGCAAAAAAGAGAGAGCAGAAGCTTATGTATCAGGTAGATGAGGCTAAGAAAGAGGCGGCACTCAAGACCAGCTTCCTGTCAAACATGAGCCATGATATATGGACACCGATGAATGGTATTATTGGCATGATTGACCTTGCAAATCATTATCCGGATGACCTTGAAATACAGAAAAGGTGCAGGGATAAGATTATGGAAGCTTCCAAATATCTTGTCAGTATTGTGAATGATATACTGGATATGAATAAGCTTGAATCGGACGATTTTATTGAACAGAAGATAACCTTCGACTTAGCTGCCTTGTTAAGTAAGGATAATACAGGAAAACAGATGCAGGCAGCAGATAAGAACATCGATTATGTGGTTGACTGGGACAGGTCGGAGTTGAAGCATATATATCTTGTCGGGAATCCCGTCTATCTGCAGAGACTGCTGTCAGCAGTCACGGAAAACGCAATTAAATTTACGAATCCGGGTGGCAGTGTGCATGTATGGTGTGTTGAGAAAGCCTCGGGTGATGAATATGTCACCTACGAATTCGGATGTTCCGATAACGGAATCGGCATGAGTGAGGACTTCATAGGGCGTGCTTTTGAGTTGTTTTCGCAGGAGAACGAATCAAGCAGAACTAAATTCGAGGGGACCGGACTTGGACTTGCGATTGCTAAGAAAATTGCCGATAATCTGGGCGGAACGATTGAGCTAAAGAGCAAGAAGGGTATCGGTACAACGGTTATCATGACGGTTCCATTTAAAATAGGGGAGCCTGAAAAGAATGAAAAAATAGTGGAATATGGGGATGTATCGGTTAAAGGATCAAGGGCTTTGGTCGCGGAGGACAATGAACTTAATATGGAGGTTGCAAAGTTCTTTTTAGAGAACAATGGAGTATGTGTGGAGGTGGCATGTGACGGATTAGAGGCAGTAAAAAGGTTCAGGGAATCCGACCCGGGATATTATAATGTTATTTTCATGGACATTATGATGCCTAATATGAATGGATGGGATGCTACACGAAAAATACGTTCCATGAAAAGACCGGATGCCGAAAGCATTCCGATAATTGCGATGAGCGCCAATGCATTTGCAGAGGATATTATCAACAGTAAGATTTCAGGAATGAATGTACATATTACCAAGCCTCTCAGTGAAAGTAAGCTTATAGATGCGCTTAAGGAGTGCATAAGTTAAGTGGGATAGTGGGACAGGGGTCATGTATATGTGTCCAAGGTTTTCCTTGTGACACATATACATGACCCCTGTTCAAGTCTATTCAGCAATAAGTTTTTCATAATCCATGATATGCAGAGGTTTGGAAAAATAGTAGCCCTGAATGTCATCACACTTCTGTTCCTGAAGATAGGAGAGCTGGGATTCGTATTCGACACCCTCTGCCGTGATGTGCAGACCAAGGTGGCGTCCCATCTTGATGACGTAGTGGAGAAGTGTTTCACCGTCCTTCTCACCTATGCAGTCGATAAGGCTCTTGTCGAGCTTCAGGGTGTCAAAGCAGTGCATGTTGAGTGTTGCAAGTGAGGAGTATCCTGTACCGAAATCATCCATCAATATGTGAACACCGCTAAGACGGAAACGTTCGAGAATCTTGGCAATGTCTGCTTTTCCCGAAATAGCACTCTCAAGTACCTCCAACTGTATGTATTCGTGAGGAAGCTCGAAGGAATCAAGTATACCGAGATATTTATCTACAACATTGGCACCGTAGATTGTAGCACGACTTATGTTGACAGATACAGGGCATACCCTGAATCCCTTATCTAACCAGTATTTCTGCTTGCGGCAGACCTCCCTGAACACATATTCATCAAGGCGCGATATATAGCCGTCACGCTCAAAAAGCGGTATGAAACGCCCCGGCGGAATAAGCTTCCCATCTGTCTCACGCCAGCGTACCAGTGCTTCAGATCCGACAATTTCCTTGGTTGATGCCGAATATTTAGGCTGATACCATACCTCAAAGTTATGGTTAGCTATGGCAAAATCAAAACGCTCTTCAAGCTGCTGGTTTTTGAGAAGCTCCTCATGGTCAAGCTCGCTGTAGAAGGCATAGCATTTATCATGTCGATCCTTCGCAAATTCACGTCCAATCTTGGCTTTATTATATGAATCATCCAGAGTTGTTATGTCCTCCATAGGGTATATTCCGAAGCAGGCTCTTACTCCGGGTGTATCATAAGATATAGCAAGATCGTGTATCTCATCGGAGAGATGTTCAAGACGTCTTGCAACATCGTTGTCATCGGACATATTAAGCAGCATTACAAAGTAATCGTCCCTCACTCGGGCTGCATATTCGTTTCCTTTTATTGAGCGTTTGATAAGCTCCCATGTCTTTTTAATCATGTCATCGGCGGCAGCGCTTCCGGCTGTTATGGTGATATTCGAAAAATGCTGGATGTCCATTGAGACTATGTATCCGCGGCGGTTTCTGGACTTAGTGAGAAGCTGTCTTTTAAAGTATGCATAGTTGGCACCTCCGGTTACGGAATCTCTGTAGGCGAGGCGCTGTACAAGGCGTCGCTGTGAACTAAATATAATCAAATAAGGTATCAATGCCGCGACAACCAAAAAGATACTTAAAAATATCATCAGATACATGGTGTTACGGACAGGCTTAAGGCGCTGCAGAAAATAATCTGTAGGAACCAATGTAAACACGTTCCATACAATCTCGTCATTAGCGATAAGAATCGGTGTTCTGTAGTAGTAGTATTCAACTGAATCTATAAATAATTTTCCAAGGTTAGGTGTGTTTGCGGAAATATTGCGGCGGATAGTATTGATTACTTCTGTGTTGCCGGGAGTTTTGGATAAAATGTCGGTGTACAGGTTCTGTGAAAGCTGAACGGAATCGTAACCCATGGCAATTGATATGTCACCATCTTCATTGGTGGCAAAGCTGCAGCCTTGTCCTTCAAAGCAGTCCACCTGCAATGTGGCATTGATGACCTCGGCGTCATATATAAGACCGAATACACCGAGAATCTCATCTGTTGTATCGTCATACATAGGGGACGAGAAGATAATGACTTTTTCATCGGCATCAGGGCGGAGGGCATCGGTCAATACACCGGTTATGGTTGACTTACCCTGCATTCCTCTTTTGAAAAACTCACGATAGAAAAGATTAGCCACAACATTGTCCGTGGTATAGGTCGTTCCGTCAGTGGCGCAATAACCTACGCGTTTCAGATTATTAGCCTTAACAAAGCCTTTGAGAAGCATGACATTTTCGGACATATCGCCGGGAATTTCCTTAATCTCGGTAAAAAGACTCTTTAAAAGCATATAGTTGTCATTGAGCTGATTCCTTATGGCAAGAGCATTCTGGTTAGCGACGTCGATCAGATTGGATTCAAGCTGCTTTTCCATCTCATTGCTTATTCGGTTTGTACAATAAAATACGGAAAAAAAGAAAAGAATAACTATAACAAGAGATATAAGAGTAATTTTAATGCCTTTTTTCTTAAAGTTTATATTCATTAAAGGTCTCCTTGTAGGTCATGATAATACATTAGCTTAAGTACACTACCAAAATAATTATACTACCATTATTAATATGTAGCAATGAAGTGGAAACTAAGGTTTGGTAAAGAAAACTTTTTAAAATTCTTAAAATTGCTTTCGATAAAAAAACATTGCTAGTAATAGAATTTTTTTATATAATGAAAAATGTTTTAAAAGATGCGTGTCAGTGATTGGAAATAAATGCCCGGTATGGTGCGGGCAGCTTCCGGATATGGATGTCGGGGAAGTGAGGATTGGATAGTTAATATGAGATATATTGTATTTGATTTGGAATGGAATCAGTGTCCGAGCGGCAAGAGCGATGAGGTTGCGGAGCTTCCATTCGAGATATTTGAGATAGGTGCTGTGAAGCTTGATGATAATATGAAGCAGGTCGGCAGTTTTTCGTGTTATATCAAGCCGAAGGTATACAAGGAGCTTCACTATATTGCGAAGGGGCTTACACATGTCACGGAGGAACTTTTGGAGGACGGAAGGGATTTCGCGGATGCGGTTAATGATTTCCTTGACTGGTGCAGTGCGGACGGAGAGTACAGAATGTGCACATGGGGGACTTCGGATCTTGTGGAGCTGCAGCGCAACATGAAGTATTTCGGAATCGGGAATCCGTTTGAGTATCCGCTGTTTTACTATGATATACAGAAGCTTTTCTCAATTGACAAGGAAGATGGAAAGTCAAGAAGGTCGTTGGAAACGGCTGTTGATATGCTGGGAATTGAGAAAAATATTGATTTTCATAGTGCAATAAGTGATGCGGAGTATACGGCTAAGGTCTTTGAATGTATTGATTTTGAAAAAGTAAGGGGATATTTTTCGATAGATACCTACAGAATACCCGCAAGTATCAAGGACGAGATAAGAGTCAATTATGGGACGTATGAGAAATATATCACCAAAGGGTATGATACTAAGGAGGAACTGGTGAACAATACGCGCCTTCTGTCCACAAGGTGTTATCTGTGCGGACAGACCGCACGGAAGAAGATTCGCTGGTTTTCCATGAATTCCAAGATGCATTATTGCCTTGCTGAATGTAAGGAGCATGGATATATCAAGGGGCGCTTCAGAATCAGGGAGGATGACAACGGAAAGTATTATGCCTCAAGGGTTCTTAAGCTTACAGGTGAGGCGGGCGCTGAGGAGGTCAGGCAGAGACAGCTGGAAGTCCGCAAGCGCCGCCGCGATAAAAGACAGAAAAAGAAGGTATAATCAGAACCGCAGACCATGGCGGTTCTTTTTTGCGTTTATAACAAGTAACAGCACAATCAGAACCACAACACATACGATGCTGATGAACAACCAGAGGTTGATGTAGATGAAATGTCCTGTCACAATATCCGCATTTGACAGAGGTGAGGTGGAAGTGTCCGATACCAGATATGGGAGGGCTGAATCGGATGCTGCAGAGCCATCTGTTGGCTTACGGTTATCGGAAATAATGTCATTGGACGCATTTGTTCCGGCGAAGTACAGGCAGGTATGTCCGACTTCATGCTCGCCGTAGTAGTAATAGATATCGGCAAGTATGTTTGAGGCGATATTGCTGTCGGCAGAAGTAGTTGACGTTATTTCACTGTCTGTGTTTATCGTATCTGAAATGTTGTCGCGCTGCCTGTATATAATTTCCTTGGTCAGGTCACCGAAGGAGGCATTGAGCGGAATTATGACACAATCAGAGTCCGAAACGGACAGCTGTATATCTGAGTTTATATTCAAAGCTTTGCCGCTGATTCCGAAATCAACCAGCCCCAATCCCTGATTGAAGCTGAAGGTATCCTCATTCTGTGAGATATTGAGCTTGTGAAAATTGTTAAATCCATATTCAAATAAGGCAGTGGTATCAATATAGCGCTGTTCATCGGTTGAGTTGAATATGACGCATATCAGGCGGATTCCATCCTTCTGTGCAAATGTGGCAAGAGTGTGCCCTGCGGCATCTGTGTATCCGGTTTTTCCTCCGATACAGTATTCGTACAGATATTTTCCTGTAACCATGCTGTGCGACAGCCTGTAATAGCGTGTGTCGGAGGTCTTGTTCGTCGGAGGTACGGAATAGGATTTCTTATATGATATCGCATTCATAATGACAGGGTAATCAAGCACCGCACGGCATATAAGAGCCATATCATAGGCGGTCGTGTAGTGATTGACATCGGTAAGTCCGCTTGCATTGGTAAAGTGAGTGTTAAGACAGCCAAGCTCAGCCGCTCTTTTGTTCATCATATTGGCAAAATTGGCGACCGAGCCTCCGACATATTCGCCAAGAGCATAGGCAATATCATTCGCTGATTTAATAAGCATAATATTTAATGCCTGTTCAACACTGAATTCTTCGCCCGTCTTAAGACCTGCGTTTGCATCGCCGTACTTTACGCTGGATACTGCGTTGGCGCTCACGGTCAGAGTGTCGTTTAGATTGGCATTTTCTGCGACAATCAGTGCGGTCATCAGTTTGGTGACGCTGGCAGGGTAACATTTTTCGTCACTATTTTTTTCATACAGAACCATTCCGCTGTCGGCATCCATAAGAATGCAGTTGCCGGACTCAATTTCAGGTGGTATCGGGTATTCGTCCGTGTTCGCGGACTTATTTTCTGCATATACGATATCAGGTTGGATATTGAGTGTGAGTATGGATATGCAGGCGATTAGCACGAACAGTGTGCGCAGATAATAGCTGTGCTTTTTTGTGCGTGTGCCGTGTATGGTTGAAGGTGATATTATTCTATGGTTCATGATGGACTCCGTTTTTTTATATTACACAGGAGGAAACATTCCTCCCACAGACTTCATTGTATTACATTATATGTCCATTTTCCACAAAAAAATTGCAACATGGGAGATTGTCTGGTAGAATTTAAAATAAAATCAAGGATGATAAGCATAGAACGCATAATCACATTGTCATCCGGAAAAGAGGGAACATGTCCGAGAGAATAGAACTTTTTGTGCCGGGACGTCTATGCCTGTTCGGAGAGCATAGCGACTGGGCGGGGCTTCATCGAAACATCAATTCGGCAATTATACCGGGTGAGGCGATTGTAACAGGAATCGAGGAAGGAATATATGCCACCGTCGAGGCGGCGGATAAATTCATAATAGAGAGTGACCTTGGGGAGGAGACCTTTACATGCGAGATGGATACGCAGGTTCTTAGAAAGACTGCGTGTGAGGGTGGATATTTTTCCTATGTTGCAGGTGTGGCTTCATATATAAATGAGCATTACAGCGTCGGAGGTCTGAGGATTCATATAACCAAGCGCACGCTTCCGATTAAGAGCGGACTGTCATCAAGCGCCGCTATATGTGTTCTCACGGCGCGCGGATTCAATCAGATATATGGGCTTAAGTTAAACACAATCGGTGAGATGAATATTGCATTCATAGGTGAACAGAGAACACCGTCAAGGTGCGGCAGGCTTGATCAGGCTTGTGCATTCGGAGTCAAGCCGGTTCACATGACATTTGACAGTAATGAGGTGGGAGTGCAGACGATAAAGCTTGGCGGCACATTCTACTGGGTAATTGCAGACCTTAAGGCGGGAAAGGATACGGTAAAAATTCTTGCAGACCTCAACAAATGCTATCCTTTTGCACAGAATGACAAGGAGCGTGCGGTTCAGGAGGCACTCGGAGTTGATAACAGGGAGTATATTGAAAAAGGTGTGCACATGTTGGAGACAGGGGATGCCAAGGGACTTGGTGAGCTGATGCGCACCGTGCAGGAAAATTTTGACAAAAAGGTAGCTCCGGCATGTCCGTCACAGCTTAAATCTCCGGTTCTTCACTCGGTTCTTTCCGATAAGGAGCTTGACAAGTGGATATATGGCGCCAAGGGCGTAGGCTCACAGGGTGACGGGACAGTGCAGCTTCTTGCTAAGGATGAAGAATGTCAGAAGGCTGTTATAGATTATCTCAACAACGTGCGTGGTATGGAGGCGTTCCCACTCACGCTTAAGCCTAAGCAGGCGGTGAGAAAGGCAGTTATTCCTGTGGCGGGATTCGGAACCAGACTTTACCCTGCAACCAAGGCAATCAAGAAGGATTTTCTTCCGGTTCTCGATAAGGATGGGCTTTTTAAGCCTGTTATCATGGTGCTTTTAGAGCAGCTTGTACAGTCGGGAATAGAGGAAGTGTGCCTCATCATCGGACGTGAGGAGCAGAAGCTGTATGAGTCATTTTTTGCCCCTATGTCCAAAGAGAATTATGACAAGCTTCCTGAGGATAAGCAGAAGTACGAGGATAATCTGGTGAAGATAGGCAGAATGATTCATTATGCATATCAGGATGAGAGAAGAGGCTTCGGGCATGCCGTGTACCAGAGCAGGGACTTCGCTGAGGGCGAACCTGTGCTTCTGCTTCTTGGAGATATGATATACGAATCCTATATAGGAAAGACCTGCTCAAGCCAGCTTATAGACTGCTTTGAGGCTTATGGGCTTCCGGTGGTATCAATGCATGAGGTGCCTAAGGAGCAGGTGGTTCATTATGGCATTATGCACGGTGTGTGGGAGAGCCCTAAGGAGGAGCAGATGCGCTTAGACTGCATATATGAGAAGCCGACAGTGGATTATGCCGAGGAGAATCTTGCCGTCAAGTGCAAGAACGGCAGCAAGTATTTTGCAGTGTTCGGGCAGTATATCCTCACGGAGGATGTGTATAAGGTTCTCGAAAAAAATATCCGTGAAAATAAGGAAAGCCGCGGTGAGATACAGCTCACGGATGCGCTTGAGGAGGTTCGTGCCACAACAGGTATGATGGGCTGCCGCATAAAGGGTAAGTCCTACGATGTTGGATTGCCACAGATGTATATTGAGACTGTGGGTGAATATGGAAAAGGAAAGGAATAGGAGAACGCAGATGAGACTTAGAAATGTGCCGGGCGCACGCGAGGCAATGATTGAGAGTGAATATACGGTGAATGAGCCGAAGGAATATAAGGGAAGATGGAACGAACTGTTTGGGAACAATAACCCTATTCGCATAGAGGTAGGCATGGGCAAGGGAAGATTCATCATGCAGCTTGCGGCTCAGAATCCTGATGTCAACTATGTGGGAATTGAGAAATATTCAAGCGTGCTTATCCGCGCGCTTGAAAAGCAGGAGGAGGCGCAGCTTCCGAACATTATTTTTATCAGGATGGACGCTGAGGAGATTACGGATGTGTTCGGCGAGGGCGAGGTTGACCGCATATACCTCAATTTTTCCGACCCATGGCCGAAGGATAGGCATGCTAAGAGACGTCTTACTTCAAGACAGTTCCTTGCCCGCTATAATCAGATACTTAAAAAGGACGGACAGTTGGAGTTCAAGACGGACAACAGGGTTTTATTTGACTTCTCCGTTGAGGAGGTTGAGCCTGCAGGCTGGCATATCAGGGAGCTTACATACGACCTTCACAACGATGCGAGGATGAATGAAGGAAACATAATGACGGAGTATGAGGAGCGGTTTTCCGGGATGGGGACGCCTATCAATAAGATGATTATAGATAGATAATAGGAAGATTAGGACACGGCATTAAAGAACCTTTTTGTTTTACTATCATATAATACAATCAAAAGGTAATGGGATATAAGAAAAGGTGCTGATATATGGGCAAAGGCTATGAATGTAAAATGAGGTGCTTTGCATATAAGCACAAGAAGCTTAATAAGCACCTGTGCCAGCTTAAGAAGTCGCTTGATGAGCTTGCTGAAGCATTAGGGTGTGGGAAGAAAAGGTGTAAATGTTAAAAGGTCACAGAATAAAACAGTATATAGTATAATATGTATGCGATTGTGAAAAATAACATAGCAAGTGATACACCATACGATTATGTGGAAATATATTATTATAAAATAAAGGCAGAACACAGCCGATGACTAATCGCCTGTGTTCTGCTTTTTGCTGTTATCTATCTTAAAAATATCCGTATCATCTTATCCATAAATGAGCTGTACGGCTGGTAACGCATAGGCAGGTCGAGCCATGTCTTTTTGTCGACAATACTTTTTTTGTGGCTGAAGGTGTCAAAGCCTTCGCGTCCGTGGTAGGAGCCCATGCCACTGCCACCGACACCACCGAAGCCCATGTTGGAGGTGGCGAGGTGGATTATTGTGTCATTCACACAGCCACCGCCGAAGCTTATGCCGGAAGTGATTTTTCTGATAAATTGCCTGTTTTCTGAAAAGACGTAGAGCGCTAATGGATGGTCAAGCGAGTTGATTTTTTCTATCATGGCGTCCTCATCATCGTAAGGAATGACAGGCAGCAGCGGTCCGAAGATTTCCTCCTGCATGACTGCGTCATCGTAGGTGATGTTGCGCATTATGACTGGCTCAATGCGCAGTGTTGCGGCGTCCGCGGCACCGCCTAGAACCACCTTTTTCTTATCTATAAGACCAAGAATACGGTTAAAATGCTTTTCGTTGATTATCTTTCCGTAGTCAGGATTCTCAAGAGGCTTGTCGGAGAACTGCCTGATAGTCTCCTGTTTCAGATATTCTATGAACTTCTCATAAACATCACGGTGACAGAGGACATAGTCCGGGGCAACGCAGGTCTGCCCGCAGTTCAGATATTTTCCGAACACGATACGTCTTGCCGCGAGCCTGAGGTTCGCATCAGGAGCTACTATGCAGGGGCTTTTGCCGCCCAGCTCAAGGGTGATGGGGGTAAGGTGCTCCGCTGCGTGGCGCATGACCTCCTTTCCAACGGCTTTGCTCCCGGTAAAAAAGATGTAGTCGAAGCCGGCATCGAGAAGACAGGTGTTCTCTGCACGTCCGCCTGTTACAACTGCAACGTACTCAGGCGGGAAAATCTCGGAGATTATTTTACCGATAATTTCGCTGGCTGCCGGCGAGTATGCGCTTGGCTTGACGATAGCGGTATTTCCGGCGGCGAGGGCGTCGACAAGCGGTTCCATGGTGAGAAGAAAGGGGTAATTCCATGGGCTCATTATAAGCACATTTCCGTAGGGCGACGGCTTTACATAGCTTCTTGAGGCAAACTGCGCGAGCGGTGTTGCCACGGTGCGCTCACGCGCAAAGCGCTTTACATGGGAGAGCATATAGCTTATTTCGCTCAGTGTGAGTCCGACCTCGCACATATAGCTTTCCTGTGAACCTTTTCCGAGGTCTTTTTTTAAGGCACTCATAATATCGGTTTCGTGTGATATAATAGCAGCCTTTAATTTTTTGAGTGCTGATATTCTGTATTCTGTCTTAAGTGTGGCTCCTGTGGTAAAGAAACTTCGCTGGGAGCTTAACAGTTCTTGGATTTCTGAGTTGGTCATGTGGGGGTCTCCTCTAATTTAATAAGTAGGCAATCGCGAAACTCCGGCTGTAACAGTTGTATGCTGTGCGATTTGTGTTTCGCTATTATTTAATGTAAAAAATGATAGTTATTATTGCTCATTGCTTACGGCATAATAGAAATGCTCCAGCTCCTTCGCATTCATAAGTACCGGAACCGGGTAAAGCGGATTGCCTTCGGCGTCCGCGTGGCGGGCAAGCTCAGGGATGTCCTCAGCCTTGATTCCTGCAAGGGTACGTCCGAGCGAAAATTCATCGAGCATGCCCTCTATGGCGCAGATGAATTTCTCAGCAGCTACACAGTCGGTGTCATTCTCATCGGACAGTCCGGCGGCATTGGCAAGGTCATGGAGCTTTCCTTGAATTGCCGAGGCGTAATCGCGCAGAACTATCGGCAGCAGGACGGCGTTGGCAAGTCCATGTGGAATATTGTATTTACCTCCAAGAGAGTGCGCTACGGCATGTACATAGCCGACATAGGATACCGTAAATGCAACTCCGGCGTAGTATGAGGCGTGAAGCATATTTTTTCTTGCAGTCATATTATTGCCATCATGGTAGGCGGTCTGCAGGTTTGCGAAAATTAATTGAACGGCTTTGAGCGCCGCCTTGCGAGTCTTTTTCGTGGTGGAACGCCCGATGTACGCCTCAACCGCGTGTGTCAGGGCGTCAAGTCCGGTGGAGGCGGTTATAAATGGTGGAAGTGAGCGCGTCACCTCCGGGTCGAGAACAGCGTACTTTGGGATAAGCGGAAAATCGTTGATTGGGTATTTGACGCGCGTCTTTGCGTCGGTGATGACCGCGGCGAGGGTGGTTTCGCTTCCTGTCCCGGCAGTGGTCGGCACCGCAAAAAGCGGCGGCAGTGGGCGGATAACCTTTAAAATGCCCTTCATTTTCATAAGTGGGGTCTTAGGGCGCGCAATGCAGGCACCTACAGCCTTGGCGCAGTCCATTGAGGAGCCGCCGCCGAAACCAATCAGAGCCTGGCAGTTGTTTTCCTTATATAAATGCAGAGCCTCATCGACATTGTCCGTGGTGGGATTTGCAACCGTACCATCATATACGATACAGGAAATGTTATTCTGTTCAAGAAGCTGTTCAAGGTGCTCTGTGAGCCCAAGACTGCGGATTCCCTTGTCTGTGACAAGGAGAACACGGTCTAGCTTAAGTGCTTTAAGCTTGTCTATGAGTTCGTCCATTCCTTGAAGAAGCTCAGGAGAGCGGTAAGGCAGAAATGGAATTGCAATTTTGAAAACAGTCTGAAATGTACGGCAGTAGAGCTTTTTTAATGGGTGCATGTGGGAAAACCTCTCTTTATAGGATTTTAAATATATAATTCAGTCAGGTTAAAATACAGCCGTTAAATCGTTGGTTAGTGGGGGCGCACATCAGGACCCGGAATAATCTTCGAGATTACGCGCAATCAGCAGCAGTGAGTGGTAAAACTCAGCGCGCTGTCTGTCGGTTAATCCGGCTCCGCCGATTTCGACGGCACTCTTGATAGCTTTTTCTATGTGCTGTGCGGCGTCATTGCCGGAGGCTGTAAGGACAAGCGGAATGCGGTATTTTCTGCCGTCCGATTCCGCTTCGCGGACAAAGCCCTTGCCTATCAGCTCTTTGAGTGAACGGCTTATGGCAGCCTTGTCGACTTCGCAGTTTTCGCATAGCTGCGATGGCGTCAAGCCTGCAGGATTCTTTTTCAACTGAAAAAGTATCATAACGTGATTAGCTTTTAGCCCATAAGAGTTAACCTCAGTCGACTTGATTCGCTGGACACTCTTGTTAATCTGGGAAATGGCTGTTGTGAATTGTTCGAAACGATTGAACATGGGGCACCTCGTATTTTCATCTGTATATTTGCATAATTGCGTGGTGGCAAATGTAAATTCAGTTTACCTATTATATATGGTAAAATTTGAAAATACATATTCGGCATTTACAATATAAATGGGAACTGCAAATATATGATACTTGCAATAAAACAGAAAAATATATTGTATTTATGATATAAATGTTGACCTGTCAACAAATTACATTAAAAATACTACAACACGTTAAAGTTGTCAACTTAAAATTTCTCAGCAAAATTCAGCGATTTTTCTTGCAAGCTTCTTTTGGTCATAGCGATTTGCAACCGGAACGCGGATGAGTGGAATGTTGATGCTTTCGAGTACAACATCCTTAAGAAGGTCATTCTCGCGGTTGGGTTTGTTAAGGTGGGAGGGGTCATCAAGCTCAACAACTACCACCGGAATGAAGTCCGAATCGCACAGCACAAAGTCGAGGTGCTTGGATTTCACCTTGCCGAAGTATCTCATATATGTGTTGTAGTCCTCGGCGCGGGCGGTCTTAGCGACATCGGCAAAGCGCACCTTCGAGAAGAGATACAGCCCATAGTCGGCGGCGATCTCATCAATTACAGGAAAAAAGGCGGCTTCTGTCGGCGTGAGAAGAGCGGTGGCGTTATAGCGCCCCTTTATTTCGGCGGCGAGCCGTCTTTTTTTGTCGGTGAGAAAGTGGGTGAGGATGATGAACAGAACCAGAAATATCACGGCGGAAATAATATATATAACAATATGTATATTCATGTAATTTACTCCGAAAAAAAATATTAGCAAAAAATTTCATAAAATAGTGGAATTTGGCACAAAAAAAGCACCAACCCCGCAGTCATCTGCAAAACTGGTACCTTTAGTGCGCGATCAGGGGTTCGAACCCTGGACACCCTGATTAAGAGTCAGGTGCTCTACCAACTGAGCTAATCGCGCACATTTAATAAGTGTCTTGTTTTCGGCACAAACATTATTATACACATGCCGGGGAAAAATGCAAGCTTTTTTTTTATATTTTTTAAAAATTTTAAAATTTTTTAGCATAAAACTTGAAAACCCTTGAAAATAAAGGAAAAATTGCAATCGGGGTTGCTTAAATATTTTCATAAGTGTATACTGAAAAATAAGGCTAATATACAAAAATCAGATAAAAATCTCAAAATACATCATAAATGATAATTTTTTCAAAGACGAAATTTTGAAAATTCAAAACAATACAAGCAATATAAAAAATAACAACAATACAAGCAATACAAAAAATAACAACAATTATAGGTATAAAGGCTTAAAAGCACTAAGGGAAGGTTGGCATAACTGTCCGGAAGAAAGCCTGAATTTTAAATACTGGATATTAAACATATTATCTTATCTAAATAGGGAGGTTAGGTTATGAAATTAAAAGTATGCAAGCCCCAAAAAAGCGGTGAGCAGATTTCTGATGGAGAAGCAGGGACAGTCAATGTGGCAGCAGACAACGCAGAAACAAGCAGTTCAGACACGCTAGAGCAGGGTAAGGCAGAATCGGACGGCGCACAGCCGGATGACAATAGTGCCAATACCCGAACCGGTGCAAAGGACGATAATATGTCCGGAAGTGGAAGAAACGCAGCACACAGAGAAGGCAGCAGACATGAGAAGTTCACATGGAACATCAAGTATCTGACGGTATGTCTGTACGCAGTGCTGGTTGTACTTGCGAGTGTACTTATAATAAAGGCCGTAATAGACTGGGACAATGTGATGCTGCATATCAAGGGGGCTATGAACGTGTTGTCACCATTTCTGTGGGGTGCATTCATAGCATTCCTCATCAACCCTCTTGTCAAACTGTTTGATAATAAGATATTCGGAAAGATAAAGCCCCTGAAAAAACATGATAAGCCTCGGAAGATGCTGTCTCTGCTTATATCATATCTTCTTGTTATATTTGTGGTAGTTATTATGTTCGTATACCTGCTTCCGCAGATAGGGACAAGCCTCACCGAAATTGTGAATCAGGTGCCGGGATGGATAGCGGAGGTCAACAACGGACTTCTCAAGTTCGAGGAAGACCACCCTGATTTTGATTATGATATAATCAATGATTTCTTCAACGGTATTACCCCACAGCTTATGGATTTCTCCAAAAATGTGGTGACTAATGTAGTACCTATGATTTTTACCACTTCAATATCTGTTGTGAAGGGATTGCTCAATGTACTGATTGCATTTATCGTGAGCGTATATATGGTATCGGACAAGAAGCTTCTTGCAAGAGGATTCAAGAGGGTTCTCTACAGTGTGGCATCAGAGAAGGCGGGTGACGTGATAATGGAGACTCTGCGTGAATGTTACCATATATTCAGCCAATTCGTACTCGGAAAGACAGTTGACTCATTCATAATAGGATGGATATGTTTCTTCCTTATGACAATACTCAGGCTTCCGTTCACACCTATTATAAGCCTTATAGTCGGAATTACGAACATGATACCGTACTTTGGACCATTTATCGGAGCTGTTCCGGGAATCGTTCTTATACTCATGGTAGATCCGATAAAGGCAATCATATTCACGGTGCTGATTGTTGTGATACAGCAGTTCGACGGACTGTATCTCGGGCCTAGAATTCTTGGTGAGACAGTGGGACTTCGTCCTCTCTGGATAATATTTGCCATCACAGTCGGCGGAAGTATCGGAGGCGTTGTGGGAATGTTTCTTGGAGTGCCGGTGGTTGCCGTGTTCGCATATCTTATGGATAAGCTCCTTAACAAGCTTGTACGCAAGAAAAATGTTGATATTAGTGGGAAAATAGATTAGAATTAGTTAGATTAAGATAATGTAAATATAAGACACAAATAACATTGGGAGGCAATATAAAGTGCGGATGAAAAAGTGTGCGATGATATTGGCTGGCGTGATAGCGGCTGTAGGGATAATATCCGGATTTAGCGGAACAGAAGATATAAAGGCTGAGACGAAATATGAAGATATAGAGCAGTTTCCGGAGTCATATAGACAGGCATTGTATTCTATTAAAGAGATACATCCTAACTGGACATTTCAGGTGATGAATACAGGACTTGATTGGAGTACAGTTGTATATAATGAGATGAATCCGGCTACAAGAAGCCTTGTTCCTTCATATTTTGCAAGTGAATTTGTAGGTGATTATTATGGTGATGGATGGTCATGTGCCACAGAGGCTGCAGTGAACTATTACCTTGATCCGAGAAACTGGCTTACGGAGGACTATATATTTCAGTTTGAGTTATTGTCGTACAATGCCAATACACAAGGTATTGCAACAGTGCAGAAGGTAATATCCAACTCATTTATGTCAGGCTATATACAACCGGATCAGTACACAAACTATGAGGATATAGGTCTTACATACGCTCAGGCATTCAGCGATATTGGAAGCAGCATTGGCGTAAGCCCTGTACACCTTGCAAGCAGGGTGTATCAGGAGCAGGGAGCATCAGGCACTTCGGAGCTTATATCAGGTACATATCCGGGATATGAAGGATATTACAATTATTATAATATACAGGCATCAGGTTCTAATCGTGAGCAGATAGTTACCAACGGACTCAACGAAGCAAAGTCCGAGGGGTGGAACACAAGATATGCAGCGCTCATAGGGGGTTCGCAGAAAGTTGCCAACAGATATATACTTCGAGGGCAGGATACTCTTTATCTTCAGAAATTCGATGTCGACGGAACCTATGATGGAAGGTATTGGCATCAGTACATGCAGAATCTTGCAGCACCATCAAATGAAGGGAGAAACGTAAAGAAAGCATACGAGAAGGCAGGAATGCTTGATGAGGCGTTTGTGTTTAAGATTCCTGTATACAACAACATGTACTATCAGGAAGGATTTTCAAAATCTAACGGTAAGACTTACTACTATGAGAAGGGTGTAATGGTTAAGGGAGAGTATCAGGTTGATGGAAAATGGTACTATTTTGACACAACAACAGGCGAGATGCTCACTGGTAAGGTGGTTCAGATAGATGATAAGAATTATTGTTATGACAAGGATGGCGTTAAGGTAATCGGTGGAATAGGTTATGCTGACGGATATTGGCATTACTGCGAGAAGGAGACAGGAGAGATTACGCTGTCTAAGGATGCCTCAGAGGTGTTCAATGCAGCGGATTATGCAAAGTATAATCAGGATGTTGTGAATGCACTTGGAACAAATGAGGAGACACTTCTTACACATTGGCTGAATTATGGAGTTTATGAGAAGAGAAGACCATCGGAGCTGTATTCGTATGATTATTATACAGGTATATATGGTGACAATGCTGTTAAGTATGGCGACTCATCGGAAGCTGTTATAGGTAATTTTGCGATATTTGGAATGGAGAGAGGTTACTCGGGAAGCGATGAGTTTAATGTGCTTGCTTACATGACATGTAATCCGGATCTGTATGCGGCATTTGGATATAACTTTAACAGCTATTATGAGCATTATATGAATAACAGGGATAAGGAAAACAGAATCCACACAGCTGATGATAATACATACACAGGATATACCATGGGAGCGGAGTTATTTGACCCGGCAGTGTATGCACAGAAGAATAAGGATGTTGTGAATGCACTTGGTGAAGGTGCAGGGCAGTTGTTCCTTCATTGGATCAAGTATGGTGCATACGAGGGAAGACAGGCGAGCCTTATATATAACGGTAAATATTACATTGCAAATAACAGTGATGTGGATGAACATT
Source organism: uncultured Eubacterium sp. (assembly GCA_958446835.1). Taxonomy (GTDB): domain Bacteria; phylum Bacillota; class Clostridia; order Lachnospirales; family Lachnospiraceae; genus CAG-882. The sequence goes on from CAUCXT010000007.1 coordinate 27,591, forward strand.
ATGCTGGAGATTATATGGGTGCGCTTGTGCACTTCTACACATATGGACAGACAGAGTTCAGAAATGGAAGTACAGACTTCGATGTGCTGGGTTATGCATTAAGTAACCTTGACCTTCTGAATGCTTTTGGACAGGACGGACCAAGCTACTACAGACATTATGTACAGTATGGAATTAATGAAAATAGAAATATGTTTCGTATGGAAGACCTTGATATGTCCATGATATTTGATGCTGATTACTATATGAAGCACAACGGAGATATTGCAGGAAGCTATCCGGGAGCTGAGGGAGCACGCAGACACTTCACACTGTATGGTATGAAAGAGGGCAGAAGGGGAAATGATACATTTAATGTGTATGCATATAAAAACAGGTATAAGGATCTTCAGAACGCTTACGGAGACAGCCTTAACTTCTATTATATACACTATTTGAATTTTGGTTATGCGGAAGGCAGAAATGGACAGGATGAATAGAAAGAAAATATTGGCATCCGTGTTACTTGGTATAATATGCGTAGTTGCCAACCTGTCGATTATATTTAATGACAGGAAACTTATATTAAATGATTACACAATGAATATTGCCATGGAGATAGACAGTAATATGAGTGGAGAGCTCCAAATGTTCTACTCTTCCAGGAACAATTATACCAAGGATTGCTTTACGGCGGATAGAGTAAAGACTATTGCTGTTGAAAAGGGGTATAATGGCAAGATTGATTTTGATGTTAATGCGGGCAGCCGCTTTGTAAGGCTGGACTTTCCTGAGAAGACGAATGCACAGCTGACATTGCACAGCATGACAATCAAGCTTAATGGCGTGCAGAGAGATGTTGCAGCAGATGAGCTTGCAAGTCGCATTATAGCTTACAATCAGTTAGAGCAGTGTGCAGTTAATGGTGGAACGCTTTGTATTACTACGCAGGATACTGACGGATATATTGTAATAGGAATCGGCGATATTGTAGATGAGATTGCCCAGGCATCTTCAAGGGGAATATATAATATAGTGTTAAAGGTTGCAGCATGTATTGTTATAGATCTGTTATATGTGCTTTTCTTGTTCAATCGGGAGCGCATATATGGATATATATATGATATTGTGAGTAACAGGGCACTGGTGATAAGATTGTCTAAGAATGACTTAAAGAGCAGATTCGCAGGTTCATATCTTGGAGTAATCTGGTCATTTATACAGCCTGTTGTGACAGTGCTTGTATACTGGTTTGTGTTTCAGGTGGGATTCAGATCGTCGGATGTGGTAAATTCATCAGGTGTGACAGTTCCTTTTATATTGTGGTTTATAGCGGGACTTGTTCCATGGTTCTATTATTCAGACACATGGAGTATGGCAACCAATGTTCTGCTTGAGTACAGCTATCTTGTAAAAAAGGTTGTGTTTAACATAGATATACTTCCACTTGTCAAGATGTTGTCGGGCCTTATAATACATGTATTTTTCGTAGGCCTTATACTTGTGCTGTATACGGTCTATGGTATGTTTCCGGGAATTATAGTGGTGCAGCTTTTGTATTATTCGTTGTGCATGTTTGTGATGATACTTGGACAGGCTTATCTTACAAGCTCCTGTGTGATATTTTTCAGAGATCTCACACAGTTTATCAATATATGGCTGCAGCTTGGAATATGGATGACGCCTATCATGTGGAATATAGATACAATAGGTATATCGGGAATGGTTAAGACGATATTTAAGCTTAATCCTATGTACTACATAGTGCAGGGATATAGGGATACGCTTATAAATGGAGTATGGTTCTGGCAAAGACCGGAGCTTACGCTTTATTTCTGGATATTTACAGTAGGGGTATTTGTGCTTGGCAGAGTGGTGTTTAAGAGGTTAAAACCGCATTTTGCCGATATTTTGTAGAGTTATGAGGTCAGATGATGAGAAGTGATGATGTTGCTATAGGTGTGTACAATGTCAGTAAGATGTACAAGCTGTATGACAATCCCAAGGACAGATTCAAGGAGTCATTGGGACTCACAAGAAAGAAGTGCTACAAGGAAAAGTATGCACTCAATAATGTGAGCTTCGAGGTTAAAAAGGGAGAGACGGTCGGAATAATAGGAACCAATGGTTCGGGTAAGTCCACAATACTTAAAATTATTACAGGTGTGCTAAATCAGACTGACGGAGAGGTTGATATCAGAGGACGTATATCTGCACTGCTTGAGCTGGGTGCCGGTTTTAATATGGAGTACACAGGAATAGAAAATGTGTATCTTAATGGTTCGATGATAGGATATACGAAGGAAGAGATAGATGCGAAGCTTGAAGATATCTTGAAGTTCGCGGATATCGGCGACTATGTGTATCAGCCGGTAAAGACATATTCAAGTGGTATGTTCGTAAGGCTTGCATTCGCTGTGGCTATCAATATTGACCCGGAGATTCTTATTGTGGATGAAGCACTGTCAGTCGGAGATGTTTTCTTCCAGGCGAAATGTTACCATAAGTTCGAGGAGTTTAAGAAACTTGGAAAGACAATACTGTTTGTTAGCCATGATCTTGGCAGTGTCAATAAATACTGTGACAGAGTCATACTTCTGAATAAGGGTGTTAAACTCTCGGAGGGAAGTCCTTCCCAGATAATAGATATATATAAGAAGATTCTTGTAAATCAGCTTGATGACAGTAATAATGGATTTGTCCATAAGACACAGGGTGAAAATTCAACAGCAGAATCGGCAGGCAGTGAGCAGGCAGAGACGAGGAATAGACTATGGAAAAGTAATTATGAACTAAATCCTTCGCTGCAGGAGTATGGCAATAAGAAGGCGGAGATAGAGGATTTTGCCATTATGGATTCTAAGGGAGCATACACAAGCTGTGTCAGCAAGTTTCAGGATTTCAGTATCAAGATGAAGGTGCGTTTCCATGAGGTGATGACTAACCCGATATTTGCGTTTACAATCAAGAATCTGCGTGGAACAGACCTTACGGGCACGAATACAATGTATGAGAAAGTATTTATAGATGTGACGGAGGCAGGCAGCGAGAAGACAGTGACATTCACACAGAGGATGAACCTTCAAGGTGGAGAATATCTTATATCGCTTGGGTGTACCGGTTACAGTGGAGAAAACTTCGAAGTATACCACAGAATGTATGATGTATGTACAATAACAGTTATTTCGGAGAAAGATACAGTAGGATTTTTCGATATGGATTCCAAAGTTAAGGTGGAATAGAAAGGGTTATCTGTGGAAAAATATATCGGTGGAGTTAAACTCAACTATGACAATTATCCGGGGAAGGATTATTACAGTGACGGAAGTATAGAGGATGTGCTTCTTGATATTGTGAAGAATCATGAGGAGCAAGAGTTTAATTCTATAATTGATGAAAAAAAATCATGGGCGGTCATGTATCACCTTTCGGATATAAGACAGAATATAGTAGAATGGCTTCAGATTGAAAATACAGCGGAGATACTTGAAATCGGATCAGGATGCGGGGCAATAACAGGGGCTCTTGCGCGCAAGGCAAAGAGTGTTACCTGCATTGAACTTTCTGAAAAACGAAGCATGATAAATGCTTATAGAAATAAGAAATATGACAATATAGAGATACTTCTTGGCAACTTTGAGCAGGTAGAAGCGAAACTTGAAAAACAGTATGATGTTGTCACTTTGATTGGAGTACTTGAATATGGAGGGTTATACATTCATTCGGATAAGCCGTATCTTGAGTTTGTAAAAACAGCGAGGCGTCATGTGAAGCCGGGGGGAAGACTTATAATAGCTATTGAGAATAAGTATGGTCTTAAGTATTTTGCAGGTTGCAGTGAAGATCATGTAGCGAGATGTTTTGCCGGAATAGAAGGATACAATGAGGGTGACAATGTAAGAACGTTTTCAAGAAAAGGACTTGAGAGGCTTGTTTTGGATGCAGGTTTTAGCAGGGCGCGCTTTTTCTATCCTTATCCCGACTATAAGCTTCCGACAACCATATATTCTGATGAATGGCTTCCAAAGGCAGGCGAACTAAAAAACAATAATCGTAATTATGACAATGACAGAATGAAGCTTTTTGATGAGGACAGGGCATTTGAACAGATTGTGGAGGAGGGGATGTTCCCTTTCTTTTCTAATTCGTTTCTCGTGGAATGCGAGTAAGTAAGAGTGGAGAATGATATGGGAAGGATAATTTTTTCAAAATATTCCAATGACAGGGACAGACGGTTTGCGATAAGGACGGATATTGTTCAGAAGGGTGATGGTGAGCAGTCAGGGAAAAGGGTTGAAAAACATGCGATGTTTCCTGAGGGAAGAGAACACTTAGAGAGACAGAGCAGATATTATAGGGAATATTCGGATAGATATAATCAAGTGGGGCTTAAGCTGGCAGGGGCTTACATGAATGATGAAGAATTGAAAGAGGGTATTCTGCAGTATCAGTTCATAGACGGAGAGAGTGTAAGCGATATAATAGATAATTTGATAGACTGTGGAAGCTATGATGGTGCGGCTGATTTACTGATGGCTTTCTGCGACAGGATAAGACGGTTATATTCCCCGGACGTATGGAAGAACTCGGAACAGTTTGAAAATGTGTTCGGAACAGTGGATTTTGGAAATATTGAGCAGGAAAGGCTTATGGGCTGCTCATTTGCAGATATTGATCTGGTGCCCGAGAATGTTATAGTGTCAGGTGATGAGGAGTATGTAACGGACTATGAGTGGGTATTTGATTTTTCTTTACCTGCGGATTATGTGGTGTACAGGGCAATTCGTACATATATATATTCAGGGGGAAAGAGAAATGCACTTTTACAATACAATCTTTATGAACGCGCAGGAATAACGAGTGAGATTAGATGCATATTTGATTATATGGAGTCGAATTTTCAGAAGTATGTCAAGGGCAGCAGAGTGACGGCGGCAGAACTGTACGAGGGTATAGGCAAGCCTGTTTATTACGGAGAAGAGCTCATGGAGCTTGGAAGAAGGAATGAACAACAGTATCTTCCTATAGTATATCTAGATTATGGCGAAGGATTTTCTGAAGATAACAAGATTGTATATAAGCGTTATGACAGGCGATATGAGATAGAGCTTACACATGATATTAAGCGTGTGAGATTTGACCCAAGGAGTATGCCGTGTGTACTTACGGGGATACAGTTGTGTGGATGCATGATAGATGAACAGTCACCGGAGATATCGGGAAATGGTGAATGGTATGACACGGAGCTTGTGTTTAAGACGGATGACCCCCAGCTCATAGTTGATAACCCTTGGCGCTATGCAGAGAATGGAAAACTTGCGATAGAGCTGCATATTGATAAGATAACGAAGGATTATCCTGATAAGGTGGAGCTCCCTCCAAGGACAAGGGCAGACATCTTGTACCAGTTTGATGAGAGATATGCGCCTTATGCAGGTGTATCAATCACATCGCTGTTTGAAAACAACAAACATATCGACGATATAAATATATATATACTGGGTGATGGACTTAGCGATGACAGCATCGAAAGGCTTTCTAAGACGGCAGATAGCTATGGGAGAAGCATAAACTATCTTGACACTAATAAACTTATTGATATGATGAAAGAGCTTGGCATACCTACTTACCGAGGATCGTACACAGCGAATTTTAAACTGTTTGTACCTATGGTTCTTACGGAAAATATACAGAAACTGTTGTATATAGACAGTGACACGGTGGTGACAGGAGACATACTGCCGCTTTTTGAAATGTCTATGAATGGAATGCCTGTTGGCATGTCGCTTGATTCGCTTGGAGTAAAGCATAAGGCACTTATAGGTTTATCAGAGAAGGAAGGATACTACAATACAGGCGTTATGCTGTTTGATCTTGAAGAATGGAAAAAGCAGATGTGCACGGAGAGGATTATTGAGCATGTGCAGAATGTTAGAGCACATTACATGTCACCGGATCAGGATCTCGCAAATGTAGTGCTGAGTCAGAAGATATACAGACTTGGTGCAGAGTACAATGTTCAGCCAATTCATATAGTCTATGATTATGAGCTGTATGTAAAGAACTTTGGACAGCATGGGTATTACAGTGCGGAAGAGATTAATTCAGCGGTGGAGAAGCCGGTTATAATCCACTTCTTCCGGTTTCTTGGACAGTTTCCGTGGGATAGGGCATCAGTTCACCCGGATACCGGAATATTCGACCAATATCTTGGAATGTCCGAATGGAGCGATTACAGCAAGACTGGGTCTAGAAACAGCGGAATTGTTTTTAAGATTGAACGGTGGCTATACAGGCACCTTGATAAGAAGACATTCTTAAAGATATTTAAGCTGAATTATGATATATTCATAAAAAAGGCGGAGAAAAACTCAAGAAATAATAAGAATGATGGGAATATGTAGATGGGTGACAGGTTTGGATTCGTAATTCTTAATTATGGAACTATGGATGAGACGATAGAATGTGTACGGTCCATAGGGAAGCACGTCAAAGAAGAGCATGAGATAGTTATAATTGATAATGCATCACCGGATGGCTCGGGTGAAGCACTCAGGCAGTCATATAGCGATATCAGTAACATAAAGGTTATTGTAAACGAGGGCAATTTAGGATATGCGTGCGGAAACAATGTCGGAATTGCCAGAGCAAGACAGGATGGATGCAGTTATGTGGTAGTGCTTAACAGCGACACCAGACTTATGCAGGATGAGTTCTGTGAGATAGTCAGGAGAGAGTATATTAAAAAAAAATATGCAGTCATTGGTCCGGAGATTTATAAGCAAGGGCAAGCGAGCTGCGATAATCCCGGCAGGGACAGGGCTATGAGCAATAAGAAGCTTCATGCGTTTATATTTATGAACCGTGTGCTGCTTGCACTCAGCTATATATCACTAGACGCTGCGTTCAACAGAATTTTTAATGCGTATGTCGAGTCTAAGAAATCAGATATACATATAAAAGATAATGTCGAGAATGTGGCTCTGCATGGATGCTGCCTTGTGTTCACACCGGTGTATTTTGAACGGTTTAGAGGTTTTGATAATAGAACATATATGTATATGGAGGAGGATGTACTGTACCATCATCTCCTGAAGGCAGGGCTGGTGCCGGCGTATGTTCCGCAGCTTCACATTGAACACCTAGAGGAAGCGGCTACAAACAAGGTGTTTTCCGGTGTTCAGAAAAGACGTTTCAAATACAGAAATTACATAAAATCATCAAAAGTTATGCTTGCAATTGACAAAGAGAGGACATAAGTGTATCATATTTTTATGGGACTTATGTCCTAGTTTATGTGTAAATGAGTGGTCGCAGGAGGGAAGTTTTGCGATTGCTTATTACTAAATAAGAAAGGGAGAGAAAGCAGAATGAAAAAAAATGTTATCAGAAGAGTACTTGCTGTTGTGGCAGCATTCGTGATGGTATTTGTTTCGGTTAAGCCTGCCAATGTATATGCGGCAGCCGGAAGTTACACGAATCCTGCCAAGGGTGAAGTATCCAAGAAGGGACTCCAGATAGATTTCGGTATGCTATCTGATGTTGAGGAGTTAGGAATAAGTGAGGCATTTCTCAACATATCGTTTGAGAGAGTCTTAAGCAATTCGGCAACTAAGTATGCGTATGATTATAATGGGAAGACCTATTACTTTAACACAGTAATTGAGGATTATGATACTATTATAAGTAAGCTTACCGAGGCAGGAATCAATGTAACGGTTGCATTTGTTAACCAGTATCAGGATGGATATGAATATCTTTTATATCCGGGAGTTACAAGACATGATGGAACCTTCTACTATGCCATCAACACGGCTACACAGGAAGGTAAGAATGCAGTTGAGGCCGTATGCCATTTTGTAGCTGCAAGGTATAATGGCACAGGCAACGGAAAAATTTCCAACTATGTTATCGGTAACGAGGTTAACGATAACATGGCATATAACTATATCGGAGAGATGGGAATTGAGCAGTACGTTCCGATATATTATCAGACATTTAAGACGATGTATGATGCCTTGAGGGCAGAGAATGCAGGGGCTAATGTATATATTCCTCTTGAGCAGAGATGGACAACAGACAATACCAGCAAGGAATATGCAGGAAGAGACTTCCTTGAGATATTTGACAGACTTTCAAAGCAGGATGGCAATATATACTGGAATCTTGCATATCATCCATATTCCTTCCCAATCACAAATAATAATGTCCTTACAGACAATTGGCCTTCAGTTGACAAGGACGGAGTTAAGAATGATGGTGGTGAGATTACAGATGATCAGGAGACGAAGCTTATCAGCATGAAGAACATCAATGTTCTCACAGATTATATGCAGAACTCCAACATGCGCAACAAGGATGGCAACGTAAGATCCATCATTCTTTCAGAACAGGGTTATACATCAGAGTCACCTATATCGGGAACGGATGAGAAGCTTCAGGCTGCAAGCATAGCCTATGCATACTATGCATCTGAGATGAATCCATATATTGACGCATTCATACTCAATGGACATATTGATACTATTGTTGAGAGCAATTACTATAAGTTCGGATTATGGAATTCCGTATGGAGCAATGAGAAGAATGAGTATGTTGCTACGACACCTAAGTACGCATACACTATGTACAAGTACATAGATACGGCAAGTTCACTTGATGTAACTAATTTTGCACTCGCAACACTTGGCATAACATCATGGAATGCAGTTATAGATAACTTTGATGCCTCTAAATTCAACAGCATGAAGAGCATCAATAATGCAGCACTTTATAGTGTTTCATCAATGGACAGCGCAACAGGTGCGGTTGTTCTTTCAGAAGGACTCGGAAGCAATTTTTCAGAGAATGGCAGTGGCAACTGGGTAGCGGCACAGCCATACTGGGAGAAGGGCTACAATGTACCATCCTTCAGTATATATAATTATAATAAGGACGGTGTAGCAGGCACGGCACAGTATCATCCTATGGGTACAGCAGTTGTTGATCCTAAGTGTACCGGTTTCTCATATCAGGCAATATACCATGAGTTCGGAGCGGCACAGGATTTCAGCGCAACACCATATCTTGGATTTACAATCAAATTCATGCCTCAGTATACAAGTGGTGATGCAGATAAGATGGTTGTAAGAGTGAGAGTATACAGCGGTAACAATATCTATGATGCTAACTGTCAGGTTGACGTCAATACAGATAACAATTTGTTTGTGGATCTTTCAGGCTGGTCAGGAAAGACAGCAGTTGACAAGGTTGCGGTATGGGTTAAGGAGAACACTACAAGCAAGAGCTTTGATGGTGTATTCACAGTATATGATTTTACGAAGGCAGCGGGCTTAAGCGGAGCGAAGGCACAGTCAAGAGCATTGAATGATCCGGCAGTGAGCGTACCGGACAGTATATTTAATTCTACAGTATATGGCGGTAAAGATTATTCTGCTGTATATAATGCTGATTACTATTATAACAATAATACAGAAGTGGCAGCAGCGGTAGGATATAATCCGGTTCTACTCATAGAGCATTTCATTACTAAGGGGATGGCAGCAGGGCTTCAGGCAAGTGAAGAGTTCAATGTTCAAGTTTATAAAAACAATTATAAGGATCTCGCTAACAGCTTCGGAGATGATCTTAAGAAATACTATGAGCACTATGTAGATTATGGTAAGGCAGAAGGAAGAACAGCTGTATCATCAGATTCTCCGGCTCCGACACCTACACCAACACCTACGCCGACACCTACACCTACACCAAGTCAGACGTATATAGTTGACGGTGTTGACTATGCAGCGGTATTCAATCCTGAGTATTATGCCGAGCACAATAAGGATGTAGTAAATGCATTCGGAAGTACTACAGAAGCACTTCTTAATCATTTCTATAACTATGGCATGAACGAGGGACGTCAGGGTAGTGAAGAGTTCAACGTGGACTCATATAAGGCTAACAATCCTGATCTTGTAAATGTATTCGGAAGCGATACAAGAACATATTATGTACACTATGTGAAGTATGGTAAGGCAGAGGGAAGAAAGGCTACAGGAAGTGTCAATAATGGTGGAAACAATGGCGGAAACCAGAGTGGAACGACTACAGGCAACTATGTGGTAGACGGAGTTGATTATTCTGCTGTATTCAATGCAGATTACTACTACAATAATCACAAGGATGTAGCTAATGCATTTGGTAAGGATGCACAGGCATTATTTAACCACTTCATGGAGCATGGTATCTACGAAGGACGTCAGGCGAGTGAAGAATTCAACGTAGATTCTTACAAGGCTAATAATCCGGATCTTGTGAACGCATTTGGTGGTGATACTAAGACATACTATGTACATTATATAAAGTATGGTAAGGCAGAGGGAAGAAAGGCAACAGGAAGTGTCAACAATGGCGGAAACCAGAGCGGAACAACTACGGGCAACTATGTGGTAGATGGTGTTGATTATTCACCTGTATTTAATGCAGATTACTACTACAATAATCATAAGGATGTGGCCAATGCGTTTGGAAATGATGCACAGGCATTATTCAATCACTTTATGAATTACGGAATCAACGAAGGTCGTCAGGCAAGCGAGGAATTCAACGTAGAATCATATAAGGCCAACAATCCGGATCTTGTAAGTGTATTTGGAAATGACACAAGAACATACTATGTACATTATGTAAAGTATGGCAAGGCAGAAAACAGAAAAGCTACAGGAAACAATGTTGGAAATCAGGGCTATGTGGTTGATGGAATAGATTATTCAGCGGTATTCGATGCTGATTACTACTATGCTCACCATAAGGATGTGGCCAATGCATTCGGCAATGATAAGCAGGCATTATTCAATCATTTTATGAACTATGGAATCTATGAAGGCCGTCAGGCAAGTGAAGAGTTCAATGTTGACGTATACAAGGCTAATAACGCAGACCTTGTAAATGCATTCGGTGATGACACAAGAACTTATTATATCCACTATATCAAGTATGGTAAGGCGGAAAATAGAAAGAGTCACTAATAACAGGGAAAAGAGCTTATCTTTTCAAAGTTATGACAGATGGCAGCGGGATAAAGCATTTCGCTGCCATTTGTGTGTATGAGCAGTGTTGGTGTATTATTAAAAATGTTTTGTAATTATATGTATAAGTATATAAAATAAAGGATACACATATGAGATTCAGATTAAACAGATTTTCATTAAAAACATTACTGTTGATAATAATAACAGCAGTATGTATAGCAGCAGGGGGGACGTATAGCTTCGCGGGGGATAGCGAAAATACAGCGCAGACACAGAACAGTGAGCCGGGTGATGAAGTATCCAAGAAGGGTATTCAGATAGTTGATGGAAACTATCCGCTTCTTGTGGATATTCAGGATATAGGTGTAAGCTATGGCTTTCTTAATTTCTTTTATAATGAACTTGTGAGTGCTGAACCAACAGAATACTTCTATGATTACAAAGGAAAGACATATTACTATGATGCAGATAAGGTGGAGCTATATGACAATACGATAAGCACACTTACCAATGCGGGGATAAGTATAGTGGCTGCGGTTGTGAATGGTTACAATAAGGATTTTCCACAGCTTCGTTATCCTGGTGTTGACTTCAATGATGGAACACAGTACTATGCTTTCAATGCTGTGACTGAGGAAGGCGTCAACCTGATAGAGGCATGTACTTATTTCCTTGCTGAGAGATACAATGGTGGGGATAAGGGTAAGGTTGTCGATTGGGTTATCGGAAATGAGGTGAATGACAATCTTCAGTACAACTATCTCAAGCCGTGTGAGGGAAGCAGCTATGTGGCTGAGTATTATAAGCAGTTCAAGATGTTTTACAATATAATAAAAGAAATTAATCCAGAAGCTGAAATATATATACCATTAGAGCATAGATGGCAGACGGCAAACACGATGACAGACTATGGTGCAAGATGGTTTCTCGAGGAATTCAACCGCAACGAAAAGAAGGATCAGCAGATGGACTGGGGCGTGGCATGGCATCCATATCCATATCCCCTCGGTGACCCGGATACTCTCGATGATGGTGATGAGCCGACAACGGACACGGACGGAACTCCTACCTATGGCGGTGAGGTCACGATGGATGAGTACACGCCATTGATATCGATGAAGAATATAGATATATTGACAGATTACTTTACTAGGAACCTTCTTACACAGAGTGGGCAGGTACGCTCCATAATAGTATCCGAGGTTGGATACACGTCATATTCAGTTATATGTGGTCAGAATGAGGCAAAACAAGCTGCTAATATAGCATACTCATACTATAAGGCTGAGAGCAACCCCTATATCAAGGCGTTTATTATAAGAGCTCACAGGGATATCAGTGAGGGCAGTCCGTATTTCCAGTTCGGACTTCGCTACAAGACTGAGGTGCCTAAGCTGTCATACGAAATGTTTAAATATATGGATACAACGGATTCACTTGAATACACGCAGTTCGCACTTGATGTGTTGGGGATTGACTCATGGAATGAAGTTATAGACAATTTCGATTCTGATATGTTTACACAGATGAAGAGTATAGACCATGGGAATGTATTCAGAATCGCCGATTCACTGGTACCTCAGGAGGCGGTACAGCTTCGGGGAAGTACTGATATATGGGATATGAATCAGGATGATGCCATATATTCGAGCAGGGTAAGATATTTTGATTCGCTTGATTTGTCGAATGAACCTTATCTATGTATAGGTATCAATCTTGATAAAGCCGCAGTGGTAAGAATAAGAGTTACAAGTAAAGATCATATATATGATGCTTATGGAAACTTGACCGCGGGGGATGGACAGTATATATATACTGATTTATCCGGATGGAAGTACAGAAACAGTATTGACAGGGTTGAGATATGGTTAAGCGATACATGGAACACAGCGGGCTACACAGGAAATGACAGTACAGTAGCCCTGTATGCGACAAGCGTTGTGACATCGGCAGGTGAGATAACCTGCAATGCACCACAGAAAAAGGATATTACTGTCGCGAGTGTGAGCTCTGTAGGTGATGTGCTGTATTCAGGAGAATATTATACACCTTCAGTTGAGGTGCACTATAATGGTGAGCTTTTGACTCAGAATGTTGATTATTCCCTCAGCTATACACATAATAAGAAAGGACCTGTGGCAAATGTAATAGTAACCGGAATTGGTGAGTATAGCGGACAGATTAAGACTTCCTTTAATATAATATCTAGATATAGTGAGCTTGTAGATCCTGTGTATTATTTTAAGAAATATCCGGATGTAGCTTCTGCATGTGGCAATGACTATACGAAGGCAGAGGAATATTTTGCCAATTACGGAATGACAGCCGGGCATCAGGCATGTGAGAAGTTCAATGTATATTACTATCAGCAGAATTATGAGGATCTTAGGAATGCATTTGGGGATAACCTTGTTGCATACTATAATCACTACATCACATACGGAATAAATGAAGGCAGAATTGCGTCACACATGCTGTCTAATACAACCTATAACGGAGTGGATTATGCTGCAGTGTACAATAAGGTATATTATATAACAAGGTATCCTGATATTGCTAAGAGATTTGATAATGATGATTATCTTGTGCTCAAGTACTTTGTTGAGGAGGGGACAAGAAATAAGCAAAGAGGTAATGATATATTCGATATAGAGGCTTATGCCCAATATAATCCGGATCTGAGGGCTACATTCCGTGATGATATATACACATATTATTTGCATTATGTATTATATGGTCAGTATGAGAACAGAACCTGCAACGGAATATTCTACGATGAGAGAGATTATTCCAAGGTATATAATGAAGAATATTATTATAATAATAATCCTGATGTGGCAGAGACATTCGGAAGAGATTCCAATATGCTTCTAAAGCATTTTATTGTGAATGGAATGGCAGAAGGAAGAAAAGGCAGCCTGGACTTTGACTTGGAGACATATAAGCAGTATTCGGACTTGAAGAATGCATTTGGCGATGATAATAAGGCATATTATATACATTATATAGACTATGGGGCTGCAGAGCATAGAATAGCGACAAGCTCTACCGTGTACAATGGTGTTGATTATAAGGATGTATATAACAAGGATTATTATCTGGCAAAATATGGGGACTTAAGGAACGCATTTGGTGATGACGAGAGAGCCCTTATTGAGCATTTTGTAAAATATGGAATGAAAGAAGGCAGACAGGCATGTGAGGAGTTTAACCCATACCTGTACCGTACACTTTACAGTGACCTTAGAGAAGCCTTTGGATATGATATGGAAAGGTATTATATTCACTACATGAATGTGGGAAAGGCAGAAGGAAGGTAGAAAATCAAATAAAGTACAAGAAAGTCCCCAAATGTAAGCTTATTACGTGATGCAATAAGCTGCATAAGGGGACTTCGTGCTGTTGTGGTTATTTATGGATTAGTTATAGTGATCCGGGTCGAACCTCACGATTACCTTCTTATATACTCCGTAGATGTGAGGAAAACGGTTGATAAGCCCTTGGAGAAAGCCTTCCATCTCGATGGAACGGGATTTCTTCATGTTGGAACTGCCCGCATATATGCGGTGCACATTCGATAGGTACTGGTAGAAATGCCAGCGCTCATAGAGGAGATCAACGTTGACAGGAGCTGCAAGCACACCAGCAAGACAGTCCTCCAGCTCTTTTGCAGAGTCTTCCCAGCTTCTTATATGGGAGTCATTGTTCTTATAGTGTATTACAGGGTCGGCGGCGACCTTATCAAGTATACCATCTACCTCATCAAGTGAGTTGAAGATATATACATTTTCACTGAATGCATCGAAGTAGCTTCTGAGTTCACGATTCAGCTCAGTGTTATTTACGATAATCTTTTTGGAGTAGCTCATTCCGTCCAGAAACGGAAGACCAAAGCCCTCATATATACTAGGAAATATTATTCCAAGTGAATTGCCAAGTACATAATCTATGAACTCATCGGACAGATTGCCGGACTTATATCCATACATGTTGCTGCTGATAGCTCCTTCGGAAGTGCTTCCGATTACGATAATACTGTGCTTCGAGGACTTGAGTGCTTCAAGCAGCTGAGGCACAAACTTGTGCTTGTAGAAGTTGCCGAAAACCACAAAGTAATTATCAAATGGCAGCTTGAAGCCGGGATTCTTAGCAGGGTCATATAACTTATCGGTTCCGTGATATATAACTCTTGTAGGGATGTTACGCTTATCAAATTCCGGCTTGTAGAAATCTATCGTATCCTTAAGGGAAAATTCACTTATGGAGGTCATGAGGTCACAATAGTGAATTGATGAGCGGAATATCTCGTTGCGTTCAGGATCCTGAACCAACAGGTACGAGCTTCTTATACTGATAATGTCCTGCATGCAGAATACATACTTGAGACAGGTTCTATTGAGTATGAACATGTGCTCAATATGGTATATCTGCGATGGAGAGAATGCGATATGGAATGTCTGGTCATTTATTGTGTCAGGGTACCATACGTTATTGTGGCGCTCGGAAAGCTTGTGAAAGTTATCAGCAGCGCGGTTGATAAGAAGGTGCACATCATACTTGTCACCGTACAGTCTGAGAAACGCCTCATAGATGGATATAGAGTATTTGGCAGTTCCGTTGTACGAAGCAGGTGTCTCGTAGAGGCTGAACAGTATGCGCTTCTTAGGGTATAGACCATCACCAATCAGGTCGGCAAAGTAGTCAACAGGTTCCATTCCGCCATGAAAATAAGTGCTTATAAGATTCGAATAGTAAGGATAGCGTTTGTTTAGTATGGCAAAATGCTCCGCATCAAGCTTCGCACGTCTTGAACCGAAGCTTTTAGACTCATAGTGATATACATACGCGCGGTTGGCCATAACTATACTGAATCCGTACTGATTGATGCGGGCACAGAAGTCATTCTCCTCATTGTAGCCCGGACTGTATATCTCATCGAATAGTCCGAAACGATTAAGAACGTCCCTTTTTATGAGCAGTGCGAAACCGACACCTGTAGGAAGTATAGTCCAACGCGGAAGCATGTCCTTGACCGTCTCATATATGGAGTGGCTTACCTCGGGGGTCGGCCCGGCTGTGGTATTCTTCCTCGGAGGCATGGTGAGAAGAGTCGCATTGTTGCTTCTCGGACATACGGCACCATGACGTTCATCGGCATAGAGAACCTCCTGCATCTCGGTGAGAAAGCCTTCGGTGACTGCCGTGTCGGAGTTGAGAAGAAGAATATCGGTTGTCGGGTCGGCAAGCTCAAGGGAATGATTACATGTCTTTACAAAGCCAAGGTTCTCTTCATTCTTGGCATAGGTAAAGTTAGGGCAATCTGCGATTGCCGAAAGAATATTATGTTCAAGCTCCTCCCACTCCGGTCCGTGGTCATTGACTAACAGAACGGAATTGTCGGATGGAACGTGTTTTTTAAGTGATTCAATACATGGACCTAGTGTAGACCAGTCCTTGTATACAGGAACAACTATGGTTGTCTTATTCATAAGCGATTGACCTCTTTGATTACATAATTAATGTAATTATAGCATGGATTGGAGGGGATGACAATATATTGTGGGAAAGCCAGAAAATTGTCTGAATTAATATGAATTGTTGACAAGAGTAATATATGTGGATAAAATTATAACGATAATGCACATTGTAAAGTGTAAATAAACAGGATTGGAAAGAATAATGATACATAATCTGATATTGACATATGTGATATGTCTTGTGCTTATATTTTGTTTTTTTATGATGGGTATACAGATCGACCAGATATTGAGGCTTCGGCTTAAAGGAATGTATAATATAGTGTTCGGTTTTTTTGTATACTTTATGTTGTTCGAAATATTTTATCTGCCATTTTTTATCAATAAGCAGAGACTTACCTGTCTGACAGTTGCCTGGATAATATTTCTTGGCATAGACATGGTTGTATCAGTGATAGTTTTCAGAAAGAGAATATTGTCTGCAGCTAAAGAAATATGGGAACAGCTAAGATGCGATAGCTTGCCATATGTGTTGCTCTCGGCAGTGGTGTTCGCAGTTGTCATATATTATGGTACCAGAACATTCTATTATGGATTCGATACGGCATACTATATAGGAATGGTTAACAGTGCGGTGCATTATGACAGAATGCTCATATATCAGAGTGAGATGGGCTATAAGATGAGTTCACTGGATTTGAGATATGGTCTGTCGGGATTTTATATGCATACTGCAGTGCTGTGTCGCGTGTTCAAGGTGTCTGCGATAATGATGCAGAAACAGGGTGTAACCATAATTGATATACTTATGACATACTGTATAGCATTTCTCATAGGTAGGAGAGTGTTCAAAAAGGATGTAAAGTATGCATATCTGTTCACAGCAGTGTACTTTGCGATGAACTTTTTCTTCCTGTCAGAGTTCGCTGTGGGTGAATTCTTTATGTATAGGGCTTATGAAGCGAAAGCATATTGCTGTAACGTCGTAATACCTGCACATTTCCTTATAATGTATGCCATGATGCGGAGCAGGGAGATTCAGGGGTACAGGTGGAGGCAGCTGGCAATATTATCAATAGCGAGCATACCTGTGTCGATGTCATCAATACTTATCATACCTGTTCTCACGATGACTTTCGCATGCAGTATGGCAATGATACATAGAAAGTTCAGATATGTGATATATGGAGGAGTGTGCTGCCTGGCTAATGCAGTATCGCTTGTGGTATATTATCTGTATGTTATGGGGAAATTAGTTATTTTTATATGAAATGAGGAGATAGAAAGTGAACTTTTCAACTTCTGTATTGAATGTTTTTTTTAGATATCCATCAGACTGTCTTATGTATTTGTTTGCGGTGATGGCAATGATTTGTCTTATGTATAGAAGCTCTAAAAAGAGACGAGAGTTATATTTATTGTTAACGGCATTTTCTATACTGCTTATATTTAACCCTATATGCTTTAAAATTGTTGGATATTTTGGCTTGGCCGAAACGTATTATAGATTTTTGTGGGCTGTTCCTATCACTTTTATTATTACCGCCTTTATTGTTTACCTTGTTAAGGAATCTTATAACAGGTGTGCAAAACTAGCAATATTATTTACCATATCAGTGTGTATTATGCTTGGAAGAACAGGTGATTATATTGGGGCACATATGTCAAGCGAAAATAATATATATGGATTTAGGGATGATATAATAGAAATATCAGACATTATTGAAGCGGATGCGTGCAGAAAAGAACCAACCGTTCTTACAGATGAGTATGTGTTTAGCAGATTAAGATGCTATAACGCAAATATAGTGTATAGGGTGCCGAGAAATTATTATCTCAATGACAGAATTGGTGAAAATGGATACTACACTGAGGATGGCACTGGTAACCCTGCTCTTGTGCGAATGGAGCAGCTTGGTGAAAGGACTGATGAGGAGACCATGGGAGCTATACTTGAAGAACTTAATGTTGACTATATTATTATTAAGAGCGAGTTCGACATGGGTGAGTATCTTAATAAGTTCAATTATGTGCTTCTTGGAACAACTGATATATATGAAGTCTATAAGTCAGGAACGGAAGGAATGTAATTATGGCGTTGAAAGCTATTATAACAGTGGTTGCACTGATGGTGTTATTTGAAATAATCGGTATGGCGTTCTCATGTGTAATTAGAAAAAAACAGGATATAGCGCTTAATATGCTGTATGGATATTTGATTTATTTTTCGATTTTTGAGGTGTTGTATCTTATCTGTCTTGCATTAAAAAATGATTTAAAGATACTTGGTATTGCTTGGCTGGTTGTACTGGCTATATTGATTGCTTCAGCTATTCTTATTTCAAGGAAAATTCTTCTGCATACATTCGAAGGCTTGGCGGGCTTTGTGGCTGAAAGGTGGAAGCAGATAGTCATTATTGTTGTGTTTACACTGACAATGCTCTTTATATACATATTAGGACTAAGCTATGTCACGGGGGATTCGTATTCTTATGCATGCATAAGCGATGCGATTGCAACCAGAAAAATGTTTCTCCGTGATGTGTATACAGGAGTTGACATAAAAGTACCTGATATTATTTATGCATTGTCAGGGTATTATATGCATTCTGCTGTAATCTGTAAGGCATTGAAATTGTCTGCTGTGAGTGTACAGCACAATATTATAGGAATAATAACCATATTACTAAGTGTAGATGCTATTTATTTGATCGGAAAAGAACTTATGAAGGATAAGTCATGGATGATAGCATGCTTTATTATACTGTATGAAGCAGCCAATCTGTACCTCCTTCTGTATAGTAATGAAAGGTATTTCCTGTTCACAGGAGCTTGTGATGAGATGAGCCAGATACCATATATACTGATTCCGGTAATTGTGCTTGGATTTATCAGACTGCTGAAGGAGAACGAATCTGGTTGGAATCTGGTTCTGCTTGGAGGTATGGCGGGTTGTGCGTTGTCGGTATCATCAATCATGGTGGTTCCTATGACGATACTGTGTGGCACAATAACTGTGGCGATATACAGAAAAAGTATACGAGAAATGGCATCAGGCGGTATATGCCTGATTTCAGGTATTATATATATAATAATCTATTGTGTATGCAAATAGATACGAGGTTGCGATAATGAAAAATGTGATTGAGATGTTCAGAAGTTATCAGGGAAATACAGCCATACTTATTCTTGCTTTTATGTCAGCTATATATTTAATTGTAAAGGCACGAAACGAAGATACAGAGAAATTTATTGCAGTGGGAGCTGTGTTGCTTATTCTGATGTATAATGACCTGGTATTTTATCTTGTTAGGTGGATATGGGGCATTGATATATATAGAAGTTATGTATATGCCATTCCTGTTTCGTTGATGTGTGCGATAGCAGCAACTTTTATAATTTTAAGGGATGCTAATACATTGTGGAAAAAGTGCGTGATAGCTGTCGGAGCAATTATAATAGGACTGGCTTGGTATCGTTCGGATGTATCACCTGATTTTAGTAAGGTGTATGCAACTGAAAAAAATAATGCGTACATACAAATGGCAGATGACATTATTAGCGATGTATCTGAAAGAAGACAGCGAATATGTAATGACGCTTACACGGAAGCTGAGAGAATAAGCATAGCCGCAGATACGGAGATATATAGTTACCTTAGAGGTCTCAGCAGTGAATTTGTTATGGCATACGATATAACAGATACTACCTGGGCAGATAGTCTGGAATTATCAAAGCCGCTTATATATTCAATGGTTGTCGGCGGCGGACAGACAGAACATAATCTGATAAGAGAAATGCTGTCAATCAATTGCGTGGATTATGCAATTATAGAGACCGAATATGAGATGGATGAATATATGTGGCTTGTGGGATATTCTAAGCTTGGTGAGTATGATAAGTATACACTGTATGGAAGGGAAAAGGAATGTTACCCTATGCGTATTGATTATTGGGGATATGTAAGGCGAGTATACTTCTATCTGCTTGGAAGGCGTGGAAAATATGAGGAGATATATCCGGAGATTCAGATGATAGGCGCACAGGAACAGACCTTGGATGAGGTTGCGTACAGAATTCTGGAATCAGATGAATTCCTCGACAGGAATATGACTGTGGATGAAGCCATAGAAGCAATATATCGTGCGATATATTATAGGGATGTGACGGAAGAAGAAAAGCTATACTGGGAGCAGTACGTTGCAAATAATGGGGAATATAAGGATATGTATTATGAACTGTATTATAATACAGGAGAATTTCATATAGAGTGGGAGTAGATTGTGTTGACTATTGACAATGCATAGATTATAATTATAACGCTATAATAAGTTTGTGAAAAATAATATTATATATAACAGAGGTAGAAAAATGAGTGGATTTAGAGAAAAATTAACAATAGCACATTGGAAAATCATAGCGATATATCTTATGATATTTGATGTTGTTGCAATTAATTTTTCTTATTTTTTTGCTTTATTTATGAGATTTGAATTTAGTTACAAGAGTATTCCGCAGGAATATTTTATGGCATATCTGAAGTTCGCACCAATATATACGGTGTTTACAATTGTAATATTCTATGTACTTCGCTTGTACAGCAGCCTGTGGAGATTCGCTTCCTTCAATGAGCTCAACAGAGTGGTCGGTGCCAGCGTGATAACAACATTGTTTCACTGGGTAGGCATCACAGTGCTTTTTGCAAGAATGCCTATGTCATACTATATAACTGGTCCGATTATCCAGTTCTGTCTTGTCACGGCTGTCCGTTTCTCCTACAGATATATAACTATGGAGCGCCAGCGAAGAGAGCTTCGGGACAATATCAAGCACAATGCGATGATAATCGGTGCCGGAGCTGCTGGACAGGTAATCTTAAGAGAACTCAAGAACTCGAACGAGTCACAGACAAGAGTGTGCTGCATGATAGATGACAACCCTAACAAGTGGGGAAGATATATGGACGGAATCCCTGTTGTGGGAGGACGTGACAGCATATTCGAGAGCGTTGACAAGTACGGAATAGATAAGATTCTGGTTGCCCTCCCTACAGCCGACAAGGAGCAGAGAAGGGAAATTCTCAATATATGTAAGGAGACAGGCTGTGAGATTAAGTCGCTTCCTGGTATATATCAGCTCACCAATGGCGAAGTATCGCTCAGCAAGATGAAGAAGGTGGATGTGGTTGACCTCCTTGGACGTGAGCCAATCAAGGTCAATATGGATGAGATATGTACCTATATCGAAGGCAAGGTTATCCTCGTGACAGGTGGCGGTGGCTCTATAGGAAGTGAGCTCTGCAGACAGGTGGCTAAGCATCACCCTAAACAACTTATCATTTTCGATATATATGAGAATAACGCATATGATATTGAGCAGGAGCTTCGTAAGAACTGTCCGGAGCTTAATCTTGTAGTGCTTATCGGTTCTGTGCGTGATAGCAGAAGGATAGAGGGAGTATTCGAGAAGTACAGACCTCAGATAGTATATCATGCAGCAGCACATAAGCATGTACCTCTCATGGAGAACAGCCCTAACGAGGCTATCAAGAATAACGTAATCGGAACATATAAGACTGCGTACGCAGCAATGAAGTATGGAACGGAGAGATTCGTTCTCATCAGTACAGATAAGGCTGTAAATCCTACCAACATCATGGGAGCAAGCAAGCGTCTCTGTGAGATGGTTATACAGAGCATGAATGTGATATGCAGGGACGGAAGAACGGATATACTTCCGAAGCTGTATGCTCATACTGATGATGACGAGGCGTACAGGAATGTGCTCAAGATGACAGCTGCGGCAAGCGAAGTATCTGTTGCCAAGGAACAGCCGCTTGAACCCGGTAAGAAGTATGTGACACAGTACGCTGCCGTACGCTTTGGCAATG
Organism: uncultured Eubacterium sp.; assembly: GCA_958446835.1. Classification (GTDB taxonomy): domain Bacteria; phylum Bacillota; class Clostridia; order Lachnospirales; family Lachnospiraceae; genus CAG-882. The sequence goes on from CAUCXT010000007.1 coordinate 49,949, forward strand.
TGCTTGGAAGCAACGGCTCGGTAATTCCTCTTTTCAAGAAACAGATAGAGGCAGGCGGACCTGTAACAGTCACACATCCTGATATCATACGATACTTCATGACGATACCTGAGGCTGTGAGCCTTGTGCTTCAGGCAGGTGTGTACGCTCAGGGTGGAGATATCTTCGTGCTTGATATGGGTGAGCCAGTGAAGATAGATCTGCTTGCAAGAAATCTTATAAAGCTGTCAGGTTACACTCCGGATGTCGATATAAAGATAGTGTATTCAGGACTCAGGCCGGGTGAGAAGCTCTATGAGGAGAAGCTCATGGCTGAGGAGGGACTGCAGAAGACACAGAATGATCTCATCCACATCGGCAAGCCGATACCATTTAATATTGAAGAGTTCATGAAGCAGCTGGAGCTGCTTGCGGAGGTAAGCTATAACAACACAGATAATATCGAGGAGATTGTGGCGGGAGTTGTCAAGACATATCACCCGGATAAGAAGAAGTGATATCGAGTCTTTTGCAATTGACAACAATATAGGATTTGCGATAGCATGGGCTGTAAAAAAGGAGTGACGTTGTGGAAGTGCGCAAGATGCTGCCTATAGGGATAGATGATTTTGAAAAGGTAATAACACAGAACTTCTACTATGTTGATAAGACGAGGCTGATAGCCGACCTGTGCAGGAGCTGGGGAGAGGTTAACCTGTTCACCAGACCAAGACGCTTTGGAAAATCGCTTAACATGAGCATGCTTAGGAATTTTTTTGAAATCGGATGCGACAGTACGCTGTTCGATGGCTTATACATTTCCAGCGAGCATGATATATGTGAGAAATATATGGGAAGGTTTCCTGTTGTGTCCATAACGCTTAAGGGTGCAGAGGGAACAAGCTTTGAGATGGCTGTTGAGTCAATCAAGACGATAATCGGAAGAGAAGCAATGCGTTTTCAGTTTCTGGAAAAGAGCGAGAAGCTTACTGAAAAGGATAAACGTGCATATAACCAGCTCACGATGCAGGGGGATGGTACGCAAGGAAGATTTCAGATGAGCAGGAGCGTCCTTGAAGACAGTATCAGAACTCTGACCACTTTATTGGCAAGGCATTATGGCTGCAAGGTCATTATACTTATTGATGAATATGATGTGCCGCTTAACAAGGCGTTTGAAAACGGCTATTATGATGAGATGACACTGCTCATAAGAAATCTTTTCGGGAATGCCCTGAAGAGTAATTCAGACCTGTATTTTGCAGTGCTCACAGGCTGCCTTAGGATATCCAAGGAAAGCATATTTACCGGACTTAATAACATGAAGATAATGTCGCTTACAGATGTTCGTTTTGATGAGTATTTCGGATTTACGGACAGCGAAGTGAAGCAGATATTAGAGTATTATAAGCTGACAGCACATTACAATGTGATGAAAAGATGGTATGATGGATACCGATTTGGCAATATAGATGTATATTGTCCATGGGATGTGATAAATTACACGGATTTATTGTGTACTGACAGCCAGGCGGCGCCGCAGGACTTCTGGTCTAATACGAGCGGAAATGCGATGGTTCGCCGCTTTATTGATAAAGCTCTGCCACAGACTAAAAAAGAAATAGAGGAGCTTATAGCAGGTTCATCAATCATCAAGGAGCTCCGTCAGGAGCTGACCTACAACGAACTCGATTCTTCAATCGATAATCTGTGGAGTGTACTGTTCCTTACGGGATATCTCACGCAGAGAGGTGTTGCTGATGGAAGAAGATATAATATGGCAATACCTAATAATGAGATAAGAAATCTCTTTATTATGCAGGTAAAGGAGTGGTTTTCAGAAAACGCATATAGTGACAGTGCTACAATAAATTCATTCTGTGAGGCATTTGCAAAGGGCGATTCACAGACTATAGAACACCTTCTTGGAGATTATCTATGGAATACGATAAGTATACGTGACACAGCGGTGCGCAGGGAGAGAAAAGAGAATTTTTATCATGGAATGCTCTTAGGGCTTCTAAGATACAAGGAAAGCTGGCTTGTGATGTCCAATGTGGAGACAGGTGAGGGGTATTCGGATATACTGATAGAAGTACCTCAGACAAGAACAGGTATTGTTATCGAGGTAAAGTATGCCCAGGAGGGCGAATTTGCTAAGGCTTGCAACGAAGCAATAGAGCAGATTGAGAAAAAACGATATGCCGCAAGGCTTGAGGCTGATGGAATGCGGAAGATTTTGAAATATGGGATTGCATTTTATAGGAAACAGTGTAAGGTTGTAAGATGTAGTGAGGTTTAGGAGAGTGATGGAGCTGCTAAGAATTACTACATTACAAAGTAATATAATTACATGAAAATAAAGGTAGATTGTGAATATGAAAGCATTATTGATAATTGGTGCAGGTGGGCATGGACGCGTTGTTGCGGAGGTTGCCACAGAACTTGGATATGATAATATTGCGTTTCTTGATGATAACAGCGAAAATTCGATAGGTAAAATAGATGAAATGGATAAGTTCGTAGAAAATTATCATAATGCTTTTTGTGCTATAGGAAATAATACTGTCCGGGCAAAGGTACTCGACAGATTGGTAGATATAGGTTATATTATACCTAGTCTTATACATCCAACAGCGTATGTGAGCGAATATGCACAGATAGAGTCTGGTGTGGTTATAGAACCGGGGGCGATAGTCAACACAGGGGCACATCTGCACAGGGGAGCAATAGTGAGTGTCGGTGCTGTCATTGACCATGATACAGAGGTGGGGATGTGTTCTCATATAAATGCAGGTGCGATAGTAAAAGCAGGCGGTCATGTTGATGATTATACTCGTATAGATGCAGGCTGCGTTGTAAGTGGATATTAAACATGAGTTTAACTGAATTTAAAAATTAGATAAATATAGAAGGAAGCAGAGGTTAAGGACATGTCTTTAAAACGAAAAAGTCTTGGTAAAGTGATAGGAGTTGCTGCTGGAGTGCTTGGTACAGCATTTGTAGGAATGAAGCTGTTAGCCAATAAGAAAAAGGACAGCTCAGTATATAGTGATAACAGCGATGACAAGAACCCATTTGAGGGGAAGAAGGTCATATTCGTGAAAGATGAGTCTGATAAGGAGAATGCGGATGGTGTGAGGGGACATCTTGAGGCTGTTGGTGATTCTGAATTCCACCCGGGTTTCTACGATAAATATGTAAAGAGAATTCTTGATGTTATACTTTCATTTGGAGGACTTGTTGTGCTGTCACCAGTTTTTGCCATAATTGCAATAGCTATAAAGATTGAAGATCCGGGTCCTGTTCTTTTTACACAGAAGCGTATTGGTCAGAACAAGCAGTTCTTCAAGTTGCACAAGTTCCGTTCTATGAAGATGTGTACACCTCATGACGTACCGACGCATATGCTTGATAACCCTGACCAGTACATAACCAAGGTTGGAAAATTCATCAGAGCTCACAGTCTTGATGAGCTTCCACAGATATGGGATATATTCATTGGAAACATGTCTGTAATAGGACCAAGACCAGCACTTTGGAATCAGGATATCCTTACAGCAGAGAGGGACAAGTACGGTGCCAATGATGTGAAGCCTGGTCTTACAGGTTGGGCACAGATTAACGGACGTGATGAGCTTGAGATACCTGTTAAGGCAAAGCTCGATGGAGAGTATGTTCAGAGGGAAAGCCTGTTGTTTGATGCGAAATGTTTCTTTGGAACTGTAAGTAAGGTGGGACATGATGACAGTGTGGTTGAAGGTGGAACCAGAGCGATGCAGGTAACAGAGTGTAATATTCCATTAGCTGAGTGTGACAATAGCCTTGACTATAGTAAAGAAAAAAGAGTGCTGATTGCTGGAGCAGATTCATATATAGGTGATAAATTTAAAAAATTTGTTTCTCAGTATGAAAATATTGTAGTTGATTCATTTGATACTAGAACCGATGAGTGGATTGATATGGATTTCTCTAAATATGATGTAGTATATGATGTAGCAGGTATTGCACATGTAAAAGAGACCGATGAGAACAGGCATTTATATTATGAAGTTAACAGGGACTTAGCCTTTAAAATTGCAAACAAGGCAAAAAAAGAGGGCGTAAAGCAGTTCATATATTTAAGCTCTATGAGTGTGTATGGACTTAATGTGGGTGTAATCAATGAAAATACAGCAATTAATCCTATAAATGCTTATGGCAAATCAAAAGCAGAAGCAGAAAAGTTATTATGGCAGCTTAATGATGAAAGTTTTATTGTATCAATTGTCAGACCACCTATGGTATACGGAAATGGCTGCAAGGGTAATTACCAGACGCTGAGAAAGTTTGCACTCAAGGTAGGTGTTTTCCCTGATTACGATAACAAAAGAAGTATGATATATATCGATAATTTATCATCTGCAATAATTGGAATAATATATAATGAAAAGTCTGGAATATACCTTCCACAGAATGCAGATTATGTGAAGACTTATGATATGGTAAAGGCTATTGCAGAAGACAACGGCAAAAAGCTGAAAAAGTTGAATATATTAAATCCTATTGTAGGATTTACATCAAAAAGAATAGGTGTATGCAAAAAGGTGTTTGGGACATTAGTTTATAGTAAGGAACTTAATGTTCCAGATGATTGGATAGAGATTAGAGAAAATAAAGATACATTTAAAATTAGCGAAGAGGCTGTGTTATAAAATTTATGTGATTAATATAAATGGGTGAAAATAATGACAAAGAATGATGTAAATGAATGTTTGGTAAGTGTAATAATGCCGGCATACAATGCTGAAAAGACTATAAACAAAGCAATAGATTCTGTTATATCACAAACTTATAAAAATCTAGAATTAATTGTTATAAATGATAAATCGACAGATTTAACAGGTGAAATTTTAGAGAGTTATGAAAAAAAAGATAGCAGGATACATGTTCTAAATAACGATATTAATTCAGGTGTTTCTTATAGCAGGAATAGAGGAATTGAATATGCGAGAGGAAAATATATAGCTTTTTTAGACAGTGATGACATATGGCAAAAAGACAAAATATGCAAGCAGGTTGCACTTATGCAGAAAAAAAATGCAGTTTTGAGTTATACAGCATCAGCGTTTATAAATAGTGAAGGGAAAAGGTTTCACTATATTATGCCTGCACAAGAAAAAACGTCTTACAAGACGTTGTTGCGTAAAAATTTAGTATCTTGTTCTTCAGCAATGGTGAAATCATCTGTAATGAAAAATATGAAGATGCCAAATGATAGGATGCATGAAGATTATTATATTTGGTTAACAATTTTAAAAAATGAAAAATTTGCATATGGAATTAATGAACCACTGTTGATATATAGGGTGCAGAAAAATTCAAAATCAAGTAATAGACTTAAGTCGGCAATGATGGCTTTTAATACATATAATGCTGTCGGTTACAATAAAGTGATTTCTTTTTTACTAACGATGCGATATACTTTACACAGTGTCTCTAAGAGAATGAAAATAAGAAAGAAATAAAGTCACCAAAAGCATGTTAATACATTGTTTTATAAAGTCCTTGGAGAAGGACAATAAAAAATACTACAAAATATGATGAGGTATATTTATGAAAGTAACATTTATTAATCCACCATTTAAGACTGAATATGGAAAGTTTTCAAGAGAATCAAGAAGTCCTTCTGTAGGACACAGTGGTGTACTTTATTATCCTTTATGGTTAATTTATGCTGCGTCTGTTGTAAAAAAAGAAGGTTTTGATATTGAGTTTTATGATGCTTGTGCCAAAAGGACGGATGCAGATGAAACTTTAAGGTTAATAGATTCTAGAATTGCAGATAGTAGGTTGTTTGTATTGGATACCAGCACACCATCAATCTATAGTGATGTCGCATTTGCGGAAAAATTAAAAAATAAATATCCTGATTCATACGTTGTATTAGTTGGTACGCATCCTTCCGCAACGGTCGAGGAGACGATGGCAATTAGTCAAATGGTTGATTGTATTGCAAGAAAAGAATATGATTATATTGTGAGAGATCTTGCAATTGCGATTAGGGATGGAAAGCCATTTTCTGACGTCAATGGGTTATCATACAGGGCTGACAATGGAGAAGTTATCAATAACCCGGATGCAGAATATATAACTAATCTTGATGAAATTCCTTTTATTTCAAAATTTGTAAAGGAATATTTGGATGTGAAAGATTATGTATTTGCGGCTGCAGCATTTCCATCAATACAAATATTTACAGGTAGAGGATGTCCGGCAAGATGTAATTTCTGCGTATATCCACAAACAATGCATGGACACATGTATCGATTAAGAAGTGTTGACAATGTTGTAGCAGAGTTTGAATATATTGTTAGTAATATGCCAGAAGTCAAAGAAATAGTTATAGAAGATGATACTTTTACTGTAAATAAACAACGTACTGTAGAAATTTGCCAAAAACTTATTGATAAGAAAATAAAAATTAAATGGTTGTGTAATGCGAGAGTTAATCTTGATTACGATACAATGAAATTAATGAAGAAAGCAGGATGTCATTTGATAATACCTGGGGTTGAAAGTGTTAATCAGCAGATATTAAAAAACATAAAAAAGGGTACTACGGTAAAGCAAATTGAAGATTATATGGCGAATGCAAAAAAGGCAGGTTTAATGGTTCACGCATGCTATATGGTTGGAAATAATGGTGAGACACATGAAACAATGTGTGACACATTACAAGCAGCATTAAGGTTTAAAACAGATACAGCACAGTTTTTTCCTCTTATACCATATCCAGGTACGGAGGCATATGAATGGGCAAAATCAAATGGGTATATTAATGGTAAATATGATGAATATTGTCAAGAGGATGGCACATTAAATTGTATAATTAATACTCCAGAATTGAGTTCAAAGGAGCTGGTTGATTTTTGTGCATATGCCAGAAAAAAATATTATTTACGTCCATGGTATATAGGACATAGAATTGTTAGGGGACTGACGGATTTTGAAGATTTAAAAAGAAGCTTAAAAGCATTTTGGAGATTAAAAGATAGTCTTCTAAAATAAGTACAGATTGGATTATAGAGATGGTATCAGTAGCAATTGCAACATACAATGGTGAAAAATATATATATGACCAAATAAGGACAGTGCTGGATAATCTTAATTCTGAGGATGAGGTTATTATTAGCGATGATAATTCAAATGATAAAACAATAGATATTATAAAAACTTTTAAAGATTCTAGAGTTAAAATTTATGATGGACCACAAAAAGGAATAGTTGAGAATTTTGCAAATGCTATTTCAAAATGTAAAGGAGATATTATCTTTTTGTGTGACCAGGATGACATCTGGTATCCTAATAAGGTAAAACATGTTTGTGCCATGTTTGAATCCTCAGATTGCATATTGGTGGAACATGATGCAAGGGTTGTGGATGAGAAAAAAAATGTATTATATGAGTCATTTTTTGAGCATAGGAATGTGAGAGCCGGCTTTTGGAAGAACTATATGAGAAATACATATCATGGATGTCTCATGGCATTCAGGCGAGAGCTGGTTCAGTATCTTAATCCGTTTCCTAAGAAAGGCTGCCTGCATGATCAGTGGATTGGATTGGTTGCAGAAAGAAAAGGCAAAATAGTATTTTTGCCTGAAATATTAATGGAGTATAAACGACACTCTGGAAATGCCTCAAGTTTTAAAAGATTACCATTTGCCAGACAATTAGGTGATAGGCTAAATTTGCTAATATATATTATAAAAAGGAAAATTTGGTAATGAACAGGATAAAGGAAATAATAAAATGTTATAATGAAAATGCAATTGTTAGAAGAGTGAATGTAGTATTAGTGTATATTTTTTTGTTTAATGTGATTTTCTTTCCAAATGATACATTTAATATAAAAATAATTAGCCTTTTTCTATTGCTTGTGCTTAATTTTTGGAGTACACCATTAAAGAATAAAATAGATTATTTAGTCTTTTTTTTCGGACTTATAGTACCGACTTTTACTATTGTATTATCCATTATTATAACGAAATCCTTTATTAATAACATAAAATTAGGGTATCCGGCGGTAATTTTGCTCTTATATTTGGTTGTAAAAAAATTTAATATTAATTTTGAAAAAGTGTTTTTTATAATGCTAGAGATATTGGCATATATTGAAGTTATTGTATTCATATTACATATTTCCGGAGTACTTTGTATGGGAACCAATCCAATGGTTTTGTGGTACAGTAAAACGAATAATGCGTTGTATGGTGAAGGAAAATATGCGACATTTGGTAGTCTGTTTTACATAAAATCAGCATGTTTATTGTTTATTTATGAGGCATATTGTATTGAAAAACGTAAATATTTTTCATTGGTTATCACATGTATCGCATTATTTGCTACAGGGACAAGGGCGAATGTATTTTTGATGTTGGCTTTGCTTTATATTTGCTTCATAATAGTTCAGAAGAACAATAAGATAAGAGTATGTATTATTTTATCATCATTAGTAGCAATTATAGTAGGACTATTTGGTGCAGGGTTATACAGATATATATTAGCAATTTTTGAGAAAAAAAGCTTTGATGATGCCGTCAGGAGCGGACATTTGAATAGTTTAATTAAGTATTGGAAATCTGATATAGTTCGATTTATTATAGGAAGTGGTTACGAATCAGAGTTTTATTCTATTGGTGTTAATGCTATGGTAAGGGATATTGAATTATCTTATTTTAACCTTCTACGTCAGGTTGGAATTATTCCGTTTATGGCAATGATGGGTATGTATGCACTTCCAATAGTATATGTTGCTAAAAATAAAATTAAATCGAAGAAAATCGTATGCATAACTATGGGGTATATAATGTACCTAATCTTAGGAGCGGTTGATCCATTTCTATACAATTCAACAGCGGTAACATTGGTATTGTATATGTATTATATTTGCTTTGATACGCATTATATTGAAAACCTCGAAAACAAATTATAGGGGGAATAATCTATGGAAAGTCCATTGGTGACAGTTTTAATGACCGTGTACAATAGGGAAAATGTTTCGAATACAATACGTAGCATTTTGGAACAAACATATGAGAATTTTGAATTTTTAATTGTCGATAACGCATCAACTGATAGAACGTGTGATGTGATAAATAGTTTTGATGACAAGAGAATTAGATTAGTGATTAATGACAAGAATATGGGGCAAACATATTCGCTTAACAGAGGGTTGGAATTGGCAAGAGGCAAATACATTGCTCGTATCGACTCAGATGATATAGCATTGAGGGATAGAATAAGCAAACAGGTTGAATTTTTGGAGAACAATCCGGAGTATGGTCTTGTTGGCTCATGGGTGAGATACATTGATGATGAAGATAAATTGACAGTTTTAATGAAAATGCCTTCCACAGACATTGGTTTTATGACGATGCAAGATATTGCATGTGCAATGTATCATCCCGCAGCAATGTATAGGACAAATGTGTTAAGAGAAAATAATATTACATATGATTATGACATTCATATGGCTGAAGATTATGACATGTGGCGTAAAATAACTACTTACTCAAAAGGATTAAATTTGCCGGAAGTTCTATTATATTATAGAAAAGGAAGTCAGAATGATAGCTCCAAGTATGCGGATTTAATGTATGAGGAGTGTTTTAGCGTGAGGGAAAAAATATGTCAGGCATCAAATGGCAAGAAGGATATGCTTGAGGAGATTGCATTAGAAAGAAAAAAGAAAAAGTCAATATACGAATGTATAAAAATCAGAAAATTTCTAAAAAATTATTTGAGCAAACGAATTGATAAGGAATCTATTGATTATGAGATAATTAACAAGCACATTAATTATAGAGTCATCTCTACATGTATTCATTATAATGCCAGTGTGTGGGCAAAATTATTGGAAAAAGTGTATTTATTTTTGAGGATAATTTACTATAAATTACAAACTAAAGGGAGGAAATAGAAGATGAAGGTTGTAATTTTAGCCGGGGGATTCGGAACCAGAATATCAGAAGAATCGATATTGAAGCCGAAGCCAATGATAGAGATTGGAGGAATGCCGATATTATGGCACATAATGAAGATATATTCTCATTATGGATTTAATGAGTTTGTAATCTGTGCAGGGTATAAGCAACATGTGATAAAGGAATGGTTTGCTGATTATTTTCTTCATACTTCAGATATCACATTCGATTATACAAGTGGAAATAGAGAAGTAATTGTACATAACAAACACACAGAGCCTTGGAAAGTAACAATAGTAGATACAGGATTATCTACAGAAACAGGGGGACGAGTAAAGAGAGTCAAGGAATATGTAGGAAATGAGACATTTATGCTCACTTATGGTGATGCCGTCGGAGATATCAATATAGCGGATGTCCTTGATTATCACAGGAAGCATGGTAAGATTGGAACAATGTCTATGTATAATTTTGGACAGAATAAAGGTGTTGTTGAAGTTGGACAGGATGGAATGATTGATGCTTTCAGAGAAAAGTCCGATATGGATGGGGATTTAATCAATATCGGCTTTATGGTATTTGAACCTAAGATATTTGATTATATTGATGGAGATGACACTTCATTTGAGAAGGAACCTATGAACAGGCTTGTTAAGGAAAAACAGCTTGTTGGTTATGTGCATGATGGTTACTGGCAGTGCATGGATACTTTACGTGAAAAGCAGCAGATTGAAAAATTATGGGACACAGGCAAGGCACCATGGAAAGTGTGGGATAAATAAAATGGATTTTGATATATCGTTTTATAAGGGTAAGAAAGTATTCGTAACCGGACATACCGGCTTCAAAGGGGCTTGGCTGTGCAAGATTCTTGCCAACGCAGGTGCAGAAGTAACAGGATATTCAAGAGGAACAAAAAAGGAATACTCATTGTATGATATAGCTGAGATAAAAAAAGACGTAAATTCTGTATTCGGAGATATAAGAGATTATAATAGCCTGAAGGCGGCATTTGATGAGGCACAGCCTGAGATAGTATTCCATCTTGCTGCACAGCCGATTGTAAGGGATAGCTATAAAGATCCTGCATATACATATGACACCAATGTAATGGGAACTGTAAATATACTTGAGTGTGTACGAAACAGTGAATGTGTCAAATCGTTTTTGAATGTAACAACAGACAAGGTATACCTTAACAAGGAATGGGAATGGGGATATCGTGAAAATGAGGAGCTGGATGGATTTGATCCATATTCTAATTCTAAATCCTGTTCAGAACTTGTAACTCATTCTTACAAGAATAGTTTTTTTGCAGATGGAAAAGTTGCCATATCTACTGCCAGGGCAGGAAATGTAATTGGCGGTGGAGATTTTGCTAATGACCGTATAATACCAGACTGTATAAGAGCTTCAATTAAGCATGAGGATATTGTCGTGAGAAATCCGTTCTCTACCAGACCATACCAGCATGTATTAGAGCCGTTGTATGCATACATGATGATAGCGGCAATGCAATATAAAGATAATAAATTTGCTGGTTATTATAATGTTGGACCGGATGATCAGGATTGCTTCCAGACAGGTGCACTTGTTGATTTGTTTGTTAATCATTGGGGGGATGGGGTAAAATGGATAAATAAGTATGATGGCGGACCGCACGAAGCTAATTTTCTGAAGCTGGATTGTTCAAAGTTGAAGGCTACATTTGGATGGAAACCTCACTGGAATCTTGACAAAGCAATAGATAAAGTCGTAGAGTGGAGTAAATGTTGGTGCAACAATGGAGATGTTCGTATGTGCATGGACAAGCAAATCAAAGAATTTATGGAGTGCTAGTTATGGATAAACTTGAAAGGGCAATTAGTGAAATACATGAATATGCAAGGGAAAATAACCTGGACTTTAGAAAAGGACTTCCTGAGCCGCTATTTCTTTTTGCCACTACAATGATGCCTGTTGCTAATATTGATCTTTTAATAACTAATGATAATGGAGAAGTCCTGCTGACATGGAGAGATGATATCTATTTTGGTAAGGGCTGGCATATACCAGGCGGTTGCATACGGATAAAGGAAACCATTGAGGAGCGGGTACAAAAGACGGCACTTGATGAAATAGGTTCTAAAGTCATGTATGATAAGACACCGATTACTGTCAGAGAGTCTTTTGCGGATGAAGACAGACCGTGGTTGTCTAATCAGCTTGAAAGGTCACATAATATTTCATTATTATTTGCTGCCAAGCTGCCTAAGGGGTATGTGATTGATAATAATGGACGTCAGGAGCATGAAGCAGGATATATGAAATGGTTTGCTAATGTACCATCTGACTTGCTAAATGCACATCGCAAATTATATGGTGATGTGTTACAGAATATATTTAATAATCAGGAGGAAAAATAAAATGATTAAATCATCAAGAGGATGTTGTGGAGCTGAGGAACTGGCAGAGGTCAAAGAGGCATTTGACTATGGATACTTCGGACTTGCATATAAGACAAATGAGTTTGAACAGGAGATGGCAAAGTATCTTAATACAGATCGTTTTGTCATAACAACCAATACAGGTACCAATGCATTACACCTGGCACTTGATACAATAGGTGTTAAGGAAGGTGATGAGATTCTTATGCCTTCATTTACATTTGTTGCAACAGCTCAGGCAGTTGAGATGTGTGGGGCAACTCCTGTTTTCTGCGAGGTTCATCCAGATACATTTCTGCTGGACGTAGAGGATGTAAAGAAGAAGATTACTAAAAAAACCAAGGCTATTATTCCGGTACATTATGCTGGAAGACCATGTGATATGGATGCATTCTTAAAGATTAAGGAAGAGACAGGAATACGTATAATTGAGGATGCGGCACATGCGTTTGGGACATATTATAAGGGTAAGAAGATAGGTTCATTTGGTGATATAACATGCTTTAGTTTCGATTCCATCAAGGTTATGACATGCGGAGAGGGCGGAGCAATTGTAACTAACGATCCTGATTTTGATGATTTATCTCGAAAGAAGAGATTACTTGGTATTGACCGTAAGACTATGCATGTAAAGGATTGGAAGAAACGTTCATGGATATATGATGTTCCTACACTGGGATATAGATATCATATGAGCAATATTAATGCTGCCATTGGTCTTGCACAGATTAAAAAGGTTGATAAATTTATTGCAAGAAGAAGAGAACTCTGCCATCTCTATGACAATGAGCTTCGTGATGTAAAGGGTATAGAGAGAATGCCTGAAGGATATGATACAATAACTCCATTTATGTATGTAATTAGAGTTAAGGATGGTAATAGAAATCAGCTTAAGGATTTCTTGATGGAGCACGATATCGAATCAGGAATCAGTTATATACCATGTCATCATTTCAGTCTGTTCCATAAGGATACAGATAATCTTCCAATAACAGACCAGATATTTGAGGAGATACTTTGCCTTCCAATGCATTACGAACTTAGTGATAATGATGTTAAGGAGGTGGCAAATGTAATTAAGGAATTCTGCAATAATAATTAAGGAGAGCTGTATGAATAAGTACATTTCATCCCTTCAAACTTTACGAGGAATTGCATTTTTATTAATCTTTTTTGGACATGCCGGAGTGTTAGCCAATAATGCAGGTGGGGGGGGTAACACTCTTTATTGAGCTATCAGGATTTCTTTTGGTATATCGTCATTGTAATGAGGATCTGAGTCTTAATATTGGTAAATGCCTTAAATTTGGAATTGACAGGATAAAAAAATTATACTTAGTATATATTGTAACTACATTTTATTTTATTGCTTTGGGAATATACCAAAAGAATATTGTGTTTGATTATATGTTTGTGAAAAATGTTTTAATTAATATTTTTTTGGTTCAATGTTGGTTTCCATCACAAATCAGTAATTCATATAATAATGTAGCTTGGTATTTATCATGTGTTTTTTTGCTGTATATTATATTTCCATATATTAATGCGGTTATTAAAAGATATAGAAATAGAAGGGATGCTTTTTTTTCGATTGCATTACTTATATTACTGCAATTTCTATATTTGTTTTGTTTATACAGAAATAGTGTAAGTTGGTATGAATGGGGAGTGTATACTTCACCATACTATCGAATTTTTGAGTTTTTGATTGGATGTAATTTAGGGTACTTGTATTCCACAAGAAAGATAAAAGAAAATAAGAATATAATAATATGCGTATTGACAGTTACGCTTTTATTCTTTTTTTGCATATCACATTTCTATAATGTAAGTAAGATGCAAGCTATTGATAACTTTTTAGATTCTTCCACGGCAAGGTTTTCTTTATTAGCAATACCAATGATATATGCATTTTCGTTATATGATGGTAAGCAGGGAAAAGTGTTTGTCATAATAGGTGATTTATCAAATTATGGATTTTTAATTCATACTATTGTAATACAGTTAACATTTAAGATTTTAGTAGCTATAGGATGTGATGAGACACGGGCCTGTGCAATTGTTTCATTTGGTGTTACGCTTTTGATTTCATATGTTATTAAATATATAGGTAAAAAGGGAAAAGGGAATAAAGATGATAGAAAAATTCAACTTTCAAGAAACTGAGTTAAAAGGAGCATATGTAATACAGCCTTTTTATGCAACTGATGAAAGAGGCGGGTTTATAAAAGATTATAATATTAATGAATTCAGAAAGAATGGGATAGAACACGAGCTTAAGGAAGTATTCTATACAATTTCACATAAGGGAGTTATCAGAGCAATACATTTTCAATTAGGACATCAGCAAGCGAAGCTTGTACGGTGTGTTAAGGGCAGAGTATATGATGTAATAGTTGATTTGCGAAAAGATTCAGAAACATTTGGAAAATGGATAGGTTATGAATTGAGTGAGGACAATAGAAGAGAACTATATGTGCCAGAGTATTTTGGACATGGATATCTTGTATTGGAAGAGTCAATTGTAAGTTATAAGTGTGGTGAGGTATTCTATGGTGAGGGTGACAGCGGAATAATGTACAATGATCCGGATATTGCCGTAGAATGGCCATTTAACGAGATTGGTGGTATTGGGAATCTTATAATAAGTGAAAAGGATAAAGGCTTGATGTCCTTAAAAGAATACAAAAAACATGAGCAATAATAAATATAATCTTGCAAAAGCACTCTCCTGGTATACAATAGGTACAGTACTTATTAAATCTATTAATTTTTTAACTTTAAAATTATTTACATCATTAATTAGTACGGCTGATTTTGGCGTTTTTGGCGTTTTTCAATCTTATCTGGGTATATTTGAGATTATTATTTTACTGGGAACAGCACATACAATAAAAATGGTAAAGTATGATACTGAAATTGACTACGAAAGGTATGTTGGTTCTGTGGTCATGATTCCCATCATTGGAATGGTAATAATGCTTTCAGTAGCTCAGATATGTTCTATGTTTACACAGTCTGTTGCTGATATGTCAATTAGTTTGTGGCGAGCTACGTTCATAACAGCAGGTTTCTTGGCAATTGCATCTATCATAAGCAGTAAACTTATTTTAGAAGGTCGCTATAAAATATATATGGGTTATAGCTTGCTTAATACTGTTATAAATATTTCAATTTCCTTGTTTTTATGTTATACAGTTTTTAAGGAACACGATACATACTGGGCAAGGGTATATGGAGGAATTGTTTCAAGTGTTGTAAGCTGTATTTATTTATTATTTTTTGCAGATTTAAAATTACCATGTATAGAGTATATAAAAAAAGGAATAATTATTGGAATTCCTCTTTTAGTACATGCAATTGCCACACAGGTATTGGTACAGTCAGATAAAATAATAATAAGCCAGTTAGCATCATATTCAGCGGTTGGAATTTATACAGTAGCATCTAATATAGTTGTAATTCCTAATACATTATTAAGTTCTATAGAAAATAGTTGGTCTCCTTTCTTTTTTCAAGGGTTATCAGAAAAAAAATATTCTGAATTAATAGATAAAAATAATAAAATTATAATAGGCTTTGCACTAATTTTATGTTTATTTATATTAGCTGTACCAGAGATTGTTATGATAATCTCTAATCGAGATTATTGGGATGCGGTATATGTTCTTATACCGTTAACAATAGCTTCTTTTGCTGAACTTATATATTTAATTCCATTAAATTTAGAAATGTATTATAAAAAGAATCAGGCAATATGGATTTACACTGTTTCAATTATGATATTCAATATAGTGTTTGATATTCTTTTTATTAAATTGTTTGGATATTTAGCAGGTGCATATGTTACGTGTGTTTCAAGATTTGGATTATTTGTACTTCATTATATAAGATCAAAAAAAATTGATAATAATGATATATTGAGTATAACGATTGTGATTGAATGTATAATAGGGCTGGCTGCATGTAGTGCAATTACAATTATATGCAAGAGCTTTTTAATAATAAGAGTCGTAATTGTTGCAATGGTTTTGACTGTATGTGGAATATGTTATTTTAACAAGAAAGGAAAAACTAATGGATGGTAAAGTTGCTATGGTATGTAATACACCATATCAAATATTAACTGCAATAAACATGTTGGTAAATAAGGTTGAAGATATAAGCCATGTTGATTTATTTGTCATAGACTGTTTTTCAAACTCAAAAAATACTATTGCAAATTTGATAAAATCAAAGCTGTTTGACAATATTATTGTATGTAAGCCAAAGACAGTAAAAGCAAATAAATTTAGAACCTTTTTTGATTTGTGTAATACTAGTAAATTATTAAATCGATATGAATTTTCGGATACAAACTTTTTGAAGTATAAGTATAAAACTTTATTTGTTGGAGACGGAAATGAGCTGGGGATATGTATACATAAAATCAATAGATGTGAGATTATAGCATTTGATGATGGGGCAATATCATATGTGGGAAATTGTTTTCAAGATAATATAGGGATTTTGTATCGTGTTGTTGGTCGGCTGTTGAAAATCGGTGTTTTTTCATACAAGATAAACAAAATATATGTTAATTGTAAAGAAGCTTGTAACTCGAAAATTGAGACGATTGAGCAGTTGCCATTGATAAACAACGAAAATTGTTTAATTAAATATGCAAATGAAATATTTGGATTTGGCATCGATTCTAAGTTGAAAAATTATAGATATATATTGCTGGATCAAGTCCTATCTGAGAAAAAAGGATTTAATGGTAAAGAATTAAATATATTATATGATGAAAATTTAGTACTGAGAGAAAAGGGAATTGTTCGAAAGCATCCAAGAAAAGAAAATATTAATATAGATAGTAATAAGATTGCTTGCGATACAGTAAAAAATATGTGGGAACTGGAAACTATGAGGAATATAAGTCCAAATAATGTGTTAATAGGTGCTGGTTCTACTGCACAAATAACACCTAAAATGATTTCTAATAAGGAGCCATATATTATATTCACATACTTACTGTTTTTTGAAAAAAATGAGGAATTTTTTCAAATAGCTAAAATGATAACAAACATGTATGAAGACAAAACAAAAATTTTTATTCCTAAGAATTTAGAAGAATTCAATAATATAATAAATCTATTAGAGCAAATTAATTGTAACTGTTCAGAACCAATGTCATGATGTTGAGGTCAAAAGGTATTTTAACCCAGATGATACCAGATTATTCCGCATTACATGCTTTCACAATCCTCAAAACATTCATAATCCGCTCATTTTTCAGCGAAAATGGCTTCTTATTCATATTTTTGGTGGGGGCATAAAGGCATAAATTCTCTTGCATGCATCGAATTTATGACCTTTTGACCCTGATATTATGTCATTCAGTTATGGCATAACATTTGAAATAAAAAGTAGCATAAATATATTAGGGGAAGTCTTATATCAATAATGAGTGTTTAATACATATCATAAAATAAATAAAGACAGCACAAAAAGACAGATGTTCATCTGTTGTTAAAAGGTGTATACTATCAGTGCAAGAAGCTAACGGAAGCGGGAAGCAAAACTCGTAGGAAGTAGGAATTATGCTGGCGTGCATAATTCCTACTGGTGCTGATAGACCAAGAGTATTTGTTTATTAGACCCTCTATATTGGGAGAACTATTTTTCATTTGCAGTAAATCATGACACATCTTTATTGAATTTGATAAATTGACCTAATGTAAATGTTTTCTCTCGTGTTTGTCAGTGACGCAATGCATCGTTATGATGCAACTGGATTTAATAAGTATCATTCGTGCCCATATTTGTTTTGAAATATGAGATGTTTTTTTGGAATGAAGTTTGTAATACTAATGGAATATTTGGGATTATGAAAAGAGGTTTCTATCGACTACCGGCACAAGTAGATATTTTTGATTTTCTCAGACGTAAACTTATCCTGTGGAAGGTTTGTAATGTTATTTTCAAAGCTGATATTACCAAAAGCAAATCTTACGTTGCGGAGTTTCATGGTATACTCGGAATTCTCCTGAGTAATGTAGTCAAGGGTGACATTTGAGCAAATATAGCTGTAATACTCGGATTTGTGTGGATATATGAGTTTTTTCTTTGACTGCGTTCTGGAAAGTATCACTTCAGTGTTTGTATCAGTAAAATCCGGCAGTATGGATTCACCGGGAAGCCGTTTGATATTAAGGTTTTTTCTTTGATGGCAAAGTAAGGTTTTTTCAGTGCATGTGCAAATACGTTATAGAATGCAAATCCGCAGTCGACAACAAAGATAGGAACTTAGTATCTGTCAATAATGTCACAGATTGCTTGAAATTCATTCTTTTTGCTTCCGGGCTGAATGACCACATCAAGATAGCATTTGCTTGGTATATCAAGAAGAGAAATTGTATGAAGCATATTAAATCCAAGAGAGGATTTCCTGTTTGGTTCATAAAATGTTTCCGGGTCATTTGGATTTTTTGCGATAGTAAATTTACTGCCATCACAGGTGATAATTATGATAGTAATACAGTTCGTCTTCGACAGAAGTCGTGAATGTTCGTCAATAATCATGATGCAGTAGATGTGCCTGGTATGGCCATCTTCTGTGATGTATGAGAGATAACAGGTATTCGCCTGTCAGATTTTACCGAAATTATCTTTTTCATAAGTTCTGCGACCGCGGAGATTCGGGTCTCTGGCATATTTGAGATTGTTGTGGTGGATGAAACGCTGTACGGAATCCACACTGATGGTTGCAGGTAGAAAAGATTCCTTCACGAGATGCTCATAAATCTGAGAGGCATTTATGCGTGGATGCTCGCCCTTTGAAGGTTAGATTTCAGTTATGACTTCATCGTTTAAAGCTCGGGAAATGCCTTTGTCAGACCTTACACCGGGTATGAGGGTATCCGGTTCGCCGAGGCTGTACTGGGATTTGCTTTTTTCAGTGTTTTGTAACTGTAGGCTACAGTGAATCCGTTTGGAGAAGGGTCAGTGGAGATGAGGTGACACGTTTGTAGTAAGCTGTTGCCGAGGCATCAGGATAAAGCCCCTGGATGATAGGAGCTATGAGAGAGAAGTGAAACTGTGCCACTTCGGAATAATGTTTGAGAGTTTCGGTAGCTTTGCTAATGGAAAAGACCTCTTTCTTATAATTTTCTTTATCATAAGTGGAGAAGAGTTTACCTGCAATTCCATGGACATATGGTCAGAATATGGAGATATTCGAAGAAAACACCTTTTTGGTGGTGTTGCGTGTTTTTCAGACCGGCGGGAATCAGATTTTCGTGGGACTGGATGAAGGAATACGCAAAACACAGTACAAATCCCATGGAGGAGGAAGAGGCGGAATCCATCATGACAATACATTTCAGAAAAGAAAAATTAGAGATATACTGAGTGCTCAGGAGCCCCGGTCATTCCTGTTTATGGAATTTCCATAGGGCAAGCCACTTATAGAACTGATTCTGTGAAATTTCATATCTTTCACAGAGCTGCTCAACGGAAAAATGCTCTGCAAAGAATTGCCCAAGAAGACGTACAATAAAGAGTAGGCTGTAGCTGGAACAAGGGATGATGATAAACGGAAGAAAAACTGCATTATACATAGGTCGGATTTAAGCATTTACCGGCCTAGAAGTCGATGATGGAGCGGTTGTAGTTGTTGTGGATGTGACAGTTGCCAGTGCTTCCACAAATGTGACAGGTCTCAAGGTGGTGCTGAATTTATCCATGTAGGAATCAAAAATAGATTTTGATGAAGTTTTTATACGAATTATCTTGCAAAAAAGTGAGTTTTTTCTTATTATAAGAGTTGCATAACAATGCGAAGTGATTGCTTATACGACAGGCAACCATTTATTAGTGTATGACCCTGTAGAAGACCTGCTTTTGCGGCACCTGATTGGTGAAGAGAAAGAACAAACTTTGGTCAGGGCTGTTCTTTCTCTTTTCTTATTGGTTGCGAAAAGACTATATGGGAAAAATGGGAATGGTCAAGAAGACAGATTAAAACGTGCCGTAAAAAACAGCACGTTAAGATAGACAATATAAGGTAATGTTGGATTTAATCTGCGATAAAGTTGCAGTAGGTGGGAACTATAATTCGATGTGTGACATATATAGTATGGAAAATTTGAGTATATTATTTGTTGGAGGATTAGAAAATGAAAATAATTGCAGTAATACCAGCGAGGTATTCATCAACAAGACTACCAGGAAAGCCGCTTAAGGATATATGTGGAAAGCCTATGCTTTGGTGGGTATATCAGCAGGTAAGCGAACTTAAGGTTTTTGATGAAGTAATTTGTGCAATTGATGATGTAAGAATTAAGGCAATTTGTGAAGAACATGGAATGAAATATATAATGACTAGAAATGATCATCCTAATCATATTTCGAGGATTCATGAGATTTCAACTATTGTTGAAGCTGATTATTATATGTGCATAAATGGAGATGAACCGCTTATTTCTAAAGAATGTATTCTTCCAGTAATTCCAAAAGTGATACACGAGGAGCCGTTTTTTGGCGGTGCAATGAGAAATTTAACTGATCCGGCAGAAACCATTGATTTTGCAAAGATTAAATTAGTTGTTTCCGATATGACTGGGAAATGTTTATATATGTCTAGAACTCCAGTGCCTTATCCAAGAGGAACTCTGCTTTTTAAGTATAAGAAGTATGTAGGAGTAGAGTGTTTTAATAAGCAAGCATTAGATTTCTTTGTTACCACATCGATGAATGATCTTGAAAGGGTAGAGGATATAGACCATTTGCGTTTTTTGGCAAATGGAATTGATCTTCATTTTAATTATGTTGAGTCGGAATCAATTTCTGTAGATACTTATAAGGATTTGGAAAAGGTTAGGAACATTATGTCTGATAAAATTCAAAAAGGTGAATTTACCCTCAAAAATTCAGAGAGATGACTGTCCGGAAACTAGGTGAGGCTTCAATGAGTAAAGATAAATTGAAGGATAGGTAATTGCGAAACTCAGTAAATTAATAACAGACATTGTTTGATTTTATTACTTCACTTCCAGACGCGTTCTCACTAATTTTAACAAGTAGCGGTGCATAAGCGGCTAAAATACAGCCGCCAAACACCGACTACCTAAAAAGGTATGAAAGTGTACTAGTAAAATTGCACAACTGTTCATTTGCAGATTATAGTTTCACAATTACTTAAAATTAAAAGAATAAAAGAGGTGACAGAATGAGTAGTATAAAAGTACTGGATTGTACGCTGAGAGATGGTGGATATATTAATGATTGGAAATTTGGTTGCGATAATATAAAAGAGATAATTGATAACTTGGTATGTGCTAATATTGATATTATAGAGACGGGATTCATAAGAAATGTTGAATGTGATAAAGATTCATCTATATTTACATCAGTTGAAGACATTAGGGAATATATCACACCTAAGAAGCCAGAAACTCTTTATGCTGTTATGATAGAATACCATAATCATGTGGAGAAACAAATAGCAACATATGATGGAACTTCAGTGGATATTATACGCATTACGTTTCGCAGATATGAATGGGAGGAAACCAAAAGAGTTGTAAAGGAATTGATGGAAAAAGGATATAAAGTTTGTATTCAACCTGTAGGCACGGCAACTTATGATGATCAATCTATTCTTAATCTTTTGAAAGATGTAAATGAGATAAAACCTTATGCATTTTATTTAGTTGACACATTAGGAATGATGTATAGACATGATATGCGTAAGTTCTTCTATCTGATTGATAATAATCTTTCACAGGATATTTGTTTAGGCTTTCATTCACACAATAATTTACAAATGTCATTTGCTAATGCACAAGAGATGATTAGATTAAATCGTAATAGAACTATCATAGTGGATACTTCATGCTACGGGATGGGAAGAGGCGTTGGAAACTTAAACACAGAACTTTTTATAGATTATATTAACAATAATATAGAACAGAGGTATTCTCTTATTCCAGTACTTAAAATTGTCGACAAATATTTAATGCCTATTTACGCAGAACAAAGATGGGGATATGACTTGCCATATTTCTTATCAGCAACTGCTAAGTGTCATCCTAATTATGCTACATATTTAATGAAAAAGGAGACAATGAGTATCGAAAAAATTGAAAAGTTACTCAGCCTTATACCAGTAGAGGATAGAAGTGAGTATAGTGTTGACTTAATTGAATCCTTGTACTTAATGATGCAAAATTGTGATGTAGATGATAGCACTGCATATACTAAACTTGCAGAAATGGTTGCGAATAAAGACGTTGTTGTTCTTGGCCCGGGTTCGTCTATAGTTAAATATGAAGATAGGATAAAAGTGGTTGCAAGTGGAAAGATAGTTATTTCTACAAATTTTATTCCAGATATCTATAAGGTGGATATATTGTTTGTCTCTAATGAGAAGCGATTGGATACATTGGACTTAGATTCTGTCGGTTTTGTGATTGCTACATCTAATTTGAAAGATGATATAGATAATGCTTTGTTCTTTAATTATTCATCTTTTCTTGGAGAAGGTGATGCTTCTGATAATGCAGGAGCAATGCTTATAAGAATATTGAAAAGCGTAGGGACAAAGAAAATATATCTTGCTGGATTTGATGGTTTTGATATTGATTTTTCTTCAAATTATGCGGTAGCGACCTTCAAGAAACCACTTGATTTTAATACAATAAAGAAAAAAAACGAAGATATTTCTAAGCAATTAAAACTAGCATTGAATGGAGCAGAATATGAAATACTTACCCCAACAAAATATGAAATTGGTAATATTTGATTTTGATGGTACTATTGCTGATACATCAGAGGGAATTTTAGATTCGCATCGATTTGCACTAAAGACAATGGGAAGGGAAATACCTTCCGAAGAAGAATTACGAGGAGTTATTGGTGCCAATCTGGTAAAAACATATATTGAAAAATTTGGATTCACTGATTTAGATGCAAGAACAGCTGTAAGAATATATAGGGAACGATATGCTGAAATCGGAATACATAAAGCCACTCTTTATTCAGGCTTTGAGGATGTTGTTAAAAAATTGAAGCACGAAGGATATAAAGTAGGAGTTGCCACTTTAAAAGCAGAGAAGTTTGCTAAAATTATGCTAGATGAGATGGGGATTAATGATTATTTTGATGAAGTCTGTGGCATGGATGCAAATGATGGATTTAGTAAATCTGAATTAATATTGAAGTGTTGTGATTTATGTGAGTGTAAAGAAAAAGAAACAATCCTTGTAGGAGATAGCCCAAATGACTTCCTTGGTGCCAAGCAGGCTAAAGTTGATTTTATTGGTGTGACTTATGGTTTCGGTTTCAAACAGGAAGAAAAGTATGAATTCAGAACGGTAGGAAGTTGCAAAGAATTGATGATGGTATTTTAGTTTGCTGTCTATATGAAAAAAACGTAGAGAAACATAAACGGATTAAGGTTTCTTTCTTTTTATGCAAAATCGCGAACGTGTTCACTTATAGTTATTAACTCAAACCGGAATTCGTGAAGTTGATTTTTTCACAGCTCCTTTAAATTCTATAGTTTCAAGCTTTTGCAATATTTTTTGTTGTATAAGGTAAATAACTCGCAAATGGCACAGCCTGCCAAAAGTTGAGATAATGTAAAAAGTTCAAAACGTTTTACACTTTTTCAACCTAAGGAGGATTTTGCCATGCCTGATGTTCAGTCAACAAAAAAACAACTTCATATGCAGCAATGGGCTGCTATCATTGAAGACCGGATTGCATCCGGGTTAAAGATCGACGAATACTGTGAAAAGAATCAACTCAGTCGCAATTCTTATTTTTACTGGCTGCGAAATATCCGGGAAGAGATGTCAACCTCAGTTCTTCCTGACCACAATGATTTATTACCTGCATCCGTATCCACAAAAGCTCTGGTTGAGCTGGTTCCAAGTTCAAACCATAATGATGCAATCCCCAAAATCGAAATCCCGGATGAAAAACCGGAAAGTTTTGGCTTTTCCGTTAATGGAATCAGCATTACTGTCGGTCACGATATATCGGAAGAGCTGCTTTCCAAAATCATGAGGGCTGCCCGCGATGCTTAAGGATGCTGAATGCTTTACTCATATATACTTACGAACCGGCCGAACGGATATGCGGCTTGGTATTGATGGCCTGCTGGCAGTTATCGGAGGGCAGATGGAACTTGATCCCACAGAACCCGGCAGCATCTTTTTGTTTTGCGGTCATAAAAAAGACCGTATCAAAGCCCTGATTTTTGAGGGAGATGAATGGCTATTGTGTTATAAACGCCTTACCGGAGACTGCTCCTACCAGTGACCACGGGATGAAAGCGAGGCCGGGAAGCTGACAAAACAGCAGTTTCGATTGCTCATGGAAGGTCTTTCCATAGAGCAGAAAAAAGTAATTAAGATCATATCCTCAACTGATCTGAAAAAGGCATGGACCTATTCTGTGAACCAGGAAAAATATCTTCGCGTTTTTCTGGAATCAGCGATTATCCCACTGGATAATAATGACGCTGAGCGCAGTGTCAAAAATTCTGCGTGGGAAAACACAGTTGGCATATCATAGATTCCAAGAAAGGAGCAAAGGCAAGTGCAATCCTGTATTCTATTGCAGAAACAGCGAAAGCCAATGGGCTGAATCCTTTTGAGTATTTTAAGTTCCTGATGGAACAACTGAAAGAGTATCCCCGAAATGATGTTCCAGAGGAAGAACTCAAAAAACTTATGCCATGGTCGGAAACGCTTCCTGATTGCTGCAAACAATTGAAGAAACAGAGTTAAAAATGCCATCTGATTTCAGGTGGCATTCATTTTTAGTTAGTGCGGGTTATTTACCTGATACTGTATTTTTTAGTATATAAATATTATATAAAACAATATAGTTGTAAACAGGTGTATAAATGTTAAATTTATAAGTGCTATATATGATAATTTGACAACTCTGGCAGGTTACAGAGTGAAGATAATATGCTAGACTTAACATAGGGACTGCTATTACTGCTAAGTATAAGTTAGGTCCAGTGTAAGAACTTTGAATAAGTTGGTATGATTAATATACAATATATAGAAAGAAGGCCTAGTATGAAGGAAAGTACGTATAAAGATAAAGCGGAATTAAAAGGTTTAGTCAATTATTACAAAAATAACTTAAGTGAACAATATACTCAGATTGACATTATGTTTGCACAGAAGACAACGGGTAATAAACATTTATATAAGACATGGATGCTGGTTTGTAAAAATAAAGATATTACAGATACATTATTGGAAACTCTGAATAATATAGAGAATTCCATTGATGAAAGAACGATGGCAAAATATGATTTAGATGTTTCTACTGATGAATCAATTCAAGTTGTCGAAATGGAAAAAGTAGTAAACAATAAGGTGTTGGAAGATGCTTTAACATTAGAATATACTCAGGAAAATACGGTTAATAATAGTCTGGATTATAATAAGTTTGATTTTATATATGTTCGTATTAGCGATAATAGTAGTGAAAAGCCTAGAGTACCTATAACAATTTTAAAGAAATATTTAAAATATCCGACAAAGCTTAAAGGGGCAAAAAGTTTCATCATAAATGGTAGCGAAGCAAAAGTTGTTGACGCTCACTTGTTGATCATTGGATCTAATGTTGATGCATTTGGAGTCGATGATTATTTTTATATTTTGAATCGTAATAACTTTAACACAATAATGAATTTTAAGGATTTGTATTACAAGGTAGTTGATGAAAATTGTAATGCCATTGTAGAAAGTGAATTGTTTGATAAGCCAGAAGAATTTATCGAAGAATGTAGAAATAATGGCAGGTATGTAACAAGATTAACAAAGGCAATTTTGGCAGAAGGTTTCAAAAATGTTAAAGAAAATAAGGATAAATTGCAAAAACTGAAGACAGGTTTCAAACTTAAATTGAGGTTTACAGAAGATGGAAAAATAATATATCGAAAAGAATATGTAGATGAAATTTTAAATCTCTTATTGGAGCATTATGTTACAAGTGCATTGACAGAAAAACGAATGTTGGCACTTGCAATAGAAAAATATGAATAGGTGTGATGTGAAATGTTTAATAAATTCATGCTTTTTGTATCATCGTATATTCCATTGTACATTTTACTTATTATAAAAAATATTTTGGAAAGAATAACGGATAAAGGCAGATTTGTTAATATTTTTAGCAGATTGCAAAATGTCAAATTATTTGATGAGGTAAATGACTGGGCTATTTGCATTTTACTTTTTACAACTGTAGTATCAGGCACATACTTGAAAGTTATAATTAAGAAAAGTGGTGGAAACAAGAAATATAAAGTAATTGATGTTTCAGATGAGACAGGAAATATATATTTTACATATATATCAATATACCTACTTTCATGTATGGGATTAACATTAAATAGTATTGTAGACTGCTTTGTATTTCTTTTTGTAATGCTAGTTGTTGGATATATATACATTAGTAACAATATGATGTATATGAACCCTGTAATAAATCTTATGGGATATAAGGTCTATGACTGTGTTTTGGATTCAGTTAATACAAATGATAAAGAAATAAGAAGTATCGTTGTTATGTCAAAGAAAACTACAATCAAAGTAGGAGAAGAGATAACGGCAAGTGGTAAGCAAGGTTTTATTTTTTCTAAATAATGTAAAAATGGTGAGAATACAAGGTAGCCCCCAAAAAAATGCATTAGATAAAGAGTGGGTAAAATAAGCTAACTTGGTTTTATATTGCTGCATTTGAGAAAAATGTGGATTAAAAAACGAAACTATTGATAGAAGTATGGGTAGAAAATTATTTATGTGGTTATGGGATAGAACTTATGAAAGAGGCTATTTTATGCTATAAGACGGGAGCATATAATACTAAATGCAAGCATTTTACTTTATTTTTGCAGAATGGGACACAGTGGTCAGGTACCTGTGTCCAAGAATTATGTATATTATTTCAAAATGCATCATTTCTTGCACAGCCGCTCCTTAAGACTGACTAAGGAAGGTATCCTATTGAGATAGAGTATTTTAAGCTTATCGAGCCGAAGGTGTTCGGCGATGCCAGAGGTTATTTCTACGAGGTGTACAATTATAATGACTACGTAGCAGCAGGAATTGACATGCAGTTCGTTCGGGACAACCAGTCCAGCTCTAAGAAGGGCGTTATCCGTGGACTTCATTTTCAGAAGCAGTTTTTCATACCTAAGAATTTTGCACACGACTTTGTTGTGTTGTCAGCGTAGGATTACTTTGTGCTTACCATTATGCATTATTTTAGGATGTGAAGTATCGTATAAAATATTTGATATGGCAAATAGATGTGGAAATATTAAAATTTTGGTGATGTATATGATAATTTGACAACTCTGGCAGGTTACAGATAGAAATTAATGTGCTAAGATGATTTTATAATCTACAATATCTATTAGCATATAGTAAAGCAATAGTTATAATAGCTTTTATAAAATATTGCCAAAGAAAATTCAAAAAATAATATTTTTATATAGAAACTGTAGATATAGACAAGAGAAAATACAAAAATGTTTCAAACATTTAATTTCAAGTATGAAAGAGAGAACAATGCTGGCAAATAAAGATAAATTAAAGTTTATGGTTGAAGGTACATATAAGAAATTAAAAACATATTATTATTATGATAGTATGCGATGAATAACATTACGGTTTTTCAACCATGCCAATATATGCGATAATCCATTTAGGAGCGGATAATCCTAAATGTTTGCTACATCCTTTTTGCTTAGGATAAATTTACTTCAGTTTCATTAATGACTGTGCTAAATTCGCTCCAATAAATTTTAGGAGCATGTGTATATGAAACGACATCAAAGAAGAACCGATCAGGAATGGATGAGCCTGATTAACGAATGCCGTACCAGCGGTCTTTCTGATAAGCAGTGGTGCGAAGAGCATCATATCCACCCAAGCAACTTTTATTACCAGATTCGTAGACTGCGTGAAAACGCCTGTGAGATTCCGGACCGTCAGCCTCATACATTCTGTACAAAACAGGAGGTTGTTCCCATTGAGCTCGGATTACAATCTTTATGCGGGCAGGCAGATTCGGAAACCGGATATGCTGATACAGGCACAGCCATAATCATGAACTATTGCGGCATACGGCTTGAAATTGTAAATGGTGCATCCGGCAGTACCATATGCGAAACTCTCAGGGTACTGCAGAAACTATGTTAGGCGAGCTGTCCGGTGTAAATAAGATATACCTTATCACCGGCAGGACTGACATGCGCAAGAGCTTTGACGGACTGATGGCTGTCATCCGTGACTCTTTCCAGCTGGATCCGTACTCAAATGCCCTTTTCCTTTTCTGCGGACGGGACAGCCGCAAGATTAAGGCACTCCATTACGACCGGGATGGTTTCGTCCTTTATTCAAAGCGTCTCGATGGTTCAGGGCGGTTCCAGTGGCCAAGAAATGCATCCGAGGCGAAGCTGCTTACACGGCAGGAATTCCGCTGGCTTATGGAAGGTCTTTCCATTGAACAGCCCCGGGCAATCAGACCGGATGCCCACCCAAAAGACTTCTGACTTTTTGTGCAGAATGGAGAAAATAAAAAAAGTTTTTGGTGGAAAAAACATGCGAAACAAATCACTTATCCACCGGCTCTGTCCTGATTACAAAGTTATCCCTGCAGCTGCCCCACAGCATAAAAGAATGTGGGGATAACTTTTCAGAAAGCCCCGGAAAGTTGAAAGAAAAAGGGACTTTCTGAAAGGTTATCCACAAAAAAGTATTGTGCAGAATGACCATATGCAGTACAGCGCCGGTTTGCCATAAAGCCCTGTTTTTCGTATAATGGATATATCAAACGAAAGGCTGGATGGGCTATGCAGACCGGTTCCGAAGAATTCACAGAGCTTCTAAAACAGAATAACAAAATGCTGACTGAACGTGTGCGTGAACAGGCAAATATGATTGAAAACCTGCAGTCCACAATAGACACACTTAATGCATCCATTGCAAATCTTCAGGAAACCATAGAAGACCTGCGGCGCAGACTGTTTGGAACTTCCAGCGAAAAATCAGAAAAGTCAGATGATTCCGAAGAAATCTGCGCAGGCGTGGCAGAGACCACAACAGTAAAGGCACATACCAGAACACGCAGACCAAAGTCGCTGCGTAAGGATCTTTATGAGAAGCTTCCTGTCCGTGACGTAAAATATGACGTCCCTGAAAGTGAACGGAAGTGCCCGGACTGCGATGCACAGATGGAGCACCTTGGCTATAAATTTGTGCGTGAGGAACTCCGCATTATCCCGGCAAAAGTAGAACGTGTACGCATTCTTCAGGAAACGCTGGTATGCCCGGCATGCCGCAGTGAGGATGACACTACCATAAAGGCTGCGGATACCCCGAAAGCACTGATGCCCCACAGCCCGGCATCCGCATCCATGACAGCAATGGTCATGTATGAAAAAAGCTGTAACCACATGCCGTTCTACCGTCAGGAAGCGGACTGGAAAATGAAAGGCGTACCGCTGCCCAGGGAGACCGCTGCAAACAGGTACAACACCTGTGCACTTGAGTACTTTCTTCCGGTGTATGACAGGCTTCATGAACTGCTCATCGGACGGGACATCATCCATGCGGATGAAACAGTATGCCAGGTGCTCCACGAGGAAGGAAAGGAGCCTACGTCCAAATCCTATATGTGGATTTACACCAGCGGCACAGACGGGCTTGACCCGATTGCCCTGTATGATTACCGGAGCGGCAGGAACGGTGATTATCCTGTTGAATTCCTCAAAGGCTTCAGCGGCATGCTGCAGTGTGACGGTTACTCCGCCTATGGGCGCATTGAAGATGTCATCCTTGTCTGTTGCCTGGCACACTGCCGGAGAAAGTTCTTTGAAGCGGTACCGGCAGGCAGAAAAAAGAAGCTGAAGCTTCTGGATATCAATTCCGAGCAGGAAATACAGGAGCCGGACGAGGAGCTTTTAAAAGATCCGGAACTGCCGGCTGCCGAGAAAGGCGTCATGTACTGCAACAGTCTGTTCTATCTTGAACGCAGGTATAAAAGCCTTCCGGCAGATGAAAGAAAAAACAGACGCCTCGAAACAGAGCCACAGATCTGGGACGCTTTCTGGACATGGCTTGATTCGCTGACCCCTGTCGGAGGCAGCAAACTGGAAAAGGCGGTGAACTATGCCCTCAATCACCGTGACACTCTTATGAATTATCTGAAAGACGGACGCTGCGAAATCTCAAATAATGCAGCTGAACGCAGGGCAAAAGTCTATGCGACAGGTAGAAAGAACTTCCTGTTCCATGACACAGAAGATGGTGCAAAAGCAAGTGCAGTCGTGCTCAGCATCATAGAAACAGCAAAAATGAACCACCTGAACGTGTACCAGTATCTCTATCTTCTGCTACTGTATATGCCGGACTACAAAGATGAGCCCGCAGGCATTGAACAGTTGCTTCCGTGGAGTGAATTTATCAGGGAACACTGCTCAGGTGTTATGGATACTGAAACGGTAACAGCCGAGACCAGAGGCAGCCTTCCACTGTAAATATGCAGTTGGAGGACTGCCCGGTAAGAGTGGACGGGTTGTTATTAATCGCTTACTTTATAAGTGGCGTACCCAACTATTAGTAGAAAAGGGAGATTAGATACAGAAACAATGCTCGATAAGGAAAACAACATCATAACAACAGATAAAATAACACGTTTTTTTTGAACTAATACAACACAAATAGCAATAGCATTGCCAATTGTAATAACAATATTCTCCAAAATTTTAAGTATTTAATAGTTTAGCGTTAAGAACATATATAGGCAATCAGTCGGATACATATTTTTAGGCATATCTATTGTTGGCTATAGAGATAAAGGAGAAATTAGATAAAGAATTGAAAGGAGACCAACGATGAAAATTTTATTTTTACATCTTAGTGATGTACACTTAACACAGGAAACAAATTTGAATGAAATAAATATTAATGCTATTGTAAATTCATTATCTCAGATGGAAAAATTTGATGAGTGTGTATTAGTTTTCTCGGGAGATATAGCTAACTCAGGCAATAAAAATGAATATAAAATTGCTGAACGCATGTTCGGCAGAATTATAAAAGGTATTAATGATAAGTATTTTGATAATAATAAGCGTATACATACACTAATTGTACCAGGAAACCATGATAATTTAGTAAGAAATTCACATAGAAAAAGGGAAGAGATTATCGGATTTTATAAGGATAAGAAAACAGAAAGCCATTATTATGATGATTTGGTCGAATTAAATAATTTTTGTAATTTTGCAAATAGAAATTATTGCTTTTGTTGTAATAAAAACATTGAAGTAAGGACACTGAGATTTGGTTCATTTACAATAAAAGTAAATCTTATTAATTCTGCTCCATTTTCATTGCTTGGAAGTGAAAATGGAGATAAAGGTCTACATTATCTTCCTGGTAAAGAAATTTCTAAATTTGATTTTGATAGACAGGAAAATTATACTATATCTATTATACATCATGGACCAGAATGGTTCGAAGATGAAACAAAAAAGGCATTATATTATAAATTTTATGAATCAACAGACTTGTTATTTGTCGGGCACGAACATTTTTCGTTAAACGAAACTAAGACTGTGAACGGTCGGCAAATTGATGTTTCAAGTGGTGTTGCATTATATGGAACAAAGACAGAACACGGATTTAATGCTTTAGTTCTTGACACAAATGCTGCATCTTTAATTGGATATAAGTTTATCTATAATGGCAGAATATATAAACCATCCAAAGAACCTGTTATCAAAAATAAAAATATTATTTTTAAAGGAAAATATAAATTTACGCATACACCTGCGTATAAAAAATATCTAGAAAGTGATATTGAACAACGTGAAGGTGATAACTATTTGGATTATTTTGTATTTCCATCACTTGAATCAAAAAATTTGAACAGTCAATTAGATACAATAAATATAAATACAGAAGAAAAATTTATGGCAGTTTTTAAATCAAATTCCAGAATCAATATAGAAGGAAATCTAAAATCAGGGAAAACAACATTGACCAAGTATTTATGTTTAATGTTAACTGATGAATATGTTCCGTTGTTACTTTCAGAAGAAAACTTTGGAGCAAAGAATAATAAAAATATAATAAAGAATGCTCTTGAAGAACAGTTTGGATCAGATACTGATTGTGATGAATATTTACAGCTAGATAAAGAAAAGAAGGTTCTTATTGTTGATAGATATGATAGGATAAACAAAGAAAAGTGTGATTCGTTTTTTAAAGAATTTGAAAATCAATTTGGACATATTATTTTAATGTGTGGTATTGATTGGAATATTAATATAAAAGAAAAAGCATTGGAAGAATTAGAAGAAAAAGAAGTTTTGTATTTAAAAATTTCTCCATTCTATTATGCTAAAAGAGCGGAATTAATTCAAAAAATATGTGAATTATCTGACGATAAAAGAACGTCTGATGCAAAAGGTATTGCTTACAAAATTAATGAGGAAATAACTAATCAAATTAGATATTTTCAACTTAATCCAGATTTTATACACCAATACGTAAATTATTATTTAAACTTTTCTTTTTTGAAAACTCAGAATGATAAGAATGTTTTTAGCAGGGTTTTTGAAGCAAATATAACGTGCAGAATATCTCAAAATACGAAGAAGGAAAATGTTGATGAAATATTAGTTGCTCTTGATTTTGTTGCTCATCATATTCATTTTAATAAAAAGTATCCGCTTCCAATAGAAGAATTTGAAGCTGCAATCAATGAATATAACGATAGATATGACAATGAACTCAATCCTAAAATGGTATATGATATTGCAATCAAATCCAATATTATAAAAGAGGTTCCAAATAAGTTCGGAATAGAATTCTGTGATGAGAATTTATTGGCATATTTTACAGCATTACATTTAAATAGAGGTTTTAATGAAGGACAATGTAAGGAAGAGTTAAAATACATATTGGATAATATTTGCTTTGAAATAAACGGAGATATTATATTATTTCTCTCATACATCACTAGCGATGTTCAAATTTTAAATCCGATTACGAAAAGTATGATTGGATTAATGGATAAATGGGATGAATTTAGCTTTGAGAAGAAAAACATTGAATTTTTGTCCAAAAGAACAGTACCATATATAAAACAAGTAATTCCAGCTAATGAAGAAAAGGAAAAGAATATAGAAAATAAAAATGAGGTTGAAAAAACTATCGTCGAAGAAAAAGGAAAAAATTCGGAAAGTCTATATTCTTATGATGAATCAAAAGTAAATTCATTTAGCAATAAGATTTCAAAATCTTTAAGATATCTAGAACTTGTTGCAAAAATACTTCCTAATTTTAGACATATATTAAAAGGGGATGAAAAGAAAAAAGTTGTTGAAATGCTTTATACATATCCAAATAAGCTTTTATATTTTATGTTAAAAGATATTGACCAAAATATAGACCGGTTAATTGATGAAATTTTAAGTAAAAACCCGAAAACAAAAAGGGGTATGTTAATCACAAAAGATATGTTAGAAAAATCATTACAAACACAAGCAATGGTATATATTCTTAGTATTTATGATTTTATTGCTTGTACAGCTTCTGCGGGAAAAGGTATGGATGAATTAAATAAATTTTCATATGATGATAACACCAATTATATGTTACAAAATATAATGATGGAGGAAAACAATGGAAATTTTTATAATTTTTCAAATAAAGCAGAAAATTTGTATGATGCTGCTGATTCTGATATGCTAAAAAACATGGTGGCTATGGTTGTAAGAAAGTTTTTTTTAAATCATGATTTTGAATTGAGTGGAAGAGCCAAGCATATAGCAGATAAATTTTTCAAACAAGACGATATGAAAAAATTGCAATTATTACAGGCAAAAAATCGTATTGTAAAAAAATAGCAACCATTATGTTGGAGTTACACCAACAGGTCATTTAATTATAAAAGATAATGACCAACTTTTATAATTGTCATACACATAATTGTGTTTATAATGGTTGCCTTATATAGTGTATTCAATATAGAAAAAAATATTACAAGAAAATATAGTTCAGAGAGTTGTATTTCTGTTAATGACTTTATGAGCTGTTTTAAGTTGCATATGCAATATTGGTTGATAATTCGGCACTGGAGCTTATAGTGATGGTGCTCAACTTGAACTATAGCAGGAATCCGATGCTTATGGAGCAGTGTAACACGCTTGTGGATTTTCTGAGAAAGAATCGTCCGGAGGTAAAGGTGGCGAGCATATTTGAATATAATCAGTAATAGGAAGAACGGAAAATCAGGGCTGCGGAACGGCAGGCAGGTTACAGGTGGAAAGCAATGTGATAAGATTAGTTTAAAGATGATTTATGAGATAATTTGGAGGTTGTGAAAGGAATGAAGAAAATAATCATTAATAATATACGAAATATTGACTATTTGGAGTTTGAAATACCGAATGCTGGAGTACATATAATTACTGGTGAAAATGGAATAGGAAAAACGACATTATTTACTTGTTTAAGCAGAATATGTAATAATAAAGCTTATAGGAATGGATTTCCAACTACAAATCTTAATAATTATGACGAGTATATGGGAACTGTAACTTATTGTGTAGATGAACAGAGCGTTGTATATAGCAAACGAACTAGCGGTAGATGGCAACCAGACGTTAAAAATAATATTTTTGATTTGTATGGATTTGCAAGTGTTGTCCATATAAGCACAAGAAGCGAACGTATATTTACACAAATTGTTGAAGCACCAAGAAAAAAACAAGCGGCAGATAGGTGGTTGATAGATGCATTAAACCGTATTTTAAATACAGATCGTTTTTCTAATATGATAAGAATAACTGTTGGGGATTTGCGTTCACGCACAGGAAATGCTGATAAAAGGAGAAGAAATACTGCATTTGCAATTACGCAGGGGCGAAATTATTATACAGAACAAAATTTCAGCTTTGGAGAAATTGTTTTGTTGAATTTATTATATGATATAGAAAACGTAGAGGATAATTCATTGGTTCTTGTTGATGAGTTGGAAATGGCATTACATCCGGCAGCACAAATTAGATTGATGCAATATCTGATAGAAATGGCTTCTCAAAGAAACTTGACAATATTAATATCAACTCATTCTGCAAGCATAATTAAAGCGCAGAAAAGTGTGATTTTGTTAGAAAATGAAATGCATGAAGTGAAGGTTTATAATTCATGCCCTCCGGCGAAGGCAATAGGTGCTATCGGTATGCGAGAAGATACAATGGCAGATATTATTGTAATTGTGGAAGATGAAATGGCCAAAGCATTTTTTTCTGCACTTTTGAAAAAGTATATTGAATTATGCCCAGAAAGTAATTATTTGGATATTCGCATATTAGGAGTAGGTGGATATCAGAATATTATAAATTTTTTTATTGAGGCTCAAAATTATATTTTTTATGATAATGTATATGTAACTGCTTTTTTAGATAAAGATGTGGAAACAGATATAATGCCATATTCGATTTATGGTAATAGAGATATTATTGATATGTATAATCAAAATAGAAGAAAAATACATTTTCTTCCATTTACCCCAGAGGTGTTGTTATATAAACAATTAAAAGAAGATAGGGTAAATATATTAAATAAAATCAGATTAGAATATTGTAATCAGCAGGTGAATTATCAGGTCATTGAAGATATTAATCTTGTAGAATATGAAACGAATATGTCAAATTTCTCATCACAAGTGGCATATAACAATATTCTGAAAGCACGCGGTGAAGTGCGGGGAAAATGTAAAAATGAAACAAGAAGAATTGTAGAAGAATTGTCAAGTCAATTGAATGTTGGGGAAAGTGAAATTTATCGTTTTGTTTTTAAGTATGCAGTTGAAAGATTGGAAGGTGTAGAAATAAATGTAAGAAGTCTTCTTTCGTCAACAATGAAACGCATTGATTAATTGATTGAGGATGCATCAAATATAGAAGAAGTATATACAACAATATCATACATTTGAAGAGGTAAAAACAGCATTTTTAAATATACAGAATCGTTCTTCAATTGTAAGCGATGTCATAGTGCACCATATCAAAATGCTATGAGAACTGCTTCTAGCAGATTGAAGTGGCTTAAAAGCTGATAAAACGGAGGTAGTTAAATGGGAATTAATGAGAAAATTGCAAACGCAAAAAAAACACAGTGGGTTGCAGACGGAATGTCAAAATCTGATATCAAGACAACTGTAGAATTAGCAAAAATTTCTGCAAAAATAGAAATGTGTAGACTGGATATGGGAATGACACAAAAGGAGTTTGCTGCTTATATGGGTGTATCACAGGGAATGGTATCTAAGTGGGAGAGCAGAGAATATAATTTTACAGTAAAAACACTTAATGAAATTTGTGAAAAATTGAAATTATATATGACTGTAGAAATATCCACAGATTATGAGAAAAAATATATAGACGTTAAGTGGGATAAAGATAATATGGATAAAATAAAATTTGGAACAAAAAATAATAGTTGGATTAAAAAATATGATTATGAGGGGGCAATAGCCTGATGGAATTAAACTGTATTGTAGATGGAATACGTCTGGTCGGTACTGCAATAAAAAAATTGAATATAGAAAATAATATTGCTGATATTGGGTATAATGGAAAAAATAATTTTGGTTTTAATATAAATGAACCGGAATTTAAAACAGGATCTGATTACGTGATGGCTAATATGCTCATAGATTTTGAAATCGAGATAAGTTATGTAAAATACAGATGACAATGGAGGGAGCATTTGTATCGAATGGGACAATTGATGTGGATTCATTTAAGAACATGGTAATAATAAATGGTGCTGCGGCACTTATTGGGATTGCGCGTGGTAAAATTGAAGCTATTTCTGGAAATATATTTAATAATGGTAAAATCACAATTCCGTTTGTTAATGTGATTGATTATTATAAAAGTATGTCGAATGAATAGTATGTGTTGAGGCTTACCTTATACTTTTTATTGTATAATATTTTTGTCATACAGGCTCACTTTCCCTTGTAATGTTTTCGCAAATCCATTATACATCAGAAAGTCCTGTACGATATCTTTTTTATGAAAAAGTTGTAAAGTGGTGTATTCGTATTATGAGGCTAAATTAATGATATGTCACGGCGTGGGGATATTTTGCGCTTACTGTCGTAATTCTGTACTTGCCGAATTCGAGATAATATTTTGCTCGTTTGGTGAAAAAGTATGTTGATTCTGGTAATGTTTTAAAGCAGCATATAGGAGTATATAATGAGTAAAGAATCTTTCAATAAACTAAAAAAAATGCAATCTCAAGATTTCAAAGCGTATTACAAAAAAAGTGTAAAAAATATATGCGCTATTGTCTTTTTTATTACAACAACAATTTTATCATTTATTTCTACTGATGACATTTTTATGTGTTTTAACATAGAGCATCCATCCTTAATGGCAAAAGCGTCATTGATAATAGTGCTTCTTTTTGTAAGCCTCTTTACTGCTTTTATTACATGCTTATTTTGTCAAGAAAATAAACGAGTGTTGTATGAAAAAGAAAAATGTAAAATTACTGTTGAGTATGGTGATTTCAATAATATTATTTCATTACAACAAGTTTCAGAGCCATACACGGTAGTCATTCCAATAAATAATAGTCTCGAACACTTAACAGATGTCTCAGTGACTAAACCTAAAAGTACTCATGGAATTTGGTTAAAAACGGCATTGAGATATTACGCAGAAAATAAAGAAGTTTTTGGTGAAGTATCTCAACGATTATCGTCTGATGTATTAAAGAATTGTTCTCCGGA
Source organism: uncultured Eubacterium sp. (assembly GCA_958446835.1). Taxonomy (GTDB): domain Bacteria; phylum Bacillota; class Clostridia; order Lachnospirales; family Lachnospiraceae; genus CAG-882. The sequence goes on from CAUCXT010000007.1 coordinate 88,161, forward strand.
ATCAAAACAAACAGCAAAAGTAGGTGATTGTTTTTATATCAAGAATATATATGGTGTAAACTATCTTTTGGTTGTTACATGTACTTTACATAAAACACAATCTGAATGTTCAGATTTACAGTATTTTGATGGATTGCAGCATATGATTGAATTTCTAAGTAAAGAATGTGACCTTCAAGAAAAAGTATACATACCAATAATTGGTGGTGGATATGCATTTATGAATAAATCAAATCAAGAACTTCTCTCTGTTATGATTGAAATGCTTGTTTATAATTCAAATAAATTACAACATGACATCCACGTAGTAATATATGATAAATTAAAAAAAGATATTCCTCTTTATTATTTAAATAAGTACAATTAATAATCTGCAGAATTAGCTTTTTGATGATCTTATGAGTTGGGTAAAAGTTTCGAAAACGATAAAAAGGTTATCAATGGACAGTGGTTTTCAGCCTAAATGAGTTTTAAGGAATTTGATATGTCAAAGGGGGAGTCATGTGTGATATTCTATGTGTGATAGGTGTAATACTTGCAGAATTCAAAATCCAAAATATTGAATATTATACTTATTATTTCTATCGATCATATAGAACCGGAAATATCTGCTCTGATTTATCAGTAAGGATGCGCTATTGCATCGGAATATCCATGTTTACAAATTTTTGTGCTTTCCAGTATATTATATTGATTAAATGTTGATTGAAGTAAATATAAACATGTGCTGTATTGAATCACATTATCATTAATGATATAGTTACCTTATAAGATATTGAGGGATGCCTTATTTTTACAGAAAATTAATGTTTCTGTAGAAAGCAGCTATAGGATATGGGGATGAGGGCTTGGGTATGTATGCCGAAGTTGTAAAAGTGCTACATGTACATGGAATAAAATCTGTTGTGTGCTTTCATTTCCGGGTATATAATAATAAGGGAGAAGGAATGGAGATACGGACGCATTTAAGAAATACGCTTGAGGCGGTAGATTCGCTCAAGGCAAGGTACGACAAGAACGTGAAGGAGCTGTTGGCAGACATACAGGTGCTTGCGCGGATTGTAAAACACACAGTTGTTGAAGTGGAGAATCTGAGCATAGAGCAGATAATGGCCTGCATTGACCATGACAGCATCTGTATTGGAGCAGTTCCTGTGGAGCCGGGTATGACCAATATGGGTAGGGTCGATAGTGTGCAGACAGAGGAAGCAGTACCGAATGAGGGTTATGTGACATACGATATCCGCTTTATGCTCATAGTCATGGAACTTGAATTAGAAATAATTATCAATGTTGAGGCACAGCGGAGCATGGCATATAGCACCCTTGGATATCATTTGGAGAATCGTATGGTATTCTATCTGTCAAGGCTTATATCCTCACAAAAGGGTATAAACTTTGTAAACAGTGAGTATGATAAGATTAAGAAGGTCTATAGTATATGGATATGCATGGATGCTGCTGATGATGCGGATTCAATCAGCCGGATTTCTCTTAAGCCGGACACATTATTTGGAAAACCTTGCGATTTTCCGATGCTTGATAAGATGTGCGGTATGGTCATACGCATAAGGAACAGCCGTGATGCCGCCGAGTCGAGGAACAGGCTTGTTGCGATGCTTGAGGACGTATTATCGCGCGAAAGCATCGATGTGAAGAAGCGGAAGCTTGAAGAGAAGTATGCTATGAAGATGACGCTGGAACTGGAAGGGAGGATAAACAGGATGTGTAATCTGAGTGATGTGGTTGTAGAACGCGGAATTGAATTGGGAATGCAACAAGGGCTGCAGCAGGGAATGCAGAGGGGGATTAAAGGGCTTGTTGATATATTGAGTGAGATGGGTACTTCTAAGGAGGTCATTGTACAGAAAATTATGGAGAAGTTCTCAATGACTGAAGAGAAGGCCAGGGAGTTTGTGGAGTAGGTAGAGGCTGTTATAATACAATTGTTAGGGGTGCCATCCTTTCTGATGAAAGGGTGGCATATTTTATAGGGACGTTCTTTGTTACCATTTTCATATATCAGTATTGTTCCTTCAATAAGATTTACATTGTCTTTTCCTAGATTACAGAGTTCGCTGATTCTTATTC
>CAUCXT010000008.1 GCA_958446835.1 uncultured Eubacterium sp.
ATATCGCAAGCAGTGTTGTATCAGCAGAATATAAGGTTGAGTATAAAGCACCTGATGCACCTACAATCAGCCCAAGAAGCGGCAACTATGAGACGGAGCAGCTAATTGTCATTGGTAATATCCCGGCAGGCGGAAAAGCGTATTATACACTTGATAATACAACTCCTACTAACAAGTCGACTCTGTATACAGGACCTTTCGAAATGCCATCAGGCAACAATGTGCTTTCGGTTGTGACGTATAATAAGAATGGACAGAAGAGTTCTGTGGTAAAGCGCAACTACGTTCTAAAGCTTGAGGATAAAGTTTCACAGGAACGTGCCCTTGAAATATTGTGGCAGGCAATGGAACATAAAAATATGGTGAATTCTGAGCACCTTTCATCCGATGGTGAACCGGTTAAGCTTGTGCTTGATGAGAAGAAAAATATATCGGGAAGCTCTATCTGGGTATTTGATATATATGTTACAACAGAGCAGGGCGATATGAAGGCTAATTATCAGATGGGTGTTGATAGTGAGTCTTCGTACGTTTACACTGTATATGAAAATAATGGTGTTTATACATTGGATGAAGTCATATATTAGAAAAATGTAATTGCATAAATAGTGTATGGATTTACAGACATTTATACCCGAAGAATAGGGACATTTGAGGTGTGCTTTGCAGCCTCAAATGTCCTGTTTTTAAATTTTATAAGATTTTTAGAAAAAATAATTAAACAGTTGTCTTTTCTGCTTTAATATATTAAAATAAAGTAATGAAGAATTAGGAGGTATGCTATGTATGCAATAACAAAGGCAAGACAGCTTGCTGACAAAATATTCCTTATGGATGTGAAGGCCCCTTGGGTTGCCAAGAGATGTATGCCGGGGCAGTTTGTCATCGTTAAGATGGACGAACATGGAGAGAGAATTCCTCTTACAATCTGCGATTATAATCGCGAGGAGGGGACAATAACTATAGTCTTCCAGATTGTAGGAGCTTCAACAGAAAAGATGTCACATTTGAAGGAAGGAGATTCTTTCAGGGATTTCACGGGTCCTCTTGGAATGCCTTCTGAGCTTGTCAAGGAGGATTTGTCGGAACTTAAGAATAAGAAGATTCTCTTTGTGGCAGGTGGTGTTGGTACTGCGCCGGTATATCCACAGGTGAAGTGGCTCCATGAAAATGGCGTTGCTGCCGATGTCATTGTCGGTGCCAAGAATAAAGAGCTTCTCATCCTTGAAGATGAGATGAAGGCTGTAGCTGGAAATCTCTATATCACTACTGATGATGGAAGCTATGGACGCAAGGGTATGGTTACAGAGGTTATCAAGTCACTTGTCAATGATGAGCATAAGACCTATGACGTCTGTGTTGCAATAGGACCTATGATTATGATGAAGTTCGTGGCTCTTCTTACTAAGGAGCTTGGAATCAAGACAGTTGTGAGCCTTAATCCTATTATGGTTGACGGAACAGGTATGTGTGGGGCATGCCGTGTAAGCGTTGGCGGAGAGGTTAAGTTCGCATGTGTTGACGGACCTGAGTTTGACGGACATCTTGTTAACTTTGATGAGGCTATGAAGAGACAGCAGATGTACAAGACAGAAGAGGGCAGGGCAATGCTCAAATTAAAGGAAGGCGCTACACATCATGGTGGATGCGGCCAGTGTGGAGGTAACTAGGATGGATGTATTAAAGAAAGTACCTGTAAGAGAGCAGGAACCGGCTGTCAGAGCAAAGAATTTTGATGAAGTATGTTTAGGATATAATGAAGAAGAGGCTAAGGAAGAGGCTTCAAGATGCCTTAACTGTAAGACTGCACAGTGTATGAAGGGATGTCCTGTAGCAATACATATCCCTGAATTTATCAATGAGGTTAAGAATGGCAATTTTGCCGAAGCCTATAAGGTTATAGGAAAGTCATCGGCTCTTCCGGCTGTATGCGGTCGTGTATGTCCACAGGAGAGCCAGTGTGAGGGAAAATGTATCAGAGGCTTTAAGGGCGAGCCGGTATCCATCGGTAAGCTTGAGAGATTCGTTGCAGACTGGGCAAGAGAGAACAATGTGGAGCCTGAGGCTCCGGCAGCTCCTAACGGCAAGAGAGTGGCGGTTATCGGTTCAGGTCCATCGGGTCTTACATGTGCCGGGGATCTTGCGAAGCTTGGCTATGATGTCACAATATTTGAGGCACTTCACGAAGCAGGTGGTGTATTAGTATATGGTATACCTGAGTTCAGACTTCCAAAGCAGACTGTAGTTAAGGCTGAGATTGAGAACGTGAAGAAGCTTGGCGTCAAGATTGAGACGAACGTTGTTGTCGGAAAATCAGTTACGATTGATGAGCTTTTAAATGAGGAAGGTTTTGATGCTGTATTTATCGGCTCAGGAGCCGGACTTCCAAAGTTCATGGGAATACCGGGTGAGAATGCTAACGGTGTGTTCTCAGCTAACGAATATCTCACAAGAAGCAATCTTATGAAGGCTTTCTCTGATGATTATGATACACCGATTGCGGCAGGACATAAGGTAGCTGTTGTAGGCGGTGGAAATGTTGCAATGGATGCAGCGCGTACAGCACTCCGTCTTGGAGCAGAGGTTCATATCGTATATAGAAGAAGCGAGGAGGAGCTTCCGGCAAGAGTTGAGGAGGTTCACCATGCTAAGCAGGAGGGCATTATATTTGACCTTTTAACTAACCCGGTCGAGATATTGGTGGATGACAATGGACATGTAAGAGGAATGAGATGTATCCGCATGGAGCTTGGAGAGCCGGATGCCTCCGGTAGAAGGAGACCGGTTGAGATACCGGGCTCAGAGTTCGAGCTTGAGCTTGATACAGTAATCATGTCGCTTGGTACTTCTCCTAATCCGTTGATATCTTCAACAACAGAAGGACTTGATATCAATAAGCACCGTTGTATTATTGCAGACGAGAACGGTCTTACAACTAAGCAGGCAGTATATGCCGGAGGCGATGCGGTTACAGGCGCAGCTACCGTTATACTTGCGATGGGAGCCGGAAAGGCGGCTGCCAAGGGAATTGATGAATATTTAAGCAATAAGTAATAACATACACATGAGCTGTCCCTGAGGCTATGCTGCCACAGGGGCGGCTATATTGATTTTTATGTTTGGGTGGTATGGTACATTGAAGAAGAGACAGATTGCTTTACTAACAATATTTTTAATGCTTTTTTTGAATGTTGCAACAGTGTTTGCATCTGATGATAACAGTGAAACTCTTAAAAAGATAACCATAGGAGTGTGTGAACAGGAAGGCTTTGCCGAAAGTAATTCTGACGGAAGCCTTACAGGTTATGCCGTAGATTACCTTGCAAAGCTCGGGTCGGATGCCGGTTATAATATTGATGTGCTGCTTATTGATAAAGGCTTGAGATTTGAGAATGTGATTCCCTCTAAATGTGATTTGATATTGACATGTGAAGATTTAGAACCGTATTCCGGGTATAGCAGTTCGAAGGCAGCTATTTTTTGGGAAAATGATGTCCTCTATGTAAGAGAGGGTGCTGATATATATTATGAAGAATTTGAAAAGTTCGATGGACTAACAGTAGGTCTGTGCCGCAATTCGATGATGGAGGAAGACCTTGACAAATATGCGGCTGAGCATGGATTTAGTTATGCAAGAAGATACTATGATGATGAGAATAAAATGCTTGCAGATGTAGAGTATGGAAAAATTGATGCGGCAGTGTCAAGTACACTCACCTATGTAGATGAGAACGTAAAAAATGTTGCTACATTCGGTAAGCACCAGTTTTATCTTGTTGGTACTTCTAATATGCAGCCAATTATAGATGAACTTGATAGAATTGTAATCGGTTATAATACCAAGAATAACACATACATACAGAATCTTTACGATGCCGAGTACTGGCAGAGTAAAGCAAGCTACATTGGCCTTACAAGGGAAGAACATGATTATGTTATTGACCATCCGATTATAGATGTCGGATATTTGAGAAATTCATACCCTTTGCAGTACACGGATGATGAAGGGAGATTCGGTGGAATTTCCAGAAGGTTTTTTGATTATTTTTCTGAATATACCGGATTCGAATTCATATACCATGAATATGATGATTCAAGTCTGTGCAAACAGGATCTGCTTGAAGGCAAGATTGATATGATTGCACTTGTGCCGTATTACCGTGAATGGGCAAGAAAGAACAATCTAAGTGTCACGGACTGGTATCTTCAGGTACCTGTATACGAGGTCAAGCTTGATTTAAAGAGTAAGACCAAGACAGTTGGTATGACATCAATCTTCGCTGTTAACGGTCAGACGTATTCGCAGGACTTACAATTTACCAATTATAATAGTGTTGTTGCCTGTCTGGATGCGGTTAAGAACGGTGAAGTTGATGCGGCATATATCAATAGCTATTCGTGGATGATTTATTCGGATAAGCCTACATATTCCATGCTTGAAGCCACGTATAAGGACGAGTATATACCGTTGGGTGCCATGACATGTATGAGTTATGATAAGGTCTCGCTTAATAGCATAATCAATAAAGCGATTGCGGTAATATCTCCGGAGCTGTCAAAAAACAGGATAATAAATGGTGTACTATTTTCTGAAGAAAGAAGTAATCCATTTGTCAATATTATTGTAAGATTCCGACTCCAGATATGTCTGGTTCTCGTTGTACTCATAGTTACAATAATTACATTAGCTATCAGTGCTAAAAGAAGAAAAACAGAGGTGTTTGAGAAGCTTGCATATACAGATCCTGTGACAGGTGGGTGGAATCAGTCTAAGTTTTATAAAGAGACTGATAAGATAAAGTTTGACGAGGGTAAATATGCTATCGGCTATATAAACATCGAGAATTTTAAATACATAAACGATTTTTATGGAAGAGAGCAGGGAGACCTTGTACTTAAATTTATGAGCAGGATGCTTGATGATATGATGCAGCCTGATGGTATATACGCAAGAGTACTGGCAGACAGATTCGTATTTTTAACACCTTATATTGATTATGAGACCTTGAAATATAATTTTGAAACTTATATTTCTAACATAGAAATCAATATTTCCGGCTTTGCTGATTCGGTTATGGTAAAGAGTACATGTGGTGTGTATCTTGCGGAAAATGAATCCGGAAGTGTAAGAGACATGGTCGACAAGGCTTCTATCGCGGAAAAGAGAGCGAGGGATGATGCCAAGACACCTATCATGCTTTATGATGATGTGATGAACGCAGAGTTTATTAAAAATCAGGAAATGACCGCAAGCATGAAAAAAGCTCTTGAAAATAATGAGTTTACGGTCTATCTTCAGCCTAAGGTTGACATCAATTCTGAGATTCCGGTGGGCTGTGAGGCACTTGTAAGATGGATTTCGCCTGAGAAGGGATTCATCGCGCCGGGAGATTTCATTCCTCTTTTTGAGAAGAATGGGTTTGTCACGGAGGTTGATTTCTTTATCCTTGAGCAGGTATGCAAGATGTTAAGAAGACGCATGGATGAAGGACTTCCTGTATTTCCGGTCAACGTCAACCAGTCGAGACTTCACGTAAATGACAGGATGTATCTTAGCATGCTTCAGGATATGTTAAACAAATACAACATTCCAATGAATCTGGTTGTCTTTGAGATTACGGAGAGCGCATTTATTGAGGATTCTAAGACCATGGTGGGACTTATCAACAAGATGAAGGCGCTTGGCTTCAGCTTCTCAATGGATGATTTTGGAAGCGGCTATTCGTCATTTAACCTGTTAAAGGACATGCCTGTGGATGAGCTTAAGATTGATAAGGAGTTCCTTGAAAGTACGGATGATTCGAAACGAAGCCGCTATATTATCGAGAAAATCGTCCAGATGGCACATGGACTTGACATAAGAGTTGTGTGCGAGGGCGTTGAGCGAAAAGAGCAGGTTGAATTTTTAAGAGAGATAGAATGTGATATTATTCAGGGATATTACTATTCGAAGCCTATGCCGATGGCGGACTATGAGAAATATCTTTTGCAGTTTGATTTGAAGCAGGCGTAATTGCGTTTTGCAATTATCTATGACCACATAAAATAGTGAGGAGAAAAAGATGAAGATATCAGAGAAATATGCGGATTATATTTTAGAGGAGACCAAGAAGATTCTTGAGATTGACAGCCCTTCCGGATATACGAGAAATGTGGCTGAGTATGTGATGGAGGAGTACCATAAGCTTGGCTACAAGGCGGATATGACAGTCAAGGGCGGTGTTCTTGTCGACCTTGGCGGGGAGGATGAGAGCGATGCTGTCATGCTTGACACACATATTGACACACTTGGCGGCATGGTGTCGGAGATTAAGGCTAACGGCAATCTGCGAATAGTTCCGATAGGCGGTCTCAATGCGAACAACACCGAGGCGGAGAACGTGCGCGTTGTGACGCGGGACGGAAAGATTTATACAGGAGTGTTCCAGCTTGACAACGCCTCCGTGCATGTCAACAAGGAATACAGCGAAAAGAAGAGAAGCTTCGCATGTATGGAAGTGCTTTTGGATGAGATGGTTTCGACAAAGGATGATACAAAGAAGCTTGGCATTGATGTGGGTGATATCGTGTGCTTCGACCCGAGAACCGTTATAACCCCATCGGGCTATATCAAGAGCAGATTCCTTGATGATAAGCTTAGCGTCGGGATATTACTTGGATTTGCCAAGTTTTTAAAGGATGAGGGCATTACACCGAAAAGAAAGCTTTACCAGCACGTCACCGTCTACGAGGAGGTCGGACATGGTGCTGCGGCAACGGTGCCGGAAGGTGTCAGGGAGATTATCTCCGTAGATATGGGCTGTGTCGGTGACGGCTTGCAGTGTAAGGAGACACAGGTATCCATCTGTGCAAAGGACAGCGCGGGACCGTACAATTATGATGTTGTCACAGCGCTTGTCAACACGGCAAAAGCAAACAATATCGACTATGCAGTTGACATCTATCCTTTCTACGGTTCGGATGTCGATGTCACCTTAAAATCAGGACATGATGTGAGACACGGACTTATCGGTGCGGGCGTATATGCGTCCCATGGATATGAGAGAAGCCACAGGGCGGGAGCGTTTGCGACAATGCAGTTGTTGGCGGCTTATCTTGCACAGTAGCGTATTTGATAGCAAGCTCTTATTTAACAAATAGCATTTAAAGAGGTTAGAGCATGACTTTACAACAATTAAAATATGTCATTACCATTGCGGACTGCGGTTCGATGAATGAGGCGGCGAAGCGGCTTTATCTGTCGCAGCCCAGTCTGTCCGAGACGGTGATGAGCCTTGAGGAGGAGATAGGCGTTGAGCTGTTCATCCGTACCAACAGAGGTATCCGGACAACGGTGGAGGGCGAGGAATTTCTTTCCTATGCCAGACAGGTTGTGGAGCAGTATCAGTTGCTTGATGACAAATATATAAGCCATACCAACAGCAGAAAGAAGTTCTGCGTCTCAATGCAGCACTATACATTTGCGGTCAAGGCATTTGTGGTTGTAGCCAAGGAGTTTGGCTTTGATGAGTATGAATTTGCCGTCCGGGAGACTAAGACAGCCGCTGTCATAGAGGATGTCAAGAATTTTAAGAGTGAAATAGGTATCTTATATCGCAATGATTTTAATGCGAAGGTTCTTGATAAGCTTCTTGATAAAAATGAGCTGGATTTCCACGAACTTTTTACCTGTAACACCTGTGTATATCTCTGGAACGGTCATCCGCTGGCAAAAAACGAAAAGATAACGATGAAGGAGCTGGAGGAGTACCCGTGCCTTTCCTTTGAGCAGGGACTTAACAACTCATTCTACCTTTCTGAGGAGGTACTGAGTACCTACAACTATAAGAAGATAATCAAGGTTAATGACAGGGCGACGGCTCTCAACCTTATGGTTGGCATGAATGCGTATACGCTCTGTTCGGGAATTATTTGTGAGGAGCTCAACGGCAGCGATTACAGCGCGGTTTCGCTTGACAGCGATGAGAAGATGACCATAGGGTATGTGACAAGAAAGGGAATCAATCTGTCTAAGCTTGGTCAAAGGTATATTGAGGAACTGAAAAAATACAGGGACAATGTTATGTGAAATCAGGAATAACTTATAATATGGAGGGTGATATTATGTGGTGTCCAAAATGTAAATATGAATACCGTGAAGGTATAAAGGTATGTGCAGACTGCGGCTGTGAGCTTGTTGAGAAGCTTGACGATGCTAAGCTGGAAAACGATGTGGAAGATTTTTTTGACAGCGCGCAGTCCGAAATTTCTGAGGCAGATAAGGAGGCTTTAGATGCCGATGATGAGGACAGCGAAGGTGAGATAGCTGCAATGGATGATCAAAACAGTGTTGACGGAGAGAATACGGAGTCCGGTGACATAACAGACGATACACAGGATGTTAAAAAGAAAGATGTAACGCCGGCATACGTTCCTAAGCGCACGCGCTATGAAGATAATAAATCAAGCGCATATACATTTTTCCTTGTAGGCGGCGTGGGTGCGTTACTGGTTCTGCTTCACATATTGGGAGTTTTTGACTTTAACCTTTCCGCAACTTCTAAGATATTGACCAATACCGTGATGGGTGCACTTTTTGTTGGTTTTCTCATAGTCGGTGTCATTTCTTCAAGAAATAGTGCCAGATACAAGAGAGAGGCACTTGCTGAAGAGGCATTGACGGAGCAGATTAAGACTTTTATACACGATTTGTATACCACTGAAGGAATTGATAATGCCTGTGGAGTGACAGATGAGATAGATACATACGAAAAATGGAATCTCAGATATCACTTTATTGAGAAGCAGATAACAGGTGAATATCCGGAACTTGCTGCGGACTACCTTGAATATATAACAGATATGGTCTACAATGAGTTATACGCAGAATAAAAATGTATAACAGAATAATAAGAACTTATTTTTGTAAAAACCGATAAATAATTGAGCGAATGTATCCGATGCGTGGTGCGGAGGATACATTTCTTTTATTCTTTGGAAGTTTACATAGCGATATAAAAATGGTGAATGAAAAGGAGCGTGTACATGAGAATAACGATAATAGCAGTCGGTAAAGTAAAGGAAAAATTTTATAGAGATGCAATAGCAGAATTTGAAAAGCGTCTTTCGAAGTACTGCAAGCTTGACATTATCGAGGTGGCAGATGAAAAGACCCCGGACAATGCCTCCGAAGCGCAGGAGCTCATAATAAAGTCCAAGGAAGGTGACAGGATTCTCTCAGCAGTCAAGGATGATATGTATGTCATTGCACTTGCAATAGAAGGAAAGCAGCTATCCTCCACGGAATTAGCCGATAAGATAAATAAGCTTGGAATATCCGGAAAGAGCTCAATCGCCTTCGTCATCGGTGGCTCATTAGGGCTTGACGAGAGGGTACTAAAGAGAGCCGACTATAAGCTCAGCTTCTCACCGATGACATTCCCGCACCAGCTTATGAGGGTGATACTGCTTGAGCAGGTGTACCGGTCATACCGTATTATTGCGGGGGAACCGTACCACAAATAGTCCGTGACAGGAAACAGTAATGAAAATCGATAATATGAATACGATAAAACAATAGGAGGCAACTATGAGACCGATATCGATGGAGAGAGTTGAAAAGACAAGAGAAAATATTCTTGGTATTATTACCAATAAGGCGCTCACACATGAGCAGAAACTCACCAATCTTGCCAATGCGGCGGATGGCATGCTTGAGGTGCTTGATGTTCCGGAAGGGCTTGACGATTTGCTTAACTGCGATGATGAACACCGGTGTATTTGTGACCTTTTTGAAGGGCACGCACCGGTGAGACCTAGATATATCATCCCGGACTATGAGAAGTTTTTTAAGAATGGTTCTGAGTTTTTGCAGCTTGACCCGCCGACAGATTTTTTTGAGGCACTTAATGACCTGCTGATTATATATAAGCATGTGCCGAGCGTTACTAATTATCCGGTATATTTAGGGCAGCTTGACTATCTTTTAGAGCCGTTTATCACGGATATGGACGATGAGACGGTTAAGAAGCACCTTAAACTTTTCTTTACAAATATTGACCGCACGGTGCTTGATTCGTTTTCACATGCGGATATTGGACCGAAGGCTACCAGAGCCGGCTATCTGATTTTGGAGGTTCAGGCTGAGCTTGAAAATGCAATTCCAAACATTTCGATGAAGTATGACCCGGAGATTACGGATGATGATTTTGCGCTTGCCTGCGTTAAATGTGCGCTTAAGACAGCTAAGCCCAGCTTTGCGAACCACCGGATGTTCAAAAATGAGCTGGGTGAGAATTATGTCATTGCGAGCTGTTATAATGGCTTGCTGCTTGGTGGTGGTGCCTACACGCTATGCCGTCTGATTCTGGGACATATTGCCGAGCGCTCTACGGGAATTGAGGATTTTAAAAATAATCAATTGCCTTATGTTATGGATATCATGGCAAAATATATGGATGCGCGTATTGCGTTTGAGGTAGAGCAGTCGGGCTTTTTTGAATCGAATTTCCTTGCGAAGGAGGGGCTTATTCATAGGGACAGATTCACCGGAATGTTTGGACTTGTCGGTCTTGCGGATGCGGTCAATGTCCTTATGACTAAAGAGGGTAAGGATGACAGATTTGGTCATTCGGATGCCGCTACGCAGCTTGGCGTTGGGATTATGGATATCATCAATGATTTTAATAACAATCATTTTAACAAATATTGTGAGGGAACAGGTAACCACTTTCTCCTTCATGCACAGGTAGGAATTGCGGAGGACAAGGGGATTGCGCCGGGCACACGTATTCCAATCGGTGAGGAGCCGGAGGAGCTTATAGACCATCTCAATGTAATCAGCAACTTCCACAAGTATTTTGTTTCGGGTACAGGCGATATCTTCCCTGTGGATTTGACAGTACATAAGAATCCGGAGTATGTGCTTGATATTATTAAGGGTTCATGGCAAAAGGACATCAGATACCTTTCATTTTACTCATCGGACAGCGATGTAATCAGAATCACGGGATATCTGGTAAAGAGGTCTGAGATTGAGAAGTATGAGCAGGGCAATGCCGTACTGCAGAATACCACCCAGCTTGGCACGGGTGCAAAAAAGAATGGCAAAATATTGGAGCGTAAGGTTAGATAAAATTTGAAAGTGAAACTTTCAAACTACTTATTATTGGCAATACAGTAAGCGGTGCTTGCTGTATGCAGGGGTATAACATGAAAGCACGAGTTAATAAAATTATTCCTTTTTCATCGGTCGACGGTCCCGGAAACAGAACCGCAATCTTTTTGCAGGGGTGTAATATCAATTGCCTGTATTGTCACAATCCTGAGACAAGGGATAAGTACGGTGATAAAAATATTACAACTGTGACAGAGATGTCCTCCGATGAGGTGCTTGAACAGGTCAAAAAGCAGATTCCTTTTGTGAGAGGTATCACTGTCTCCGGCGGGGAATGTATGCTCCAGTCCGATTTTTTGACTGAGCTGTTCACAAAGACCAAAAAGCTTGGGCTTAGCACTATGATAGATACCAACGGCACTATTGATTTTGCCGACAAGCATGATTTACTTGACGTGACGGATGGCGTCCTTCTGGACATAAAGGCTTATGACAGCGACATCCACAGGAAAATTACCGGAGCAGGCAACGAAAACGTGATTGCCAATGCCAGACTGTTAGCCACAATCGGCAAGCTTGAGGAGATAAGATGCGTAATCTGTCCGTCGCTCTATGACGGAAAGCAGTCTGTGAGGGCTATTGGAGAGATGATGCGCGGCCTGTACAAGCCGGATTCTTTTCATTTCAAGTTGATTTCCTATAGACCGATGGGAGTCCGGGCGGAGTATGCCCACATGCTCACGCCCGCTACAGACTATATGAATGAGCTTGCCAATATTTTGAGTGAGCTTGGGTATGAGAAAACTATAGTTGTATAACTTCTGGGACAGGGGTCTGACACCCTGTCCCAACAAGAAATTCAGAATATAAAGGGGTGTCATAATTATGAAGATAAAACAGCAAAAAATGATTAAAGCATTTCTGATTGAAGAGTTCGGGACGGATAAGGGAAGCCTGCTGTACAATGAGCAGGAAAAAGTGTTAAATACGCTTATTGAAAACACCAAGGGCAAGTTGGAGAACCAGATTAAGACTCTCACACAGACGATTCTCCCGCGAATAGCGCTGTACAGGGCTTTGTCGAAGGGCGGATTTGCGGAGAATGATGTATATACATATATGAGGAAATATATGCTTGATAAGGTGGCGGCGAAAAAACATGCGTCCACGGCGAAGATGGAGCTGGTGCCGGGCTTTTACAAGATTTACAGCAGTATATTCCTCAAGATTATGCGCACAACCGATTTGCAGGAAAGTGTACAGGAGCACGGCAAAGATTACTATAATGTCACCATCAAGAAGTGTCTCTGGCACACAGCTTGCGTGGAGAACGGCTGTCCGGGGCTGTGCCGGCTGTTCTGCGATGTCGATGATGTGACGTACGGCGGTCTTAAGAAGATAGGCTTTACCAGGACAAAGACCTTGGGCTACGGAGGGGACTGCTGCGATTTTCATTTTTATAAAAAATAATACTATTATCGGGTGGAGATTGAATGAGGAGGAACGCGTATGTATAATGATATCGGTATCTTATCAAAGCTTGACTGGAAACGGATTGTGAGCGCCTGAAAACAGCCATTGCAAATGAAACATAACTATGATATTATAAATATGTCCGTGAATAAAGGACAAATAAACAGAAAGAGCACAGTCTGTGCAAGGTGGGAAGATGATTATTAGATAGTTTGATTTAAGTAGGACACATATTGATTTAGTAACCTGCAATCGCAGGCTGTTTTGTGTACGCTTAGATTAGATTATCGCAATTCGCATTTTCCTTTTGTATCGGGCTGTTTATACGGAAGGATTATTTTTGCGGGTCTATTTTGCGTATGCAGGATAGACCTTTTTATGTTGCTTTTGCAGGGGAAAGGGAGGCGTTTTTATGGCACAGATAAGTGTAGAGCATTTGAACTTTGCCTATGATGGCAGTTTTGATGAAGTCTTTAAGGATACATCTTTCTCAATCGACACAGACTGGAAATTGGGATTTATAGGGAGAAACGGAAAGGGAAAAACGACATTTTTAAATCTGCTGTTGGGAAAATATGAGTACAGCGGAACGATAAACAGCAATGTGATATTTGACTATTTTCCATACAAGGCTTCTGGGGAGGATTATAATAAAACGGCGGATGAGCTGATGGAGCGCTGGAAGCCGAATGTGGAGAGCTGGAGAGTTCTGATGGAGCTTCCTCTGCTTGGAATTGCGCCGGAGCTTCTGTACAGACCGTTTGGTCAACTGAGCTTTGGTGAGCGCACGAAGGTGATGCTTGCGGTGCTGTTTTCGGGGGAGAATGAGTTCCTTCTGATTGATGAGCCGACCAATCATCTGGACAATGAGGCGAGACAGATGGTGAAGAATTATCTTAACAGAAAAAAAGGGTTCATCCTTGTATCGCATGACAGGGATCTTCTTGACGCATGTATAGACCATATACTTGTCTTGAACAGAGCCACCATAGAGGTTCAGGCAGGGAATTTTTCGAGCTGGTGGGAGAACAAGGAAAAGGCAGACAAGAATGCGAGGGCTGAGAATGAAAAACATGCAAGGGAGATAGAGAAGCTTGAGACGGCGGCAGACAGGGTGGGCAGGTGGGCGAAACAGAATGAGAGCACCAAGATAGGCTTTGACCCGATAAATGAACATGATAGGAGCAAAGATACGCGCGCATATATAGGAGCCAAGACAAAGAAAATGCAGAAGCGTGTGAAAGCCTATGAAAAACGTATCGGGCGGGAAATAGAAGAGAAGGAAGGACTGCTCAGGGATATCGAGGAAACGCAGGATTTGAAGCTTATGCCGCTTCGCTATCACAAAGACCGGCTGCTGCGCGCCGCAGACCTTTCCCTAAAGTACCGTGACGCAGCAACGGAAGCGGTAAGGAATGTCGCCTTTGAGCTTAAGAATGGTGACAGGATTGCGCTTGATGGTGCAAACGGCTGTGGGAAAACCAGCCTTATTAAAGCAATTTTAGCTTGTAATAAGGACAGTGAAGCGGTATCATCTGATTATGAAACCACAGGAATTCTGGAGGTACCGCAGAACCTGATAATATCATATATCAGCCAGGATACTTCGCATTTAAAGGGAAAGTTGAAGGACTTTGCGCGAGAGGAAAAGTTAGATTATACACTCCTGTTAGCACTTCTTCGCCAGCTTGATTTTGAGAGGGTGCTGTTTGAGAAAAATATGGAGCAGTACTCTGAGGGACAGAAGAAAAAAGTGCTGATTGCCTCAAGCTTACTTACACCCGCACACCTGTATATCTGGGATGAACCGCTAAATTACATTGATGTGTATACCAGAATGCAGATTGAGAAGCTGATTCTGGCATTTCAGCCTACAATTCTGTTGGTGGAGCATGACGTGCGATTTAAGGAGAATATAGCTACCGGTGTTTTACACATGGACAAAAATAAATAAAATTAAAATAGAGCAGCAATGCGGAATGGAGATTATTGTATGTTAAGAAAATGTACGGAACAAGAATATAAAGAGTATGCAGATTTTGTTTATGGGCTTGCACTTGATCAATCAAAGTCCGGCTATCCGACTTATTGTGATGGAATTAAAACAAAGGAAATGTTCATGGAACGCACACAAAGGGCTTTTTCGGAGGATACGGAATGTCTGCTCCTTTTTGAATATGAAGGGGTTGTTGAGGGGTGGATTCACTATTATTATTTTCCGGAAGATAAATATTTGTCTACAGAGAGTTTTATTATTAATAATCATACACAGCAGGCATTACAGGAATTTCTAGAACTGGTACAGGAAAAATTCAAGGGATACGAACTGTATTTAGGATATTCTAAGGAAAATGCAGAGGCTATAGATTTTTTATCAACACATGGATTTGAATGTATAGAAGAAGATTATAACAATACGGCTTTTCTGGATAAATATGAAACGGTTAAAATAAGTGATAGTGTTGTCCGTGTTACAAAAGAAAATTACAAGTATTTTCGTGCACTCCACAACAACATTGAAGGTGATATGTATTGGGATTCCGACAGAATATATGAAGACATTGACAATTGGATTATTTTTGCTGATATCAGGGATAATCAGGCAGCAGGATGTGTCTATTTCATGGCTGCCGATAATGGATGGTTTGAAATATTCGGTATAGATATGAAGGACAACATTTTTAATTCTAATGTGTTTAAAAAACTTTTAGAAAAAGCATTGAATGCCGCTAAAGAACTTGGTGGAAAATATATGACCTTTTTCTGCGATGAGGATGGCGAGGATATTGTGACAAGACTTGGCTTTAAGTGTGTCGGAGAATATGTATGCTATAAAAAGACTCTCGTATAGAAAATATGCCTTTACGGTATGGACATTTTGCCTATCCGACAGGAATTTATTTGGACGTTATGCCAATATGTTATAAGCACAATATATGATATAATCTAATTTACAACATGGTTATCGTGTAAATAATCAATACAGACGAAAGAGGGTATAACATGGCATACGAAAAATACGAAAATTTTGAAGATTATTCCAAGTGGCCGGCAAAGCACAAGGGTGATAAGGCACCTAGCAAGAAGATTATAGCATTAGGCAAGAAAATCACCGATGTCGCAGGGCACATGTTAGGCGGAGTGAAGGTTGAGGACCCTGAATATTGGGGACTTGCCGAGATTATCACAGAGGAAATGGCGGATGTCGGGCTTTCGATGAAGAAGAGAACACCATATACTTTTTCCGAACTGTGCAAGTTAAACAATATCTCAAAAGACGGTGAGGAAAAATTCCAGAAATTGCTTGATGAGATGAGCTATATCGGACTGTTAGAGTACGATTACGGTTATCACTATGACCACAACGGACGTACAGCGCCACAGTCTGAGAGAAGATATATTTTACCTATGTTCGTTCCGGGTTCGGCGGAGCTGTTTAACATGGAGGAGCTTCCGGACAGAAGCAATCCAAGACTTAAAGACCATCCGGATGTTGCCTCATTTTTTGAAAGAATGACATATATTCCGCTTGCAGGTATCACACAGATGGTGCCACCGGGAGGAGCTGGGATAGGAATGCATGTCATTCCGGTTGAGAAGGCAATCAGCGTGGAGAACCAGTCCATCGACATTGAACATCTTTCATACTGGTTAAGCAAGTATGAGGGCAAGCTTGGTGTCGGACGCTGTTCCTGCCGTGCTTCGAGGAAGGCAATCGGCGATGGCTGTGCGGATGATGATTTCGGCTGGTGTATAGGTGTGGGTGATTTCGCCGATTACTGCCGTGAGACAGGAAAAGGACACGATATCACCAAGGAGGAAGCGCTTGAGATTCTTAAAAGAGCAGAGGAGAACGGCTTTGTACACCAGATTACCAATATCGACGGAGATAATAAGATATTCGGTATATGTAACTGCAATCCGGAGATATGTAATGCACTTAGAACATCACAGCTTTTTAACACCCCTAATATGTCGCGTTCCGCTTATGTCGCACATGTAGACAAGGATAAATGTGTGGCGTGCGGACGTTGCGTGGAGTATTGTCCTGCCGGTGCGACAAGGCTTGGACAGAAGCTCTGCCAGAAGGATGGAACGGAGGTTACATATCCAAGACAGGAGCTTCCGGATGCTGCGAAATGGGGTCAGGACAAGTGGGATTACAATTATCGTGACAACAACCGTATCAATTCACACAAGTCGGGTACTGCACCATGTAAGACGGCATGTCCTGCGCATATTGCGGTTCAGGGATACTTAAAGCTTGCCGCACAGGGCAGATATCAGGATGCACTTGCGCTTATCAAGAAGCAGAATCCGTTCCCTGCGGTATGCGGACGTATCTGTAACAGACGTTGTGAGGACGCATGCACCCGCGGAACAATTGATGAGGCGGTTGCTATCGATGCAGTTAAGAAGTTTATCGCGGAGCAGGACCTTAAGGCTGATACAAGATACATTCCGCCGGTTGTCATTCCTGCGAGCATACACATGGATCATTTTGACGAGAAGATAGCTATTATCGGCGGTGGACCTGCCGGACTTACGGCGGCATTCTATCTTGCAGAAAAAGGCTACCGTCCTACTGTATTTGAGAAGAACGAATATGCCGGAGGCATGCTCTACTATGGCATTCCGTCATATAAGCTTGAGAAAAATATAATTGAGGCTGAGATTGATGTAATCAGGCAGATGGGCGTTGAGATTAAGACAGGTGTCGAGGTCGGCAAGGATGTGACAATTGATACACTTCGCAAGCTGGGATATAAGGCATTCTATCTTGCAATCGGATGCAGTGCGGGGCGCAGGCCGGGTGTGCCGGGTGATGACGCAGAAGGAACATTTACAGCTATAGATTACCTTCACGATGCCAACACCGGAAATACCACATTTGATGGCAGGGTTGTTGTGATCGGCGGTGGTAATGTAGCTATTGACGCTTCAAGGGTGAGCGCAAGAAGCGGCGCCTCCAAGGTAACGCAGTTCTGTCTTGAGTCCGCAAAGGAGATGCCTGCTTCCGCGGAGGAGATATTCGAAGCCGGTGAAGACGGCGTTGAGATAAAGAACGGCTGGGGGCCGAAGGAGGTTCTCACCGCAGACGGCAGAGTGACAGGTATTGTGATGAAGAAGTGCCTTTCCGTGTATAATTCGGAGGGACGTTTCGCGCCGGTATATGATGATAATGAGACAATCACCATCGAATGTGACCGCGTGATATTTGCGGTCGGACAGCGTTCGGTATGGAATGACCTTCTTGAAGGTGAGAAGGTTGAGTTTAACGGACCTGCTGTTGTCGCTGATAAGCTGACCTATCAGACAACACAGCCGGATATTTTTGTCGGAGGCGACGTGCTCACAGGGCCGAAGTTCGCAATCGACGCCATTGCGGCAGGAAAGATTGCGGCTGAGTCATTGCACCGCTATGTACATAATGCCCACATGAAGATTGGACGTAACCGTTGGGAGTTCAATGAGCTTGACAAGAATAACATCCGTGTTGAGAGCTATGACAATTCTTCGCGCCAGGAAGCAGGTACGGATAATTCGGTTCCGGCAAAGTCATTCAAGGACGCACATCTTACACTCACAGAGGAGCAGGTCAAGAAGGAGACGGCGCGCTGCCTTGGCTGTGGTGCAACGATCGTTGACCCTAATAAGTGTATCGGCTGCGGTATCTGTACAACTAAGTGTATGTTCGATGCCATCACACTCAAGCGTGACCTGCCGGAGTGCTCTAACATGGTGGTTGCAGAGGATAAGTTCAAGGCGATTATTCCGTATCAGTTAAAGAGGGTAGGAAAGATTATCATTAAAAAGAAGGATAAATAGATTATTCTTAGATAATGAAGCTTCGGTTTTAGAGAGAGGATGGAGAAATCCGTCCTCCTTTTAAATGAAACCGGGGAAATCATCCTGTGATTTATTCAGGATGATTTCCCCGGTTTTTTTCTAAGGTGATGACGTAGATGTCATCGCTTTTTTATTTTTCAATACTTTCAGTTTTTTTGCCGAACCAGTATGTGAACCATGTGGCTCCTACAAGTAATACGATTCCGATGATTATTGATAAGGCATTGATATTGTTGTGTCCCATCTTTGCGATGATGCCGATAGGAGATGCAAGGATGAGTCCGAGAATTGCGCTGTATGTAACCGATGGGTGCTTTTCAAAAAGCCATTCGATAAGCTTCGACACAGCGAAGATTCCGACAACCACACCGATACCGAAAGGAAGAAGTATTCCCACACAATGGAGAATACCTGAGGTATTGAACGCGATGAGAGAATCTATAAAATCACGTATTGTCTCAATGATTCCCGAATAGAATCCAAGCAGCATGAGCACAAGCGAACCGCTGACACCCGGAACAACCATGGTTGCGGAAGCGATTACACCGATGATGAACAGCCTTACAATAAGAAGCGCGTTCAGATTAAAGTTGGCAGAGTGTGATTCTGTTTCACTCATAAATGCCATTGCTACGGCTATACCGAATAATATAAGAAATGCAATCACATGCTGGAAGGATATATGCTTTCCATCCTTTTTAAGGCTGTCTTTGGCAGGCTTGATTATAAAAGGCACACCGCCAAGGATAAGTCCGATAAAGCAAAGGCTGGTAGGAAGCGGCTGGTTCTCAAGACAGTACGGAAGTATGTAAGAGAACACTCCGATTCCGGCAACCATTCCTATTCCAATCGGAAGAAGGGTGAGAATGGACTGCTTAAATTGCTTAAAAAGATTGTTGATTGCACCTATGATTTTTTCATAAATGCCCATTGAAACCATCATGGTTCCGCCGCTTACACCGGGAATGATGTTGGCAACACCGACAACCATTCCCTTCAAAAGGTCGATTAAAAATTTCATGATTATCCCCATTTCTGTATTATTTACCCACGCTGTTTGGACAAAACATGAGCTTTTTTATTATAACCTTATATCGTATTTTGTTCAACTTATATTTTGGCTAAGAAAACATTAATAAAAATCGGAATTCTTTTCGAATGAAAAAAACATGCCCTGCATAGTATGTGATAAACAACAGGACATACCTGAAACGGAAAGGAGAACAATGGGTATAGAAATATATTTTACCGGCATGCTCAAGCAGGCGGTAGGCGCACTTGTACTATCTCCGGTATATAAGGGGGTCGAGGAAATCAGGCTGAGGGTGAACAGACCTGTAAGAATACTCAGGGAAGGAAAAATATATTTTTTAGGTACGACAGGTGAACTGAAAAAGCAGGCGTCGGATGTTGTGGTATGCCACCGTGAAGAGCTTGACAGATGTCTTGAGCTTATGAGCGACTACTCACTCTATGCATTTAACGAGGAGCTGAAAAACGGCTTCATAACACTTCCCGGAGGACACCGTGTCGGTATATGCGGACAGGCAGTGTGCGATAAGGGTGAGGTCAAGCATATAAAAAATATAAGCTCCATGAATTTCAGGCTTGCCTGCCAACATATAGGGATTGCGGATGAACTAGCCGCGCACCTTGTCAGGAATGGGGGGATTTACAGCACGCTTATCCTGTCACCGGCAGGCTGCGGAAAGACTACATTGTTAAGAGATATCGTGAGGAATATTTCGGACAGCGGAATAACAGTTTCGGTTATTGATGAACGCTCAGAGATTGCAGCATGCTATAAGGGAATACCTCAGAATGATGTCGGAGACTGTACGGACGTTATGGACATGATCCCTAAAAGCAAGGGGATAATGATGATGCTGCGAGCCATGTCACCGCGGGTGATTGCGGTTGACGAGATAAATCGGAATGAGGACATCGCGGCTATACGCTCAGCACGTTCATGCGGCGCCGCACTGCTATGCACCATGCACTCAGACGAAAACAGCTTCGAACAGGCGGTTGTCTCTGAAAAAATATTTGAGAGATATATTCAACTGACCAATGACAGGAAATGCAGGGTGTATGACGGCGAATTACATCTGTTGTATGAACAAAATCTACAATTAAATGAGGAGGATATTTGAATGTTTGTTTTTAAAATTATAGGTGCAGTATGCATTACAGGTGCAACGACATTGTATGCAAGGGGACTGGTAAAAGAACTCTCCTGCAGGATTGCAACATTGAAGGCAATTAAACAGAGCTTTACGACATTGAAGGGTGAACTCAGATACGGTGTTGAGACACTTCCTTCTGCATTTATGCATGTAGGGGAAAGATGTAGCTATGGACAGGAGACAGTGAGAGATTTTTTTTGGAATATCGGGAACAGACTTAAGACCGAAAATGGAAGTATTCTAAAGGAAGTCTGGGAGGAGGAGGCAAAGAAACTTGCCGCCGCAGCTCACTTAAATGGCAATGAATGTGATAATTTGACAGCCATTGCCGATAGTCTGGGGTATCTGGATTTAACACAACAGACCAATAACATTGAACTGTATCTTCAGAGTGTTGATGAGAGCATCGAAGCTCTCTCAGGAAAATACGAGCAAAACAGCAGAATGTACATGAGCCTTGGAGTGATGGCAGGGCTTTTTCTTACCATAATATTGATATGAAAGGTGGGGGTTAAGTGGAGGTAAGCCTTATTTTTAAAATTGCTGCCGTAGGAATACTTGTCTCGGTAATCTCCCAGATTTTAAAGCATAGCGGAAGGGAGGAACATGCTTTTCTGACAAGTCTTGCCGGCTTGCTGCTTGTGCTGTTCTGGATAGTTCCGTATATTTATGAGCTTTTTGAGACAATAAAAGATTTATTTTCGCTGTAAAGGGTTGATGATTATGGATATGATAAAGGTAGCTGTTATAGGAACCATAGGCTCACTGCTTGCTTTAGCCCTCAAAAGTGCAAAGGGAGAGTTCTCAACGTACATCAATCTGTCCGCATGCGTGCTTATAATGCTTTATCTTGCCGCCAGACTTTCGGGAATCGTCTCACAGCTTGAATTTATGACCGAATATGTGAATATTGATTCGGATTATATTCTGATTATGCTCAAGATGGCGGGACTTACATATATTGCGGAATTTTCAAGTTCGCTATGCAGGGATATGGGATATTCGGCTCTGGCGGTGCAGATTGAGAACTTCGGAAAGCTTTCACTTTTATTTTTAAGCTGTCCGATTGTAGTGCGGCTTTTAGAACTGGTTGGTGAAATGCTATGAGAAGAGGGTGCCGGAATCTGTTCTTAACTATAGTGTGCGCTGTAATATTTACGATGTCATATACATGTTTAGTACATGCTGCCACACCTGATGATTACAATTATGATGAGATAGATACCAGCATTGAGGAATATGATATTGATTTTAAATATCTTGTAGAGCTTGTCATGGCAGGCAAGTATTCTGAGGCGCTCAGAGCAGCGTCGATGTCGGCTGTATCCGGGTTGTTCGATGGATTTTATGAGCAGAAGGCAATCTTTTTGAAGCTTTTTCTTCTTGGCATTGTGGGAGCGATATTCAAAAATCTTGCAGCGGGGTTTTTTGAAGCGGGGATTACCAAAACGGGGAGCTATATAATACAGATTGCATTGATGGCGGTGCTTACATCAGGGATGTACTGGGCAACGGGAGTGGCACGCAATGTGCTTGACAGCATAGTTGAATTTATGCAGGTGCTTATTCCGACATACTCTGTTGTGATAACTGCCGGGTGTGGAAGCTCAGGGGCGATAGCATTCTACGAACTTGCCATGTTTCTTATCCTGATTGTGGACAAAGTATTGTTACATGTGGTTCTACCCGGAACAACGGTGTATATGCTTGTAAATATGATGAATTATATTTCAAAGGATAATATGTTCGGCAAGCTTTCTGAGCTTATCAAGGAACTGCTTGAATGGACAAACAAGGTTCTTTTGGGAATTGTCATTGGACTGAATGCTATAAAAGGGCTTATAAGTCCAATGCTTGATTCTCTGAAGGGAACGGCGATAACCAGACTTGTGGGTATGATTCCGGGGGCTGGAACGGCGGTTGACGCTGTCACGGGAGTGATTCTTGGTTCGGGTGCACTCATCAAAAACAGTATGGGGGTTGCCGCGATGATCGTGATAATAATGCTGTGTGTAATTCCGGTGGTAAAGCTCTTTGTATTTGCATACGGATGTAAGGCAGCAGGAGCATTTTTAGAACCTGTAGCGGAAAAAAACTATACGGAGTGTATCAATGGCATGCATGAGGGCGTGAAACTGCTTATGGTGAGTTCAATGAATGCGGGAATAATGTTTCTTGTCACACTGGCAATCGTGTGTGCCTCGACAAACGCGGCTTTCTTTTCAGGGACGTAAAACTTATGAGGGAGGTCTTTAGAACGGAAATAAAATGGAGCAGCTAAAGGATTATATAGGAAATGTGTTCTGTGTTTATGTCATATTGAGCATAATTGAAAATATAGTATCAAATGAAAAGTATGCAAGGTACCTTAGACTATTTGGTGGAATAGTTATGATTTTGATTGTGATTAAACCTGTTTTTGGTTTGTGGGGCGCTGGAAACGATTCTCTTGATATCAGTTATTTTGATTTTGAGATTTCGGATGATGTGTATGCCGATATTTTAAAAGCAGAGAAGGGGCGCAATGAAGAACTGATAAATATGTACTGTAGCAGTGTGGAGGAGCAGATACAGAATTATCTTTCAGGAACCGGTTATCAACTTATAAGCTGTGATACAAAAATTAATCTTGATGAGGGGAGTGATGAATATGGGAGGATTATTATGCTGGATATCGCACTGAAGAAAGTGGATAAGCTGTATATGGGAAATAATTCCGGTTTTTATGATTATGATGTGGTGACATTAAAAAATTATTTGGCCAACTTCTATAATATCCCACGCGCTAATATATATATTAACATATATGATGGGCAGGATAATAAGGAGGGAATTGGAAACTGAGGTAGAAGGGTGAAAATCAATAATATTTTCTCAACGCTGAAAAATCTTCAGCTTTCGAAGGATAAACTACTGTTAATCCTGCTTGGAGGGATACTTCTTGTAATAATATCACTCCCGGTGAAGGGAAAAAACGAAGCCGATAATACAGTGACTTCAAAGGATACAGGAAAAGCCATTGAATATGAATATGCAAATATATCAGATTACGCAACAGAACTTGAAGATAGACTGTCTGCTATACTATCGCAGGTTGAGGGGGCAGGGAAGGTTGACATTCTTATCACCTTCAAGGATTCGGGCGAGACTGTAGTAAAAAGTGACGTAACAGAGAACACTAAGACAGATAGCATTACAGGAGATGGTGAAAGGTTGGGAGAGAAAAAGCGGGAGGAGAAGGTTGTTTTCAGTAAGAAAAGTGATGGCAGTTTAACTCCGTATGTGACAAAAACCATATATCCTGAAATAAGCGGAGTTCTTGTTCTTGCGCAGGGAGCTTCCGATGCAGGTGTGACAGTAAGGCTTACGGAAGCCGTCAGCGCTGTCCTTGGGATAGAAATAAATAAAATAAAAGTTATGAAAATGGAGGGATAAGCCTTTGAAACGTATTTTAAAGAAAAATCAGATTATTATAACAGCACTTGCAATAATGATTGCAGTTGCAGGATACATAAACTATAAGGATCTTGTATCAAAACACACCAAGGATACCAAGCAGACGAATGTTAACCTTACACTTGGGGAAACGGATGCCCAGACCGGAGATTTGTTGAGTAACGATGTAGAGCCGGATGATTTTTCGGTTACGGATCCCGGAGCAACCGTTCTCACAGGAAATTTAGGAGTAACACAGTCGGATTTTATTATAAGTGCCAAACTTGACAGGGAACAGGTTCGTGCAGCGAATAAAGAATCTCTTCTGGGAATAATAAATAATACCTCTCTTGATGAAGCCAGCAAGGCTCAGGCAGTCAATAAGATGATAGAGCTTACGGATATAGCAGAAAGAGAGGCAGCGGCAGAACTTCTTTTAGAGGCGAAGGGTTTTGTGGATGTAATTGTTTCTATAACGGATGAGCAGGCAGATGTAGTAGTTAATAAATCAAGTCTTTCCGATACTGAGAGGGCACAGATTGAGGATATAATAAAAAGAAAATCGGGTGTCAGCGTAGAAAACATAACAATATCTTCCGTAAGCCTTACAGCACAGACACAGCAGGAGGCTGAGGATGCTAAGACGTCGGCGGACATTAAGGACGATGAGGCGGTGTCCGGACAGACGGAGACGGACGGTGCTGAGGAAGGAACATATAGTGAAACACAGCCTGTATCCTGAAGTGCGGCGATAGAAAAAAATGCTCCATCGACAATACGGTTTAAAGGAAGTAATGATGTTGTGTATTTTCTAATTGCAAAAAAGGGAAGGATTATATATAATATATGTATATTACCGTATTGCAGGCTTCCGTGATGGAGGCAGATTGGAGGACGTATGTCAAATAATAGTGAAAGCACATATACAATATGTGAGAATAAAGGAGTTTGTAATATACAGGTTGCTGATGAGGTTGTATGTATAGTCGCGGGTCTTGCAGCCACAGAGGTTGAGGGTGTTGAATGCATGTCGGGCAACATAACCAATGAACTTGTAAGCAAGCTTGGCATGAAGGTACTGTCTAAGGGAGTTACAGTTGAGATAACTGATAAGACAGCTGTTGTATATATATCGGTTATTCTTAAGTATGGCTATTCAATCCCGGAGGTCAGCGAGAAGATTCAGGAACGTGTTGCCAGTGCAATTGAGACTATGACAGGTCTTACTGTAGCCGAGGTCAATATTAAGATTGCCGGCGTTAAGGTTGAAAACAATAAATAGAACATAAGCAGAGCATGATGAAGGCCTTGAGCATTTCGGGGCCTTCATTGTTGCTGAATTGAAAGGATTTTCAGATATGAGAAGAAGTGAAATAAGAGAGCATGTATTTAAACTGTTATTCCGTGTGGAATTTCATGATGCGGCTGAGTTAGCAGAGCAGGACAAGTTATATTTTGAACCGCTTGAATTGACACCGGAGCACAAGAAGCTTATAAGTGACAGAACCAGGCTTATAGAGGATAAGCTCCCGGAAATAGATAAGAAGATAGAAGAGCTTTCTGTAGGCTGGAAGAAGGAACGTATAGGTAAGGTTGAGCTTACAATATTAAGACTTGCAATTTATGAAGCCTTATATGACGATGACGTTCCTGCCGGAGTGGCAATCAATGAAGCTATAGAGCTTGCCAAGAAGTATGGTGGGGATGATTCGCCTTCATTTGTAAACGGAATACTTGGAAAGCTTACAAAATAACATTTCAATTACAGTGTTACTCAGGTTATAGACATATAATAATAGACGATATTGCTAAGGAAGGGTTTGGAAACGTGGCTGGTTTGGAAGCTTTTAGCGTAAGTAAAATAAATCAATACATCAGGAATATGTTCCAGACAGACTTTCTGCTCAAGAATGTGCGTGTCGCCGGGGAGGTTTCCAACTGCAAATACCACAGCTCAGGGCATATATATTTCACTCTCAAGGATGAGGCGAGCGCTCTTCCTTGTGTCATGTACGCCAGTGACAGGGCAGGTATGAAATTTACACTGGACGATGGAATGAAGATTATAGCTTCAGGACGTATCAGTGTATATGAAAGAGACGGAAAATATCAGCTATATGTCAAGTCCGCACAGCGGGATGGGGCAGGCGCATTGTACGAGCGCTACCTTGCACTTAAGACGGAGCTTGAGGAGATGGGAATGTTCGATGCCTCGTATAAAAAGCCTCTTCCTAAGTATGCACTCAATATCGGTGTTGTCACCGCGCAGACCGGTGCGGTAATCCACGATATACAGAATGTCGCATACAGACGCAACCCATATATACAGATATATCTTTATCCGGCTAAGGTTCAGGGTGAAGGTGCCGCAGAGACGATATGTGATGGTATCAGGACGCTTGACGCAATGAACCTGGATATAATAATCATAGGCAGGGGCGGAGGAAGCATAGAGGATCTCTGGGCATTCAACGAGGAGTGTGTTGCGCGTGCAATCTTTGAATGTAATACACCTATTATTTCCGCTGTCGGTCATGAGACCGATTTTACAATAGCAGATTTCGTTGCTGATATGCGTGCTCCCACGCCATCGGCTGCAGCGGAATTGGCTGTATTTGACTATGCACAGTGGTGTGAGCGTATCAGGCAGTATGATGATGCACTCTACAGGGCGATGTCTGAGAAAATACGCGTGTATAGAAACAGGCTTGCTTCATTAAATATGGAGCTTAAGAACTGTGCACCTGAGCGCAGACTGCTTGATAATAAGCAATATCTTGATTCACTTCGGTTACGCCTTGACAACTGTATGGACAGAATGATGGAGAATTATCGTCATAGATTCAAGCTGTCCGCGGCCAGATTAAGCGGACTTTCTCCACTTTCCAAAATCAGTGGAGGTTTTGGATATCTCGAGGATTCACATGGAAAGACAATCAGGTCGATAGAGGATGTTGACCGCGGAGAGCTTATAAAAATCATAGTGTCTGATGGAAGTATCAGTGCGACCGTTGCGGATAAGGAGAAGATGTAGATAATGGCCAAGGCAAAGAGTGTTAGTATAGAAGAGAATTTTGAACAACTAGAAGATATTATAGGTCGTCTTGAGAGTAATGAATTATCTCTTGAGGAGGCGTTTAAAGTATATGAAACAGGTATTAAGCTGACAGCACAATGCTCAAAGCAGCTTGATAAGGTAGAAAAACAGTTGATAACACTTAGAAATGAAGCTGATTCACAGGCTTCAGATGGAGATGAAAATTAATTGATGGGAACTAATATGTCAGACTATCAGGAGCAGCTTCGTATCCGAACGGAGTATGCCAATGAGGTAATACAGAAATATCTTCCTGTGGAAGAGGGATATTTAACAGAACTCGTCTCGGCTATGAACTATAGTGTTATGGTAGGCGGAAAGAGATTAAGACCGGTTTTTATTGATAGTGTATATAGACTTATGGGTGGGAAAAGTGAAATCCGCGAGCCTTTCATGGCAGCGATGGAGTATCTGCACACATATTCTCTTGTGCATGATGATATGCCGGCAATAGATAATGATGAGCTTCGCAGAGGAAAGCCTACAACACACAAGAAATATGGCGAGGCATGCGGTCTGTTGGCAGGTGATGGGCTTCTGCATTGGTCAACCCAGACAGCTATGAGGGCTTTTTTATATGCCGATGATGTGAATACCAAGGATGCAGCTATTCAGGCATTGTCCGTTTTTGCAGAGAAATCAGGCCCACATGGCATGCTTGGCGGACAGTCGGTTGATGTTCTTTTTACGGGGAAGCATCCGGAAAAGGAAAGACTTGATTATATATATAGATTAAAAACCTGTGCTCTTATTGAGGCGTCAATGATGATGGGTGCCATACTGGCAGGCGCCGGTAACGAGAGTGTTGCACAGTTCGAGGATATAGGACGTAGCGTTGGAATGGCTTTTCAGATTCAGGATGATATTCTGGATTGTATCGGTGATGCTGCATTGCTTGGAAAGCCTCTTAACAGTGATGAGAAGAACGGCAAGACAACCTATGTGACTTTATTCGGTATAGATACAGCCAGAGCTGAGGTGGAAAGACTTTCTGAAAATGCAAGGCATACACTTGAGAGTGTCGATTCAGCAGATAAGAACGAAAAGAATTTTCTTATATGGCTGATAGAAAGCCTCGTAAAACGTGTGTACTAGATGAAACGAGGTTATACTATGATACTAGATTCAATAAATAAGGCAAATGATATAAAAAATGTTCCTGTTGAAGAGCTGCCAATATTAGCTTCTGAAATCAGGGAATTTCTGATAGAGCATATCAGCCATACGGGAGGACATTTAGCCTCTAACCTTGGTACGGTTGAGCTTACGATGGCTATGCACCTTTCATTCAACCTTCCTGAGGACAAGCTTGTGTGGGATGTCGGACATCAGGCATACACGCATAAGATACTTACAGGACGTAAGGATGGCTTTGATTCTCTCAGACAGTATGGTGGGATGAGCGGATTCCCTAAGAGGCGTGAGAGCGAATGTGACAGCTTCGATACAGGGCACAGCTCAACATCAATCTCAGCGGGGCTTGGATATGTCAAGGCAAGGGATTTGTCGGGCGGGCACAATTATGTTGTGTCCATTATAGGTGATGGCGCGCTCACAGGCGGGCTTGCCCTTGAGGCGCTTAATAATGCTGCGGAGAACCAGAGCAATTTCATAATTGTCTTAAATGATAATAATATGTCGATTTCGCCGAATGTAGGTGCTATTTCATCGCTGTTGACAGGTATCAGGGGTGACAATGCCTACAGGGACATCAATGATAATGTTAAAAATTCGCTCAAGAAGATTCCTGTGTATGGTGACAAGATAGTGTCACAGGTGCAGAAGGCAAAGAGCGGAATAAAGCAGCTTTTTCTGCCGGGTATGAAATTTGAGGATATGGGAATCACATATCTTGGGCCGGTTGACGGTCACGATATAGGTAAGTTGTGCAAGATGTTTAAGATTGCCAAGAAAATGAACACATCAGTCATTGTGCATGTCATCACCGAGAAGGGAAGAGGTTATGAACCGGCAAGGTTGAAGCCGGAGAAATTTCATGGTGTAAGTCCTTTCGATGTGATAACCGGCAAGCCTGTTACAGTGACTAATACAAGCTATACGGAAGTTTTCTCCAGAAAAATCTGTGATATGGCCCAGAAGGATAATAGGATTGTAGCCATCACGGCATCAATGGCAGCAGGAACCGGTCTTTCCAGATTCCAGAAAAGGTTTCCGCTGAGATTTTTTGATGTCGGAATAGCAGAGGAACATGCCGTAACATTCGCGGCAGGTCTGGCAGCAGGTGGACTCAAGCCTTATTTTGCCGTATACTCTTCATTCCTGCAGAGAGGTTTTGATGAGATTTTACATGACGTATGTATCCAGAAGCTCCCGGTAGTCTTTATGATAGACCGAGCCGGTCTGGTAGGGAGTGATGGTGAGACACATCAGGGTATATATGACTATTCATATATGAATATTA
Source organism: uncultured Eubacterium sp. (assembly GCA_958446835.1). Lineage (GTDB taxonomy): Bacteria > Bacillota > Clostridia > Lachnospirales > Lachnospiraceae > CAG-882. Next base: position 29,559 of record CAUCXT010000008.1, read on the forward strand.
TACCGGGGATGACGGTTATGGCTCCTAAGAACAGACTGGAACTCATGGATATGATGGAATTCGCGAACAGCTTTGATGGCCCTGTTGCAATCAGATATCCAAGAGGTAGTGTTTCGGATATTTTTTCGGATATTAAAAACGAAGTTTCTTATGGAAAAGCTGAACGAATCTACGATGGAGAGGGAACGGCAATATTAACTATAGGCGCTTCCATTGAGGAAGGTGCGCAGGTATATAAGCTGCTTAAGGAAAGAGGGGAGAACCCATCACTTATCAATGCGCGATTTGAAAATCCTATAGATATAGAACTCATTAAGGAACTTGAAAATAAGCATGAAAAGCTGCTCACGATAGAGGAGAACATCACTGCAGGTGGTTTTGGAATGAATGTCCTGCGCGCGGTAAATGAGAACAGAATTAATTTAAAGGTTATAAATGCTGCTCTTCCTGATGAGTATATTCAGCATGGTGGAGTAAGTAAGCTTAAAGAGGTTTATGGATTTACCCCTGAAGCAATCATAGAAAAACTGGACAGCTATTAAGCTGTATATGCGATTTGCCGTTGAGCGAAGGCAGATTGCTTTTATTGCAGCTTTAGATGATAAATCGCTCGGAAATGAGGATTACTATGAAAGAAAGACTGGATGTGCTCGTTGTTGAACGCCGGCTTGCCGATTCGAGGGAAAAGGCTAAGGCAATAATCATGGCGGGCAATGTGTTCGTGAATGGTCAGCGTGAAGATAAGGCAGGCTCCATGTTTGACGTCACAAGCCAGATAGAAATACACGGTGTTACGATGAAGTATGTAAGCAGAGGCGGGCTTAAGCTTGAAAAGGCTATGACACATTTTAACATATCACTAGAGGGCAAAGTATGTATGGATGTAGGTGCATCGACAGGCGGTTTTACAGACTGCATGCTGCAAAATGGTGCGGTGAAGGTGTATTCCGTTGATGTTGGTCACGGTCAGCTTGATTGGAGATTACGTCAGGATGAACGCGTTGTTGTGATGGAAAAGACGAACATCAAGTTTGTGACACCGGAGGATATAGATGATGTTATTGATTTTGCAAGTATCGATGTCTCCTTTATTTCTTTGACGAAGGTTCTTCTGCCTGTGCGTGCCCTGTTAAGGGACGGTGGAGAGGTTGCAGCGCTTATTAAGCCACAGTTTGAAGCAGGAAGGGAGAAGGTAGGCAAGAAAGGCGTGGTGAGGGATAAGGCAGTCCATATTGAGGTTATTGAGAATGTGACGGCATTTGCAGCGGCTAACGGATTTATTCCGCTTAACCTTGAGTTTTCACCTATAAAGGGACCTGAGGGGAACATCGAATATCTGCTTCATCTTAGAAAGAGTGATGAGGAGCCGGGCGAGCTTCCATTTAATATTCGCGAAATTGTTGAAAAAGCACACGAAATGTTGTAACATATATATAATTTTTTACAGAAGGGTAAGGCTACAGTGATGGAAAAATTTTTTATTGTCACCAACACGGCAAAGGATAAGGATTTAGTTTTTACCAACAGCATAATAGATTATCTGAAGGCTAAGGGAAAGACCTGTTATACGCAGACAAGAGAGGCTGTGAATAATACCGACTATAATTACACAAATGCTGATTTAGTTCCGGATGATACGGACTGTGTTATTGTGCTTGGCGGTGACGGAACGCTTATTCAGGCTGCAAGGGATTTGAGCCAGCTGGAGCTTCCTCTTCTTGGAATTAATATAGGGACATTGGGATTCCTTGTTGATATAGATAAGGATCAGGCTTTTCCTGCCATTGATTGTGTTCTCGGAGGAGACTATGAGATAGATGAGAGAATGATGCTTGAGGGCAAGACATACAGGGATGGACAGCTTATTTACACCAATGTTGCGCTAAATGATATTGTTATTAATAGAAGCGGAGCACTCAGGGTAATTGATTTCGATATATATGTCAACGATGAATACTTGACTTCCTATACGGCGGACGGACTTATTATTTCCACACCTACCGGCTCGACTGCATATAATCTCTCAGCCGGAGGTCCGATTGCGCAGCCGAACTCAGAGCTTATTATTCTCACACCTGTATGCCCACATAAAATCAATCAGAGAAGTATTATCCTTGATTCGTTCGACGAAATCTGTGTGAAGATGAGCAAGAGCCGTTCAAACCAGGAGGAGAGAGTTGCCTCATTTGACGGAGAGCTGCATACAAATCTTATTTCAGGAGATAAGGTTATTATTACAAGGGCACCTAAAAAGGCGAAGATTGTAAAGACAAGTAAGCTCAGCTTCTTTCAGGTTTTGGGAAAGAAAATGAGTGTGATATAGACGCATATATAAAATGAAAGCGGGGATTAAATATGAAGGCTGAACGCCACGCCAAAGTTATTGAACTCATACGCAAGTATGATATAGAAACGCAGGAAGATCTTGCGGACAGACTTAACAGTGAAGGATATAATGTGACGCAGGCAACCGTCTCAAGAGATATAAGGGAGCTCAAGCTCACAAAAGTTTCTAATGGAGCCGGAAAGCAGAAGTATGTTATTCTTGATGGCAAAGACAGCACTATGAGTGAGAAGTTTATCCGTATTCTCAAAGAAGCGTATATATCAGTTGATATGGCGCAGAATATTCTTGTTGTCAAGACAGTTTCGGGAATGGCGATGGCGGTAGCGGCTGCGATAGATGCAATGCCTTGGCATGAGATTGTCGGCTGTATAGCCGGTGATGACACAGTAATGTGTGCGGTGAGAACAGTTGAGGATACGAAGGACCTCATGGATAAGATACATAAATTGGTAAATAAGTAAAAATTACGGGGGATACCTTTTATACAGAGAGATTCTGTCAGAAGGAGGAAATATATGTTAATTAATTTGCATGTTAAGAATCTTGCCCTTATTGATGAAGCAGATGTCTTTTTTGATGAAGGTCTTAACATTCTTACAGGTGAAACGGGAGCTGGTAAATCTATTTTATTAGGCTCCATAAACCTTGCACTGGGAGCAAAAGCTTCACGCGATATTCTTGGAAAGCATGGGGACTATGCAAGTGTTGAACTTTTGTTTCAGGTTGATGATTCCACGGTGTCGGCGCTCGCCGCAAAAGATATCTTTGTCACAGATAATCAGGTTTTGATTTCCAGAAAATTCACTGAAAACAGAAATATTATGAAGATAAACGGTGAGAATGTCACTCTGGCAACAGTCCGTGATATAACGTCGCTCTTAATTGATATACACGGTCAGCATGAGCACCAGTCGCTTATCTATCCTGCTAACCACTTGAAGATACTTGACAGATATGCAAGGCATGAGCTCGAGGGCATCATGAAGGAGTATTCCAGGGCTTATGAGGAGTACAAGACACTTGAGCACAGGCTGTCCGAATTTGACATGGACGAAGAGGAAAGAAAGAGAAATCTTGATTTTCTGGAATATGAGATAAATGAGATTGAGGCTGCGGCTATACATCCCGGAGAAGATGAGAGCCTTGAATCTGAGCACCGCAAGGCGAAAAATTCAAGAAAAATCGCTGAGGCACTCGCACAGGCAGAGGAATGTGTCAATTCTGATGATGGCGATAATGCTGCTGAGCTTATCGGAAGAGCATATAAGTCGATAAATGAGGTTATGCAGTATGATGAGGCGATGGAGGGCTTAGCCTCGCAGTTATCGGATATAGAGAGCCTTATATCGGATTTTGAAAGAGAGCTGTCAGCATACATGGCGGGTCTTGAATTTGACGAAGAGAAGTATTCACAGCTTGAGGAAAGACTTGACGTGATAAACAACTTAAAGGCAAAACACGGTGGCAGTATCGAAAGTGTTCTGGCTGCGCTTGAGGCAAAGAAACAGAAATATGATTTCCTTAATGAGTATGAAGCCAATCGCAGACTTGTACTTGCCGAACTTGAAAAATCGTATGATAAACTTGTAAAAACCGCAGATAATATAAGCAAAATAAGAAAAGAGGCTGCGGCAGGGCTTGAAAAAGAAATCACACAGGCGCTCATGGAGCTTAATTTTTTAAGTGTTGATTTTAGAATCGATTTTAAACCGCTTGAAAAACCTTCAGTAAACGGAATGGATCACGTTGAGTACCTCATCAGTGTGAATCCGGGAGAGGAGCCGAAGCCTCTTGCCAAGGTTGCCTCCGGAGGTGAGCTTTCAAGAATAATGCTTGCAATCAAGACCGTTCTCGCAGATCAGGATGAGATAGACACGCTCATTTTTGATGAGATAGACACCGGTATAAGCGGTAGGACGGCGCAGATGGTAGCTAACAAGCTTGACCAGATAGCAGACAAGCGTCAGGTAATATGCATAACCCATCTTCCACAGATAGCTGCGATGGCAAAGAAACATTTTGGAATAATCAAGTCGATAAAGGATAATAAAACCGTGACCAACATAACAGAACTTGACTATGACGGTTCCGTTATGGAGCTTGCCAGAATGTTAGGCGGTGATTCGATTACAGATACCGCAATATCGAATGCCAGAGAGCTTAAAAGATACACACCATAATCTGTCTGTTTTAAAATAAATATGTGTTGCATACTAAGACCATAACAAAACTTCAATACAGGCAATCCGTTTCGGGCGAAAACAGATTGCCTTGATGATGGATTGGGATGGTCTTTTGTTACATTTTCACCATCATTTCGCAATAATTCGCTCAGAAATGGGGGTATTATGGAAAGAGTATGCACTGATTGCAGGAAAACATACAGACGATTTCTTGTATGGCTCCTTGCGGCAGGAATAATCGGGTGTGCCGTCTATTATATATATGCTGTCAAAAATTTAATTCCTGATACAATCAATTTGAATAAGAATTCGGTTGAAAAACTAAATTTTAATGTTCCTTTTGTGGGAACAGTTGAACAGAAAGATGCCGGAGATGATAGTGAAGCTGTGCAGGCTTATGCGACAAATGTAAAAGCTGTAAATGTCAATCTTCTTGATACATTGAATATAAGCACAGGTGAGAGTGGAAATTATAATCTTAATTTCAGGCTCTTTGGAATCATCAATTTAAAAAATGTTAAACTAAATGTATGTGATGAAGTTCTTGTCATTCCCTGTGGCATTCCGGTAGGAATCTATATTGAGACAAAGGGCGTTATGGTTGTTGATATCGGAGACATTACTCTTACCGATGGGACACTCCGATGCCCTGCCTCAGAGGTGCTGTGGCCGGGAGATTATATAGTAAGCGTGAATGATGCCGGTGTTGCAACCAAGGAGGAGCTTATAAAACAGTTAAACCTTCAGGTAGCGGATGGAAGTGAGCATGTTAATATCGGGCTGTACCGCAACGGAAGGTACATGCAGGTGCGCATAACACCTGTGATAGACAAGGATGGCAAGGCACGAATCGGAACATGGGTTCGTGATGACTGTCAGGGACTTGGAACCCTCACATATATAGATAAGAATGGGCGCTTCGGGGCATTAGGACATGGCATCAGCGATATAGATACCGGCAAGCTTGTCTCCTCAGGCGGAGGAAGATTATACTGTGCAAAGATATGGTCGATTGTCAAGGGAAAGGCAGGAATTCCGGGAGAAGTTGTAGGTTCAATCAATTACAGTCGTGAATATTTTCTAGGAAAAATAGAGAACAACACTGAAATCGGAATCTACGGCACCTGCCATGAGAATATTTACAAATACATCGACAGCTATGCATTACCTGTGAAATACAAACAGGATGTAAAAAAGGGCAGAGCATATATTAGAAGCTTCATAGACGGTGCAGTTCGCGACTACGAAATATATATAACCGGTGCGGATTTATCGAACAATAATGTCAATAAAGGGATTTCCTTTACCGTCACGGACAAGGAACTGTTAGAGCTTACAGGCGGAATAATTCAGGGAATGAGCGGCAGCCCGATTATTCAGGATGGAGCTGTGATAGGTGCCGTGACACATGTACTTGTCAATGACCCGGCTAAGGGGTATGGGATTTTTATCGAGGAAATGTTGGAAAGATAAAATGGTATTAGCAGATAGTTTGAGAGGATGGAGAAATCTGTCCTCTTATGATTGTATGAAGTAATATTAAAGTTGATTTTAAGGTGAAAATGAAGTAACATTGAAGATATTCAAAAAATAATTGTTTATGTTGCTTATGACGGAGGAAATTACATAAAAATATGGAAAAAGAAAACACCAAACCATCTAAAAAAATATTACTGACCGGTTTCGAGGCATTCAACGGCAGGACACTAAATCCATCTCAGCTTATAGTTGAGAGAATAACAGCACCGGAGGGCACACAGCTTATTAAGCGGATTCTTCCGGTTGAGTTTGACCGTACCACCGGAATTTTGGAAGAGATTGTCGAAAAGGAAAGCCCGGATATTATTTTGTCGCTTGGACAAGCCGGAAATTCGCCATACATTCATGTTGAACGTGTTGCAATCAATATGGATAGCGGCATGTATTCGGATGGAACGGCAGTTTTAGCAGATTCAGCCGGAGCAGAAAAGGTAGATAGTGTAATATGCCCGGAAGGAGAAAATGCTTATTTTTCAACCTTGCCTGTATGGGATTTAATAAGAAAAGTGAATGAAGCTGGCATAGGCTGTAGGGCGTCTTATTCAGCCGGAACCTATGTATGCAATCATGTGATGTACGTCGGTGCGCACCTTGCCTCAAAATCAGAGAATATGATTTCAGGCTTTGTTCATGTTCCGTTTTTGCCGGAGCAGCTACAGGGAAAAAAGGAACTGGACAACCGCTATTCCATGGAGCTTGACGAGATGGTGAAAGGAATCCAGATTATGATTGATTATCTGGCAGGTATTTAACAATGATTAACCTTTTAGAAGCAATTATGATATTTTGTTGGGGATTGTCATGGCCTATTTCCATTCATAAATCTTATACCTCCAGAACAGCCAAGGGAAAAAGCATTGTGTTTGAAGTCTTTATTCTTATCGGTTATATCTGTGGAATTATAAGAAAAAGCCTGCAGGTATCTCAGGGAATAGCTTTGGACTGGATATTTATTCTTGGCTTTGTGTTTTATTTCATCAATATGACTGCAGTAATAATTGATATGTGCCTTTGGGTGCGGAATCATCATCTGGACATTATGAGGCAGAAGGACATGTAAACTTGTTTACTGCCAAAAACATATATTGTCTGCGCAGCGATTATCGATTTAGAACTATATGCTGTAGAAGCTGTAAGAAAGCACAATTTTGCTTATGGATGAAGATACATATCATTCGCAAATGACACAAGCCTTGCCATTTAACCGGATTATATTTTCATCCTGCATCCTTCCCAATTCTCTTGAAAGAGCACTCCTGTTGACGTTTAAAAATTCAGCCAGTGCGGTCTGCGAGAAGGGGATTGTTCTCACATTGTTATTATCGGGCTGTATGCTGTAGAGGTATACCATGATTTTATCCCGGAGTGATTTCTGGCTGAGGATTCGCAGTTTAAGGTTTGTAAAGATGTTCTGGTCAGCCATGCGGCTTGTAAGATTTAACAATAATTGATGATTGAATGTGCATGCATAACAACATCTTTCCTTTGAACACATCAGATAATTCAAATCAATAAAAAGAATAATACAGTCAGCTATGGCATCAACCTGAATTGGGCTATAGCTGATTTTTTTTATTGCGAGAGCCTCACCAAAGACATTGGGAGCTGTGAAATGATTTACATTCAACTTATCAAACTGGTAATTGGTATACGAGACTTCGACTTTTCCTTTGAGTATAATTCCCGCGTACTTAAATGGTTCACCGTGTCTTACAATAGTTTCCCCTTTTTTGTATGTTTTTGCGAAGCCATTAAGAAAACGTATCATTTCTTCGATTTTTTCAGCAGGGATATCCTTAAATAAAGGACATTCTGCAATTGTATCTATATATTCAGTATAAGAAACTTTCTCACTCATAACGCTCCTCCGTAAATACGATAATTCAGATATTCGCAAAAGATATATTCACCAGCTGTTTATGACAATAATTATCCTCTATATGGCAGATGGGATATCACTTCAAAATGGTAAAGATTTGTTTTTTTTATATTGTCAACGCGTGCATAGACAACTTACCGCCATATTCGCACCTGTTTAATATATGATGATTGTATTTTTGATTAAAATTATACTATTAAAATTGTTGCCATGGCAACAGAATTTTTGAGCTGTAAACGATAAAATGCATGTGTAATCAAAAAAGAAAGGAAACCACAAGGCAGCATTTTACACAGAAAGAGGAAATTACTACAGGGGACGGATGTTCCAAAATAAAATAATAATAAGGAGTTTTAATAATGGATAATAATATGTTTTGTTTTCAGTGTGAACAGACAGCCGGATGCACAGGCTGTACAAAGAGCGGTGTGTGCGGAAAGATACCGGTGATTGCGAATCTTCAGGACAAGCTTACCGGCGCAATAATAAGACTTGCAGAAAAAAATGAAATGAATAAGGCAAATGATGCTATTATCATCAAGTCCCTTTTTACAACTATTACCAATGTTAATTTTCATGAGGAGACAATAACGAAGCTGATTAATGAGGTGCATGAAGCTTCCGGAAATGACGCAGACTATGATATGAACAGGGTGTGGCATGCGGATGAAGATATCAGGTCATTAAAATCACTCATTCTTTTTGGAATAAGAGGTATCGCAGCATACGCATACCATGCGCAGGTCTTAGGCTATGAGAATGCTACGGTAAATGCATTCTTCTATGAAGCATTGAGGGCAGTCGGCTCAGATATGGGGATGGACGGGCTGCTTTCACTTGTCCTCAAGGTCGGTGAGATTAACCTCACATGTATGGCACTTCTTGACGAAGCCAATACTAAGACCTACGGAAATCCTGTGCCTACAGAGGTTACACTTACCGTTGAAAAAGGTCCGTTTATTGTGATAACCGGACATGACCTTTATGATTTAAAGCAGCTATTAGAGCAGACAAAGGATAAGGGAGTCAATGTATATACCCACGGTGAAATGCTCCCGGCGCATGGCTACCCTGAGCTTAAGAAATATTCCCATTTAAAAGGAAATTTCGGAACTGCATGGCAGAACCAGCAGAAAGAATTCGCAAATCTTCCTGCACCTATCCTTTATACAACCAACTGTCTTATGCCGCCTAAGGCGAGCTATTCAGACCGCGTTTTCACAACGGAGGTGGTGTCATATCCTGAAATCATACATGTCGGTGAGGACAAGGATTTTACACCTGTCATCGAAAAGGCACTGGAGCTTGGCGGATTTGCTGAGGATACAGTGTTTACAGGAATCAATGGCGGAAAGACAGTCATGACCGGTTTTGGAAGAAATACTGTTCTTGAAAATGCAGGCACGATTGTCGAAGCTGTGAAGGCGGGAGCAATCAGGCATTTCTTCCTTGTTGCAGGCTGCGATGGTGCAAAGCCGGGAAGAAACTATTACACAGAGTTTGTCAAGCAGACCCCGCAGGACAGCATTATTCTCACACTTGCATGCGGAAAATACAGATTCAATGACCTTGATCTTGGAAAAATCGGGTCGTTCCCTAGAATCCTAGACATGGGACAGTGCAATGACGCTTATGGTGCTATTCAGGTTGCGGTCGCACTTGCAGGCGCATTTGAGTGTGGAGTGAATGAGCTTCCTCTTTCCATGGTTCTTTCATGGTATGAACAGAAAGCGGTATGTATTCTGCTCTCATTGCTTCACCTTGGAATCAAGAACATTTTGCTTGGACCTTCTCTGCCTGCATTCATTTCTCCGAATGTGTTGAAAGTGCTTGTGGATAATTACAATATAGGGCCAATCTCAACCCCGGAAGAGGATTTAAAGAAGTTATTGGGATAATAAAAATATAAAAAGAGGTATATGTATGAAGTATTATGTAAATGAAAATTGTATCGGCTGTGGAATGTGCAACGGAATCTGTCCGGCTGTGTTTGACATGACGGATGATGGCGTTGCAAGGGCAATTGATGAAGAGGTAAAAGCTGAGGATGCTGCCGATGCTGAGAACGCCATGAATAACTGCCCGGTGGGAGCTATAGGGCAGAGGTAACTTAAAAAAAGAAGGTTGTAATATACCTTCTTTTTTAGTTGCTGTCTTTACAATCCATTGACAATATTAAAATATATACGTTTGGAAAAATATAATTCCCAATTGACGCTTCCCCATAACGATGTATAATAATCATGTCAATTATAATATGTATAACGTGCAGGTAGTATTGACAATAGTAGTTTGTGATATATAAGACGTTACGGAGGAGACTGACATTATGCAGAAGCCGGCAAATCCAAATGCAACGGAAGCAGTAAAAAGATTACTGAATTATTTATCGGAAACAGCAGGAAATGCAATCATAACCGGACAGCATACACAGACCGCGAGGATGGAGGAGATAGATTATATCAGCAAGGTTACCGGAAAAGAGCCGCTGCTCAGGGGTTTTGAACTGCTGTCCTATTCGCCCAATATAAATTATGATGACGCCTCAGAGGAATGTCTTACGGAGGTATATGAAAACCGCGGGACGGTTGATATCGCCCTTGACTGGGCGAAGAGAACAGGTGGTATTGTCACATTGACATTTCACTGGTTTTCACCACTTGGAGGACGTGATAAGAGCTTTTATACGGAGCATACGGATTTTAATGCGGAAAGGGTGCTCATACAGGGTACAACGGAAAGAGCTGCATTTTATCACGATATGGATGTGATTGCGAAGGAGCTTGAAAAATTCAGACAGGCAGATATCCCGGTACTGTGGCGTCCGTTTCATGAAGCACATGGCGGCTGGTTCTGGTGGGGCGCCAAAGGACCGGTTGTTGCTTCAAGATTATACTGTATGATGTATGAATATTATACCAACGTGCTGCATCTTGATAACCTTCTGTGGGTATGGAACTGTCCGGTGAAAGAAGCATATCCCGGTGATGACTATGTCGATGTTGTTTCTTTGGATGTTTATCTTGGAGATTATGAGAATACGGATTACCTAAAGGAATATGAACAGTTGATTCAAACAACTTCGAAGAATAAACCGGCAGCGCTGGCGGAGATTGGGTACCTGCCGGATATAGAACTTTTAGAACAATCACGTATCCCGTGGGCATACTATATGACATGGTCTAAGGGCTTTTGTATCGGAGAACGATTTAACAGTGTAAAGAGCCTGAAGACTATGTATGACAGCGGATACTCAAGATGCGCTAATGACTTTTCAATTAATTAAAAGAAATTTTGGGAGGAAATATATTTATGAAGCTTATGATAGCGTCTGACATTCACGGTTCGGCTTATTACTGTGAAAAAATGGTTGAGGCATATAAAAAGGAGCAGGCAGACAGACTTCTTTTGCTTGGCGATATTCTTTATCATGGACCAAGAAATGACCTTCCGCGTGACTATGACCCGAAAAAAGTCATTTTAATGCTCAACCCTATGAAAAACGATATATTATGTGTGAGGGGCAACTGCGATGGCGAGGTTGACCAGATGGTACTTGATTTCCCGATAATGGCAGAATACAGCATGATTTTCGATGGAGAGATAACGATTTTTGCCACGCATGGACATCACTATAATCTCCAGAACATGCCACCGCATAAGGAAGGCGATGTCCTTCTTCATGGACATACACATGTCCCGGCATGTATTTGCGAGAATGGCATGTGGTATATAAATCCGGGCTCTGTATCAATTCCTAAGGAAAACAGCCCACATAGCTATATGATATATGAAGATGGAAGCTTTATCTGGAAAGATATTGAAGGGCTGGAATATAAGAAAGTTTCACTTTCGACAAAGTTCGACTAAATCAGAATTAAATCTTCACATAATCCTAAAAAAAGCTGTTGAACTCTCGGTATATGACTATTATAATATTAACTAAGTGTTGCATTGGCAGCATGCGGCTATTGGCAGATGGTGAATTTATTGTCGGCCGGTGCCTGCTTGTTCGGGAAGATATATAGAACAGGCAAAATAAAATTATATATAGGGATGAGAGAAAACATGGGAAAGCTTAGAATTGTTATTGCAGATGACAATGAACGTATGTTGCAGCTTCTGGAAGACATCATTAGGACTGATAAGGACATGGAGGTTGTCGGCAAAGCGGAAAACGGCGAAATATGCCTAAGCTTGATACGTGAACAACAACCGGATGTTGTTCTGCTTGATATTGTTATGCCGAAGCTTGATGGACTCACTGTTATGGAGAAAACACATTCAGATTCACGAATAAAGAAGAAGCCGGCGTTTATCATTATAACTGCTATTGGTCAGGAGGGAATTACAGAGGATGCATTCAATCTTGGAGCCAATTATTACATAATGAAACCGTTTGACAATAACACACTCCTTAATCGAATAAGGTATGTAAGAAGTAATATGGGACGTCATCCCGCAGCCGGAAACAGCACAAGACTTGCAGCCGATATAAATAATGAGAATCAGAAGGTGAGCATAGAAACAGATGTTACCAATATGATTCATGAGGTGGGAATTCCGGCTCATATCAAGGGGTATCAGTATTTGCGCGATTCAATAATAATGGCTATAGAGGAGTCGGATATTCTTAACAGTATTACCAAGGTTCTTTATCCGACGATAGCCAAGAAATACGATACAACCGCAAGCAGGGTCGAGCGTGCTATCAGACATGCAATTGAGGTTGCATGGGAGCGTGGAAGAATGGAGACTATAGAGGAATTGTTCGGATATACGGTAAGTAACGGAAAGGGTAAGCCTACCAATTCAGAGTTTATTGCACTTATAGCGGATAAGCTTCGTTTACAGTACAAGGCGAGATAAACTAATAATAAAAAAATCTTTCATTTTCAATCTTTTTGTGTTATAATTTATAAAAATATATCAAGGTTTTTGAAATTTTCAAAAAATTCACTAACATAATATGTGAGGTAGAGTCTATGAAGAAAAATGTGCTTTTTGTATCATCGGAAGCAGTTCCGTTTATCAAGACGGGTGGCCTTGCTGATGTGGCGGGTTCTCTTCCGAAATATTTCGATAAGGAACGCTATGATGTGCGTGTCATGTTGCCAAAGTATCTGTGTATTCCGGAGAAATGGCGCAGCCAGATGAAGTATGTTACACATTTTTATATGGATCTGGCATGGAGAAGCCAGTATGTAGGAGTATTGGAGATGGAGTATGCGGGGGTACACTATTATTTCATCGACAATGAATTCTACTTTGCGGGGCCGAAGCCTTATGGTTATATACACGAAGATATAGAAAAGTTTGCTTTTTTCAGTAAAGCAGCACTTTCGGCAATGCCGCTGTTAGGTTTTAAGCCTGATATAGTTCATTGCCATGATTGGCAGACAGGCCTTATTCCTGTTTATATGAAGGAACGTTTCCATGACGGTGAGTTTTTCCGCGATATGAAATCCATCATGACGATACATAATCTTAAGTTTCAGGGAGTATGGGATCTTCAGAAGGTTAAGGACATTACAGGGCTTCCACCGTATTTCTTTACATCAGACAAGCTTGAGGCGTATGGTGATGCTAACTACCTTAAGGGTGGTATAGTATATGCTGATGCCGTCACCACGGTAAGCGACAGCTATGCCGAAGAGATAAAGACACCTTTTTACGGAGAACATCTCGATGGACTTATGAGAGCACGTTCAAATTGTCTGACCGGTATTGTAAACGGAATTGACTATGAAGAATTCAACCCGGCTACAGATACCAGAATAGTTTCCAACTATAACCAGAAGACTTTCCGCAAAGAGAAGCCGAAGAATAAGAAGGCCCTTCAGCAGGAGCTTGGTCTTGAGGTCAATGATAAGAAGTTTATGATAGGAATTGTATCAAGACTTACTGACCAGAAGGGACTTGATCTTATTGCATATATGATGGATCAGATATGTGCCGAGGACGTACAGCTTGTTATTTTGGGAACAGGTGAATCGCAGTATGAGAATATGTTCAGGCATTTTGCATGGAAATACCCGGACAGAGTTTCTGCGAACATCTACTATTCAGAGGATATGTCGCATAAGATATATGCTTCGTGTGATGCATTCCTTATGCCATCCCTTTTCGAGCCTTGCGGACTCAGCCAGTTGATGTCCCTTCGTTATGGCACGGTACCTATTGTGCGTGAAACAGGCGGACTTAAGGATACGGTTGAACCGTATAATGAGTATGAGAGTACAGGTACAGGATTCTCATTCGCTAATTACAATGCACATGAGATGATGAACACCATTAACTACGCAAAGCATGTTTTTTATAACAAGAAGAGAGAGTGGAATAAGATTGTAGACCGTGGAATGTTAAAGGACTTCTCATGGACAAGCTCCGCTAAGAAATATCAGAAGCTTTACGATAATCTTCTTGGAAACTAGTATAGAACAGATTGATTTAGAATCGGATTTGATAATTTTAATATATGGATTAAGGCAAAACAGAACTAATCAGGAGCAGATGATTGGTTCTGTTTTTGTTTTTTCACTTTAACAAGTCAATTTATTAAAAAATATGTTGCAACTTGCGAAATTCAATGATAATATATTCTTCAAAAGTTAACTAACGGAGGTTTGAGCAATATGGAAAAGTACGAAATGTTAAGCAAAGATGAGCTAAAGTCAATTAAAGCAGCTCTCGAAGAAGAGTATGCCAAGGCACAGCATTTAGGACTTAAGCTTGATATGTCCAGAGGAAAGCCGGCACCGGCTCAGTTAGACCTTGCAATGGGAATTTTAGATGCGGTGAACAGTACATCCGATTATAAATCGGAGGACGGAGTTGATTGCCGTAATTATGGAGGTCTTGACGGAATACCGGAGGCAAGACATTTTATGGCAGATGTTATGGGTGTTGATGCGTCAAATGTGATTATTTATGGTAATGCAAGTCTTAACATTATGTACGATACTATTTCCAGATTTATGCTCGAAGGAACAGGTGGCTGCACACCTTGGTGCAAGCTTGACAAGGTTAAGTTCCTGTGTCCTGTACCGGGATATGACAGACATTTTGCTATTACACAGCATTTTGGTGTTGAGATGATTAACGTACCTATGAAAGAGGACGGTCCTGATATGGATATGGTTGAGAAGCTTGTCTCAGAGGATGAGAGTATCAAGGGTATATGGTGCGTGCCTAAGTTTTCCAACCCGGGTGGATGCGTGTATTCGGATGAGGTTGTAAGAAGAATGGCTGCGCTTAAGCCTGCTGCGAAGGATTTCAGGATAATGTGGGATAATGCTTACGTTGTTCATTATCTTTATGAGGACAACCAGCCTCAGATTCTTGATATTCTTACTGAATGTGAGAAGGCAGGTAATCCTGATATGGTTTATGAATTCGCCTCCACATCCAAGATAAGCTTCGCCGGAGCCGGAATTGCTGCACTTGCCACATCGAAGGCTAACATTGCGGAGGTTAAGAAGTCATTGACAATCCAGACAATCGGTTATGATAAGCTGAACCAGTTAAGACATATAAGATTCTACAAGAACAAGCAGGGTATTATGGATCATATGATGAAGCAGGCTGAAATATTAAGACCTAAGTTTGAGGCAGTCGAGGAGATTCTTGACAATGAACTTTCAGGTCTCGGCATCGGAACCTGGACTAAGCCTCTTGGAGGATATTTCATATCATTTGACGCAATGCCGGGCTGCGCTAAGGCTATAGTAGCGAAATGCAAAGAGGCAGGAATGGTTCTTACAGGAGCAGGAGCTACATTCCCTTACGGAAAAGATCCTGAGGATTCCAATATCAGAATTGCTCCGTCTTTCCCGACTGTTGACGAGATGAAGAAGGCGGCACTTTTGTTCACTCTCTGTGTTAAGCTTGTAAGTGTTGAAAAGCTGTTAGAGAAATAGAACTTTTAGTGAATTGTTTTTGAAAGTTAAGTTTATGATAATTTTAACCTTAGAGAGGAAAATGAGAAGATGAGTACATTTGGATTTATCGGAATGGGCAATATGGGATATGCCATGTTAAAAGGTCTTTTAAAGACTTATTCTCCCGCTGATATTGTCTTTTCATGTGCTACGGATAAAAAGAGGGTGACAGTAAGCGATGAGACAGGAGTGAGGGCTGCTTCCGGAAATGCTGAATGTGCTAATAGTGCAAAATACATTATCCTTGCAGTAAAACCACAGGTGTATGATGCTGTTATCAAGAACCTCATGTATGTTGTGACGGAGGAACATGTAATTATCTCACTTTCACCCAGCCATTCGATAGATGCACTCAAGGCAAAGTTTGAAAAGCCTGTCCGCGTGGTGCGCGCAATGCCGAACACACCTGCACTTATAGGGGAAGCCATGACCGGAGTGGCTTATGATGCCATGGAATTTTCTTTTGAGGAAAAGGAAGTTTTAGATAATTTTTTTAAATCATTTGGTACATATAGGCTGGTAGATGAAAAACTTATGAACGCTGTCACATGCGCAAGCGGAAGTTCCCCTGCCTATGTATATATGTTTATCGAGGCCATGGCAGATGCATGCGTCAAGCATGGAATGCCGCGTCAGGCAGCTTATGAATTCGTTGCACAGACTGTTGTAGGGGCAGGCAGAATGGTTCTCGAGACTAATGAACATCCCGGAATGTTAAAAGATAAGGTATGCTCCCCGGGCGGAACAACTATTGCGGGTGTTGCGGCACTTGAGGAGCATGGCTTCAGGAATTCTATTATCAAGGCTGTGGATGCATGCTTTGATAAATGTAACGGAATAAAGTAATATATTTACAAGATTATACTAGTTTATGTGAAAAGGAATTATTATGGAAATTATTAAACGTCTTAATCGTGAACTTGTCTACAAGGGTACAGTTATCAATATGTATAAGGATACAGTTCAGGTTCAGAACGGTCATATTGCAGAGTGGGATTTTATAGGACACAAGGGGGCTGCCGCTGTGGTGCCGGTTCTTGATGACGGACGTGTCCTTATGGTAAAGCAATATAGGAATGCACTTGACAGAATGACTATAGAGGTGCCGGCAGGTGGAAGAGATACAACGGATGAACCTTATATTACATGCGCCTCAAGAGAGCTTGAGGAGGAGACAGGGTACAGATCTGATGACCTCGAGTTCCTCATATCAGTGCAGACAACGGTTGCGTTCTGCAACGAGAAGATTGACGTCTTTGTCGCGAGAAACCTGAAAAAGACTCATCAGCATCTTGATGAGGATGAATGTGTCGAAGTTGAAGCGTATGATGTCGATGATCTGATTGACATGATCTATGCGGGAAAGCTTCAGGACGGAAAAACAATGGCAGCTATAATGGCATATAAGCTGAAATATGCAAAATAAGTAATAAAGTTTTAAAAAGTCTCATATCTTGTTTTGTCCATAGTTGACAGAAAGGATTTGGGACTTTTTTATGCAAAAAAAAACAATTGAGCTGGCAGGAGCAGACAGGCTTATTATTCTTTTTTTCTTTGGAATCATGATTGGGTCAATAATTGCCAATCTTATTCCCTTTTCGTGGGTTCAGGCTATGAATGTATGGAGTGCGGATTATATAATCGCTTTTATGTCGAAAACTGTAAAATATTCTACAATGTTCCGTTATCTGCTGCGCATCCGCGGTTTAATAATGATAGGCTTGTTTCTTGTAATGATGACTCCGTTCGTCAAGAAGCTTCTGTATATTATTCCGGTATATATTGGTGTGGCATGGGGAATGATAAGTTCAATAATTATGATGGAGCATGGAATAAATGGCATCAGAATATGTTTTTTTCTTTTGTTTCCGCATTTTATATTTTATATAGCCGGAATTATAATGATGTTATACAAAATTCTGAAAAGGACTGTTACCTCAAAAGGATTTGATGTTACATTTTTTCTTGTTTTTTTATTCGCCGCTATGATGATTACGGCAGGAATAATGGCTGAGTCATATATAAATGTAAGTGTAATGCCATGGGTACTTGAACAGATGACGTAAAAACATATTGATTTTATGTTATTGTTTATTTATAATATCATTTACAACTTGAAGGAACGAAGGAATACCATGGAACAGGAAATAGACGAGTACATAGAATATATTGGAAGAAATAGACAAAAATCCGACAATACAATTGCTTCTTACAAGAGCGATTTATATAAGCTTATGAATTACCTGAATGATGATTTAAAGCTTGAAGAATGGGCACAGGTTACAGAGACGGACATCAATTCTTATATCATGTATTTGCAGAGCCAAGGGTGTGCACCATCTACGATTGCAAGGCATGTGGTTTCGGTAAAAGCCTTTTTTGAATATTGTCACAGAAAGGGTAAAATATCTGCTGAACCGGCATTAAATATCAAGCCGCCAAGGCATGAAAAGAAAATACCTGAAGTAATATCGGTTGATAATGTTGTAAAGCTATTAACCGCACCGGATGGCAATTCTCCGAAACAGTTGAGGGATCGCGCAATGTTAGAATTACTTTATGCCACCGGGATAAAGGTGTCGGAACTTGTCGCTATTAAGATGGATGATATCAACTTGCAGATAGGCTATGTCAACTGCAGGACTGTCATGCATGACCGAATTATTCCATTCGGAAATGAGGCAAAACAGGCATTGATGCGTTATCTTAAGGATGGACGTGGAGCCTTAGTAGGTGAGAATGATAGCGAATACTTTTTTACAAATATCAGGGGTGAAGCTATGAGCCGTCAGGGTTTTTGGAAGATTATTAAGGCTTATGCCAAAAAAGCTGGGATAGAGGAGGATATCACTCCATATACGCTCAGACATTCTTTCGCCGCACACATGATAAGCAATGGTGCAGACATCTATGCTGTATCAGAGATGCTTGGACATCTTGATGTATCTGCAACGCAGGTATATTCTGGCTTTTCCAATTCAAGATTGCGTGATGTGTACACAAAAGCTCACCCGAGAGGGTGAGCTTTTTATATTGCTCCGTACAATGGAGCTACATTCATAGATTAAATGAACATGTTTTGACACAGGAATCTCAATCAGCAATTCTCAGCAATATAGTAGAGGAGCTTCTCTGTATCCTCCCAGCCAAGGCAAGGGTCGGTGATTGACTTGCCATAGATATGCTCATCAATCTTCTGGTTGCCCGGTTCAATATAACTTTCTATCATTACTCCCTTTACAAGATTATTGACATCAGCGGAGTGCTTTCTGCTTTCCAATACTTCCTTTACAATGCGCACCTGCTCAGCGTACTGCTTATTTGAGTTGCTGTGGTTTGAATCCACGATTGTCGCCATATTCTTGAGATTCTTCTGGCTGTACATTTCAAAAAGTCTTACAAGATCCTCATAATGATAGTTAGGAATGTTCTGACCGTGCTTGTTTGTTGCACCGCGCAGAATGGTGTGGGTGAGAGGATTTCCGTCCGTCTTTACCTCCCAGCCTCTATATATGAAGGAATGTGCGTGTTGTGCGGCTACAACAGAATTGAGCATGACTGTATAGTCACCGCTTGTAGGATTCTTCATTCCGGCAGGAACATCCATTCCACTTACGGTAAGTCTGTGCTGCTGATCCTCGACCGAACGTGCTCCCACAGCAACGTATGACAAAATATCCGATAAAAATTCATAGTTTTCCGGGTAGAGCATTTCATCCGCAGGCGTGAGGTGAGTCTCGTTCATGACACGGATATGCATTTTTCTGATAGCCATTATGCCTGCAAGCATATCAGGCTTCTTTTCAGGGTCCGGCTGATGTAACATTCCCTTGTAGCCCTCTCCCGTGGTTCGCGGCTTGTTGGTATATACTCTTGGAACTATAAGAACCTTATCCTTGATTTTTTCCTGAACCTTGGCAAGGCGGCATGTGTAATCGCACACAGGGTCCTCATGGTCTGCGGAGCAAGGACCGACTATTGCCAGAAATTTAGATGAATTGCCTGTGATAATATCGGCAATCTCCTTGTCGCGTTCGCGCTTGATATTGGCAAGTTCTTCACTCACCGGAATAAGTTCTTTTACAACCTGTGGTGAAGGAAGCTCTTTTACATATTCAAATCCCATTTTATCCTCGTTTCTTCAAGTGGATGATATTATCAAAAGTGACATTTGTGAAAGCCTTTGGTGAATATAACCGACCTGATTATATATTTTATGAATTATGATAACATGTTAATGTGTAAAATGCAAATGTCGGATTATATTTGTTTCTTGATGAATTTTATGCTTTTTATATTAATTTAATTGAATAAAAGCAAAAAGTAAGTTATACTATATATAAATGGGGTATTATGCCTTATGGCTATTTTGACGCAGCACAAGGATAAAACCACTGAAATATAAACTGCAGTGTATTGAATAAGTATCTGATATGAAAGGAATGATAATAGATGAAGAGAGTAATATGGATTATTTTAGACAGCGTTGGAATGGGTGAACAGCCGGATGCAGCTAGATTCGGTGATGTTGGCACACATACACTCGCACATGTATGGGAGTATAATAATGGACTTAAAATCCCTAATATGATCAAGATGGGACTTGGAAACATTGAAGGCATGAAGTCACTTGACACAACAGAAGTACCTACAGCTGCATACGGCAAATGTGCGGAGCTTTCAGACGGTAAGGATACAACAGTAGGACATTGGGAGATGGTTGGTATTGAGACGAAGGTTGCTTTCCCGACATATCCGAACGGTTTCCCGGCTGAGGTTATAGATGAGTTCGTGAAGCGCACAGGAGTACCTGGCGTGCTTGGAAACTGCACAGCTTCGGGAACAGAGATTATTGAGAGACTTGGTGAAGAACATGCCGCTACCGGAAAGCCTATAGTATATACATCTGCCGACAGCGTTTTCCAGATTGCAGCCAACATTGATGTCATACCTCTTGAAAGACTCTATGAACTATGCCGCATTGCAAGAGAGATGCTTCATGGAGATCACAATGTTTCAAGAGTTATCGCAAGACCGTTTAAGGGCACAAAGGGTAATTATGAGAGGACACCGGACAGAAGAGATTATGCCATTCTTCCGCCTCAGAACAACCTGCTTGTTCACATTAAGGATGCCGGACAAGATGTCATAGGTGTAGGCAAGATTGAGGATATTTTCGCAGGTGTCGGAATAACTGAGGCAGTCCACACCAAGGACAATATGGATGGTGTGGACAGAACTGTAAACTACATGAAAGAAGATAACAAGGGACTTATTTTCACCAATCTTGTAGAATTTGACTCTAAGTGGGGACATAGAAATGATCCTGCAGGATACGGCAAGGGTCTTGAAGCTTTCGATGCAAGACTTCCTGAGATTATTGCAGCTATGAAGGAGGATGATATACTTATAATCAATTCCGACCACGGCTGCGATCCGACAACTCCGGGAACAGACCATACAAGAGAGTATATCCCGGTTCTTGTATATGGAAAGAATGTCAAGCCTGCAAGTCTCCACATAAGAAAATCCTTTGCTGACATCGGACAGACGATTGCAGAGTACCTTGAAGCAGAGCCTATCGTGATAGGCGAGAGCTTCCTTAAGGAAATCATGTAATCAGAAATATTTTTGACAATGAGGAAAACGACATGAGAATGTACGATATTATAATCAAAAAGAGAAATGGGGAAGCTCTCACAGATGAGGAGATTTCATTTTTCATAAAGGGCTATACAGATGGAAGCATACCGGATTATCAGGCTTCCGCTCTTCTGATGGCTATATATTTCAGGGGAATGACTGAAAGAGAGATTGCAACTCTTACAATGGAGATGGCGCGCAGCGGCGATATGCTTGACTTATCCGCAATTAAGGGACTTAAGGCAGATAAGCACAGCACAGGCGGCGTCGGAGATAAGACATCCTTAGTTCTCACACCACTTGCAGCTTCCATTGGAATACCGGTTGCCAAGATGTCCGGGCGCGGTCTTGGACATACAGGAGGAACCATCGATAAGCTTGAAAGCTTTCCGGGCTTCACCACAGGAATCTCCGAAGAACAGTTTATCGACAATGTGAACAGAATCGGCATTGCGATAGCAGGCCAGACTAAGAACATGGCTCCTGCCGACAAGAAGCTGTATGCCCTTCGTGATGTGACAGGAACAGTTGACAGTATCCCTCTTATCGCAAGCAGTATCATGAGCAAGAAGCTTGCCGCAGGTGCGGATGTTATTGTTCTTGATGTCAAGACCGGAAGCGGCGCTTTTATGAAGACGGAGGAGGATTCCATCAAGCTTGCCAAGGAGATGGTTAAGATTGGCAATAATGTAGGCAGAAAGACCTTAGCTGTCATTTCAGATATGGATGAGCCTCTAGGTTATGCAGTCGGAAACGCAATTGAGGTCAAGGAAGCCATAGACACCCTCAATGGCCACGGCCCTCAGGATTTGTTGGAGCTGTGTCTTACGATAGGCTCACTCATGGCAGTGGGGACGGGCAAAGCGGCAGATATTGAGGAGGCGAGAAAGCTCCTGCTAGAGAAACTAGGTGATGGTTCTGCACTTAAAAAGTTTGCAGAATTTGTTGAAGCTCAGGGTGGAGACAGTGCTCCGGTATACAATACAGACCTGTTACCTCAGGCTTCAATCGTAAAAGAGATATATGCTCCTATGGACGGCTATGTATCACATATTGAATCCGACAGGGTCGGAATAAGCGCCATGAAGCTTGGCGGAGGCAGGGAAACGAAGGAGAGCAGTATCGACTTATCAGTTGGAATACTTATCCGCAAGAAAGTAGGAGACGCCGTTAAAAAAGGTGAGCCTGTTGCAACTCTTTATGCTAATGACAATGATAAATTGTCGGCTGCAATATCAGAGCTTGAACAGTCATACAGTTATTCCGATGAACCTGTTGAAAGACCGAAACTCATCAAGACAATCATCAAATAGTAAGACGATTCGAAAGAAAATTGGAGGTATGTATGTCACGTATCAATTTTAATAATAATTGGAAGTTTTGTCAGGACTATAAAGAAGAGATGGAACAGCCGGGGTTTAATGACGCCGAATTTGAGGATGTGCGCCTTCCTCATACGGTAGTTGAGACTCCTTATAATTATTTTGACGAGGGAATTTATCAGAAAATAGCTATCTACCGCAAAAGATTCAGTATTGATGAAGATATGACCGGCAAGAAGGCACTGCTTACATTTGAAGCTGTGGGACATAAGGCAGATGTGTACATAAACGGTATTCTCTGCGAGACTCATTACGGCGGGTACACCGCATTCACAGTCGATATCACACCTTACCTTGTAAAGGACCGAGATAATGTCCTTGCGGTTGTATGCGACAGCAGGGAGAATCTCAATATTCCTCCATTTGGCAAGGTTATCGATTACATGACTTATGGCGGAATTTACAGAGAGGTATATCTTGACATCAAGGCCGAGGATTATGTGGAGGATGTATATGTTGTTACAGAGATAGAACCTGCAATATTGAAATCGGAGATTACATTCAATTTTAAGAATAATGTTGAAGCCTCAGATGAGTACACAGCGGAGGCATACTTAAATGACAAGGACGGAAATGAGCTCTTTTCACTCAAGGCTCCTGTAAAGAAGAATGTCATGCACCTTAACAGAAGAGTGGATAACATCAGCCTTTGGAGTGTTGATAGCCCTGTACTTTACAGCCTTACAATCAAGCTTTTAAGAAACGGCGAATTTCTTGATGAAAAGACGGTAAAATTCGGTTTCAGGACAGCCGTATTTAAAAAGGATGGTTTCTATCTTAACGGAAAGAAGCTAAGACTTATCGGGCTTAACAGACACCAGAGCTATCCGTATGTGGGATATGCGATGCCTAAGTCTGTGCAGGAAAACGATGCGGTCATCCTCAAAAATGAGCTCTGCGTGAACGCTGTGAGAACCTCTCACTATACGCAGTCACAACATTTTATCAATAAATGTGACGAGCTTGGTCTGCTTGTATTTACAGAACTTCCGGGATGGCAGTATGTCGGTGATGAGAACTGGAAGCGCATTGCATGTGAAAGCGTGTCTGAGATGGTAAAGCAGTACCGCAATCACCCTTCAATAATTATATGGGGTGTCCGCATAAATGAATCAGGTGATGACGATGTATTCTATGAGAGAACGAACAAAATCGCCCATTCACTTGACCGCTCAAGGGCAACCGGCGGAGTGCGCTGCTTTAAGAAGAGCCATCTGCTTGAGGATGTATACACCTACAATGATTTTTCGCATGTCGGAAATAATCCGGGCGTTATACCAAAGTCTGAGGCTACCTCGGATATTGAAAAGCCTTACCTGATTTCAGAATACGGCGGACACATGTATCCTACGAAATCATTTGATGATGAAGAACATAGGCTTTCACATGCCGTTAGACATGCGAGAGTAATAAATGATATGCTTGGGCAGGATGATATAGCAGGCTGCTTTGGCTGGTGCATGAACGATTATAACACTCACAGGGATTTTGGAAGTGGTGACAGAATATGTTATCACGGAGTTATGGATATGTTCCGCAATCCGAAGGCAGCCGCTTATGTATATGCCAGTCAGGGCAATAAAAATGATGTACTCTACGTCACGTCATCTGTCGAGATAGGCGACCATCCATCGTGTACGGTAGGTGATTTCTATGTCCTTACTAACGCAGACAGCGTGCGTCTGTACAAAAATGAGCAGATGATCCGCGAATATACCCATGCGGATTCACCATTCACTAATATGGTAAATCCACCTATTCTTATCAATGACCGTGTCGGAAATCTCCTCGAGACTAACGAAGGTCTTCCACATGAGACAGCAGAAGCGCTTAAACAGCTTATGTTCGCAATGGCAGATGAAGGTGGAGCGGACAGCAATCTTTCAGCTACGCTCAGACTTAAAAGAAACTTTATAATGAAGACCGCAGGATTGACGCTCAAGGATATCAGCCGCATGTATGATACCTATGTAGGCAACTGGGGAGATTTGGCGACCACCTATCGCTTTGAGGCGGTTAAAAACGGAGAAGTCGTTGCTGTTGTCAAGAAGCAGCCGATGACCTCGGCAGATTTTATTGTGAAGGTCGATAAGACAAAGCTTGTCGAGGCTTCAACCTACGATGTGGCTTCAATCCGTATGGAAGCGGTTGACGAGAACGGAAACCGTCTGTACTATTGCAATGCGCCTGTTGAGCTTTCGGTTGAAGGTCCTGTTGAGATTATCGGACCTTGTGTAGTACCATTTATAGGTGGTTCAGCAGGAACATACGTTAAGACCACGGGGCAGAGCGGCAGTGGTAAGCTCACAATCAAGTCACTTGGAAAGACATATAGCATAGAGCTTGATGTACAATAGACTATTCTGAAAAATATTTTTCGTTATTTTAATGCACAGTTCTCATATCTGTTGAATGGAGGCATTGATATGACAGATGAACAGATTACACTAAAAAAATGGATTGACGAGAGCAATTATATTGTATTCTTCGGTGGGGCAGGTGTCTCCACCGAGAGCAATATCCCGGATTTCAGGAGTACAGATGGACTGTATAACCAGAAATACAAGTATCCGCCGGAGACTATACTGAGCCACAGCTTTTTTGTACAAAAGCCGGAGGAGTTCTATGATTTCTACCGCGATAAGATGATTTATACGGAGGCAAAACCGAATAAGGCGCATTACGCTCTTGCAGAGCTTGAGAAGCAGGGAAAGCTCAAGGCTGTGATAACCCAGAATATTGATGGGCTGCATCAGGCGGCAGGGAGCAAATCAGTCTATGAGCTTCACGGCACAATAATGGAAAATTATTGTACCAGATGCGGAAGGAAGTACCCACTTTCAACCATTATCGAAAGCAAGGGAATACCAAGATGTCAGGTCAAGGATGAGACCGGAGGTGTCTGCAACGGAATTATTAAGCCCAAGGTTGTCCTGTATGAGGAGGGACTTGATGATAATGTTGTGAGCGGTGCGATAAAGCATATCCGGAATGCCGATATGCTCATTATAGGCGGAACCTCACTTACGGTGTATCCTGCGGCAGGGCTTATCCGATATTTTTCGGGAAAGCACATTGTGCTTATCAACAAGGCACCTACCTCCAGCGACAGCATGGCGGATCTGATTATAAGGGAGCCTATTGGAGAGACGCTTGGGGCAATAGTTTGTGAATAAATTGTCATACTTTGTGAATAAATTATCGTTAATTGATTATTTTCTTTTTGTGTGTTAATATAATTATCAGTGAATTTTTAGTAAAGGAGATATTACTATGGAAGTCAGACCGGGAGCTAATCCTAATGATGTAAAGAATTACGATACAGACAGACTGAGACATGATTTCTTAATTCAGGATGTATTTGTACCGGGCGAGATAAAGACTATCTACAGCCAGATTGATAGAATTATTGTTGGTTCTGCCACGCCTACAGACAAGGCGCTCAAGCTCACAGCGGGCGATGAGCTCAGAGCAGCATACTTTCTTGAGAGAAGAGAGATGGGTGTCATCAACATCGGTGGTAAGGGTACAATGACCTTAGACGGTGTCAAGTATGATTTTGATTATAAGGATGGAATATATATAGGTATGGGTACTAAGGAAGTTATCTTCGAAAGTGCCGATGCAGCTAATCCAGCTAAGTTTTATTTTAACAGTGCACCAGCACATAAGACTTATCCTACTGTATTTATCAATCCTGAGAAGGATATTCTTCCTGAGAATAAGAAGGAGCTTGGCTGCCTTGAGAATGCCAACCACAGAACTATCCGCAAGTATATTCTTCCGGGACAGGTTGAGAGCTGTCAGCTTGAGATGGGTATGACCGCGCTTGAGCCGGGCAGTGTATGGAACACAATGCCATGCCACACACATGACAGAAGAATGGAGGTATACCTTTATTTCGAGGTTCCTGAGAATGATGTCGTATTCCACTATATGGGTGAGCCGACAGAGACAAGACATATCGTAATGAGAAATGAGGAGGCTGTGATTTCGCCAAGCTGGTCAATTCATTCAGCTTCTGCCACACATGCATACACATTTATCTGGGGCATGGTTGGCGAGAATCAGGATTTCGACGATATGGATGACGTAGATATGAAAGACCTTAGATAATAAGGATTTTCATGGCATATCAGTTATGCCAAATATATATTACATAAAAAGGAGAATGAAAAATGTCAGTTAATTTTTCACTTGAAGGCAAAATAGCTTTAGTTACAGGTGCTTCTTACGGTATCGGTTTTGCAATTGCTTCCGCATACGCAAAGGCTGGAGCAACAATCTGCTTCAACGATATTAAGCAGGAGTTAGTAGATAAGGGACTTGCAGCATATAAGGAGCTCGGTATAGAGGCTCACGGTTATGTATGTGATGTTACCAATGAGGAGCAGGTTAATGCACTCGTTGCACAGATTGAGAAGGAAGTCGGCGTAATCGATATTCTTGTTAACAATGCAGGTATCATCAAGAGAATCCCAATGTGCGATATGACAGCAGCAGAGTTCAGACAGGTTATCGATGTTGACCTCAATGCTCCATTCATCGTATCTAAGGCAGTTATTCCTTCTATGATCAAGAAGGGTCATGGTAAGATTATAAACATCTGCTCAATGATGTCAGAGCTCGGACGTGAGACAGTTTCAGCTTACGCTGCAGCTAAGGGTGGTCTTAAGATGCTTACAAAGAACATCTGTTCTGAATATGGTAAGTACAACATTCAGTGTAACGGTATCGGACCTGGTTACATCGAGACACCTCAGACAGCTCCTCTTCGTGAGAGACAGCCTGATGGATCAAGACATCCATTCGATTCATTCATCATTGCAAAGACACCTGCTGAGAGATGGCTTAAGCCAGAGGAGCTTGCAGGTCCAGCTGTATTCCTTGCATCTGATGCATCTGATGCAGTTAACGGACACATCCTCTATGTTGATGGTGGTATCCTTGCATACATCGGAAAGCAGCCACAGTAATAGAGAGTTTACTTTAGTTTTGTTATTGCGAAGCAATTGTGAAGCCGGGGCAGATATGTCCCGGCTTTTTTGCGTATGATTTTGCAATGGATTTTTACCTTATTCTTATTTCTGTTTTTACCTCATTTCACAAAGGAACCTATATTTTTCACAAATTATGTCGATATAAAAGATATAATTAAAGGACAGGGAGGTCAAATATTATGAATACAGGTATGGTTAATTACGGCTCAACTCTTGCCGCAGAGCAGACAGCTAAGACTGATAAGACAGCTCAGGCGGAGAAGAAGGGCAAGGTTACAGGAAGAACGGTTGGTAATCCGGAGCTTTCGGAGAAGGCTGCGAAGTACTATGAACAGCTCAAGTCAAAGTTTGGCAATATGGAGTTCGTGTTAGTAAGCAAGGATATGAAGGAACAGGCGCAGGCTAATGCCGCTTCCTATGCAAATACATCAAAGACGGTTGTTCTCATCGATGAGGAGAAGATAGAGAAAATGGCTGAGGATGAGAAATACCGCTCACAGTACGAGGGACTTATCTCTAGCGCAGCTGCTAATCTAAACCAGATGCAATCCGGTCTGTCTCAGAGCAGTGGTGTGACATCCTATGGTATCAAGATTAATGACAATGGCACTGCCTCATATTTTGCAGTTATTGATAAATCGCTTGTCGCACAGAAGGAGCGCATTGCAAAGAATGCTGAGAAGAAGGCAGAGGAGAAGAAAGCCGCAGCCAAGAAGGATAATGAAGAAAAAGCTGAGAAGCTGAAGGACAAAAAGACAGAGGACAGCACTAAGAGCGACAGCGTGACTGTCACTGCTTCATCAGTGGAAGAACTGTTGAAGAAAATTAACGATATCTATTATGAAACGCTCAGCGATAATGTGATGACTGAGGATGAGAAGAAGGTCGGACAGCACTTTGACATGAATGTGTAGGGATTGAACCGAACATTAGATAGAATAAAAAACAAGGACTACATCAACAGCATAATTGATGTAGTCCTTGTTTTTTGGTATTTATAAATACATGCTTAAATCAACTTGTGTGCCGCCCTTGACTTCAATATAATTATCGTTGTTGACACATATCCATACAGACATGGCACTTGGATTATATACAAAGCTGGAATCATAGGCATATACAAGCCTCTTTGCCGCCTCCATATAGTTGACATATTCGATGTTAGTGGCGTACCAGATGTCATCGCGGTGTCCAACCATCTCACAGAATTTCTCCATAATCTCCCAGTTGTTATCGCGCCCGAACTCATAGCTGTGTCCCCAGACATACATCATGTAGAGATATTGCTTCTTGGTAAGAGAGCAGAACTGTTCGCCAAGCTCAAGCAGCCTGTGATTGTGATGGCATGTAGCCTTCCACTCATACAGATTGTCAGGAAGATCAAAACCATAGGAATCACCGACGATTCTTGAATATTTTATCCCCATTCCCGGAAGAAGTGCCTCAATCTCTTTGGAATACGAACCGTTAGGGTATGAAAGTCCTTGAACAGGGTGGTGGGTTATCTTCTCAAGGTTGGCTCTGTCATCTCCGATTTCTCTGATGACTTCACTAAGAGGACATCTTGCGATGGTCGGATGGGTGAGCGTGTGACAGGCTATTTCATGCCCTTTGTAAAGTGTCGAGAACTCATCCGGTTTTATCCTTATTTCCTGCGCGAACATTCCTGAATTGATGTGGAATGTGCCTTTGATGCCGTGCTTGTTGAATATCGCTATAAGTCGTCTGTCCTCTAGCTTACCGTCATCATAACTCATTGTGAGAACTTTAAATTTTCCACCCGGGAAACATATATAGCTCTTCATTGACAATCTCCTTCTAAGATATTATATATAAAACATTTATTTTTATCGAAAATAAGATAATTATACTAACTTTTTGATAAAAAGTAAACGCTTTCATTCAACAATCATATTTTTAAATTAAATACAATTTATATTAAAGCTTGCATTTTCATATTTCTTACATTATAATGCCGTATGGGTTTGCCGTAGATAATCGGCGTAAAACGGAAACATACGATATTTTAAGTGAGGAAAAGTAAAATGCTAAAGAAATTTTTCAAGATTTTTGTTCCGGCAGTCTATTCAGGACTCTGCATCGGAATCGGCGGAATGGTGTATCTTAACTGTGAGAACAAGGTGGTAGGAGCGTTTATGTTCTGTATCGGACTGCTTACAATTCTCCTGTTTGGGTTTAATCTCTACACTGGCAAGGTTGGATATATCTGTCAGAACAAGCCGGCTTATATAGGTCAGGTTGCCATCGTGTGGCTCGGCAATTTCGCCGGAACAGCGATAATGGCAGGGCTTTGCAAGCTTACAAGGAATGCAGATAAGCTCACAGAGACTTGTCAGAAGATGGTTGACGTCAAGTTAAATGATAGTCTTTTGAGTCTTTTTGTCCTTGCGATTTTCTGTGGTATGCTTATGTTCATAGCAGTCGACACATACAAGCACCATTATGAGAAGAAGGATACTATGGTAACTGTAGTAGCTATATTAGGCGTTGTTGTATTTATTTTGGCTGGTTTTGAGCACTGTATTGCCGATATGTTCTACTTCACACTTGCAGGAGCTTTTCCTAAGGCATTCCCTGCTCTTATTGTGATGACGCTCGGAAATGCAGTTGGAGGTAATCTTATTCCTCTTGGGCAGAATATTATGAAAAAGCTTAATGACTGATTTTCGTGATATTTATTCATTATAGGTTCAGCAGATACATATATTTCATACTAAGTTAAGCTGTGTGGAGCTTGTATGAAAAATGTGAAGTGTAAAAAGATTGTAAGTATTATAACGGCATTCCTTTATTTTGCATTGATAGTCAGCGAGACGATATATGCAAAATCATGGAATGCCTTTTTGCCGCTAAAAAGCAATGAATTATATGCCCTATCGGCATGCCTTATGGATGCGGACAGCGGCAGGGTATTGTATGATAAAAACGCAGATGAAATCCGCGCCATGGCGAGCACAACCAAGATTATGACCCTTATCATTGCACTTGAATACGCCAATGAGGATGATATTGTCACAGTCTCGCCTTATGCAGCGTCCATGCCTGATGTACAGCTTAATATCAGGGCGGGTGAACAATACAGACTTGGAGATCTGTATTATGCCATGATGCTTGAATCATTTAATGATGTCGCTGTTGCAATCGCTGAATACATTGGTGAGTGCTACGCATTGAATCAGGATGATGGCACTGTAAATACAGAGATAAAAACAAGAAGCTATGATGACAGCAAAAAGTATGTCCGTACATTTGCAATGCTGATGAATGAGAAGGCAAAAGAACTTGGATGTGAGAACACATATTTTATCACTCCTAACGGTCTTGATGCGGAGGATGAAAATGGGAAGCATTCCACAACGGCGAGAGAACTGGCTGTTATAGCCTCATACGCCGTCAAAAATGAGAGGTTCAATAATATAATAGGGACAAAACAATATTCATTCAGTGAGGTGAACGGTGCAAGAAATTGCAGTGCCTACAATAAGGATGCTTTTCTAAATCAGATGAATGGTGCATTCGGAATAAAGACCGGATTTACGGGAAATGCAGGCTACTGCTTTGTGGGAGCATTAAAAAGTGATGGAAGAACATTCATATCTGTAGTTCTTGGAAGCGGATGGCCGTCCAACCGTACATATAAATGGAAAGATACGCGAAAGCTTATGGAATATGGCATAAATAACTTCTTTCCAAGGATGGTGTTTTCAACAGTTGAAGCTTATAAGGATGTTAAGGTTACAAACGGAATGGAGGGGAGCACATCAACACGGATAGAAGGTGAATTGTCATTGCTTTTATGCGAATCGGATGATGTCCGGGTGGTGTATGAGCTTGAGGACTATATAGATGCACCTGTCAATCTTGGAGATGTCGTCGGAAAAGCTATTATATATGTTAATGGGCAGCGGATGGGCAGTTTTCCGATTACGGCTACCGTAGCTGTAGAACGCGCAAATTATATATGGTATCTTAAAAGATTGTTAAATGTGACGTTATAATACTGAGTTCTTAATTATATATAAAATTTGTAATTACTGAAGTTATTGTAAACGCTTACATTATATAGGAAAGAAATGGTAAATAAATTATTATATATTCGTATAATTGAAAATTATGCTTGATAATTTGCGTCTCTCGTACTACAATTACATTTGGTGTAAATTGAATAAATTTTCCAAAATACGTTTATGGAGGGCTGAAAAATGAGCAACACAGCACAGGTATCAGCAAGCAAGAGAATTGAAGCACTGCTTGATGATAACAGTTTTGTTGAAATCGGTGGCCTTGTAACTGCAAGAAATACTGATTTTAACTTAGGCGACAACGCAACACCTGCCGATGGCGTTATCACAGGTTACGGCGTTATCAATGGAAGTCTTGTGTATGTATACAGCCAGGATGCTACCGTACTCGGTGGTTCAATAGGTGAGATGCATGCCAAGAAGATTGCTAATCTTTATGATTTAGCACTTAAGATGGGAGCACCGGTTATCGGTCTTGTAGATTGTGCCGGATTAAGATTACAGGAGGCAACAGACGCACTTAACGGCTTTGGTCAGATATATGCCAAGCAGGTAGAGGCCTCAGGAGTTATTCCACAGATTACAGCAGTATTCGGTACATGTGGCGGCGGAATGGCAGTAGTTCCTACTCTTACAGATTTTACATTCATGGAAGAGAAGTCAGCTAAGCTTTTCGTCAACAGCCCGAATGCACTTGACGGCAACTTCACATCCAAGCTTGATACAGCTTCCGCTAAGTTCCAGAGCGAAGAGGCAGGTATTGTTGATGTCACAGGTGATGAGACTACGGTTCTTGAGCAGATAAGACAGTTAGTATCACTTCTTCCTGCCAACAATGAGGATGTAGCTGAGGATGAGTGCACAGATGACCTTAACAGAGTAAGCGACACTATCGCAAATGCAGTAGGTGACACATCTATCGCTCTTACTGAGCTTGCAGATGATAATGTATTTTTCGAAGTTAAGAGAAACTACGCTAAGGACATGGTAACAGGCTTTATTAAGCTCAATGGACTTACAGTAGGTGCAGTGGCTAACAGAACAGTTGTCTATGATGATGAGATGAAGGAGACTGCTAAGTTCGATGCAGTATTATCTCCTGAGGGCTGTGAGAAGGCAGCAGAGTTCGTTAACTTCTGTGATTCCTTCAACATTCCTGTTCTCACACTTACGAATGTTAAGGGCTACAAGGCTACAGTATGTGCAGAGAAGCACATTGCCAAGGCAGCAGCTAAGCTTACATACGCATTCGCTAATGCAACAGTTCCTAAGGTTAATGTAGTTATCGGTGAGGCTTTCGGAAGCGCTTATGTGGCAATGAATTCCAAGTCAATCGGTGCTGACATGACATTTGCATGGGACAGCGCAAGTATCGGTATGATGGATGCCAATATGGCAGCCAAGATTATGTATGCTGATAAGCCTGAGGTTATCTCTGAGAAGGCTTCTGAGTATGCAGCACTTCAGACAAGCGCAGTATCCGCAGCTAAGAGAGGATATGTTGATTCAATCATCGCTCCTGCTGATACAAGAAAGTATGTCATTGGTGCATTTGAGATGTTATACAGCAAGAAGGAAGACCGTCCAAGCAAGAAGCATGGCACGGTTTAATACGAGGTGACATGTATGATAATTTGCAGCGCAATATCAGATGCGGGTATCAATACAGTAATTTGTCTCGTTGTTGTATTCGCGGTACTTATCTTTATCTCTTTCTTAATAAGCCTTTTCAAGTATATTCCTAAGCTTGAGGCTTTATTTACCAAGAAGGATGCTAAGACAGAGCTTGCAGAGAACGCAGTTGTAAATACTGTATCACAGATCGAGGTTAAGGAAGAGGAAGAAGAGCTTTCAGATGACCTTGAGCTTGTGGCTGTTATCACAGCCGCTATCGCAGCTTCAGCCGGAACTTCGACAGACGGATTCGTAGTCCGCTCAATCAGAAGATCAAATAACAGTAAATGGGCTAAATAATGCCTGATTCAGGAGGATTAACATGAAGAATTATACAATCACAGTAAATGGTAATGTGTATGATGTTACAGTAGAAGAGGGAGCAGCAGGCAGTGCTCCTGTTGCAGCTCCTAAGGCTGCACCTAAGGCAGCTCCAAAGGCTGCAGCAGCACCTAAGGCAGCAGCTCCGGCTGGTGCAGGCGCAGTTAAGATTACAGCCCCAATGCCAGGCAAGATTGTTGCAGTTAAGGCTAACGCCGGCGCAGCAGTTAAGAAGGGACAGGTTATCCTTGTTCTTGAGGCAATGAAGATGGAGAACGATGTAGTAGCTCCTCAGGACGGAACACTTGCAAGCGTTGACGTTGCAACAGGTGCATCCGTAGAGGCTGGTTCCGTATTAGCTACAATGAACTAATAAACAAAACCACGGAGAGGAATAAAGATGGAAATCATTACAGAAACATTAGTCAACCTGCTTAACCAGACAGGATTCATGACATTGTCCTACAAGAACTTCATAATGGTTGCAGTGGCATTGTTCTTCCTTTATCTGGCAATTAAGAAGGGTTATGAACCACTTCTCCTTGTCCCGATTTCATTTGGTATGCTTCTTGTAAACCTTTTCCCGGACATCATGATGACGGTAGAAGAGGCAAAGGCTTCCGGAAGTCAGGCAGCAGGTCTTTTACATTATTTTTATTTACTTGATGAGTGGAGCATCCTGCCATCCCTTATTTTCATGGGTGTAGGTGCGATGACCGATTTCGGACCACTCATTGCAAATCCTAAGAGCTTCCTCTTAGGTGCAGCCGCACAGTGTGGTATTTTCAGTGCATATTTCCTTGCTATTATCCTTGGATTCAATGGTATGGCAGCCGCAGCTATCTCCATCATCGGTGGTGCTGATGGTCCTACATCCATTTTCCTTGCTGGTAAGCTTGGTCAGACAGAGCTTATGGGACCTATCGCCGTAGCAGCATACTCTTATATGTCTCTCGTGCCTATCATTCAGCCACCTATAATGAAGCTTCTTACAACTGAGAAGGAACGTAAGATTAAGATGGAGCAGCTTCGTCCTGTATCAAAGCTTGAGAAGATTCTCTTCCCAATCGTTGTTACAATCGTAGTTGTACTTATTCTTCCTTCAACAGCACCTCTTATCGGTATGCTCATGCTCGGTAACCTCTTCAAGGAGAGCGGTGTTGTTAAGCAGCTCGCTGAGACAGCTTCCAATGCACTTATGTACATCGTAGTTATCATCCTCGGTACATCCGTAGGTGCTACTACAAGTGCTGAGGCATTCTTAAAGGCTGATACACTTAAGATTGTTGTACTCGGTCTTGTTGCATTCGCCGTAGGTACAGCAGCAGGTGTATTGTTCGGTAAGCTTATGTGCCTTGCAACCAAGGGTAAGGTTAACCCACTCATCGGTTCAGCAGGTGTATCTGCCGTGCCAATGGCAGCCAGAGTATCACAGAAAGTCGGAGCAGAAGCAGACCCAACTAACTTCTTACTCATGCACGCTATGGGTCCTAATGTTGCAGGTGTTATCGGTACAGCCGTTGTAGCCGGAACATTCATGGCTATTTTCGGAGTATAAGCTTATACCGTTTGTTTTATATAATTTCAGGAGGAAAATAAAATGGCAGAAAAGAAACCAGTTCAGATAGTTGAAACTGTTTTACGTGATGCTCATCAGTCACTTATTGCCACCAGAATGTCTACAGAGCAGATGCTCCCTATCATCGACAAGATGGATAAGGTTGGATACTATGCAGTAGAGTGCTGGGGCGGTGCTACTTTTGATGCATGTTTAAGATTCTTAAAGGAAGATCCATGGATGAGACTTCGTAAGCTCAGAGATGGCTTCAAGAACACAAAGCTTCAGATGTTATTCCGTGGACAGAACATCCTCGGTTATCGTCCTTATGCAGATGACGTTGTAGAGTACTTCGTAAAGAAGTCCGCTGCCAACGGTATAGATGTAATTCGTATCTTCGACTGTCTTAACGATATTCGTAACCTTGAGACAGCAGTTAAGGCTGCTAACTCAGAGGGCGTTGAGGCTCAGGTAGCTCTTTCCTACACATTGGGTGATGCATACACACTTGATTACTGGAAAGAAATGGCTAAGAAGATTGAGGATATGGGTGCTAATTCCATCTGTATCAAGGATATGGCAGGTCTTTTGGTTCCTTACAAGGCAACAGAGCTTGTACAGGCACTCAAGGAGGGTACATCTCTTCCTATTGATCTTCATACACATTACACATCAGGTGTTGCTTCAATGACATACCTTAAGGCTGTAGAAGCAGGCTGTGACAGAATTGATACAGCTATGTCACCTATGGCTATGGGTACAAGCCAGCCGGCAACAGAAGTTCTCGCTAAGACATTTGAGGGAACTCCTTATGATCCTGGTTTTGACCAGAACCTTCTCGCTGAGATTGCTGCTTACTTTACACCTCTTCGTGAGGAGTGGATTAAGAGCGGTCTTATGAGCACAAAGGTTATGGGTGTTAACATTAAGACTCTTCTTTATCAGGTACCTGGCGGTATGCTTTCCAACCTTGTTTCCCAGTTAAAGGAAATGAAGGCTGAGGATAAGTTCACAGAGGTTCTTGAGGAAGTTCCAAGAGTTCGTAAGGATTTCGGTGAACCACCTCTTGTTACACCTTCAAGCCAGATCGTTGGAACACAGGCTGTTCTCAACGTAGTTCTCGGTGAGAGATACAAGAACATGACTAAGGAGTCTAAGGACTTACTTCTCGGTAAGTACGGAAAGACTGTTAAGCCTTTCAATCCTGAGGTTCAGAAGAAGGCTATCGAGCTTTCAGGCGAGCAGCCAATCACATGCCGTTTCGCTGATACTCTCAAGCCTGAGCTTGCTAAGCTTGAGTCTGAGATGAAACAGTACAAGCAGCAGGATGAGGATGTATTATCATACGCACTCTTCCCACAGGTTGCTACTGATTTCTTCAAGTACAGAGAGGCACAGCAGACTAAGGTTGACGCTACCGTTGCTAAGGATGGCGCTTACCCTGTATAATATCTGTCTGTTGGATGAACACGCTAAGTAATTGAATATTTAGCCGGTAATAAAAAAGGTCGATTTAACATTATTGATATGTTAAATCGACCTTTTTATGTGTGGCAGAGAATTGGGACAGGGGTCGCAAACTTATTCTTCTATGAGCGTCCCCATCTTATGAGGGTTATTGTCAATTGTCATAGAGTAGTTGGTGTGGTAGATTACGAAGCCAGGTTTCGCTGCCGCCGGCTTCTTGATATGCTTTTTCTGAATGTAGTCAACATCCACCTTTTCCTGTCCGCTTGCCTTGGAGTAGTGTGCTGCAAGTCTTGCAGCCTCCTCAAAGGTGCTGTCCGGAAGCTCCTTGTTTTCAGCCTTTACAATGACATGGGAGCCGGGAATGTTCTTGGCATGGAACCACCAGTCATTTCCCGTGGCAACCTTGAAGGTGAGATCCTCGTTTTGGTAGTTGTTTTTTCCGACATACATGTGGAAGCCGTCACTTGAAATATAATGGAAGGGTTTGCTTGTTATCTTTTCCTTCCTGCCGGATTTACCATTGGCGCCTTTTCTGTGAATGTAGCCGTACTCAATCATTTCTTCCTTTAGCTGAGCTAAATCATCGTAGGATACAGCTATATCAAGAGAGTTACTTATAGATTCTAAATGGTCAATTTCTTCCTTTGTTTCTAAAGTTAACTTGCTCAATGCCTCATAGGTGCGCTTTAACTTGTTGTAACGCTCAAAGTATTTTACACTGTTTTCGTGCGCAGTCAAATCCTCCTGAAGAGGTATGGTTATCATTTCATTGGTATAATAATTTAGTGCCTCGAAGCTTTTGGCTCCTTCCGGTATATCATAGCCGTATGCGTTGAGAAGTTCACCGTATATGCGGTACTTTTCACGCTTTTCCGTGTCCGCAAGCTGCTTAAGCTGAAGATCATATTTCTTGTTGTTTCGCTCAAGGGCAGTATTTACAATCTGTCTTAAATCGGCTGAACGCTGGCGAATACGGGTTATATTGTTTTTCTTTTCATAAAAGCTCTGAAGTACTGCACTTATGGAAAGGATGTTTTCCATTCTGTACAGTGGAGCGGAATTTTCATTACAATCATAAGATATATCTCTATCCGCATGTACATTATCCGTCTTATTATCTTCTATATTATACATTGTTAGCGGTATTGCTGAAAATTCCACCGGCTCATCATTTTTATACACAATACATGGTGAGAAATCGCCGGATATAATGTCCTCCATAACATTGTGAAAATTACCCCACAGGTGTGTGAGCTCCGGTTCGGACAGGCAATTGGCAGATGTCTGGCTGTCAATCGAGGCAAGGTGACATATTTCCTCCGCACTTACAGGACTTATCCCGGTAAATGAGGAGTAGAGTGCTTTGGAAACGGGCAATGGTTTTTCGCCGATATATAAGCTGAAGTCGTTCATGCTGACAGTCAGCGGATTGTGCTTTCCCGTAGTATTCGGAATGAAATATTTTCGTCCCGGAAGCACCTCTCGGACAGAGCTTACATACGCAGGAATATGCTTTATGCTGTCGATTATCATATCGTTCTCATCGCAGAATATAATATTACTATGCTTTCCCATAAGCTCGACAATAAGAAACTTCTTACATAAATCGCCCATTTCATCTAAATGTTCGATTTCAAATCGTATAATACGTTCAAGCCCCGGCTGGGTAATGGCAACTATTCTTCCATTGCTCAAATGCTTTCTGAGAAGCATACAGAAATTCGGGGCGGTGAGAGGACTTGGCTTATTATCCTGCAATATATACACGAGTGGAAGACTCGCACTTGCAGATAAAAGAAGCCTATATTGATCCTTGTTGTTCTTGATAGTGATTAAAAGCTCATCCTCCTCAGGCTGGGCTATTTTATATAAACGTCCACCAAGCAGCTTGTCATTCATTTCTTTGACAAGTGCAGCGACTACAAAACCATCGAATGCCATTTTGATTCCTCATCTTTCTTTTATATTACATAGTTAATTACATTTTCACGATAGGGAAATAACAGCTAAAGCCGTAAGCTGCTATACATAAATTATTTACCGTGAAAAACGTAAAAACATATTATAATTGTAGCATATCTTGAATAAATATGATATAATTTTTTAAAAGTATGTGCTAATAGTGCAATACATATATAATTATGGAGGAAATCCGATGATCAAAAGTATGACTGGATTTGGCAGATACGAAGCTGCTGATGATGACCATAAGATTACGGTTGAAATGAAGTCTGTCAATCACAGATATCTTGAAACCGGTATTAAGATGCCAAAGAAGCTTAATTTCTATGAGGCTGGAATAAGAAATGTACTTAAGAAATATATCAGCAGAGGCAAGGTAGATGTGTTTATCACTTTTGAAGATTTTTCAGAAGGTAAAGTATGTCTGCATTATAACGAGGACCTTGCAGGTGAGTATATGAGTATCTTTAAGTATATGTCGGAACAGTTCGGCATAAATAATGATGTTAAGGTATCCACACTTGCAAGAATGCCCGAGGTTATTACAATGGAGGATCAGGACGGCGATGACGAGACTGTATGGCATTTGTTAGAGCATGCGGTGGATATGGCATGTCAGGCCTTCGTACAGACCAGAATAGCAGAAGGTGAGCACCTTAAGAATGACCTTATCGATAAGCTTGACAATATGCTTGGACTTGTAACCCAGATAGAAAACAGGAGTCCTCTCGTGGTCGACGAATACAGGGCAAGACTTGAGGATAAGGTATCAGAGCTTCTAGCTGATACATCCGTTGATGAGGGCAGGATAGCTACAGAGGTCACAATATTCGCTGATAAGATATGTGTGGATGAGGAGACGGTGCGGCTTAGAAGCCATATTGAGAGTACCAAGGCAACTCTCTTAGAGGGCGGAAGCGTGGGGCGCAAGCTCGATTTCATAGCGCAGGAGATGAACCGTGAAGCCAACACGATCCTCTCAAAGGCAAGCGACCTGTCCATAACCGACTTGGCAATCACCTTGAAAACCGAGATTGAAAAGGTTCGCGAACAGATACAGAATATAGAATAACTATTGACAAAACAAAAAAAACAAGACATAATAATAGTTATGGCAATATTTCACAATGCTAATGAACGAATATCCGTCATGGAAGGAGAATTAGAATGTTACATCCATCTTATACAGACTTAATGGAAGTTGTTAACAGCGATGTTGAGCCGGGCGAGCAGCCTATTGTACAGAGCCGTTACTCAATTGTACTTGCTACCGCTAAAAGAGCAAGACAGCTTATTGCAGGTGATGAACCTCTTGTAAAGGTTAAGTCAGTTGATAAGCCATTATCAATTGCTATTGAGGAGCTTTACGAATCCAAGATTAAGATTATCAGTGAAGATAAGAATGACGAAGAATAAATGAATGAAAAAGGACTGTTATACTTAATGTTTCGCTTTTAGTGTGACAGTCCTTTATTTTTGATTAAAGGGGATACATACATGGAATGGATTGAATATTTAAAGGTTATTATTTTAGGAATGGTGGAGGGTATAACAGAGTGGCTTCCTATCAGCAGCACAGGCCACCTTATTCTTGTTGATGAATTTATGAAGCTCAATATGAGTGACGCTTTCAAGGAAATGTTCGATGTTCTTGTACAGCTTGGAGCAATCATGGCTGTAGTTGTAATATACTTTAAAAAGCTTCTGCCGATTGACATGGTAAAGAAAGAGGATAATTCCAAGAAGCTTGCATGGAACAAGGATAAACTCATCCTATGGTGCAAGATACTTGTAGCCAGCCTTCCTGCCGCAATCATAGGGCTTCCGTTCAACGATAAAATCGATGAACTTTTCTACAATGCGCCTACAGTTGCTATTATGCTCATTGTATATGGTATTGCATTTATAATTGTCGAAAAAATTCATAAGGGTAAAGAATTTAAGATTAATGATATAGGCAGCATTACATTCAAAACAGCAGCCCTCATAGGAATATTTCAGGTGCTCGCCCTTATTCCGGGAACCTCACGTTCAGGTGCGACCATCGTCGGAGCCATGATTATCGGTGTAGGAAGAACCGCTGCGGCTGAATTTACCTTCTACCTTGCAATACCTGTAATGTTCGGTGCAAGCCTTTTAAAGCTTGTTAAGTTCGGCTTCGCATTCACTACCGCAGAGGCAACCGCACTTATACTTGGAATGGTTGTTGCATTTGTGGTGTCCATTATAGCAATCAAGTTCCTCATGGGTTATATAAAGAAGCATGATTTCACAGTATTCGGATGGTACAGAATTATTCTTGGTATACTTGTGCTTGCTATGATGTTTCTGCGATAATGCTCTTATAGGATACCTTTACGGCATGTTGTTTTAACAAATAATTTTCTCATGAAGAGTTTTGATATTGTGAAAAATAAAGAGAATATAACTATGAAAAAAGAAATAAAAAAGAAAAAATATATTATTCCATGTGCAATAGAATTAGTGCTTGCTTTATTTTTTATTATAATGATTTTATTTCCGGATAAGAAATATCAGATAGATATATCGGGAAGCCGATACAGTGAATCGGCGGACACCACGGAATTTTCCCAGAAGGATGGGGAAATGTATCAGTATATCACGGAACCTGTATCGCTTCCTATAGGAAGATACTTTCTTATAGTTAACTATGAATGTGATGAGACTTCAACAGTCATATATGTATATAACGGTACGAAGGCAATACAGAGTATAAGCCTCACAGCCGGAAATAATACTCAGTCCTTGGAAACATGGTTCGGCAGACTGAGTAATCCTGTAAGCTGCACATTCCTGTCAAATAGTGCTGCTCCAGTGAAAGTAGATAGCATTGTTTTCCAGCACACTGATTATATATACTATATAGGTCTGATTACAGTCGTTCTGTTTTTTATCATAACATGTTTCGCCGGACTTATAGATTCAGGCAGAATATGTCCGACCAAAGAGGCGGCAGCAACAGCCCTTATCCTTGCGGGGATGATTATAATATCGTGTATTCCTCTGTATAATGATGTGATTTATTTAGGTCATGATTCACGGTTCCACCTTGATAGAATCGAAGGAATAAAAGAAGGGCTTTTATCGGGGCAGTTCCCTGTGAGTATATATCCTCTCATCAATTCCGGATATGGATATGCGACACCTCTGTTTTATGGTGATGCATTCCTCTATATTCCGGCAGTTATGAGGCTTATGGGCTTCACATTGCAGTTTTCCTTCAAAGCGTTTATTTTCATGATTAATGCTTTTTCTGTTATAGCGTTTTATTTTTGTGTAAGGACAATAACACGCAACAGAAAATATGGACTGCTCGGAGCGTTTCTCTTTATTTTCTCTACCTATCATTTTTCCGATACCTACGGAAGGGCGTCAATAGGTGAGATAACCGCGTGGGGATTTTTTGCCCTTGTTGTTGTAGGGCTGTGGAATATATACACGATGGATGTGGATGATAAAAGATATTCATACCAGTGGATTGTCCCAATGATAGGCTACACAGGAATCATTGAGTCGCATATTATCAGCACGGAGCTGATTGCCATGGTAACTGTTCTGACATGTCTCGTTCTTTTTAAGAGAACATTTAAGCTGAAGCGATTTCTGAATCTGCTCAAGACCGCGTTAGCCTCCGTTGCAGTCAATATGTATTTCATTCTTCCTTTTCTCGACATCATGAAGAATGAGAATGTTGTCATCACCAAGTGGAAGGATATTGACTCCACAATGCAGACGAACGGAATACGGCTTGTAGATTTGTTCAGAGTTGATATTCCTCAGATGTTTCTTGAGGTTAGATTTTTAAGGGAAGTGTATACCGGGCTCGGAATCGCATTTGGGCTTGGAATGCTTGTCATAATATATGTTTTCATAAGATATAGACAAAAGGCTGTAAAAAATAAACCTTTCATCTTTTTTTCGTCGATGGCAGTCTTTTTCACAGCTTTATGTCTCACGATATTCCCATGGGATGGAATAATATCGTTCTTCCAGAATTTTATGGCAG
The DNA here is from genome assembly GCA_958446835.1 of uncultured Eubacterium sp. Taxonomy (GTDB): domain Bacteria; phylum Bacillota; class Clostridia; order Lachnospirales; family Lachnospiraceae; genus CAG-882. The sequence continues at coordinate 72,527 of CAUCXT010000008.1, forward strand.
GCACACGCATAAACCAGTTGACACTTTATATGGCAAATGCACTGGCTAATATACAGTGGCCATACAGATTTCTCACGATTGCAACCGTGTTTTTCGCTATTGCCATTGTTTTTGCAATCAGCATGATTGAAAATAGAAAAGTAAGGTATATGGTAACATCGGTGATAGCCTTTATGCTGCTTGGACAATATATCTGGTCATCAATAGGAATAATGACAACCAAGGATGTTGTACGTCTCAACTCAATAACCCAGAATGACACGGAGTACGCTAACGATATCGGCATGATGGAGTACTATCCTATGGTTGGTGATACACTATCGTCAATAAATCTGAATGAGCAGAATTGTAAAACAATATTTGTCGATGTAAGTGATTATAAGAAGGAATATACCAATATCTATTTGCACGCCTCCAACTCATCCGGAGCAGAGGGGCTGATTGAACTTCCTCTGTTCTATTATAGAGGATATGTTGTGGAGAACTTAACAACGCACCAGATTACACAGGCAGAAGCCGGGGCAATTAAAAATGTCTCCTTCAAGGTTCCTGCAGGGGAGTACGATTATAAGATATACTACAAAGGAATGAATTATTGGTATATAGGATACTATGTTTCCCTTGTATCCGTGATACTTCTTGTACTCTATACGATATATATTTTTTATAATAGGAATATTGACAAAAATAAAAAATAAGTATATGCTTAAGAGTGAAAAAGAAGATTTTTTTTAATAATAGCACATTACTATAGAAAGGAGTGCATATTATGTCGTTGTCGATTAATACATTGTTTGGAAGTTTTAATAACATTTCAACCAACAGTTCGTTTACGAGTGGTCTGTATTCCTCATTATCGGAATATTCAACCATAAGAAGTGGAGCATATAAGAAGCTTGTCAGCTCTTATTACAATAAGACATCTTCTACAGATAAATCTAATACCACTTCAACTAAGGTGAACTCTAACAAGAATGCCATTGCACAGAAGAGAGAGCTCACAGAGGTCAAGGATGCAGCAGACAGTCTATATGAATCTGCAAGCAAGCTTACAGACACAAGCGCGTCCAAGAGCCTTTTCAAGAAAGCTGATAAGGTCACGAATGATATTACTTCTGCTGTAAAGGATTATGTGAAGAATTATAATTCCTTGATTGAGGAAGCTGCCGATACCACCAATTCCCAGGTAACCGGCAAGGTGTCATTTATGACCGGTCAGACCAATGCCTACAAGAGTTCTCTTGAGAAGATTGGCATTACAATCAATTCGGACAAGACATTGTCTATTGATGAGGATACCTTCAAGAAGTCCGATATTTCTGATGTCAAGAAGGTATTCAATGGTTCCGGTTCAATGGCATATCAAACCTTTGTAAGAGCATCTGATATCAGCAGTGCAGCAGAGAATGCAAGTACATCTGTAACTTCTTACGGTGCAGACGGAATGTACAACAATTATTATAACAGTGCATATAATTGGTATCTGTAATAGTATATGAATCAATAAGGGCACCAGAATGCTTTCATTTTGGTGTTCTTTTTTGCGAAAAAAGCCAAATAAAATTATATGGATGTATAAGGAGAGTTATGAAGATAAGAGTACCTGAGTACTACAAGGACTTTGCGTGCATTGGAGGAGCCTGTATTGATACCTGCTGTGCGGGATGGGAAGTCGATGTAGATAAAAAATCAAGTGCATATTATAAAAGTGTTGAAGGAAGCTTCGGAGACAAATTAAGAAGCATGCTGGTAGATTACCCTATAGAGGACAGATTTATTCTTCAGGAACATGGAAGATGTCCTTTCCTGAATGACAGAAATCTATGTGATATATATACTGAGCTTGGTGAGGACAAGCTGTGTGAGACATGCACGAACTTTCCAAGACACATAACAGAATTCGGAAATACCAGAGAAATTGGCATTTCACTCTCGTGTCCTGTTGCCGTTGAACTTATTATGAAGCGCAAGGAGCCGATTACATTCAATCTCACAGAAAACAGCGAGCCTGTTTCAGGCTACAATAATATTGATGCCACACTTTATTTTAAGCTCTGTCAGGCAAGAGATATAGCATATTCGATTTGTCAGAACAGAAGCATGCCTGTTAAGTACCGTGCAGTTCTTCTGCTTGATTTTTCCCATGCAATTCAGAAACAAATCAGAAACAGAAAAATAGATAAAATATTAGATAACTATAAAGATATAAATTATTGTAATAAGAGAATTGAAAGACTTGAAAAGAAATACGGAAATTATAAAAAAGCACCGGAAACTCTTGCCGGTTGGCTTGAGGTGTATGATAATCTGGAACATATAAAACCTGAATGGACACAAATACTGTCAAACGCTATCGCCTTTGTATCAGAGGGAATGCCGGAATGTAGGGAAAATTCCCACATTGTCAATGGACGAGAGTACGAGTATGAACACCTGCTTGTCTACTATATCTACAGATATTTTCTGAGAGCGGTTTTTGATGAAAAATTATCAGAGAAAGTTAAGCTTGCCTGTACGGCACTTATAATGCAGGAGCTTTTAGGTTCATTATCCTGCCATACTGAAAAAGAATTCAGTTTTGAAAAGCAGATAACTCTGATGAGGATATATTCTAAGGAGACAGAGCATTCCGAGGAGAATCTGGAAACCTTATATAATAACTTTAACAAAAATAAATTATTCTCTTTAAAAAAATATATGGGTATTATTCTTGGCAGTGGGCTGTTGTAATAAATCTGGTGCGATAAAATACTGAATCTATGCTGAGGTATTAAAAATGAAAAAATTTTTAAACATTATTTTCGGAAGAGCTCTTGTCGTTGCTATAAGTATAATTTTTCAATTTTTATGGCTCTTTTCCATACTTCATAGACTGAACAGCTATTATGTACAGCTTTCCATGATAGCCAATATAATTGGAATACTCATGGTGTTAGGAATTGTTGTAAACCGTGACAATCCGGCATATAAACTGGTATGGGCTGTAGTGATACTTGCTTTACCAGTATTTGGTGTTTTTCTTTATGCCTTTGTTGGACAATCGAAGGTTCCAAGAAAAATGAATCGTAAGTTCTCGAAAATCAACGAGCGCTTCGACATATACAAAGCCGATGATAAAGAAATATTGTCTGAACTTAGCCAGAACAATGATGATATAAAGTCACAATGCCACTACCTATCCAAGTACAGCGGCTATGGCGCATACAAAAATACTGATGTAGATTATTTTTCGCAGACAGATGCCGCATATAACGCAATGCTTGAGGAGCTCTCCAAGGCAGAAAAGTACATATTTATGGAATATTTTGCAATGGAGGATGCACATTCCTTTAAAAAGATTGAGGATATCCTTGAGCAGAAGGTTAAAGACGGAGTGGAGGTAAGAATAATATATGATGACTTCGGCAGTCTTGCTTATGTCAATAACCGCTTTATAAAAAGACTTTTGTCAAAGGGAATCAAGGTCAGGGCGTTCAATCCGCTGGTCCCTGTATTCTATATTTTTATGAACAACCGTGATCATAGAAAAATCATGGTCATAGATGGAAAAGTCAGCTTCAACGGCGGCTTCAATATGTGTGATGAATATTTCAATATTGACTGCCCTTATGGTCACTGGAAGGACACCGCAGTACGTCTAAAAGGCGATGCTGTTCGCAATCATGTCATCATGTTCCTTCAGATGTGGAATTCTATTGAAGATACGGATAAGGATTATTCTCCATACTTTGAGATACCTGAATATAAGGCGAAGGATGGTTCGGCGGTGGTAATTCCATTCTCCGATTCACCTCTCGACCACGAATGCGTCGGTGAGAACGTGTATCTTAATATTATAAGACATGCAAGCCGTTATGTTTACATTTTTACCCCTTATCTCATAATCGACAATGAGATGATGGAGGCGCTGTGCCTTGCAGCAAAATCCGGTGTGGATATAAGAATTGTGACTCCGGGAATACCTGATAAGAAGATAGTGTACATGCTTACAAAGTCCTACTATCCACAGCTTTTAGAGGCAGGAGTGCGGATATATCACTATACTCCCGGATTTATACATGCTAAATGCTATGTCTGTGATGACGAGGTTGGAGTAGTGGGAACCATCAATATGGATTACAGAAGTCTCTATCTGCATTTCGAATGTGGAACATATATATATAATTCTAAAGCGATAGCGGATCTTAAGAAGGACTTTTTTGACACATTTGAAATCAGCGACGAGGTTCACGAAAAAGACAGACCTAAAAAGGTTTCTCTTATCACTATGACCCTTAAGGCTATATTGAGGCTGTTTGCACCGCTTATGTAGTGTGTACTTACATTACATAAGCTTAAGTATTTTACATATTGTTATATAATGCAATAAATATAAATAATAGAAATGAGGAAGATTGTGAAAGTATTTTATGTATCATTAGGTTGCGACAAGAATCTTGTCGATTCCGAGAAAATGCTCGGAATGCTTCATGAGGCTCACTATGAGCTCACCGATAATGAGTATGAAGCAGATGTTATCATAGTTAATACCTGTGCATTTATCGGTGATGCCAAGGAAGAGAGTATTAACAATATAATTGAGATGGGTAAGTTAAAGGAGACAGGGAAGTGTAAAAAGCTTATCGTTACAGGCTGCCTCGCACAGCGCTACAAGGAAGAGATTAAAAAGGAACTTCCAGAGGTTGATATGGTATTCGGAATGTCCGATTACAAGCCGGATATGATTAAGGCAAAGCGTATCGTGACTACAGGTGGACACTATGCCCACCTTAAGATAGCGGAGGGCTGTGATAAGTATTGCACATACTGTATCATCCCTATGCTGCGCGGTCACTACAGAAGCTACCCGATGGAGGATCTTGTCAAGGAAGCGGAGGCGCTTGTTGAGGGCGGTGTCAAGGAACTTGTACTGGTCGCACAGGAGACTACACTGTACGGAGTTGATTTATATGGAAAGAAGATGCTCCATGAGCTTTTAAGAAAGCTCTGCCGTATAAACGGACTTCGCTGGATAAGAATAATGTACTGCTATCCTGAGGAGATATATGACGAACTCATCCAGGTTATGAAGGAGGAGCCGAAAATATGCCACTATCTTGATATCCCGATACAGCATGCCTCAGACAACATTTTAAAGAGAATGAACCGCAAGACGAACAGGGCGGAGCTCACCGAGCGTATTGCCAAGCTTCGTGAGGAGATACCGGATATCGCGCTCAGAACCTCACTTATCGCGGGCTTCCCGGGGGAGACGGAGGAGGACCATGAGGAGCTCATGGAATTTATCGATGAGATAGAATTCACAAGGCTGGGTGTGTTCACCTATTCCGCTGAGGAGGGAACCAAGGCTGCCGAGATGGACGGACAGGTTCCGGAAGAAGTGAAGGAGGAGAGACGCGACAGACTTATGGAGCTGCAGCAGGAGATTTCCTCCGACCTGTCACAATCACAGATAGGCAAAGTGATGACTGTAATGATAGAGGGCAAGGTTACGGATGAAAATGCCTATGTAGGCAGAACCTACATGGATGCCCCGAATGTTGACGGTTATATATTTGTCAACACGGATGAGGAGCTTATGTCAGGAGATTTTTGTAAGGTTAAGGTTACAGGCGCATTAGAATATGACTTGATAGGAGAATTAGTACAATGAATTTACCCAACAGACTTACAATAGCAAGAGTTATCATGATACCTTTTTTTCTGATATTTCTTATGACAGATTTCTTTGCCGGAAGCAAATATGTTGCACTTGCAATATTTATTATCGCAAGCCTCACAGACATGCTTGACGGTAAAATTGCAAGAAAATATAATCTTGTGACCAATTTTGGCAAATTTATGGATCCGCTTGCCGATAAGCTTTTAGTATGTTCAGCTATGATAGCCTTCATAGAGCTTGACCTTATTCCTGCATGGATTGTAATAATTATTATTGCACGCGAATTTATCATAAGCGGATTCAGACTCATCGCAGCTGAGAAAAATGTTGTCATTGCAGCCGGAATGTCGGGAAAAATTAAGACCACGGTACAGATGATTATGTGCTGCCTCCTTATAGCCAGACTTCCGTTTGCTTTTATGAGATACGTTGAGCAGGTATTTATCTATGCAGCACTTGTGCTCACAGTATATTCACTCATCGTGTACCTTGTACAGAATAAAGATGTATTGAAGGATAACTAGTCATGGAAGAAGAGTTGGTAAGAATATTGTTTGAAAGAGCGCTTAAGATTACGACTGCAGAATCCTGTACGGGAGGGCTGATTGCAGCCACTCTGGTGAATGTTGCAGGTGTCTCCGATGTATTCGAAACAGGGTATATAACTTATTCAGAGGAAACAAAGATGCGTATTCTCGGCGTTAAGAGAGAAACACTTGAAAAATATACCGTATACAGTGAAGAGGTTGCCCGTGAAATGGCTGAGGGTGCTGCGAAGGCTGCCGGAGCTGATGTCGCACTTTCCATTACGGGCATTGCCGGACCTGATGGAGGAACACCGGACTTCCCTGTAGGTCTATGCTATATCGGCTGCTATTATAACGGCGAAACAGTGGTCGAAAAGCATATTTTTCAGGGTGATAGGCAGAGTATAAGAGTTCAGGCAGTAGATGCTGCGTTAGAACTCGCAATTAAAACCTTAGACTAAAAAAGTGGTGCCCTATTGCGGCACCACTTTTTTTATCTGATTTACAAGAACATTGTAAGCCTGCGTATTGTTTCCGACCTTGATTTCATAGACGCTGTGGTCAGGTCCCTCAATAAACAGGACGAAGTGCAGCTTATGGCTTAAAATCTCCTCAAACTTAAGCTGTATTGTAAGCTTGATTGTTCCATCCTTCTTGCTCTCAATAAAATAAAGGTATCTTTCAGTAATGGCAAAATATCCTCTCACAAAGCCTGTTCCTACAGTGAGGTTAGCCATGCTTCCATATAACACCTTCTGATTTCCAATAATAGTGTGCAGCTGTTCTTCCATCTTTTTCTTCTGAAGATTTTCTGAAAAGAAGATAAGGAACACTACAACTATGACAAGTAAAAGCGCAAGTACACCGGGCATAGTCATACTCCTTTGCATTATAATATTATCTGGCAGATGAATCTGCTCTAAAGTTAAATTTTACCATATTAAAGTGTACATGTAAATACATGTATTCGGGCAAAGAATGAGATTCTCCACGCAAACTCTCTTTTTTTCAGGATTCGGGTGGCAAAACATGTTCAGTTAATCTATGAGTGTATAACGTATTATATTTATGCATATCAGCTCCATTGTCCGAAGCAAGATGTTCAAAGAACTCTGATAAAGGTATTCTATTCGTCCGCCACCGAAGCAAAGCATACATCCGTGTATGCATTGCTTCTAAAGCAGCATCCGTGCTGCTTTTGGCTAGATACTTAGCAGAGTTCTAAGAACATCTAAGCTTCTCCCAAAAGTCGTGATATGCATAAATATAATACGTTATACACAGCTAGGTATATATAACATGTTTTGCCACCCGAATCCTGAAAATATGATTGTTGCCGCTTTTCGGATATAATTTACTTGCAAGGTCACTCAATTGAGATTATAATGTTTGGTAAGTATTGTTTTGGAGTACATAGATATGGAGAATAACGAAAAGGGTGCATATCGCACAAAGCAGAGAGAAATCATATTGGATTACCTGAAAAAATGTCAGGATGGACATGTCACCATTGATGAGGTCACCGACCACCTGAAGAATGAAGGTAATAAGGTTGGACGAACGACCATCTATCGATATATGGAGAAGCTTGCAGATGAAGGATTTCTTCGGAAATATTATATAGAAGAGGGCGTCGGGGCATGCTATCAGTACCAAGGTGAGGATACTGCATGCCGTAATCATTTTCATCTCAAATGCGTAAAGTGTGGCAAGCTGTTTCACGTAAGCTGTGATTTCCTTCAGCAGATAGAGGAGCATGTTTACGAACATCATCATTTTCTGGTAGACAATTCTAAAACGGTACTGTACGGTGTATGTGAAGATTGTCAGAAAGATACCGATGAAGATATCGGCACTCATCACGGGGGATGCGGCTGCGGACATGAGCACAACAACGACAATAAGACAGGAAGAGGAGAATAGCCATGGAAAAGAAACCATTTGTGACACTTGAACAGTTAAAGGAGATCGACAAGACATATTCAACACCTTATCATATATATGATGAGAAGGGTATACGTGAGAACGTAAAGAAGCTTAGGGAGGCTTTTTCATGGAATAAGGGCTTCAGAGAGTATTTCGCTGTGAAGGCTACTCCGAATCCATTTTTGGTAAATATTCTTAAGGAGTATGACTGCGGTGTGGATTGTTCTTCACTTACCGAGCTTATGTTTGCAAAGGCTCTTGATTTTGACGGACAGCATATCATGTTTTCATCAAATGCAACACCTGCTGAGGAATTTGAATATGCTCATAAGATAAATGCAACCATAAATCTTGATGATTTTACACATATACAGTTTCTAGACGATATATGCGGCATTCCTGAGACTATATCCTGCCGATTCAATCCAGGCGGATATTTCCAGATTGCCAATTCAATAATGGATAATCCGGGAGATGCCAAGTATGGCTTTACAAAGGAACAGCTTATTGAAGGATTTAAAATTTTAAAGCAGAAGGGCGCCAAGCATTTTGGTATTCATGCTTTCCTTGCAAGCAACACGGTAACTAACGAATATTATCCGACTCTTGCAAAGATTCTGTTTGAGCTTGCAGTTGAAGTATCCGAAAAGACCGGCTGCGACATTAAGTTCATCAATCTTTCGGGCGGTATCGGTATTCCTTACAGACCGGATCAGGAGCCTAACGATATCCTTGCCATCGGTGAGGGTGTAAGAAAGGTATATGAAGAAGTGTTAGTTCCTGCCGGAATGGGCGATGTGGCTATTTATACGGAGCTTGGAAGATTCATGATGGGACCTTATGGTCATCTTGTAACAAAAGCAATACATGAGAAGCACACCTACAAGGAGTATATAGGTTGTGACGCCTGTGCGGCTAATCTTATGCGCCCGGCGATGTATGGTGCATACCATCATATAACGGTTATGGGCAAGGAGAATGAGCCATGCGACCACAAGTACGATGTTACAGGTTCACTCTGCGAGAACAATGACAAGTTTGCAATCGACCGCATGCTTCCTAAGATTGATATGGGAGATTTCCTTGTTATCCATGACACAGGTGCACACGGCTTCTCGATGGGATACAATTATAATGGCAAGCTCCGCTCAGCAGAGCTTCTACTGTGTGAGGACGGCTCGGTGAAGCTCATAAGACGCGCAGAGACACCGAAGGATTACTTTGCGACCTTTGACTGCTTTCATATTTTTGACAAGGTATTAGAAGAAAAATAATCAGAAGAGGATTTATTTATGGCTGAACTAAGTAATATAGCGGCTGAGCTTTCCAAGGGAAAGAATGTCGACACGAATTTATCAAAATATGCTGACGGAATGAACTCACTGTATGGCAGGATGGGCTATGTAAAGCTCGCACTCAATCTGTATTCCTTTGCGGAGGTGTACGGTGAGGATACGCAGTACACACAGCTTGTCTCAGACTATGCACTCAGACTTGCAAACGCAGTGAAAGCCGGTATTTCAGACGAAAATGCCGATGAATCTAATGTAGATAAGGCTCTTGCGGATATAGATGAGCTCAGAAATGAACTTATTGAAAGAATGGAGATACTCACAGCCTTTACGGACAGATTTCAGGTGTATGAGTATGTGCTGAATCGTATAGAGTATAATTTTAAGGAATGTGATATCAATTCCGATTACTACGATGACAAGTTTGAAAAGGATATTCTCAACTATATTGTCTCGGACAAAGACAATTCTGTTGTAAATATGAAAATAGGGCAGGTTGTGAGCCAGATTCCAATGCGCCTTTCAAAGAACAAGTTCTTTGAACTTCTCCACGATGCATTTACACTGTACAAGGGTTCGGACACGGCTGCGGTGGAGGATTTCATCTATATGCTCCGTTCCGTGTCCATGCTCCATACCCCTGAAAACTTCGACACAGCGTTTGATGTCCTCTCAGACAGCCTTAATAAGCTTGACAGCTTCTCCTATGTCGACATGACAAAGGAGGATTATTTTGAAGCTGCCGGAATTCTTGCAGATGCGACAGAGTACGTTGTGAATGTCACAGACGTTTTCGTTCTTCTCATGGATGCGGTAAATGATGCATACATGGTTCTTCTTACATCAGGCAAGGCTATCGTTGATGGTACAGCAAGACAGCACTGCCTTAAGATTATTGATATGGCACTTGATGCGATATATGACCGCGTACTTCCTACAGAAGATTCCTTTGACAGCTTCGTGGCAATCGAAGGTGTGCAGGAGAAGCTCTCGACACAGCTCTCATCGGACAGCTATGCACTCGATGATGTCCACAATTCCTATATGGGAAGGGCAGAGCAGCTTGGACTTAGTGAAGATTACGAGAAGCTTTTCAAGCTTGAGAGACTCAGCTCAGGAAGCAGCTTTATGAAGCTCGTTGAGGATAAGCTGTCGAATATTATTGCGGATGAAGCATATATTAACAGCAGATGCGATGAGCTTACCAGTGAACTGGCAGATTTCTTCGCAGAGCATGAAAGACCATTTAACAGGGCAGTCATGTCCGGAATTCTTGGAAGCCTTCCTGTTTTCTTTAACAATATGGAGGAAATCAAGAAGTATATACATGTTGCACTTGGACAGTGCAGTGATGAAGCAGAACGCAAATCATGCATGAAGCTTATGTTGGATCTGATGAATGAGTAATATATATGTAATATAATAGAAGGTGGGAGGCGTGATTGCTGTGCATTATATCTGGTACGATAAGCTATATTTTAAAGAAGACAATGCTAGAAAAAAGACACGTCTGCTTCACCGCCTTGAAAAGGGTAAGCTAGAGCCAAACGTATACATTCTTGCTCTTCCCGAATCAAAAGAGCGCAATATACTTGATATATACAGCTCCCTTGAGCTTATGCAGCCTCACTATAAGAACCGCAGTAAATACGTTGTCGGGATAGCGCGCGGAAAGCAGGATGCGATAGAGCTCGCCTCATCCATAGTTGAGGATATGTATAATACCAACGGTAACTTTGATATAAGGGCATTTCTCAATTTCTATGAGGACACACTCTCCGGCAAGGAGGTGTTGTAGTTGCTGTTTTTAAAAATACTGCTATGCATATTGAAGATTATCGGGATTGTCCTTCTTGTGATTGTGGGCATTGTTCTTTTAATTCTATGTCTGCTGTTGCTTGTTCCAATACGATATAGAGTGCATGCCTCATTCTATGGTAAGCCTCGCGTGTCGGCTCATGTCACATATCTCTTGAGATTGCTGCATGTGAATTTTGAACTGGACGGAAAGAAATCCGAACTTAAAATAAAGTTATTTGGACATAATATTTCCGATGAAGAAAAGTCCGATGACAAGGAGACTACAGACAGCCCTAGGCAGGACAATAGCGCCGTCAAGGAAGAACATGACGCTGTGAAAACCGGCGAAGCGGTGAAAAGCTGCGAAGTTGTGAAAAGCGATGTAGCTGTTAAAACCAGTGAAGTGGTAATGAATGACGGATTAACTAAAAACGGTAAAACGGTGGAAACAGGTGAAGCTTCAAATGGAAGCGAAGCTGATGAAATCAGGGAAAACGAAAAAATCAAGGAAGCCGAAACGGTCAATAAAACTGATAAGCTCACTGAACCGGAAAGAACCCAAAAAGCGAAAGAATCTGCCAGACATAAAGAACATAAAGAGCCGAAAAGCCGCCAGGATAAGAAAGCTGACCTTGCAGCTGAAAACTCTGATTCGTCATCAAACGCAATTGCAGATAAGGTCAAATCAATAGTCTCTCTGATAAAAGAAAACCGCGGCGTTATAGATTTTGTTATGAAACAACTGAAGCTTCTGTTTAAGCATATCATGCCCGGAAGCCATACAATATCCATAAAGCTCGGTCTTGATGACCCTGCACTGCTCGGTGAAATCGTTGGAGGAATATCCGTTTTCAGAGCGATGACCGGGATTGTCATAAATATAACACCTGTATGGGATGACAAGGTTTTTGAAGCAGAGTTGGATTTTAAGGGCAGAATTATTCTCGGCAGAGTATTATATATAGCCGCCAGAGTATATTTTAACAAAGAAGTCAAAAAAATAATTAAAACCATAAAAAATAGTAGGTAAACAGGAGGAGTTTAAAATGGCAGACAATAACAAGTTCAATTCAACAGTTGAATCTCTCTTTTCAGGAATGGACAGCTTTGTAAGCGCTAAGACAGTAGTAGGAGATGCAGTTACGGTGAATGACACCATCATCGTTCCACTAGTTGACGTGGCATTTGGCGTGGGTGCAGGTGCATTTTCAGGTGATACCAAGAATAATGCCGGAGGCGGACTCGGTGCTAAGCTTTCTCCAAGTGCAGTGCTTGTAATACAGAACGGACAGACCAAGCTTGTGAATGTTAAGAATCAGGATACCATGACCAAGATTCTTGATATGGTTCCGGACATAGTCGACAAGGTGGCGGATATCGCCGGTGGAAAGAAGAACAAAAAAGACGAAGCGGTTGACGAAGCCATAAATGATATTACCGGAAATGATAATAAGTAATATTTAAGGTGAATCTGATGTCAGTTAAGAAAATAATAAAGGGAATAAGTTATACATGCTGCGCGGCTGTCCTTGTGGCAGCCGTGTATGCTTTTGCGGTCAATGGATATGTGATACACAAAACCGGCACCTATATACTGAACACCGATGAAGCTGCTGCACTTTCGGATGTAGACTGTATACTGGTTCTCGGAGCTGCTGTTAAACCGGATAAGACTCCAAGCAATATGCTCTATGACAGAATTATGACCGGTGTCAATCTATATAAGCTCGGCGCGTCAAAAGACATAATAATGAGCGGTGACCACGGCAGCAATGATTACAATGAAGTCGGTACCATGAAAAAATATGCAATTGATTCCGGTGTGCCGTCAAATGCCATATATATGGATCACGCTGGTTTTTCTACATACGATAGCCTGTATCGTGCCAGAAATATATTTGGAGCCAAAAAAATTATTATTGTTTCCCAGAAATATCATCTGTACAGAGCAATATACCTTGCCAGGTCACTTGGCATGGAGGCTTACGGAGTTCCGGCAGACTTAAGAAGCTATTCGGGGCAGTACAAAAGGGAAATCCGCGAAATACTTGCGAGAAACAAAGATTTTATTCTCGCGAAAACAAAACCACAATCAAAATATCTTGGTGATGCCGTAATTCTCAATGAAAATGGTGATGTGACAAATGATTAAAAACAATTATATGAAAAACGTCTTAATGGGTTTCATATAATTGTTTTTTTAACACCACATGCTTTTAAAGACTTGATTAGAATGTGGTTGTGAATAATGACGCATATAGTGCATATAATAGAATAGAGCAGCAGGTATATGGAGGAAAACTCCTGTGGTGAGAATAATAGGCTTTATGATGTTCTGGATTGCAGTGGGAATGATAATAGGGCTGCTTATTGAGAATGTTTTCTGGGGAATCGTAATAATAATCCTTCTGATGCTGTGTGGATATAATCTGTTCTGCAGTTGTAAATAGTCTGACAGTAATCTTATTTCATTAATGAAAAAAAAGCCTCGGAAAATTCCGGGGCTTAATTAACATCAAACTCTTGACTACGCTCTTGTAACAGCGCCTGATCTTAAGCAAGAAGTACATACATACATCTTTCTTGGACCTGCTGTTGTCAAAACCTTAACTGACTTAACGTTTGACTTCCACATCTTGTTTGATTTTCTGTTAGAGTGACTTACCTTGAGTCCAAAATGAGCACCCTTATCACAAACAGCACACTTTGCCATGATTGCACCTCCTCAAAGCTTAATAATGCCTACTCGGCTGACAACAGAAGTTATGATAACAGATATTTGAATATTTTGCAAGCAAAAAAAATATTTTTTTAAAGATTTTCACTTTTAAGTTGGATTTTGTATAGAAATAATGTATAATAACAATATCATGACTTTGTAAACCGTGAATCACACGGAGATTGGAGGAACCATGAAAGGTCGAATTGAAAATAAATTAGGAACTATTATGATAGACCCTGAAGTTATAGCAATGTTTGCGGGAACAACCGCCATAGAGAGCTTCGGTATCGTCGGAATGGCTGCCGTAAGCATGAAGGATGGACTGGTTAAGCTCCTTAAAAGAGAGAGTCTTACACATGGAATTAATGTAAAGATTGATGAAGAGAACTTGATTACTTTGGATTTTCATGTTATTGTATCGTACGGAGTTTCCATTTCTGCTGTAGCAGATAACCTTGTGAACAGTGTCAAGTATAAGGTTGAAGAATTTGCAGGCATGAAGATTAAGCAGATCAATATATTTGTTGATGGCGTAAGAGTAATTGACTAACCGTTATTTAAGGAGGATTTTAAAGTGGCTATTAATACCATAGATGCTGCTATGCTCAAGAAATGTTTCTTGGCAGGAGCTGCCAATCTGGAAGCAAAAAAAGAGATAATAAACGAATTAAACGTATTCCCGGTACCTGATGGAGATACTGGAACTAATATGACAATGACAATTCTTTCCGCAGCTAAGGAAGTGAGCGACATTGCTTCACCTAATTTTGAGAATCTGTCAAAGGCTATTTCAGGAGGTTCATTAAGAGGTGCGAGAGGTAACTCGGGAGTTATTCTTTCACAGCTTTTCAGAGGGTTTACTAAGGAAATTAAGTCTGTAACGGTTATAGATGCTCCTGTACTTGCAAGAGCCTTCCAGAAGGCAACGGAGACTGCATACAAGGCAGTTATGAAGCCTAAGGAGGGAACTATCCTCACTGTTGCGAAGGGTCTTTCGGATAAGATGAATGAACTTGCATGTGAGAACGGCGATCTGGAAGAGATATTAGGACAGGTTCTTGAGCACGGACGCTACGTCCTTTCACAGACACCTGAGATGCTTCCAGTGTTAAAGGAAGCCGGTGTTGTAGATTCAGGCGGACAGGGTCTTATCGAAGTGCTTTCAGGAATATATGACTGCCTTCTTGGCAAGGAGATTGACCTTACCGCGGCTCTTGGCACAACAACCACCGCTAAGGTTGAAGCAGACACAACTCAGGCAGATATCAAGTATGGTTACTGCACTGAATTTATAATCAATGTTGAGAAGAAGTTCGATAACGGTGATGAACTCAACTTCAAGGCATATCTTGAGTCAATCGGTGATTCAATAGTCGTAGTTGCTGATGATGAGATTGTTAAGGTACATGTACATACCAACGATCCGGGTCTTGCAATTCAGAAAGCACTCACCTATGGTTCACTCAGCAAGATGAAGATAGATAATATGCGTGAGGAACATAAGGAGAAGCTCATAAAGGAAGCTGAGAAGGCTGAGGCTGAGAAGAAGGCGGCTGAGGAAGCAGCAAAGAAGCCTGCTGAGCCTAAGAAGAAGTACGGCTTTATATCCGTTTCTGCCGGAGCGGGATTAAGTGAGATATTCGAAGGACTTGGTGTCGATGTTGTAATTGAAGGCGGACAGACAATGAATCCTAGTACAGAGGATATGCTCAACGCGATTGACAAGGTCAACGCTGAGAATGTATTTATTCTTCCTAACAATTCGAATATTATACTTGCAGCCAATCAGGCACAGTCCATTGTCACAGATAAGAATGTGTATGTAGTTCCTTCTAAGACAATACCTCAGGGAATCACAGCGCTTATCAATTTTGACGAGTCCGCAGATGCGGAAGCTAATTTCGATAATATGTCTTCAGAGATGAAGAATGTAAAGACCGGACAGGTAACTTACGCTGTTCGTGATACATCGATGGATGGCAAAGAGATTAAGCAGAACGATATAATGGGAATCGGCGATAAGACAATCCTTTCTGTAGGCAAGGATATTGAGGAAACAACCATTGATATGCTGTCCCAGCTTATTGATGATGACTCTGAGCTTATAAGTGTATACTATGGCGAGGATGTTTCAAGTGAGCAGGTTGATTCTCTTACAGCTAAGCTTGAGGAGACTTACCCTGATCTTGACCTGGAGGTTCACAGTGGTGGACAGCCGATCTATTACTATATTGTTTCAGTAGAATAGAATATTTATTGAGTATCTTGTCCCCTCATGGGTCCAACCTATGAGGGGATGTCTTGTATATGGGAGTATAATTTTCGGCATTATGCCGGAGAATGAGGATTATTATGAAGCTTAGCAGTCTTAAAGGAATCGGACAGAAAACAGAACAGCTTTTTACAAAAGCAGGGATAACGGATACTTCACAGCTGCCATACTACTATCCGCGAAGCTATGATATATACAAGGAACCTGTCCTTATCAGAGAAATTGATGAGGACGGCATCTATACCTTATATCTAAGCATCGCATCTGATGTAGAAGTAAAGCCGATAAAAAAACTTAATAT
>CAUCXT010000009.1 GCA_958446835.1 uncultured Eubacterium sp.
ACCTTACATTTTTCTTCATTATTATAAAGGAGTGTATAGCAGTAGTCGCCCTTATCGTCAATATGAAAATCTGTGGCAGAGTAGTTACTTGTCTGTGGGTTAAGTCCGAATGTAATCACATTACAATTGCTGTCCTTGTAAAAATAGGAGTAGTCCTCAATACCGCTGTTTATAACCAGATATCCGTCATCAGGCAGCAGCTCTGTGTATTTTTTGAACGAGGCGCGGATATCGTCTAGGTCCTTGAAGAAATCAAGATGATCCTCCTCAACATTGAGAATAATGTTCATGGTTGGGTGGAAGGACAGGAAGCTGTTGGTATATTCGCATGCTTCGGTGAGAAAGACATCTGAATGGCCTATTCTCATATTGCCTCCTATTGATGGGAGCATACCGCCCACGGATATGGTTGGGTCGGTGTCTGCTAACATGAGTATCTCGCTGAGCATTGATGTGGTGGTTGTCTTTCCATGTGTTCCTGAGACGCCGATGGCTGTGCGGTAATTTTTCATTACCTGACCGAGCAGTTCGGCGCGCGACAGCATCGGTATGCCAAGCTCTTTGCAGCGGGCATATTCAGGGTTATCGGGATGAATGGCTGCAGTATATACGCAGACATCAACAGATGAATCAATATTGTCTGCCTTCTGTCCTATGAATATATTGCATCCGGCGTCCGCAAGCTGCTTCGTGAGAGCGGATTCCTTGTTATCTGAGCCGGATATTTTAAAATTCTCCGATAAGAGAAGCTCCGCAAGACCGCTCATGCTTATTCCGCCGATTCCGATGAAATGTATATGTATGGGTTTATTAAAATCAATCTGATACATTCTATAATCCTCCTGATTACTATTTTATTATGAATATATTGGATATATACACAATATAATATAACACCAATCATGAAAAAACCAGTATTAAGTTGAATAATGGAATATAATGGTAAAAAAACAAATTATCAATCAATTATCAGAAAAAGATATATTTTCTTAACAAAAAATATAAAAATTCCTTCACTTATAAAAAAATTTATGTTATAATAACATTACAAAACCATAAATGTGATGATTGGCTTTAGTAAATTGACAAGAGGTGGTAGCATGATTAAAAAAGAGATGATTGCTATGCTGCTGGCAGGTGGACAGGGAAGCCGTCTTGGTGTTCTTACATCGAATATGGCAAAGCCGGCTGTAGCATTTGGCGGTAAGTACAGAATAATTGACTTCCCGCTCAGTAACTGTATTAATTCGGGAATTGATACCGTAGGCGTTCTCACACAGTATCAGCCGTTACGACTTAACACACACATTGGAATCGGTATTCCATGGGATCTTGACCGTAATCGTGGTGGAGTGACGGTACTTCCGCCGTATGAGAAGAGTACAAGCAGTGAGTGGTACACAGGAACCGCCAATGCAATATATCAGAACCTCGAATATATGGAGCTTTACAATCCGGATTATGTACTCATCCTTTCAGGTGATCATATATACAAGATGGATTATGAGCTTATGCTTGACTATCATAAGGCTAATAATGCCGATGTAACAATAGCAGCTATGCCTGTTCCTATTGAGGAGGCAAGCCGTTTTGGTATTCTTGTAACGGACGAGCATAATAAGATTACCGAATTTGAGGAGAAGCCTGCTAACCCGAGCAGTAACCTCGCATCTATGGGAATTTACATATTTAGCTGGCCTGTTTTGAAGGAAGCTCTTATCAAGATGAAGGATGAGCCGGGCTGCGATTTCGGAAAGCATATTATTCCATACTGCCATGAGAATAAGCAGAGACTTTTTGCTTATGAATTTAACGGATATTGGAAGGATGTAGGTACACTTGGTTCATATTGGGAAGCCAATATGGAGCTTATTGACATTATCCCTGAGTTTAACCTCTATGAAGAGTTCTGGAAGATATATACGAAGAGCGATATTCTTCCGCCTCAGTACCTTGCGGATACTTCGAAGGTTTTCAGAAGCATAATAGGAGAGGGAACACAGGTCTATGGTGAGGTATATAACTCAGTCATTGGTTCGGGCGTTACTATAGAGGAAGGCGCTATAGTAAGAGACTCGATTATAATGCAGAATGCAAGAATCGGTGCGGGAGCCGTGATAGATAAATCTATTATTGCAGAGAACACAGAGATTGGTGAGGGAGCGGTATTAGGTGTCGGCGATGAAGCACCGAATACTCTTAACGCCAAGGTATATGCTTTTGGTCTTGTGACAATAGGAGAGAATTCATATATTCCGCCAAGAGTTCAGATAGGCAAGAACACTGCTATCTACGGAGTGACAGAGCTTTCAGATTATGAGAATGGTATGCTCCCGAGCGGAGGAAGTATTATTAAGGGAGGTGCAGCAAGATGAGAGCGATAGGACTTGTATTAGCGGGCGGAAATAATAAGGCGATGAAGGAGCTCACCAGCAGAAGAGCAGTGGCAGCTATGCCGATAGCAGGAAGCTACAGAAGTATTGATTTTGCACTCAGCAATATGTCAAATTCACATATACAGAAGGTTGCGGTTATCACACAGTATAATGCGCGCAGCCTCAATGACCATCTTAGTTCATCTAAGTGGTGGGATTTCGGACGTAAGCAGGGCGGACTCTATGTATTCAACCCGACAATAACTGCCGACAACAGTGTGTGGTACAGAGGAACTGCCGACAGTATGTATCAGAACATTGATTTTTTAAAGAACAGCCATGAGCCTTATGTTGTGATTGCTTCAGGCGACGGTGTCTACAAGCTTGATTTCGCAAAGGTGCTTGAGTACCATATTGAGAAGAAGGCGGACATTACGGTTGTCGTAAAGGAGCTTCCGGCAGGTGAGGACGCTAACCGTTTTGGTGTTGTCCGCATGAATCAGGATATGAGAATCACTGATTTTGAGGAGAAGCCGATTGAGGCTGAGGGAAACATTGTCTCCACAGGTATCTATATAATAAGAAGACGTCAGCTCATAGAGCTTCTTGAAAAGGCTGCTTCCGAGGACAGATATGATTTCGTAAAGGATATTCTTATACGATACAAGAATATCAAGAGAGTGTATGGATATAAGCTTGACAGCTATTGGAACAATATTTCGACAGTGGATGCTTATTATAAGACCAATATGGATTTCTTAAAGAGGGATGTAAGGGAGTTCTTCTTTAACCAGTATCCGGATATCTACTCCAAGGTGGACGATCTTCCGCCTGCTAAGTATAATCCGGGCTCAGAGGTCAAGAATTCACTTGTTGCCAGTGGATGTATTGTAAACGGAACAGTAGAGAATTCCATATTGTTCAAGAAGGTATTCGTTGGAAATAATTGTGTGATACGTAACTCGATTATTCTCAATGATGTATATATCGGTGATAATACGGTTATTGAGAACTGTATAGTTGAGAGCAGGGATACAATCCGTTCTAATTGCAGATATGCAGGTGAGGACGGCAAGGTAAAGGTTGTAGTGGAAAAGAACGAAAGATACAGCTTGTAGAGCTACATCGTGGTGTAGACGTATATGGAGGGTTAATATGCAGGTTACAGACGTGAGGGTAAGGATGGTATCAAAAGACAGCAAAATGAAGGCAGTTGTCTCAGTGACATTTGACAATGAGTTTGTTGTGCATGATATTAAGGTAATTGAGGGAGAGAAGGGTTTATTCATCGCCATGCCAAGCAAGAAGTCGGCAGAAGGAGAGTACAGGGACATAGCACATCCTATAAGCTCAGCTACGAGGGATATGATATCCAATGCAATATTGGAGGCTTATGATAAGGCAGTGGCAGAAGAAGGCATATAGATTATTTTACTATAGCAGACATCACAGCGAAGGAGTCGGGGAAACCCGGCTCCTTTTGCTGTCCTTAGGTAATTTGGCAGTATCCTTATTAGAGTATAAAAATGTTGATAAAAAATTCACATTATACTATAATTATTATAAGTTGCTTACGTTCGGAATGATGGCAACGATATCCACACTATACAATGGAGGTAGGATTATGAAAGAGAAGATGCTTCAGGAATTTAAGAAGATATATGGGGAAGACAGGGATGTCAAGGTATACTTTGCACCGGGAAGAGTTAATCTTATCGGTGAGCACACAGATTACAATGGAGGTCATGTTTTTCCATGTGCACTCACGATGGGAACCTACGCTGCGGTAAGACGCAGGGATGACAATAAGCTTCGCTTTTATTCAGCTAACTTCGATAATCTCGGAGTTATAGAGACATCGCTTGATGACCTTGTATGGGATAAGGCGGCAGACTGGACGAATTACCCGAAGGGCGTTATGTGGGCTTATATGCAGAAGGGCTACCACTTTGACAAGGGCTTTGATATGTGCTATCTGGGAAATATACCTAATGGCTCAGGACTTTCATCATCAGCTTCCATAGAGGTGCTCACCGCACTTGTGCTCAAGGATACATTCGGTTTTGACACGGATTTTATAGACATGGCACTTATCAGCCAGTTCGCTGAGAATAAGTTTAACAAGGTCAACTGCGGAATTATGGATCAGTTTGCAATTGCGATGGGTAAGGAAGGACACGCTATTTTCCTTGACACATCGAATCTTTCTTATGAGTATGCTCCGGTTAAGCTTGACAATGCCAAGATAGTGATAGCATGCAGCAACAAGAAGAGAGGATTGGGCGATTCTAAGTACAATGAAAGACGTGCTGAATGCGAGGAGGCACTTGAGGAGCTTCAGAAGGTTATAGACATCAAGACGCTTGGTGACCTCACAGAGGAGGCGTTCGAGCGCTACAAGTCTGCGATAAAGAGCGAGGTTCGTCAGAAGCGCGCTAAGCATGCCGTATATGAGAATCAGAGAACAATCAAGGCAGTGAAGGCATTAAAGGCCGGAGATATCGAGGAGTTCGGAAGACTTATGGTTGCTTCCGACACATCACTGAGAGAGGATTACGAGGTTACAGGCAAGGAGCTTGATACTCTTGTGGCAGCAGCACTTAAGCAGCCGGGTGTCATCGGTTCACGTATGACAGGTGCCGGATTCGGAGGATGTACAGTAAGCATTGTAAAGACAGATGCCATCGACAACTTCATCGAGAAGGTTGGCAAGGAGTATAAGGATACGATAGGCTATGCCGCAGACTTCTATGTTGCTGATATCGGCGGTGGCCCGGTAGTACTTTAAGGTATGATATGGCAGCAGTGAAGATTATAGAGAATTAGTTAAATATATTAGATTATATGTTTATGGCAGTGCATTGATATGCTGAATAGGTTCCGGATATGCTGCATTGCAGGATTTTCCGCATTATGCAGAGGCGTGTTTTGTCATAATAAGTATTTAATATGGATAGGAGTATATTGTGAGTGATTTTGTGATGAAGACAGCGATTGCCTTCTTTGTGTATAACAGGCTTGACACAACACAGGTTGTATTTGAGCGAATCAGGGAGATTAAGCCGCCTAGATTATATCTTATCTGCGACGCGGCAAGACCTGCCAAGGAGGGGGATGCCGAGAAGGTAGCGGCTGTCAGGGAGTTTCTTGACACACATGTGGACTGGGACTGTGAGGTTCACAAGAACTATGCCGAGAAGAATATGGGCTGCAAGAATCGTGTATCGTCAGGCATAAGCTGGGTATTCGAGCATGAGGAGGAGGCAATCATCATTGAGGATGATGTGCTCCTTGATGTGTCATTTTTCAGATTCTGTCAGGAGATGCTTGAGCATTACAGAAATGACCCGAAGGTAATGATGGTTGGCGCTCACAAGAAGCTTGAGAATTATAAGACACCTTATGATTATCTTTTTACAGCGGACAATTATATATGGGGCTGGGGTACATGGAGAAGCACATGGGAGAAGTATGACGTGACACTCAGGAACTGGCCGCAGCGCAAGGCGGAAGGTCTTATGCATAAGGTATTTATGGATGCAAAGGCTGATTATGTCGAGAAGGAGCTTGACTTGATATATGAGGGTAAACTTGATACATGGGATTATCAGCTTATGCTTTGTCTTGCGGAGAATGATGGTCTCTGCGTTGTGCCGAATGTTAACCTTATCAACAATATCGGAATGAACCGCGAGGATGCCACCCACACTAAGGGACCGGGAGAGGAAATGCACGCAGGTGCATATCACTTCCCGATTAAGTTCAGGGATAAGGTTGAGCGCGATATAGATTACGATATAGCGGTTCAGAAGGATATATATTATCCAAGCTTTTTTAAGAAGGTTGTAAGGAAGCTCAAGAGGATTTTGGGCAAGGCGTAATTTATTACAGCATAAAGTCATTGTACAATACGTTCAGATTGCGCAATGATTTTATAATGATATTAAGCAAGTTCCGAATATATAAAATGCTGGTTGTGGAGGTGTGTTATGGTATACGAGACAATAAAAAAATTGGTTACATACGGAATGGAAACCGGTCTGATTTCAGAGGAGGAGAAGATTTATTCAACTAATCTTATTTTGGATGTCTTAAAGCTTGATGATTATGAGGAGCCGGAAGAAAACTATGAGAAGGTGGAGCTTGAGCCTGTTCTTAAAGAGCTTCTTGACTATGCTGTTGAGAAGGGACTTATTGAGGATAGTGTTGTGTACAGAGATTTATTTGACACAAGGCTTATGAACTGTCTTATGCCAAGACCTTCACAGGTTATAAAGACATTTAAGGAGAAATATGCAGTTTCGCCTAAGGAAGCTACGGATTATTACTATAAGCTCAGCCGTGATTCGGATTATATAAGAAGATATCGAGTATGCAAGGATATGAAGTGGGTGACTAATACGGAGTATGGCGATATTGACATCACAATCAATCTGTCAAAGCCGGAGAAGGACCCTAAGGCGATTGCCGCGGCAAAGCTTGCCAAGCAGAGCGGTTACCCGAAGTGCCAGCTCTGCCGCGAGAATGAGGGGTACGCAGGCCGTACCAATCATCCGGCAAGGGAAAACCACAGAATCATACCTATAACGATAAATGGAGGACAGTGGGGCTTTCAGTACTCTCCTTATGTATATTACAATGAGCATTGCATTGTTTTCAACGGACAGCATGTTCCGATGAAGGTTGAGAGAGCGACATTTGTCAAGCTTTTTGATTTTATAAAGCTATTCCCGCACTATTTTATCGGTTCGAATGCGGACCTTCCGATTGTCGGCGGTTCAATTCTTTCGCATGACCATTTCCAGGGCGGAAACTATGAGTTCGCCATGGCTAAGGCACCGGTGGAGAGAGAATTCACTGTCAGGGGGTATGAGGATGTCAAGGCAGGAATAGTCAAGTGGCCGTTATCGGTAATACGTCTCAGTTGCGCGGACGAGCAGAGAATTATCGACCTTGCGGATCATATTTTGAAGGCATGGAGAGGCTACACGGACGAAGAGGCTTATGTATTTGCCGAGACAGACGGCGAGCCGCACAACACAATCACACCTATCGCGAGAAAGCGTGGTGATATGTATGAGCTTGACCTTGCACTACGCAATAATATAACAACACCTGAGTGTCCGTTGGGTCTTTATCACCCTCACAATGAACTCCACCATATTAAGAAGGAGAACATCGGACTTATCGAGGTTATGGGACTTGCGGTCCTCCCATCAAGACTCAAGGAGGAGATGGAGATTCTTTCGGATTATATTGTAAATGGTAAGGATATCCGCTCCAACGAAAAGATAGAAAAGCATGCGGACTGGGTAGATGAGTTCAGACCTAAGTACCCTGTAATCAACGCTGAGAATGTCGATGCAGTCTTAAAGGAAGAGATTGGAATTGTATTCAAGAAGGTTCTTGAGGATGCAGGCGTGTTTAAGAGGGATGCCAAGGGGCAGGCGGCGTTTGACAGGTTTACGAGTACACTGTAATAAAAAATAGAAATGAGGATTATCATGGCGGATTTTATTTTTAGCTTAAATGCAACGTTGCCTATATTTCTCATTATGGTTCTGGGCTGGTTTCTTATGCGAATCGGTCTGTTCACTAAGGAATTTAATAAGGTTGCGGATAAGTATGTCTTTAAGGTGGCACTTCCTGTGCTGCTGTTTAAGGACATCGCAACCGCGGACATAAGGTCAGATTTCAATCTGACCTTTGTTTTATTCTGCATGATAACAACAACCATAATGTTTCTTGCGATATGGGGGCTCAGCTATGTTTTTATAAAGGATAAGACGCAGGTGGGAGCATTCGCGCAGGCGAGTGCGCGCGGAAGTGCGGCGGTGCTTGGAATTGCATTTATCAATAACATATACGGCAATTCGGGGATGGCTCCGCTTATGATTGTGTCGGCGGTACCGCTATATAATATTCTTTCGGTGATTATATTGACGTTTTCGGCAGATATGGGGAAAGCTGCAGGAAAAGAGTCGGCGATATGTGCGGATGTTGAAGGAGAAAAAGCACGGAAGTATAGGAAAAAATTAAGTTCGTCTAAAGGCTCCAACATCAAAAAAGCTTGCATTAACGTGGTTAAGAATCCAATCATAATAGGAATATTCTTAGGACTTCCGTTCTCAATATTCGGGATAAGCATACCGGCAATACCGTTAAAGGCGGTGACAAGCATAGCACAGACGGCAACACCGATAGCGCTTCTTGTTGTGGGCGCGGGCTTTGAGGGTGCGAAAGCTGTCAAGAAGATTAAGCTCACCTCAATCGCTACCTTTATAAAGCTGGTGCTCCTTCCGCTTATATTCTTCCCATTTGCGATAGCTTTCGGGTTCCGCGGAAGTGAGCTTGTCGCAATACTTATTATGCTTGGCTCACCGACCACGGTGACCTGCTACATAATGGCGAAGAATATGGGTAATGACGAGGTGTTAAGCTCTAGCATAGTGGTTATGGCAACGCTTTTGTCATCCGTGACGCTGACCGGGTGGATATTCGTGTTGAAGGTTATGGAGCTTATTTGACAGCGCTGGGACAGGGGTCTGACACCGGCGTCCCACATTGTTGGGACACCGGTGTCAGACCCCTGTCCCAGCGGAGGCGGTTACACCGCCTTTTTTTTCAGCCATCCACCGGTGAAAAATCTTGTCGCGAAGCAGATGCTTCTCACTGTCCAGTCGGAGAACATACCAACCCATACTGCCATAGGACCCCAGCCGAAGAAGCGGATGAGCACTACTGTGAGGAATACACGGCAGGTCCACATCGTGATGGATGAGGTTACCATTGAGAACTTAACGTCCCCGGCGGCGCGCATTCCGTAGCCCGGCATGAATGAGAATGCCCAGGCGATAGGTTTACAGATAGTGATGGCAAGAACCATCTCCTTACACATTCCGGCTGCCTCCGGTTCCATTCCGCCGAGGGAGGTTATGAGGTCACATGCAATATACAGAATAATACAGGATATAATAATAGATACCTCACCGTACCATGTGAGCTTGAGTATGTAGCGCTTTGCCTCATCCTTTCTGCCTGCACCGATACACTGTCCGACAATGGTTACCATTCCAAGACCGATACCGACACCAGCCATGCTGCTGAAGCCCTCAAGCACAGAGGTCATTGCCTGCGCGGCTATGGCGGTTGTGCCGAGCGTGGAGACTGTTGACTGTATGGCAAGCTTACCGAACTGGAACATTCCGTTCTCTATTCCTGTAGGGATACCGAAGGTAAGTATCATCTTGACTATTGAGAAGTCGGGACGTATTGAAAGATAGTTATTGATACATATAGTCTGCTTCGGCTTTGTCTGATAATACATGATGACAACGGCGCAGAATACTCTGGATAACAATGTTGACAGGGCGGCACCCGCAACACCCATCTTAAGTCCGAATATAAATATGGAATTTCCGACAATGTTTATACAGTTGGAAATCATCGATACCGTCATAGGAAGCTTTGAGTTACCGGATGAGCGGAAGAGCGCCGCGGAAGCGTTGTAAAGACCTATGAATGGGAAAGAAAGTCCTGTTATAAGCATGTATATAAGCGCGTTCTCCATGACGTCGGCGTCGACCCTTCCAAAGACAAGCGAAAGGAGCGGGCGGCGGAATATGACGCATACAGCCGATATCACGGTGGATATCGCAAACATGGACAGAATAAGCTGTCTTCCGGCGGCGTTTGCGCGGTCGATTCTCTGTTTTCCGATGTACTGGGAGCATACTATCGCCCCTCCTGTGGCAAGCGCGGAGAATATGTTGAGTATAAGTGTGTTGATTGAATCCACAAGCGACACGGCGGAGATTGCCGCGGAGCCTACATTGCTCACCATCATCGTGTCGGCTGTTCCCATGAGGGAGTTGAGTATCTGCTCAATCATAAGAGGGATGAGCAGAGCCCAGAGCTGTTTCTTTGTAAACATATTTGTACCTCATTAATATAATATTTAAGTAAAAAATCGTTAGATGTTGGGGTCAAAACATGCTAATTTAATGTATGAGTGTATAACGTATTATGTTTATGAATATCAGCTCCATTGTCCGAAGCAAGATGTTCTAAGAACTCTGATAAAGGTATTCTTATCCGTCCGCCACCGAAGCAAAGCATACGTCCATGTATGCATTGCTTCTAAAGCAGCCTCCGTGCTGCTTTTGGCTAGGTAGTTAACAGAGTTCTAAGAACATCTAAGCTTCTCCCAAAGTCGTGATATGCATAAACATAATACGTTATACACGCTAAGCTTATAGAGCATGTTTTGACCCCAACATCATAGTTATAAGTTATGTAAGACAATATATATTATAATAACTGGGTGACAAAAATCCACTGAAAAATTATTTTTTTGTGAATAAAAACGCGATACTACAGAAAATTTGTGAATTATTTTTTTGCGCCACGCCGGTATCATATATAGCTTCGATGGTGGGGATGTGCTTTTAAGGTGTAAATATCCTGGCAGGGGAGAATTTAGTATATGAGATTGTTTGTTAAAAAATTAGCAATATATATTGACACAGCAATAAAACTGTGCTAATATCTTGATATACCCAAAAGGGAGTAGCTGGCATCGTGAAGATGTTATAATTTCCGTCAGAACAATCCATTATACCGCGGTTATGGATTCGGATTTTATGAGTGAATGGCAAGACTTTTGTTATGGAGTTCCGTAGCAAAGGTCTTTTTTTATATCCTTTGGGTATGCCGGGAGCAGAAATTTTTTACAAGAGTTATGAGTAAGTGGTTAAGCGTATTGTCAATATCAGCTTAACCTAACCAGAACACATGGAAAAGGAGAACAGTATGAGTAAAAACAATGATTTTATCTATGACGAGGAGGAGTTTAAGCAGGCAGCAAGGAAGTCCGGCAAGTGGCTCAAGAGATTTGGATGGCTTGTGGTACTTGCGGTAGTTATTCTGATATTTGCCTTCAACTCTACATATCAGATTAACGAACAGGAGCAGGCGGTGCTCGTCACACTTGGTAAGCCGCAGTCGGTTACGGATTCAGGTCTTCACTTTAAGATACCTTTTATACAGAAGGTAATCAAGGTTGACACAACAATCCATGGCTTTACGATGGGATATAACACAAGCAGTGATGGATATGTGCTTGATACCGATGAGTCACTTATGATTACTTCGGATTACAACTTTGTAAATGTTGATTTCTTCGTGGAGTATAAGGTGACAGACCCGGTGAAGGCGATATATAATTCGCAGAATCCGGAGCTTATATTAAAAAATATTGCACAGGGCTGTATCCGTTCGGTGGTGGCAAGCTATGATGTAGACAGTGTCCTCACAACCGGAAAGTCGGAAATTCAGTCTAATATCAAGCAGCTCATCGTAGGAAAGCTTGAGGAGCAGGATTTAGGAATAGCACTTGTCAATATTACAATTCAGGATTCAGAGCCGCCTACGGCAGAGGTAATGGAGGCGTTCAAGGCTGTTGAGACAGCAAAGCAGGGAAAAGAGACAGCACTCAACAATGCCAATAAGTATCGCAATGAGCAGGTACCTGAGGCACAGGCACAGGCGGACGGTATCATAAAGAATGCTGAGGCACAGAAGGAACAGAGAATAAATGAGGCTACAGCACAGGTCGCAAGATTCAATTCGATGTATGAAGAGTATGTCAAGAATCCTACAGTAACCAAGCTTCGTATGTTCTATGAGGCTATGGAGGATGTGCTCCCGGATCTCAAGGTTATAATTGTGGGAAATGACGGTACGCAGACGGTTCTTCCTTTAGATTCATTTACCGGTGACACAGCCAATAACGGAAGTACCTCTTACAGTTCACAGTCCAATAACTAAAGCTGTTCCTGGATTGACAAAATAAGTAGTGTTAGTATAGCAAAAGAGCTGATTAGCTAAAAGGCTAAGGAATTTGCCGCATGGCAGAAAGAGAGAATAGATTATGAAAAAATCAAAAATTGCGATTATAATTATTGCGGTCATTGCACTTATAACGCTTGGTTCATCTATAGAGGTGGTAAATCAGGATGAGTTCAAGCTTGTGAAGAGATTCGGAAAAGTAGACAGAGTGCAGACAACCTCAGGAATATGCTTTAAGATTCCTTTTATAGAGACAGCGGATACACTCCCAAAGGAAGTATTGTTGTACGATATCGCTGAATCAGAGGTAATCACCTCCGACAAAAAGACGATGATAACAGACAGCTATGTGCTGTGGAGAATAACGGACCCGCTCAAGTTTGCACAGACACTTAACGGTTCGATAGCAAATGCAGAGAGCCGTATTGACACCGTGGTTTTCAATGCGACCAAGAATACGATAAGCTCAATGACTCAGGATGAAGTTATAAAGGCGAGGGACGGAGAGCTTGCGGAATCGATAGAGGTTAACATCGGTGCAACCATGGCACAGTATGGAATAGAGATTATTACAGTTGAGAACAAGAGACTTGACCTTCCAAGCGATAACAAGACAGCAGTATATGAGCGTATGATTTCTGAGCGTGACAATATAGCTGCGACATATACAGCGGAAGGACAGGCGGAGGCACAGGTTATCCGCAACTCAACGGACAAGGAAGTGACCGTCATGCTCTCAGAGGCACAGATGAAGGCGGAGATTCTTGTCGCTGAAGGTGAGGCTGAGTACATGAGAATACTGTCGGAGGCTTATGGGGATGAGAGCCGCACAGAGTTCTATGAGTTTGTGAGAAGCCTTGACGCACTCAAGGTGTCAATGGTTGGAAAAAACAAGACGGTTGTGTTGTCAGCAGATTCACCGCTTGCACAGATATTTAACGGTTGGGGGAAGTAAAGTAATCAGTAAGCCACATCGATGAAGAGGGAAAATTTTTAGGGGAATGATTTAAAATAGAAATGCAGGAGAATGTGTTATATATGCTCCCTGTCAAGTAGACAGGGAGCATATCAGAGGCATTTTCCTGCTTTTATATTATCTTGTGATGTCACCTGTACAGAAAGGGCACTTGGTTGCCTTGATATTGATGGTTGAGTAGCACAGCGGACATTCCTTGGTTGTAGGTGCTGCAGGCTTCTCCTCCTTCTTGAAATGGAACTTGTTGATTGCCTTGACAATCAAAAACAGTGAAAGTGCCACAAGTAAGAAGTTGATAACCGCCTGAATAAATGAACCGTAGGCGATAGAGGCGCTTCCTATTGTGATTGAAAGTCCTCCGAAATCAAGACCACCGATAATGAGTCCGATGAGAGGTGTGAGTATATCGTTGACCAATGAGGTAACGATAGCCGTGAAGGCACTACCCATGATAATACCGACAGCCATGTCCAAGACATTGCCGCGGGAGATGAATTTTTTAAATTCCTTTAACATTTGTTTACCTCCGTGTTGTATTTTTCTTCATGTATTTTAACTTATTGGCGGAGGATTATCAACTGTGAAGTTCGTACCGGCATGTAAAAATTATTTCTGTAGCTGTTTTAATATGAGCGCCCTGTCATTGCCATGGATTCCAAGGGCATTCAATGCCTGCTCTAAGGTGAGCTGCATGTTGTTCATAAGATTCTTTACGGACGTGATATTGGCATTGAGGGTTCCACGTTTTTCGCCATTTTTTTCCATCTTCTTGCCGTACTCTTTGGCATATTTTTTAGCATATTCCTCTGCATGCTCTTTGACGTATTCTTCCGCATATATTTTTGCATACTTTTCAAATGTTTCTCCCATAAGTCCACGTCCTTTCTCATTTTCTTTGAAATGTCTTCACTGTCTGCAAGCGTTTTATAGTACATATTTTCAGGATTTGGTTCGTGAAAATCCCTTATAAGCTGTCCTATGCTGTCATCGCCCTTGTAATTGCCGTTCACATATATGATATGTGAACCATCGCAAAATAATTCTCTGGTTTCGCCTACATAGCGTTCTATATGGTATATAGGCAGATTCTGTCTGAACTTATCATGTCTGTAGATGAATATTACGTAGGAGTCCTTTAAGCTATGAAAGGGCTCTCCTTTTTTGAGCATTTTTGAATCTATCATGCTACTGTGATATCTTGCTCTTCTGGTATGCGCGCCCTCAGAGTTTCCCTGAACTTCAATATCAATGTTCTTTCCGTTCTCATCGATGGCATTTATATCAAGAGTAATGCTGCGTCCATCAATTTCGTGGCTTTTTAGGACATTCTGACCTTTGACACTTACAATTTTGATTTTCATGTTCAGAATTATCTGAAGTAGTAATTCAGTTGCCTCAATATTGTTGTCAAAAACACGGCTCATAAGGTCATCATCAAATAAAGTCAATTCATCTACGAGGCTGTTGACAAGCTGCTTGTTTTTGCGGGTATCAGCGGGTGCCGGCTTTTCTGTAGTTTTATTCATATTTCCTCCTTAAAATATAACATAATAGAACTGTTGCTGCCAAGACATATTCGCTTGTTTTGGGGATAATGAAGCACTGAAAATAAAAGAAATATTGATGTGTATATTAAACAATATAGATTTCATATTGAATTAAATGCTTAATGGATATGATTATAGAGTATTGAATGTAATTTTTCCACAAAAAATCAAAAGTTTAAGCCATTGATTAATAAAATTTTATCAGTAAATTGCTTAATGCGATTCCGGATAAAAATAGCTCCTATATATCGCTACAGTGCTGATATATAGGAGCTGTTATTGTTTTATATAATTATAATAATTATTACAGTTGTTGGAACAAGCTGCGAATGATTCACACTTAAGATAAAGCCGGAGCTATTTCTGTTCCCCCTCCGTGCCATCATCATCCTTCGGCAGGATATACAGGTGCATCTTATCAATTCTGTTCTTCTCGATATGGTCAACCACGATACGCGCATTATCAAGCTGTACTTCGTCACCGTCATGTGGGAGGCGCTCAAGCTTATCTATGACAAGACCACTCACTGAGTCATAGTCCTCAGATTCATAATCGGTATCAAGAAGCTCATTAAGATCATCGAGCTTGGTCATACCGTTTAACTGATACTCATTGTCATTTATCTTGGTGATACAGTCCTCTTCGTCCTCGTCATATTCATCCCTTATCTCACCGACAATCTCCTCAAGAAGATCTTCAAGGGTAATCATAC
This sequence comes from uncultured Eubacterium sp., assembly GCA_958446835.1. GTDB lineage: Bacteria > Bacillota > Clostridia > Lachnospirales > Lachnospiraceae > CAG-882. Next base: position 15,461 of record CAUCXT010000009.1, read on the forward strand.
CAACGGTTGAGCCGTATTCATCGAGAACGATTGTTATATTGTTAGAGGTCTTTTTTAATTCCTCCATGAGTTCGGAAGTCTTTTTGAACTCATAAGTATAGTACGGTTCGCGCAAAATCTCTGATACATGGAAGTCATCACCCGGCGAGTAGAGGAGCAAATCCTTTACATTGATAATTCCGATAACATTGTCGATGGAATCCTTGTAAATAGGAAGTCTTGTATACTTCTCAGCGCGGAATATATCAATAATCTCGTCATAGGTGCTGTCTATGGAGGCACAGGTCATGTCGATTCGCTGAATCATGACATCCCTTGCCCTTGAATTGCCAAAATCAAATACGTTGTTAATCATTTCATGCTCTTCATGCTCAAGCACGCCTTCCTCATGGCTCACATCAACTATGGTTCGAAGCTCATCCTCGGTAAAGGACTGTCCCTTCTCACGCGAATCAACACCCAACAGGAGCAGGAAGCCCATCGCTAATTTGTTCACAATGAAAATGACAGGTGTGAGTATCCACATGAGTCCCGATATGATTCCGCTGTAGGCAAGAGAAATCTTCTCTGCCTTGAGAGTGGAGAAGGTCTTAGGTGAAATCTCACCAAAGATAAGTATTAAAAATGTAAGTACACCGGTTGACAGCGCAATCCACTGCGAACCGAAAATATTGGTCGCAAGCGTTGTCAAAAGTGAGGAGGCAGATAGGTTCACCACGTTGTTTCCGATAAGTATGGCGGATAACATCTTAGCCTTGTTGTCCGTGATGTCAAGAACTCTTTGAGCCTTTTTGTTGCCGTCATCGGCAAGTGTACGCATTCTCACGCGGTTCACCGTCGTAAGAGCTGTCTCTGCTGAAGAGAAGAATGCAGAGAGCATAAGTAAAATGATAACAATAAAAATCTGTACTATGTCCCCGGGGGCCATTAAAAAAATCACTCCTTCTGATTTATAATATAATATTAAACTGCGCCGGCATGAAATGACACAATTTTAGGTTATTATACATGATAAGTATGCATACTGCAAGGGAAATATTGCCAGATACTTAAGAGAAAGTTGTGATATCCTTGTGGAAAAGGGTAAACTATGCTAAAATTTATATGGCTGTAATTTAGGTAATTGCGAAACGCAGCGTGTGACAGCAGGAAAGGAATTGAAAATGTCGGTGCTTAGAAAGACCAGGGAGCATTACAAGGGGCTTAACTGGGAGGAAGAATTAAAAAAACAGAAGGAACTAAGGCGCGGTATTGATGACCGAATGATTGCGAAAATACAGCAGTTTCGGACAGACAGGCTCGATAAGATCATGATTCTTATAACGAAGTCAGGGAATGGTGGAATGATATGGCTGTTTGTAGCACTCTATCTGTATCTGGTTAAGAAAATGCATCATCAGGCGATGGTGCTGATATGCGTCATTGCCGCGGTTGCGTTCATTGCCAACTTTATTATAAAGGGACTTTTCACCAAGGACAGACCATGTGATCTGGATGAGACAGTGGACCTTCTTATAAGAAGGCCGCTCGGTTCGTCACTGCCATCCGGTCATTCGGCTTCATCCTTCGCATGTGTTGTGGTGATTTTCCACATGAATCCATGGTGGGGTGCGGCGGCACTTATATGGGCATCGCTCATCGCGTTTTCGCGGATTTATCTGTATGTGCATTTCCCGTCGGATGTGCTGTTCGGGATAATATCGGGGACAATTATAGGACTTATCGCCATGCCGGTTGCGATACATTTTATCGGGTGGTGATTGGGATACCGGTGTCCCACAAAAAATAAATGAAATGGAGATTAAATCAGTATGTATATAATAGCTGGATTAGGAAACCCGGGAAGTGAATATGAGCTTACCCGTCATAATATAGGCTTTCGTGTAATTGATGAGCTTGCGGAGGAATATAATATAAATATCAGTGAGAATAAGCACAAGGGGCTTATCGGAAAAGGTGCTATAGAAGGTCAGAAGGTTGTTCTTGTAAAGCCACAGACCTTTATGAACTTAAGCGGTGAGTGCATAAGAGCGGTTATCGACTATTACAAGGAGAGTATTGACCATTTCATAGTGGTGTATGATGACATAAGCCTTGATGTCGGCAAGCTGCGTGTGCGCCCGAAGGGAAGTGCCGGAGGACACAACGGAATAAAGAACATCATAGCACAGCTTGGGACAGATGAGTTCGCGCGCGTGAAGTTCGGTGTGGGAGACAAGCCGAAGGGAAGTGACCTTGTCGACCACGTTCTTGGGAGATTCAGTAAGGATGACGAGGAGCTTGCAAAGAGCCATTTCAAGACAGCCGCCGCTGCAATCACATGCATTATGAATGAAGGCTGTGCATCGGCAATGAATAAGTATAATGGCTGAGGCTTAGAAAGCTATCGTTAAATGGGTTTATCATAGAAAGGATTCCATCACATGAATAGTTTTGTATATCCGTTAAAGCACCTTGCGGTCTTTGAGGATATGAAGAAAGATTTAAGTAAATCCGGTAAGGCGGTTTTAGTGACAGGGTGTGTTGAGCAGCAGAAGGCACACCTTGTTTTTGGCGTGTGTGATACGCCGCTCCGTCTTATCATCACGCACAATGAGATTCGTGCAAGGCAGCTCTATGAGGAGTATCGTTTCTTTGACAGGAATGTAGTGTACTATCCCGCAAAGGACTTTATTTTTTACAATGCGGACATACACGGAAATCTTATTGTGAAGGAGCGTATAAATGCGATAAAGCATATTGCGGAGCAGAAGAAGGCACAGAAGGAAGAAAAGGAGGGAGAACACAGGGAGACAGCCCTTACTGTGATTACCACCATCGACGGCTGTATCGACAAGCTCCTTCCGCTTGAATATATTGAAAATAATCTGATACATCTTGAAGTCGGCGATGAGGTAAATCTCACAGAGTATGAGAAAAAGCTTGTGAAGCTTGGATATGAGAGATGTGCGCAGGCGGAGAGCCCGGGACAGTTCGCTGTGCGCGGCGGTATCGTGGATGTATTTCCGTTTACGGAGGAGACACCGTACAGAATGGAGCTGTGGGGTGATGAGATTGATTCGATCAAGAGCTATGACGCCGAGAGCCAGCGCTCCATAGAGAATGTGGATGAGGTATCGTTCTATCCTGCGACGGAGCTTATATTTTCGTCGGGGGATATTTTTGCCGCGTTAAAGAAGATTAAGGCGGACACAGATAAACAGGCGCAGCTTTTTGAGAAGGAAAAGAAGCTTACCGAGGCGGCGCGCATAAGAAATAAATATGCGGAGCTTGAGGAGAGGCTTATGCTTGACCCGGATGGCGTCAACGGCTCAATGGGAATTGAGAGCTATATAGGTTATCTGGCAGATTACACGGTGTCATTTGTGGAGTATTTTTCGCCGGAGGACACGACATTCGTGCTTGACGAGCCAGGAAGGATTGCGGAGAGACTTAAGGCTGTGCAGTATGAGTTTGGTGAGAGCATGTCACACAGGCTTGAGAAGGGCGATATACTGCCGAAACAGACAGATGTACTTTATGATACTTCCTATGTATATGGCAAGCTGTATAAGGGGGCATTGCTTGCACTGTCTGTTCTTGATACGAGGGCAGAAGGGCTTAATATAGGTGGAAGATACGATATCGGCGCGAAGGGAATAAGCTCCTATAACAACAGCTTTGAGACGCTTGTCAGCGATGTGAGAAGATATAAGAAGGAGGGGTACGTCACCATCCTTGCCTCATCATCGCGAATAAGGGCTGAGAGACTTGCGGCTGATCTGCGGGAGAACGATGTCACTGCATTTTTTTCCGACAGGTATGACAGGGAGCTGTTGCCCGGAGAGGTAATGACGGTGTTCGGCAATATCTCAAAGGGCTTTGAGTACCCACAGATTAAATTTGTTCTTATCGCAGAGAGCGATATTTTTACACAGGATAAGAAAAAGAAGAAGGTCAAGACAAAAGCCTATGAGGGAAAGTCGATCTCTGATTTTGCTGAGCTGTCAATCGGCGACTATGTGGTGCATGAGAATCACGGAATGGGAATTTACCGCGGTATTGAGAAGGTTGTTGTGGACAAGGTCGAGAAGGACTATATAAAGATTGAGTACAGCGGCGGAAGCAATCTGTATGTGCTTGCCACGCAGCTTGACAGTATACAGAAGTTCTCAGGGCCGGACGGACACAAGCCGAAGCTTAATAAGCTGGGAACCGTTGAGTGGTCTAAGACCAAGGCGAAGGTAAAGAGCGCGGTTGCGGGAATTGCGAAGGAGCTTGTTGAGCTGTATGCGATAAGGCAGAACAGGCAGGGCTATAAGTTCGGACCGGACACGGTATGGCAGCAGGAATTCGAGGAGATGTTCCCTTATCAGGAGACGGATGACCAGCTCACCGCGATTGCTGAGACGAAGCAGGACATGGAGAGCACCAAGATAATGGACAGACTTCTGTGCGGGGATGTCGGCTTTGGAAAGACGGAGGTTGCCATGCGTGCGGCATTCAAGGCGGTATGTGACGGCAAGCAGGTTGTCTATCTTGTGCCGACAACCATACTTGCACAGCAGCATTACAACAGCTTTGTGCAGAGAATGCAGTCATTTGGTGTGAGGGTTGAGCTTTTGAGCCGTTTCTGTACTCCAACGCAGGTTAAAAATACACTTGATGGGCTAAAAAAAGGAACGGTCGACATTGTGATAGGCACACACAGGGTTCTGTCAAAGGATGTCAAGTTCAAGGATTTAGGGCTTATGATAATCGATGAGGAGCAGCGTTTTGGCGTGACGCACAAGGAGAAAATCAAGCAGTTAAAATCCGACCTTGATGTGCTCACACTGTCAGCAACGCCTATTCCGCGCACCCTGCACATGAGCCTTGTGGGTATAAGGGACATGAGCGTGCTCACGGAGGCGCCTGTCGACAGGATGCCTATACAGACCTTTGTCACAGAGTATGACGAGGAGCTTATAAGGGAAGCAGTCATACGAGAGCTTTCGAGGGGCGGACAGGTGTACTATGTGTTCAATATGGTGAAGGGCATTGAGGATGTGGCGGCGAAGATATCAGCCATCGTTCCGGATGCCAATGTTGCCTACGCACATGGACAGATGCACGAAAGACAGCTTGAGAAGATTATGTTTGACTTTATAAACGGCGACATAGATGTACTTGTGTCGACAACGATTATAGAGACAGGTCTTGATATTCCTAACACCAACACAATAATCATCCATGATGCAGACCGCTTCGGTTTGTCACAGCTATATCAGCTGAGAGGACGTGTCGGGCGTTCTAACCGTACGGCGTATGCGTTTTTGCTATATAAGCGCGACAGGATGCTTCGCGAGGAGGCTGAAAAGAGACTGTCGGCTATCAGGGAATTCACAGAGCTTGGAAGCGGCTTTAAGATTGCGATGAAGGATCTTGAAATCAGAGGAGCCGGAAATGTCTTAGGTGAGGAGCAGCACGGGCACATGGCGGCTGTTGGGTATGATCTGTACTGTAAGATGCTGAATGAGGCAGTGCTTACACTCAAGGGCTACAAGAAGATTGAGGACGAGTTCGAGACGAATGTAGACCTTCCGGTTGACGCATTTATCCCGGCGACATATATAAGGAGTGAGGCGCAGAAGCTTGACATATACAAGAGAATTGCCGCCATCACGACAAGGGAAGAGCTTGTGGATATGCAGGATGAGCTAACCGACCGTTTCGGAGATATACCAAAGACGGCAATCAACCTTATGCGTGTCGCATTTATCAAATCCAATGCGCACCTTGCGGATATCATTGAGATAAAGGGTTCGCAGGCGCAGATTATAATAAGAATGTACCCGCAGGCAAGGGTTGACGTGAACAGAATACCTGATTTCGTCAAAAAGTATGACGGACGTGTACAGTTCAAGGTGGAGGCGGTTCCGTATTTCAGGTACACACCTGCAAGGGATGAGCTTAAGACAACGGACAGATATCTCAGTACCGTGACAGAGCTTGTGGAGGGCATCGGAGCGCTGAGGCTTGGGACAGAGGGGTCAGACCCCTGTCCTGCTGGGACAGGGGTCTGACCCCTTCTGTCCCACAGGCAGTGAAATGCATGTAGCGTGAAATAATATAATGTGGTATACTGAATCGGTAGTTATAAGCACATTATAGAGGATACGAAAATATGAAAACAATAATTTTAGCGGGCGGTTTCGGAACCAGAATAAGTGAGGAGAGCCACCTCAAACCGAAGCCTATGATAGAGATTGGCGGTATGCCGATGTTATGGCATATTATGAAGATATATTCACACTATGGATTTAACGATTTTGTAGTCTGCCTTGGATATAAGCAGTATATGGTTAAGGAGTTTTTTGCCGATTATTTCCTACACACCTCAGACGTCACCTTTGACCTTGCGGCTAACAATATGATAGTTCACAATGTCAAGACAGAGCCTTGGAAGGTGACGCTGGTGGACACCGGGCTTAAGACCATGACAGGCGGACGAATAAAGAAGGTGCAGGAGTATATAGGCGATGAGCCTTTTATGCTCACGTATGGTGACGGAGTTGCGGATGTGGATATCAACAAGCTTCTTGAGTACCATAAGTCACATGGAAAGCTTATGACCATCACGGCTATCAATATAGGGCAGCAGTTCGGTGCCCTTGATGTGCGTGAGGACGGCGTTATCACTGCGTTCCGTGAGAAGCATGACCTTGATGGAAGAGTTATAAACGGTGGGTTCATGGTATGCCAGCCGGAGATATTTGATTATATTGATGGGCCGGAGACTGTATTTGAGAAGGAGCCTGTTGAGAGGCTTGTCGCAGAAGGTCAGCTTATGGCTTATCATCATCCGGGCTTCTGGAAGAACATGGACACACAGAGGGACAAGCAGAAGCTAGAGGCACTCTGGGAGAGCGGAAATGCGCCTTGGAAGTTATGGGAGTAGGTTATGGATTTTAAGAGAGTGATGGAATTTTACAGGGGTAAGCGTGTGCTCGTGACCGGACATACCGGCTTTAAGGGAAGCTGGATGTGCAGGGTTCTCTTGCTTGCGGGGGCAGAGGTGTGCGGATATGCGCTGGAGCCGCCGACGCAGCCGTCCCTTTTTGAGCTGGCGGGGCTTGCCGGTGATGGAAAAATTAAGTCCGTCATAGGTGATATCCGCGATTATGGGAAGCTTAAGGAAGTGTTCGATGAGTTTAAGCCGGAGATAGTCATTCATCTGGCGGCACAGCCTATTGTGAGGGAATCATATAAGAACCCAAGATATACATTTGAGACGAATGTTATGGGTACGGTAAATGTCTGTGAGTGTGTGCGGCTGAGCAGGTGCGTGGGCACAGATGGCTATGAGGGTGTGCGCTCATTTCTGAATGTGACCACGGACAAGGTGTATGACAATAAGGAGCGCAGTGAGGGCGGATACAGGGAAGATGAGCCTCTTGACGGCTATGACCCCTATTCTAATTCCAAGTCATGCTCTGAGCTTGTGACACACAGCTATGTGCGCTCATTTCTTGCCGATTCGGGCATTGCCGTGTCGACCGCGAGGGCGGGAAATGTCATAGGCGGCGGTGATTTTGCTGCGGACAGAATAATTCCGGACTGTGTCAGGGCGGCACTTGAGAAGAGAGAAATAGTTGTGAGAAATCCGTATTCCATACGCCCATACCAGCATGTGTTAGAGCCTGTGTTTGCTTATCTTATGGTTGCCATGGAGCAGTATGGGAACAGAGAGCTTTCCGGGTGGTATAATGTCGGGCCCGATGACACGGACTGCGTGACAACAGGCGAGCTTGTGAATATATTTACGGACTGCTGGAAGGGAACGAAATGGCAGGTTAAGGGCGATGGAGGGCCTCACGAGGCGGGATTTTTAAAGCTCAACTGCGATAAGCTGAAAGATACATTTTCATGGGAACCGGTCTGGAACATACGGAAGGCAGTGCAAAAGACGGTGGAATTTTCAATGCTGCTTGAGGGTATGAAGTGTGGAAACAGGGAAATAGCGGATGAAACGGAAGTGTTGACAGGCACCGCACAAGAAGTGAAGGCTTCATTGGAAAATAAGTTTTCAGAATGTATGGACAGACAGATTATGGAATATATCGCGGATGCTGGCAGGATATAAGGATAAAACAAATTTATATAGAGAAAAGGAGCCCATCACATGTTTGAGGGAAAGAATGAAAAGGAGGCGCGAGAGCAGATACTTGAGCTGGTGAGTGAGTACTGTGACCGCTTCCATAATCAGAATAAAGAATACAAGGAAGGCGACCGTCTTCCTTATGCGGCGAGAGTCTATGACCATGATGAGATGGTGAATCTTGTGGATTCCTCTCTTGAGTTCTGGCTTACATCTGGAAGATATACGGCACAGTTTGAGAGTGAGTTCGCAAAATATCTGGGTGTGCGTTTCTGCAGCCTTGTAAACTCAGGCTCATCGGCGAATCTTCTTGCATTCATGGCACTCACTTCACCGCTTTTAGGTGAGCGTGCCATAGGACGCGGCGATGAGGTTATCACCGTTGCGGCTGGCTTCCCGACCACGGTCACGCCGATTATACAGTATGGTGCGGTTCCTGTGTTTGTCGATGTGACGATTCCACAGTACAATATTGATGTGGCTAAGCTTGAGCAGGCTTATTCGGAGAGAACCAAGGCGGTTATGATAGCGCACACGCTGGGAAATCCGTTTGACCTTGCGGCGGTAAAGGCGTTCTGTGACAGACATGGACTATGGCTTGTGGAGGACAACTGCGATGCGCTGGGCTCGGAGTATACCATCAACGGAAAGACAAGACTTACCGGAACTGTGGGCGATATAGGAACGAGCAGCTTCTATCCGCCACACCACATGACTATGGGCGAGGGCGGTGCAGTGTACACGGACAATCCACTGCTTAACAAGATAATACGCTCACTTCGCGATTGGGGAAGGGACTGTGTGTGTGCCTCCGGTCAGGACAATCTGTGCGGACATAGATTTGACGGACAGTACGGAGAGCTTCCAAAGGGCTATGACCACAAGTATGTGTACTCACATTTCGGCTACAATCTCAAGGCTACCGATATGCAGGCGGCTATCGGCTGTGCACAGCTAAAGAAATTCCCATCCTTTGTTGAGAGAAGGAGGGAGAATTTCAAGGTGCTCTATGAAGGACTTTCTGATCTTGCAGAGTATTTTTACCTTCCTGAGGCGGTGGAAAATTCCAACCCTAGCTGGTTTGGTTTCTGCATGACCTGCAAGCCGGGAACGGACAAGAATAAGGTTGTCGGATATATTGAGAGCCGTGAAGTACAGACAAGAATGTTGTTTTCGGGAAATCTAATAAAGCAGCCTTGCTTTGATGGAATGAGGGCTTCGGGCACAGGCTTCAGGGTGGCAGGCAGTCTTGAAAATACGGACTTGATTATGGAAAATACCTTCTGGATAGGTGTTTATCCGGGAATGACAGAGGCTAAGCTGTCATATATGATAAAGACTATTCATGAAGCCGTATTAAGATAGCAAATCGTGATGAGATAGCGAATTAGGGAAAATATAGCAAATCGTGATGATATTGCAAACGAGGAATAATTAAGAATAGCTTCTTAAATTAGAGTATCACATACAACCTATACGGCGCGCAGCAGTATAAAATAAAGCCATTGAGATTGGAGAGAGTATACATGAGAATTAAGGTATCGGATTATATAGCACAACTCACAGCACAGCTTGGAATAGAGCACGTGTTTACAGTCACGGGCGGGGGAGCCATGCACCTTAATGATGCATTTGGACACAGCAAAAGCTTGAAATGTATATACAATCATCATGAGCAGGCTTGCGCAATCGGGGCAGAAAGTTATGCCCGGATTGCCGGGAAGCCTGCTCTTTTGTGTGTCACAACGGGGCCCGGAGGCACGAATGCACTCACGGGTGTGCTGGGTGCTTACTTAGATTCCATACCGATGCTTGTGATATCGGGGCAGGTAAGATATGATACTACAGCGCGGAGCACAGGTCTTGGGATAAGGGCTATGGGCGATCAGGAGTTCGACATAACAAGGGCTGTTGCTTCCATGACAAAATACTGTGAGCTGGTGACGGAGCCGGACAAGATAAAATATTATGTAAAAAAGGCATTCCACATCGCGACAACGGGCAGACCGGGACCGACATGGCTTGACATTCCGCTGAATGTTCAGGGCGCCTATATCGATACGGATGACCTTGCAGATTATGATGAGAGCTGTGCGGATTACAGGGAGTATGAGGACGCACTGCCTCCGAAGGTATCAAGGGAGCTTGTGATGTCCGTTATTGATAGGATAAAGTCATCAAAGCGTCCGGTGTTTAATGCCGGAAACGGAATACGCATAGCCGGAGCCGCGAAGGTTTTTGAGAGCGTTAAAAGGAAGCTGAATATCCCTGTTGTGACAGGCTGGGACAGTATAGACCTGTGCGCGGACGATGATGGGCTGTATGTGGGGCGCGCCGGAATAATGGGCGACAGAGCCGGAAACTTTGCAGTGCAGAACAGTGATTTATTTCTGTCTGTGGGAAGCAGGCTGAGCATAAGACAGGTTGGATATAATTATAAGAGCTGGGCGAGAGCTGCATACACGATTATAGAGGATGTGGATGCCGAGGAGCTTAAAAAGCCGACTCTTCATGTGGATATGCCGGTCTGGGCGGATGCGCTTGATTTTCTCACAATGCTTGACGAATGTCTTGATGAGGTATGCGGTGAGAGTGGAAAGCTGTTTGATGACAGTGAGTGGCATGAGATATGCCGCGGCTGGAAGAATAATTATCCGGTGGTTCAGAAAAAGCATTATGAGAGCTGCATTGAGAACGGACAAGAGTACGCTAATGTATATGCGTTTATCAAGGAACTGAGCAGAAGACTGGCACCGGGGCAGATTACGGTTGTCGGGAACGGTTCGGCATGTGTTGTCGGAAGCCACGCCTATGTGATAAAGGAAGGGCAGCGCTTTATAATCAATTCGGCAGTTGCCTCAATGGGCTATGATTTGCCGGCGGCTATAGGAGCGTGGGTGGCAGATAATGAAAATAGTGGCAATCCTGCCGACAGTTATGGTATAATAAAAAATAATGCCCGCAATGATATTATCTGTGTGACCGGCGACGGCAGTATACAGATGAATCTTCAGGAGCTGCAGACAATTATTCATCACAGGATGGATATGAAAATATTTGTGATTAACAACGGTGGCTATCATTCTATACGTCAGACACAGAAGAATTTCTTCGGCGAGCCGCTTGTGGGTATCGGCGAGGACAGCGGGGACTTAAGCTTCCCGGATATGGCAAAGCTTGCGTGGGCTTACGGCTATGAATACAGGGCGATTAAGAACAACGATAGCTTCAATGTGATAGATGAAGTGCTTGCGATGAAGGGACCGGCAATATGCGAGGTGTTCGTGAGCAGAGGACAGAAATTCGAGCCAAAATCAGCCACCAAGAGGCTTGATGACGGAACACTGGTGTCCGCACCGCTTGAGGATCTGGCTCCATTTCTTCCAAAGGAGGAGCTAGAGCGCAATATGCTGATACCACCATACAATTCATTATAACGAATAAAGGATGGCAGTATAACGAATAAGGGACAGGCTATGATAAGGGCATATATAACAGGTGCGACAGGAGCTATAGGGATGGCACTTGTCGGTGAACTTTTGAAAAACAGAATAGGCACAACTGTCTTTTTGCGGAAAGGCTCTGAGCGAAATGACCGTGTGAAGAACAGCTTTTCCGGGGAGCTTGCAAGCGGATTGTTAAAGACAGAGTATGTGAGCCTTGAGGAGCTTTCGGGGTACGCTATGAATACACAGGGTATGTCAACCGGAATAGCAAACGTAACCGATACGGCGGTATTTTATCATCTTGGATGGGGCGGCACCTTCGGTGAGCAGCGAAACGATGCGTGTATGCAGCAGAAAAACGTGGAGTACACGCTTGACGCTGTGAGGCTTGCAAAGAGACTTGGCTGTGAGCATTTTATAGGTGTCGGCTCACAGGCGGAGTATGGAAGATTCGAGGGCAGATTAACACCGGACACACGCACACTTCCGGAGAATGAGTACGGAAGGGCGAAACTGGTTGCCGGAATACGCAGCGCAGAGCTGTGCCGTGAGCTTGGTCTCAGACATTCATGGGTGCGTGTTTTAAGCGTCTATGGTTCCTTTGACGGAAAGAACACTATGATAATGTCGGTTATAAGGGGACTTCTGTCCGGACAGAGAGTTTCCCTGACAAAGGGGGAGCAGATATGGAATTACCTGTACTCGGGGGATGCCGCGAGGGCGCTGTTTATGCTGGGCACCTCATCGCTTAGCGCACAGAGCAGAACCTACTGCCTTGCAGGTGAATCTGAATGTGAGCTGAGGGAATATATATTAAGACTGTGCAAGGCGGCGGGGGCGGATGAGAGCCTCCTAGGATTCGGTGAGATACCTTATGGCAGTGCGCAGGTAATGTACCTCACGGCAGATATAAGCAGGCTTTGGCGGGACGTTGGATTCGTTCCGGAGACAACATTTGATGATGGAATTAAAAAGACGATAGAATGGGTTCGCACTTATGGTATTCCGTTGTACGGATACTAAGGCGGGCATGCCGCAAAACGGCAGAAAAGAGGAGCATTTTGAAAGAAAACAGGAAAAGAAAAAAAATAAGTATCATGGTTCCATGCTACAATGAGGAGGAGAATGTCATTCCGATGAGTGAAGCACTTGTCGATGTCATGACAAAGGAGCTGCCTCAGTATGACTATGAGATTTTATTTATAGATAACTGTTCACAGGACAGGACAAGAGAGTACCTTGAGAAAATCTGTGCGGGCAACAGGAATATTAAGGCTATTTTCAATGTGACGAATTTCGGGCAGTTCAACTCACCTTTTTACGGTCTGTGCCAGACCACCGGAGATTGTGCCATATCGGTGTGCTGTGATTTTCAGGACCCGGTCGAGATGATTCCTAAGTTCGTTGCCGAGTGGGAGAACGGCTACAAGATAGTGAGCGGAATCAAGAGCCACAGCAAGGAAAACAGATTCATATATATGCTTAGAACCATCTACTACAAGATGATACGCAAGATGTCCGATGTCGAGATGATTGAGCACTTTACAGGCTTCGGCTTGTATGATAAGACTTTTATTCATCTTCTCAGACAGCTTGATGACCCGATGCCGTTTATAAGAGGAATAGTTGCGGAGTACGGCTTTAAGAGAAAGGATCTTGAGTACACACAGCCTAAGAGACGTGCCGGAAAGACCAAGAATAATTTCTATTCGCTGTATGATGCCGCAATGCTCAGTATCACATCATATACTAAGGTGGGCTTAAGACTGGCAACCTTTTTCGGTTTCATAGCCTCAGCACTCTCAATGCTGGTTGCAGTAATATACCTTGTTTATAAATTGACGCATTGGTACACATTTACTGCCGGTACGGCACCTATTGTAATAGGTATATTCCTTATCGGTTCCATCCAGCTGTTTTTCATCGGGCTTATCGGTGAATACATTTTGAACATCAATAAACGTGTCATTCACAGACCGCTTGTCGTTGTCGAAAAGACAATTAACTTTGATGACAAGCCGATTCCTATGGCAGGGACAACTCAGGATTCAATAGTAAATGAACTTGCTTATATGAATAATACCTCGGGTCTGAAAGAAGAGAATCAGGAGAAAAAATAGATGGGTAGTAGTGAGAAGAAGGATATTATACCGGTAGTTATATTTCATGTGGGATGTCCTGAGCACCTTCCGTACAGCGTACAGTCGGCGCAGAGATGGAATGAGAGGGTAATTCTGCTCGGTGATGGTGCTAACAGGAAGGTTGCAGGGGAATGGTTTGATTATGAAAAGCTTGACCTTACAAGATATAATGAGTTTTTAAAGGTGTTTGAGAACTATTCGACATACACGGATTTTTTTGCACAGATATGCTTCAAGAGATATTTTCTGTATTATGAGCTCATGAAGGAGCTTGATTTTGACAGGATACTTGTTGCAGAGAGTGATCTGTATAACTGTGCGGATTACAGCAGCATACCATCACTTAAGGGTGCTTATGCCATGGTATCAACGGTTGACGGACAGGAGAAGGATTATGGCTGGAGCTCATGCTGCCATTGTTCATACTGGACAAGGGAGGCGCTTGATGATTTCCTTAATTTCTGCCAGAGCACGTTTGCCGATAATAAGGAGCTTCTGCTTAAAAAGTGGAACTACCAGAGGGAGCACAATCTTGCGGGCGGCGTGTGTGACATGACACTGGTGTATCTGTGGTCGAAGGATAATGACAGGGTTTTAAATTCAGCCAAAATATTCGATGGAGGAACCATAGACCAGAATTTGTGTGACAGGGTGAATTTCTCGGAAAACGAATATAAGTATAATTCATTTGCAGGAATTAAAAAATATGTTATTAAGAAGGATGATTCGGGAAGAAAGCAGCCATATCTTGTAAAAACCGACGGGACATTGGTCAGGGTATTTGCGATTCACTGTTCGGGACGCGCTAAGAGTGCTATTAAGGCATTTGACAGGAGCTATGCGGCGGTATGTATGTCACAGCTTGGGGCGCAGTTAAAAATAAAGCTTGGCGGGTTGAAAAACAAGATTTTGGAAAAACAGAAGTAATGTTATATTTTGCAATCAAGGGAAATGGGGATTATTTTAATGAAGGAGATTATCAGAAAAATAATTAAATCATGGTCGGCAACGGAGGGAAATGTCAACTCGACAGCACAGATACTTGACTGGGTGGCGGCTCTTAACCATGACGCGCTTGTCTCAATCAAGGAATGTGAGTCGGGGGATAACAGCTTCTGGTTCTATGATGATTATGTGGGAGAGATACATAACAGAAAACGCTCCTTCTTTTCGATAACCGGAATACAGCGCTATGAGAACAACAGGCTTGTCGCAGAGCAGCCCATAATCGTGCAGCCGGAGATAGGATATCTTGGGATTATATGCAAGGAGATTGACGGAGTAATCAATTTTCTTATGCAGGCTAAGATTGAACCGGGCAATGTGAATGTCATTCAGATTTCTCCGACCATACAGGCGACCAAGAGCAATTATACAAGAAGACATGGCGGTGTTCTCCCTAATTATTTTAATTATTTCTACAATTCAAAAAATTATACTGTTATATATGACCAGATTCAGTCAGAGCAGGCGGGAAGATTCTATAAGAAGAGGAACCGCAACATTATAATGCTTCTTGATGAGGATATTGAGGTCCTTCCGAATTATAAGTGGATGACATTGGGACAGATAAAGCAGTTGATGAAGATAGATAATCTGGTGAATATGGATACAAGGACAGTCCTTTCAGGAATTCCACTCACCAATTGCGGATTTTCGGAGAGTGAGCTCTCAGAGCTTTCGGAATATTTTACGGACAAGACATTTTTTCATTCGATATTTACAGGTGGAATCACCGCAAATATATCGGAGATATATCAGTTTTTGAATAATTACAAGATGTTCGAGGAGAAAAAGACTGTGCTGGTTCCGCTCAACCAGCTCCGCGACTGGAGCGTGGACGATGCAGGAGTTACCTGTAACCATGAGGCGGACTATATGGTGAGATATTATGAGATAGATATTACCGGAAGAGAGGTAAAGCAGTGGAGCCAGCCGCTCTTTAAGGCAATCGGCAAGGCAACTTTCGGGCTTATAACGCGCACTGTCAATGGAAAGAAGGAATTTCTTGTTGCTGGCAGACCGGAGATAGGTTCGTTTGACTATATTGAGCTTGGACCATCGGTTCAGTGGGAACCGACTAAAAAGGCAGATAGCGATAATGCGGTTGACGCACTGTTCCGTGAGAAGATTGCCGCACATGAGACACAGTATCAGGTTATATTGTCTGAGGAGGGCGGACGTTTCTACCATGAGCAGAATCATAACTATATTGTCGAGATAGAACCTGATGAACTTAAGGAACTCCCGGAGGGGTATTTCTGGATTGATTACGGCACATTAAACTATATGATACAGATTAATAACTGTCTTAATATACAGCTTAGAAATCTGCTCTCATTGCTGGAGATATAGCCGTATATATTGATTATCGAAAGGATTGGATATGTTATGTTTAGAATAGGAATACTTGGTGCGGCAGATATAGCATTCAATAAGTTCATTCCGGCGCTTATGAAGGTTGAAGGCGTGGAGTGTGCCGGAGTGGCATCTAACTCCCCGGATAAATTAAAGAGGTTTGTTGAAAAGTATAATATACATGTTTACTCGTCATATAATGAGGTTATATGTGATGACAGTGTTGATTGCGTTTATATACCGCTTCCTCCTGCATTTCACTACGAGTGGGCAAAAAAGGCTCTGCTTGCAGGGAAACACGTATTCCTTGAAAAGCCATCGACAACTTCGGCGGATGACACGAAGGAGCTTGTGAAGATAGCCCGAGAAAAGGGGCTTGTGTTACAGGAAAATTATATGTTCCAGTTCCATGCACAGCTAAAGGAGATAGAGAACATTATCGCGTCCGGTGAGCTTGGTAAGCTGAGACTTATAAGGACAAGCTTCGGATTTCCAAGAAGGGCTGAGGGCGATTTCAGGTATGTTAAGGAGCTTGGCGGTGGCACCATGATGGATAATGGAGGCTACACCATTAAGCTTATTGACAGGCTGCTTGGAGAAAGCACAAGACTAATCTCATCACGGCTTGATTACGATGAGAAAACGGGTGTTGATATATTCGGAACGGCAGAGTTTGTGAATGATGACGGAGTCATAGCGCAGGCGGCGTTCGGAATGGATTGTCAGTATCAATGCTCACTTGAACTGTGGGGAAGCAAGGGAAGGCTTACAACAGGAAGAATATATACGGCACCGGATGGCTATAAGCCTGTGGCGCTTATTGAAACAGGAGCCGGCAGCAGAACAGTAGAGCTACCGTCCTGTGATGCGTTTGAGGAATCAGTTAAAATGTATCTGAGGGCTGTCGAGGATGAAAAGGTTCGTGACAATATGGCACAGGCGCTCGTAAGACAGGCAGAATTTGTTGATGATATCAGGGGAATGGATAGAAAATGAAAAATGCAACATCCGGATGGAATAACCGTAATTTAATAAATAATATAGTGCAGGTTAACTTTATTGCGCTGTTTTTTGTACTGTTTTTTGCGTTGGCAAGGGTATCGGAGCTGTATGGCACGATATGGAGTGACAGCTTCACAAGTCTGGTGGATACAGGTCTGGTTATAAGTACGATATTGCTGCTTATTATGATTGCCGGAATTGCATTTCTTCAGATAAAAGGGGGATTTATAAGACCTGATTATAGAGATGTGACGGTGTGCGCCCTGCTTGTCACGATTCATTATCTTATAAGAGTCCAGTTGGTTGGAACTCTGCAGCTTGATGAAGGTCTGACCTGCTATGAATCCTTGGAGAAGCTGTTATATAATCCGGATATGATTATGACAGACTTTTTGCAGGCGGGAAAAATTGCCGACAGAAATGCGTATGGTTACTGCTTTTTTGCGCTTATGGGCGAATTCCTTATTCCGGGCCGTGGAACAGGTTTCCAGTGGAGCCAGCTCTTTATGGGAATGGCAGCGGCAGCTTGTATATATATGACATTCAGGCGACTTTTTCCTAAGGCAAGGCTTATAATACTGTTCTTTGCGGCTCTGGTTGTGTCATTTTCACCTATGGCGCTTGGAATGTCGACGCTTTGCGGGTTAGAGTATGGAATGACGATGTTTTTTATATATGCTCTGTACTGCTGTGTCAACAAAAAATATATACTGATGGTATTCTGGCTTATAATGCTTGGAACAACCAAGAGCTCAGGCATGCTTGTAGCACTGTGCTTTGTGGGAACGTACTTAATCGGGCTGCTTGTGACAACCCTCAGAAACAAGAAGCAGGAGACACCGGTGCAGAAGGCTGTTGAGGCTGATAACAGCTATGACACGGAGGGTGATGAGTACAATGTAAAGACCGGAATAGTGGCGATAGCAGCGATAGCTGTGGCAATGTTTTTCGTATACGGTGTTATCAGGGTGTGTGCGGCGAACGGAATAGCATTTTCAGGTTACTACATCAGAATCAAGCTTGCACAGCTATATGTGCTCAATTTTAACTGGATATGGCTTATAGTGGTGCTTATGGGTATTGTTATGGTGTATGCCAATATGCGTGTGAGAAGGACACACAGAATGGAATTTACGCCATGGCTGGTTATGACAGGCTGTTATGCAGTGTATGTGCTTTATCTTCTGGCATATCCTAAGGCAACACTGCCAAGATACAATATGCTGGCAGACACATTGCTTTCCATGTTCGGTGTGATCATGCTCATCAAGCTTTTTGAGAGGAGAAGGGTGATTCTCTCAACTCTTACGGTCATAGGTGCTCTTATGCTTGGTGAGACGCTGATTACGATTGACCCTGTGAGTGCGAAGCTGTTCACGAATATGGAGACCAACCGTTTTCCGATACTGTATACTGCGGGATTTTCCAAGGATGAAAAATCACTCAATGGAAATCTTGGCGATTACGGTTATTACAATTATCATTATACATTTGTAAACGAGGCAATAGACAGTATTCTCAAGGAGTATGCTTCGGACACGGATATAGTTGTGGCTTCATCCGCAAATGAAGGAGAGACACAGTTTAGGCAGGACAATATCAAGTGGGATAGAGAAAAAGGTGAGCTTGTGTACCACAGCGGACAGGCGGACGACTGCTTTGTGAATGTGAACAGAGTGGCGGTTGACGGTGTCCTAAAGCTTGAAAAACTTTCTGAACGGTTGGTTTATATTGAAATTCCATGGAATCGTGGGGATTCTAAGGCAGCAATAGAAAGAATGAGTGAGTTCTATCAGGTTGATGGACCTAAGGTTATGTATGAGGGCTATCAGGGTACGGTACTGTATTATTTCTTCAATCTGAAGGATGAATATAAGTAGAGGAGATGGAGAAACATTATGAAAAAATACATTGATGAGATTCCATTGATAATGAAGAATGACAGATCTCTCAATATACTGTTTGTCGGAATGGCGTTGTATTTTGCAGTATTGGGAATATTTAACGGACAGTATCTGCAGGCGGTGTATATGACGGTGTGCATTCTGGTCTACCTTGTGGGTGCAATGCTTGGTGGTATTAAGAAGTATCTACCGATGGTGCTTTCAATTATGTTTATTCCTGTTTTGGCAATTGCGGGGATACAGTTTTTGGTGAGCAGGACAATAAGTGACGGATTTCTGAGCTTTGCCGCGGTTATCATGCTGTTTTCCATAGCGGGCTTTACAAATATAACAGGAGCAAAATGTGTTCCGTTTGCATTTGGAGTAATCGGAAGCATGTTTGTCTTTACAATTAATCAGGATAGTAACGGAATAATTATCTGTATTGGGATGATTATTGCTGCAATAATGGTACTTGATGCAACCTATACGGCGGTATCAAAGTATGTATTAGTATGGTTTATGATGTTCTTTATCCTGAAAATGGTCGGTATAGTATTCTTTCTTAAGAATATTCCGATGAAGGATGGGCTTATGCAGATACTGGCAAAAAATGAGGGCTTATATGTTGTTCTGGTGATATTAGGATTTGCAAGCCTGCTTCTCAGGGAGAGACATCCGAGAATAAAGTCTGACAGGGATAAGAAGCATATTCCGTCTCTTAAGAGATGGCAGACTACCATAGGAATAACATTCGCGGTTTTATTTTTCTGGGGAATAATGAATATGAATGATATCTTCGGAATGCAGCTGCATGATGGGACTAAGACGGTGACCACGGCATTGCTCTACATTTATGTGTATATCAATAATTTCGCGGGCGTTCTCGACAATATTCTATCACAGTGCGGGTTCATAGCACTGTTTTTGACAATAGCACTTATGTGCGCCTTGGCATACAAGGCACTCAATGATTACAGAAAAAAGACGGCAATCGAAGATAAGCTTTTAGGACTTTTTATGATAGGATATATTGTGAGCTTTTTTTATCTGGACTTTTCTGTTCCTATGACAATTTTTGCCTCGCTTATGGCGGGCTGCATAGTTAACGGAGATTATAAGGTTTCATAATGGACTTGATGGAGAAAATGATAAATTTGAGAAAATTTGGCTTTTTGGTTGCATTTTTCTATAAAAAAGCTATAATTTTTAGTATTAGGGAATTAACTATATAATGTATAAGGAGGAACAAAATGGCATTTTGTGAAAATTGCGGAAGACCGCTTGCAGATGGAGAAGTATGTAATTGCACCCAGAAAGCTGATGGTGGGAATGTTAATCAGAATGTGAGCACAGAGCAGCCGGTTGTGGATGGCGGAAAGAAGAAGGGAAAGAAAGGTCTTGTAATTGCTGTACTGGTACTTATAATCGCTGTTGCAGGAGGTATCGCTTTTTTCTTACATAGCGCGAATGCATATAAGAAGCCGATTGACAGTATAGCAAGTGCTATAAATAAAAAGACTTCAAGTATAGATTCACTTGCGGTGACAGTACTTCCGGACTTCGCAGCGTCGGCATATAAGAAGGCTGTAAAGATTATGAAGACATCCGATGATTTTGCTGAGGGATATGATGAAGCTGAGCAGGCAATTCAGGAGTTTTATGATGAGCT
The DNA here is from genome assembly GCA_958446835.1 of uncultured Eubacterium sp. Lineage (GTDB taxonomy): Bacteria > Bacillota > Clostridia > Lachnospirales > Lachnospiraceae > CAG-882. The sequence continues at coordinate 36,082 of CAUCXT010000009.1, forward strand.
TGATGACAGCTATGACAGTGGATGGAAGATTAAGTTTGACTATGCCGACAAGGAAAAGCTCGAAGATGATCAGCTTGAAAGCGTTGCTTCAACATATTCAAGACTTTACACAGCATACTTTGAGTCAGCTTGTGAAGAGATTGCAGGATATGATAAGTATGATTATGAGGACTTAGCGGATTCTCTTGGCATTTCAACATCAAAGGCAAAGGATTTATGTAAGGTAGCTGTTAACCTCATGAAGGAATTTAAAGACGTCAAGGTTACAGCTGGCTATACTCTTACAGGAAGAGTTGTTATAAGCGCCGGCAGTGATACCCTCTGGAAGTCCGACAAGATGACAGTGAAGGTTATCAAGCTTAACGGAAGCTGGATGATTGATTATTTATCTGTTATGGATGACCAGAATATAAGTATCTGGGATTTACAGCGCATACTTGGAAGTTATTATTAAGCCGTTAATACAGATTAATAGCCATATAAAAAGAACCATGTTCGTACCGGACATGGTTCTTTTCATACACGGAAATCAATTGAGGTAAAGTGGATTATCACAATTAACGTACAGTCTTAATGTAATTGTTGTAGATATCCCAGAGAATATCATTGTCTGCCAATGAGTCTATTCCGGTTGCAAGTCTTACTCCATCCTCCCTGCCATCATAGATACACCATTTTCCGTTAAATTTAATCACTGCAAGAGTTAGTTTTTCTGTCTTATCTACGGTTTCGCCTGCTTTGTTGTAGAGAACATATCTGCCGGTAATGTAGTAGCCTGAGCTTACGTTGAATTTTATGTAGCTCTCACAGCGGGAACGTATTATATCACATAGTGATGAAGCACGTCTGTAGGAGATTCCCATGGAATCGGCGAAGGTCTGGATGTCCTCTTTTCCCATATTGTCGATAGCGTCAATTATCTGCTGATAGGCTGTGGATTGAGCTTCAATCTCATTATATATAATGGCAAGCTGGCTGTCATCCATCTTGTCCTTAGTTCCCGTTGTATCGAACTTCATTTTTATGTCGCTTCCACCCGAGGCGGCATTGTCACGATAATATTCCTCAAGCTGCGTTGGAAGATTTTCAAAATAATCGTAATAGGTGTCTGAGTTGACAATTATCTTGTATGCCTGATTGTAGGCTTTTCTGTCCGATGATGAATAGATAAGCTTTAACAGCTTGTTGGTATCTGTTTCACGATTGTTATAAATGCTGCAGATGTCTCTTACAGGCCGCATATAGTCGACATTGCGTATCAGGGCAAATATGCCGAAGGAGGCAGCGCATATAAGAATGACGGTGAGAGCTGCTATTACTATTTTTTTGGCAGGGCTTGCTTTGGCTTCGGCGGTGTCTTTATGATGGTGGTGATGATGCGGCTGTAGGCTTTCATTTTCATGTATTTCGTTTTCAGTGTTCATGTTCTTCCTCCGTAATAGCGTGACTTTCTATAATATAGTTGATGGTGTTGTAAAGGTATGGCTTAAGACCATCAATATCCAATGGGTCATTGTAGAGAATGGCACTGTAGGATATTGAACTGATAAGCTCTATTATCATGAAAAGCATTATCTCAGGTTCCTTAAACTGTATACCGGAACGCTCGATGAGTGAATAGTACGCCTGCCGGAAATCTATTGAATCATCGGAGCTGTTGGTTGTAAGAGCCTTTTTGAAAATAGCCCAGCTTAAGTTCTTTGATATAAAGGTTAGCAGAGCTTTATTTTCGGTGAACTGGTTGATGACGTTGTCCGCAATAAAGAGAAATGTCTTCTTGAAACATTCAAGCCCTGAGTACTGTTCCTCAATCCGGGACTGCTTTAAAGCCTCCAATGCTTTGCTTAGAACAAGTCCGGACTGGTGGCTTATAAGCTTATTGCGGATATCGTATTTATCCTTGAAATAGAGATAGAATGTTCCCTTTGCAATGCCTGCCTGTTCCGATATCTCAGAAATGCTTGTCTTGTTGACCCCCTTTGTTGTGAACAGCTCAAATGCTGTGTTAAGCAGTGAGAGCCTTTTATGTTGTTTATTCTCTTCGGCCTTACCCATAACGACGTTCCTTTCAAAATAACTCTTCTACTATTTTACCCCATTTCAGCTTTTTTTCAAATTAAAAATTATTATTTTTTAAAATAAGATGCGGTAAAGCTTATAAATTCAATATGAAATAGCTGGAAAAGTGTTTGAGCAGGTGTTACAATAATATATTATAGTGTTTTAAGGATTACGGCAGACTGTATACATTAATGGTTGAAGGAAGGGTAAGCAGATAATGATTGTACTAAAGAGCACAGCAGAGCTGCACCTTGTTTTTAATAAATTGATTAAGACACTTTCTGTTCCGGTTGAATGGAATGGGAATTTTGTCATTTCCGGTAATTTTTTGATACTTCCCGGAAAGGAGCGCTCGGTCATATTTAATTATGATACAAGAAGGGTGACTACCAATCTTTCGGATGATAAGCTTAGTCGGAAAATACCGGAGCCTATCAGTGAAGGCTCGGGTCTTATAAATATTTTTAACCTTGTGCTCTACGCATTCGGAAAGTGGGGAGCGCTTAAGGGGATAACGGTTGAGAAGGATTATAAGAAGATAAATACGCTTTTCGGCGCGGTGTTCGGCGCCTATGGTGTGTCGGCTGATTATACTGAACAGCACTGCTTCTGGTATAAAGATGGAACCAGAATTAGTTATGAGGATGTAATCCAGCTTGCAATTGAGAGTGAACACAGACAGCCTGAGCCTGAGGAGGACATAGAGGAGGAGACAGGTCTGTGGCACAGCACAACTTGGAAGATTGATAACCGGAGCTTCACATTCGAGAAGCTGTCGATGGCACAGCGCAGAAAAGGGAGAATAGGACATAACTTTTACAAGGTAGGCTATGCCTGCCCGCGCTGCGGGGAGAAGCTGTATATGGCGTCCTTTTCCGGCAAGGAAAAGCCTGTTATCGACACGGTGGAGGGACGTGTACAGCTTGCGCGCGCCTTCTTCTGTCCGGACTGTGTCATATTCTATACTCCACTTCCGGAAGCCGGACTTGAGGATGAGGAGGTCTACTATCTGGATTTTGATGGTGATAAGACTGCCGGCAATGACTATATGGAGATGCTTGGAAGGCTGGGAACAAGGGAAGTCAATGGTGATTTTAACAAATATGTTGACCGCGTCAATGATGAAGGCAAAACAACAACCGGACAGTCACTTAACGGAATCGACAAGGGAATAAGGGATGATAGAAGGAACTTAAACGGAATCGATAAGGGAATCAGTGATGATAGAAGGAACCTGAACGGAATCGATAAGGGAATCATCGATGAGCGAAGAAATCTTAACGGAATCGATAAGGGGATAAAGGATGATAGAAGAAGCCTAAACGGAATCGATAAGGGAATCATCGATGAGCGAAGAAATCTTAACGGAATCGATAAGGGGATAAAGGATGATAGAAGAAGCCTAAACGGAATTGATAAGGGAATCAGTGATGACAGAAGGAACCTGAACGGAATCGACAAGGGTATAAGCGATGACAGAAGGAGCTTAAACGGAATCGATAAGGGAATAAACGATGACAGAAGGAATCTGAACGGAATCGATAAAGGAATAAAGGATGATAGAAGAAGCCTAAACGGAGTCGATAAGGGTATAAGCGATGACCGCAGAAGCCTTAACGGAATAAGGAAGTTCGATGATGAGGATGAGCAGATATCCGATAAGACCTTCGACAATTCAGACAAAGAGGATGTTTTTGACACTGTACATGAGGAAAATGTTTTAAGTGCAGCTACAGGTAGCTCCGGGGAGGTACGCACATATAGGAAAGAAGCTTTGCATGGACACTCCGATGAGAAAACAACGGTAAGAAAAAGGAAATTAGGAATAGGACGGTTAGCTAAGATATTTAAGTCATTTAGCTTATTTAAACAGTTCAGACATAAGGGCTATGGGAAAGCTTCCGAGGAGGCTTCGAACGAAGAGCCGTACATGAACGCGGAACGGACAAGTGCTTCGGGTGTAATACCGGTTCCCGATGAGAAAACAGAATACATTGGGAGAGAGGACGCGGCAAGCCATCCAGTTCAGAGAAAGAAGCTTGATGAACTTCTGGAGAAAACCGAAAATACCACAAGAAAAGATTTCGTCGATTTAATTGCTAAGATAAAGGCGGGTCATTTTAACAAGGATGTGGAAAAGGAATACGTCGATAAATTGCAGGAGAGCATAGCAGAGCTTGACCGGAGGCGTATAGATGAAGCCTGTGAGGGCTACCTTGATTATAATGGTGAAGAACTTGAGCGACTTTATAATATGATAGAGGAAGAAGAGTTTTTACCGGAGATTAAGAAAGCAGCACTTGACAATGTATCCGGAAGATTATGGAAAATAAGAAATGAGGAAGCAGAGCTTCTTGTAAAACGTATTAAAAAGAATCTGGGTGAAAATGGTGTGTCCGAGAATCCGGCATTGTATTTTTATCCGGCAAGGGAGGTACTTGAAGGAAAAGAGGACGCACATGTCAAAGAACATATTGGGTGTGCTGTGGGTTCGTATGCACCGGGTCTTGGTGAGTTCGAATATTCTATTATTATGGAGGATACAACTAAGAGACAGAACGGAAAACGAGGTATGTTTATAACACCGGATGCCATATATTATGGTAATTTTTACACGTATGGACATATAATGGCGGAAAATATTGAAAGAATTGAGTCTTCTACTGGATTTATGGGCAGGTATGTGGTAGTATATCTTGACGATGGCTCAAAAGTACGGCTTTCAAGTACAGTGACTAAGGATGAACTTGAAGGATATGCCCGGACATTGAATGATTTTGTTGCATATCTTAAACAAAAACCATTTTCAAGAAAGGAGAAGTATCTGGCAAAGGAAAGCCACGATGTGATATGCTGCTTCAGGTGCGGCTATGTGTATAAAAATATGAAGGAATGCCCGAAATGCGGGTATAAGTTTAATATGTAGGGATTTTGCACTATAAGAATTTTTAACCTACTTAAAGTGTGTGGAGGATGAAAGTATGACGTCTGGTAATAAAGGTGACGTAAAAGAAAATACTTCAAGATATGTTGGTGTAACCGACATAAAGAAGGAATGTAGGATTCTTTATTTGGCATGCGCTGTGCTGCATGCGATGATGGCTCTTTGCTTTATGGAGCTTAAGATAAATGTTATGACGTATGAGAGTGTTGCGGCGGCAATATTCTATCTTATTGGAGCAATGCAAATATATAATTCCAGACATACAAGAAGATGGATTATTATGTTTGTCATAGAGATACTTCTCGATGCTGTGTTAGGACAGCTTGTGCTTGGATGGGGATATGGATATATATTATATGGAATAATGCTTATTCCTATAGTGTACTATTTCTTTTATCTCGACAATCAGACACAGAAGTCACATGTGCCTCATTATATTGCGGTTGTGGACCTGCTTGTTGTGACATCAACGGCACTTATTGGCGAAGAGTATAATCTGGTTCCGTATATCGGAAAAAATACTGTTCTGGGAATTTTTATGGCAAACGCCTTGTTTTCGATAGTTGCGCTGATTTTTTACTGCAGCAGGTTCATATCGGAAATACATAGCAAGACAAGGCACCTTGCATACAGGGCGGACTATGATATGCTCACAGGTGTGCTTAACAGAGAGTGCTTTATAAGCAGAGCCGGTAAGGTATTGAAGAACAATCTTGATACCGAATATATTATGGTATGTTCTGATGTCAAGGATTTTAAAATGATAAATGACATATATGGTGATGAGGTCGGTGACAGGGTTCTTGTAAAGGAAGCTGAACTTATTACACGCGTTGCGGGACCACAGGCTGTGACTGGAAGAATAGGCGGTGACCGATTTGCATTATGCATGCCTAGGGAACATTTCAATGAGGCGCAGTTTATAGATAATATCATTGAGATGAAGAAGGAGTTCTCAACAGGATATTACCAGATGTTTATATACATAGGCGTATATGACATAAAGGATAAGAATGAACCGGTAGGAAATATGTGTGACAAGGCAAATATGGCAATTAAGTGCATGAAGGGTAATTACCAGAGGGCTGTTGCATACTATGACGAGGCGATTCTTGAGAAGGAGCTTGAACAGAAAAGGCTTATTGCCGAATTCGACCGTGCACTTGAGAACAATGAATTCTGCGTTTATCTCCAGCCACAGACAGATGCGGATGGGCTGTGCCATGGCGCGGAGGCTCTTGTGAGATGGGCACATCCTAAGAGCGGACTTATGTCTCCGGGTTCATTCGTGGACTGTTATGAGAGATGCGGCCTGATACATAGACTTGATGAATATGTATGGGAGGAAGCCGTTAAGACATTAAGACGCTGGATGGATTTGGGACGTCCTGATTTACATATTTCCATAAATATTTCAGCGAAAGATTTCTTCTATCTGGATGTATATGAGGTTATCATGGGGCTTGTGAAAAAATACAATGTCAACATTCAGAATCTCCGCCTCGAACTTACGGAGACGGCGGTTGTCAATGAAAATGACAACATGGAGGTTATACGCAAGCTGCATGATGCGGGATTTATTATTGAGATAGATGATTTCGGAAGTGGATATTCATCACTTAATATGTTGAAGGATATATGCAGTGATGTTCTTAAGATTGACCGTGAGTTCCTGCACGAAACTGAGAATGCGGTCAGAAGCAAGGATATTCTTGAAGAGATTATAAGACTTTCTAACAGAATGAACATGACAGTAATCACAGAAGGAGTCGAGACAAGGGAACAGGTGGATATGCTGACAGATATGGGCTGCCGTGTATTTCAGGGGTATTATTTCTCGAAGCCTATTCCTATACATGAGTTTGAAAACAAATATAATGTTGTGCAGGGGGCTTAATTAAATAGCAGACAGTTTGAAAGAGCGTGCCGGTTGGCATGCTCTTTTTGTTTGCGTTTAATCCTGCCATTACTCGACCGTTATTTTTTTAAGGAATATATCAGATAAAGTACAGAAATCAAGCGCGAATGCTAAATACATCTAATAAATAAAAAATATAGCGAATATATTTGTACAAAGTGCATAAAAACAGGAAACTAAAATCGTAAAATTAGTTTCTTGCTGGGACACAGATAATATGCTACAATTTAGGAAACTGAAACAATGAAAATAGTTTCCAGGTGTGGCATAGCCAATGAAGAAAAGCGGCAATTTGTTTATGGGCGGAAATAAATTGCGTTAACAATATTTACAATGAAATATTTAATGGAAAGCCGCCAAGAAATGGGGATTAGGTGAGATGGCACAGACAAATATAAGGAATGAGATACTTAATGCCACAATAATGGTCTTTAACAAAAAGGGTATGAAATTTACCATGGATGATGTCGCCAAGGAAGTCGGCATGAGCAAAAAGACCATATACGCAGTATTTTCGGATAAGCAGGAGCTGGTCTTTGGTATGGTTGATTACTGCTTCGACTCAATCAAGGAGAGTGAGGAGAGGGTGATGAAAAACGCCGGACTTACAACTCTTGAAAAGATTCAGGCAATTCTTGGGGTTCTGCCGGACGGATATAAGGATATAGATTTTGCCCAGCTGTATATACTCAAGGATAAGTACCCAAGAATCTACACCAGAGTTGAAGAACGATTAGAGAGCGGGTGGGATATGACCATAGAACTTCTAAAGCGCGGCATGGAAGAAGGCGTGGTGAGGAAGGTCGACACCGTGATTGTTAAGGTAATGTTCGAGGCGGCGCTGGAGCAGTTCTTTAAGAGGGATGTGCTTGTGAAGAATCATATAACCTACAGCGATGCATTGGCTGAGGTGGTGGATATTATATGTAACGGAATAAAAATTAGGTAATTGCGAAACGAAGTTTGCGAAATCCGGACGTTGTGTAATTTTGCAATTAGATAAGAATATAGAGAAGGAGATGTGACATGGATAAGTCGAAGGTTATTTTTGGTAATGAGATGAGCAGGGGGACGTATAAGAAAGCTGTTCGCGGGAAGAATGGATATGTAAAGAAATTCGGGGATGACAGTAATGTGGACTATGAGCTCACGATAAGAGACAACAAGCACATAGGAGATATTCTCGGAGTGAAGGACATAGTTGTGGCAAAGCCTAAGAAAAATAAGGGCTTACAGACAGGCGGTGCGGAGTTCGACACGGAGAAGGGACTGATTGTCGGAAACATCAGGATGGGCTTCGGACATTACAGAATATCCATGGCGATTGCCTCAGCGGCACATAGCATGGGTTACACACCGTACTGGATGGATTTGAACTCTTTTCCTGATACAACCTGCACGAAGGTAATCAGCGCACAGAATGATTTATATTCATTGGGTTCAAGAATATCACAGAAAAGCAGGCTTTTTAACAAGCTGGTGTGGGAATCGATGAACTATGAGGGCTTCAGAAAGCTCTCCTACAATGCCTGTGACCAGAAGAATGCAGAGCTTATGGCACCTGTTTACAGAAAGGTTCCGAAGGATATACCTGTTGTAGGCACCCATGTGTGGCCGGCGCAGGCTGCGGTTCATGCGGGTATGAAGCATGTTGTGAACGCTATCCCGGATAACTGGCCTATGGCGCTTCATCTCTCGGAGGGAAGCGTACACACAATACAGACACACAACGCTTATATGGGTTACAGAATATTAAACGGCATGGATGGCAAGAAGGTACTAAAGCCAATGCCTGCCGACAGCCTTGTGTATACCGGACATTACATTGACCATGAGCTTGTGTCCAATATTGAGGCAGATTGTGCTGCCAGAGCTGCCAGAAAAAAGAACGGACAGCCGATGCGCTTCCTGCTCACTATCGGCGGAGCGGGCGCACAGAAGGAAATATTTGCGGCGATAATAAAGAATCTTCTTCCGGCAATCAAGGCAGGAAAAGCGGCACTCTATGTGAATGTAGGCGATTACAAAAATGTGTGGGAACAGCTTGTGACGGAAATACCACAGCTTGGACACATAGCCCATGAGCACTTTGACGATTGGGATGAGACAAAGAGGTTTGCGGCACAGGCGCTTGAAGGCGAAGTAAGAGGAATACACGGCTTCTATCATTCCAATATTTTTGAGGCTGTATATTGCACCAACCTATTACTGCGAAGCTGTGACGTACTTGTCACAAAGCCAAGTGAGCTTGCCTTCTATCCGGTGCCTAAGCTTTTCATAAAGAGAGTCGGCGGACACGAGCGCTGGGGTGCAATCCATTCCGCGGAGATAGGCGATGGAACACTTGAGTGTGAGGACACAGCACACACCCTTCAGATGGTGGAGCTGTTCATAAACGATGACAACCTCCTTGCCGACATGTGCGGCAACATCGTGAGAAACAAGCAGATGGGCATTTACGATGGAGCCTACAAGGTGGTCGAACTTGCAATGCAGGGAAGAAAATAATACATTGAAAAGGAGAGGTACTATGAAGCTTTCAGCAAAGGAAAAAGCGTCCTACGGGCTTGGAGCTGTAGGAAAGGATATGGTGTATATGCTTTCTGCAAGCTATATTCTGTATTACTATCAGGATTTATTGGGCGTGAGCTCATGGGTAATGGGTGTCATACTCATGGCAGCGAGAATATTCGATGCGTTCAATGACCCGATAATGGGAGTTATCGTTGCAAAGACACAGACTAAGTGGGGTAAGTTCAGACCATGGCTGCTTATAGGAACGGTATTAAATGCCATTGTACTGTTTTTCATGTTTGCAGTGCCTAAATCAGTCACAGGTGGGGGATTGGTTGCCTATGCGGCGGTGCTCTATATCACATGGGGAATAACCTATACGATGATGGACATTCCGTTTTGGTCAATGATTCCGGCTTTTACAGAGGGCGGCAAGGAGAGGGAGAACCTCTCAACGCTTGCGCGCTCATGCGCGGGGGTTGGCTCAGCGATAATCACGGTTATAACGATGATATGTGTACCTATGCTTGGCAGAATCGGGAATTCCGATAAGGCAGCGCTTGTCGATGCCGGAAATGCCGCAGAAGCTTCCGATGCTGTAAAGCTTGCCGGGCTTGAGGCAGGCAAGCTCATTGAGAGAGACGGCTTTAAGTGGTTTACACTTATAGTTGCCGTACTTTTCATAGTATTTATCACTATTACATGTATCTGCATTAAGGAAAAATCAACGGTGAACATGCAGTCACCGACAGTCGGACAGATGTTCAAGGCGCTCTTTTCCAATGACCAGGCGGTTACTGTGGTTGTGACAATCGTACTTATCAACTGCTCATTGTACATTACCTCTAATCTGTTAATATATTTCTTCAAGTATGACATAGGCGGCGCGAACTGGAATGCCAATTATGTGCTCTTTAACACGGTCGGAGGCGCTGTGCAGATAATCTCAATGATGCTGTTTTACCCTCTGCTCAGAAAGTTTATGAGCTCAATCAAGGTATTCTATGTTAGCTTCGCGATGGCGATAACAGGGTATCTCACATTGTTTGTGATGATGTGCATTGGTGTGTCGAGCGTGTATGTGCTCCTTGTACCGGGATTTTTCATATTTGCAGCATTCGGTATGCTGACTGTGCTGACTACAGTGTTCCTCGCAAACACTGTCGATTATGGAGAACTTAAAAACAACCGCAGGGATGAGAGCATTATATTTTCAATGCAGACCTTTGTCGTAAAGCTTGCGAGCGGAGTTGCGATACTTGCTGCAAGTGTATGTATTTCGGTAGGAAAGATAAGCAAGGATACAACAGAGGCAGTTGCGGCAGCTGCACTCTCAGATGGTTCAAGAATGGTACTTAGAACAACCATGGCAATGATTCCGATATTCGGTCTGTGTGCAGCGCTCATTATATTTGTGAATAAGTATAAGCTCACCGATGCGAAGCTTGAGGAGATTTCCAAGCAGCTGGCATTCAACCGTGAGACTAAGGTGAAGGGATAAGTATGATATCAGAAAACAAAGGCTTATTTACTATTGATACAAGAAACACAACCTACGCTTTTATGGTGCTGCCTACAGGACATCTTGAACATTTATACTATGGAAAAAAGATAACCATTGCAGGATACGGCGAGGCGCTCTCGCACAAACAGACGACACCTGTCGGAAATACCGTGAGCTATTCGAATGAAAACGTGTCATTTTCACTTGAGGCGGCGAGGCTTGAGATGTCATCCTACGGAAAAGGAGATATAAGAGAGCCGTTCTTGGAGATTGTGCATGATGATGGTTCATTTACATCTGATTTTCTGTATGACAGCTTCGAGATAAAGAACGGCAGGGATGAGCTTGCAACTCTTCCGTGCTCATACGGAAGCGAGGCTGAGGTGTCACAGCTTAAGCTGGTGTTAAAGGATAAGAATTATAAGCTTACATTGGAGCTGTACTATTATGTATATGAGAATTGTGACGTGATAGGAAGAAGCTGCCGGCTCATAAATGACAGCGATGTGAGAGTTGATATCAGACGCCTTATGAGCATGATGATGGACATTGACGGAACCGGTTATGTGTTCACGACCTTCAACGGAGCGTGGGCGCGCGAGATGGGACGCCATGATACGGTTGTCACAGCGGGAAAGCATGTCAATTCTTCCTACACCGGGACATCTTCGAGCAGAGCCAATCCGTTTGTGATGATATCTAAGAAGGATACCACGCAGGAGCAGGGAAGCTGTATCGGGCTTAATCTCATCTACAGCGGGAATCACTATGAGGCTGTGGAGGTTGGCATGTGCGACAGCACGCGCATAGTGACCGGGATAAATCCTCAGTCATTTTCCTACACCTTGGACGCAGGGGAGGCATTTGAAGCGCCTGAGGCGGTTATGACCTATTCGGACAAGGGCTTCAATTCCATGAGCCGGAATATGCACAGCTTCGTGAGAAGGCATATAGTGCGCGGACAGTGGCAGTATAAGGAACGCCCTGTGCTGCTTAACAGCTGGGAGGCAGCGTACTTTGACATAAGCGAGAGAAAGCTCTATGAGCTTGCAAAGGCGGGGCATGATGTAGGCATTGAGCTGTTTGTCATGGATGATGGCTGGTTTGGAAACAGGAACGATGACAGCAGCTCACTTGGAGACTGGTATGTGAATAAGAAGAAGCTTCCGAATGGACTTAAGGGTATATGCGACAAGATAAACGCACTCGGAATGTCATTCGGAATATGGGTCGAGCCGGAGATGGTCAATGTAAACAGCGATTTGTACAGGCTGCACCCGGACTGGGCGATGGATATTCCGGGCTGTGCGCACTCAGAAGGGCGCAATCAGAGAATACTTGACCTGTGTAATCCCGAGGTTTCGGAATATATAATTGACAGCATGACCAGGGTGTTTTCATCGGCGAACATTGCCTATGTAAAATGGGATATGAACAGGATTTTTTCCGATTATTACTCTAAGTACCTCAAGGTACAGGGAAGGTCACAGGGAGAGGTGGCACACCGCTATGTGATGGCACTTGGCAGAATTATGAGGACGTTGACCGAGCGCTTTCCACATATACTTTTTGAGGGCTGTGCGGCGGGAGGCAACCGCTTTGACCTTGGCATATTGTGCTATTTTCCGCAGATATGGGCGAGCGATAACACCGATGCGGTGAGCAGAACCTATATACAGGAGGGTCTAAGTTACGGCTATCCGATGTCAACTGTTTCGGCGCATGTCTCAGCATGTCCGAATCATCAGACACTCCGCGTGACACCGCTGTCAACGCGCTTTAACGTGGCGGCTTTTGGAATATGCGGTTATGAGTGCAATCTTGTGGATATGAGCAAGGCTGAAAAGAATGAGATAAAGGCACAGATAGATATTTACAAAAAATGGAGACATGCTATGCAGTTTGGCAGTTTCTACCGCCAACGCACCGGGAATATTCATCAGTGGACGGTTGTGGATGAGGACGCAGGCAGGGCGGTAGGGCTGATAATGCAGGAGCTTGTCCATGCAAACACGCAGAATGAGGAGTACTATGCTGTGGGACTTGACCCTGAGGCTGTCTATAATTTCTATAACAGACCATTGAAGCATAATGTAAAAGAATTCGGAGATTTAATAAATACAGTTGCGCCGATTCATATAAGACAGGGCTCACTTCTTCATGGCATGGTCGCAAAATTCGTAACCATGCCGGGGGAGACGGAAAAGTATGAGCTGAGCGGAAGCATGCTGATGGATTGCGGTGTCAGACTAAAGCAGGCTTTTGCCGCCACAGGTTTTTCGGAGGAGGTAAGACATTTCCCTGATTTTGCTTCGAGGCTTTATTTTATGGAGAAAATATCAGGTTAGATAAGCGCCATACGTTCTTCTATCTGTGTATAGAAATTCTCAATACTATATGGTGTAAAATAAAATATCTGAAGCAACATTATGTTGCGCTTCTTGGCTGATTCGTAATCCGGGTCAGCCTTTGTTGCGTTTCGCAGCTTTTTCAAAAGCTCATGCCATTCCCATATAAACCTCTCATTGTTCTCTATATCGGGAGTGTCCAGCCACTTTTCTACCTTAATTTTTGTGCGGTGGTTGTTAAGGCACTCACCTGTCTGTAGAAAATATTTGAAGCCGTTTTCATCGTATATGCGTCCAAGTGGGAACAGCCTGCATATTCCCGGTCTGAAGGAGTGTATGCTGCACCTGCCGTTCTCGTCGAGAAATGAGCATTGCTCCTTATCACCTGCCATCTTAAGACTTGGGAGAATAAGCCCATCTATTACGCTTAATTCAACACGGCCGGCTATGAGCTGTTCGAAGCTGCATGAGAGGTTGTTGGTGAGCAGACATACATCATAAGGGGTGAGGACAATGGAATTGCCCATACCGCGGCAGCACGCCGAGCAGCCTGTGCAGTCCTGGCAGTCCGCGCGTACCAAATCATTTAATGTATATAATCTTCCATCTGATATTTCGTTTAAATCTCCTTCACGAAGCATATTGTGACCTCCCGGTGGTTTTATATTTAAAATCTTAGAATTATCTTGCAATAAAAGTAGTTTTATCGATTCAGTGTATCATTGAATCGGGATTTATTCAAGTGAGTATGGATTATTTTGAATATAGTTTTGTATCGTAAAATATTTTACATGGATTTTACAATATAATGATAATACTTTTTAGATTCGCCGAGTTATACTTTTATCAAAATAGGATAACTTTACGGTTTTAATATATAAGGGGTGTTGAACCCGGAAATGAGGATAATATGACATACAAAGAGATAAAGAAAAATAAAGAAATAAATGCGTACATAAAGAAGGGAAATGATAATCTCGGCGTACTTGGCTACACAGACCACTCACAGATTCATTGCACTCTCGTTGCGGAAAGAGCAGCGCTGATACTTGAAAAATTCGGTTATGGCGAACATGAGATTGAGCTTGCGAAGATTGCGGGCTACATGCACGATATCGGAAACTGTATCAACCGCAAGCACCATGCAGAGTATGGCGCTCTTCTGGCAAATGAGCTTTTAAAGCAGACGGATATGAGCTTAGAGGACAGGGTGACGGTGGTGTCCGCGATTGCAAACCATGATGAATCGACAGGCGGAGCGGTGGACATAATATCTGCGGCACTTGTCATTGCTGATAAGACCGATGTGCGAAGAGATAGAGTCAGGGCTAAAGACAAGTCCATGTATGATATCCATGACCGTGTAAATTATGCAGTCACGGAATCGACACTCAAAATATCGCCGGAGAAGAAGCTTATATCGCTGAATCTCCAGATCGATGAGAGTATATGTACAATGTACGATTACTTTGATATATTCCTTGGACGTATGCAGATGTGCAGACATGCTGCTGAGCTTTTCGGGGCAAGGTTTAAACTCACCGCCAATGGAAGCAAGGTGCTGTAAGCAGTGGGATAAAATAGAGCTTTGCAAAACAGCCGATATGCCTTATAATAGCTCCATAATATATAAATGTAATAATAGAAATGGAGTTATTTATGGGAATAGTAGTTATGGGAGCTGTGTTTGTGGATATCAAGGGATTTCCGGAGGATATCTATATACCGGATGGAAGAAATGTGGGACATGTAGAGTATATCCATGGCGGTGTGAGCAGAAACGTAGTGGAGGATATAGCCAATATCGAGCTGCGTCCAACATTTGTAGGCATTGTCGATGACAGTGCGCTTGGCGAGGATGTGGTTAAGAAGCTTAAGAATCATAAGGTTAATACCGACTATGTCATGACGGTGCCGGGCGGAATGGGAACATGGCTCGCTGTATTTGACCACAATGGTGACCTTGCAGGTTCAATATCGCAGAGACCTAATCTCATGCCTATACTTGGACTTCTTGAGGAGAAGGGCGATGAGATTTTTGCAAATGCGGATTCCGTTATTGTCGAGGTCGACATGGATAAGAATATAATCAAGAAGGTTGTTGCACTTGCAAAGCAGTATAACAAGAAGCTGTACGGTGTTGTCAGCAATATGAGTATAGCTGTGGAGAGAAGAGATTTCCTTAAACATTTTGACTGTTTCATCTGTAATCAGCTTGAAGCAGGAATGTTGTTTATGGAGGACTATGCGGACAAGAGTCCGGAGGAGCTTCGCGATATTCTCTCTAAGCGTGTTATTCTTGGGAAAATACCGGCGATGATTGTCACGATGGGTGGTAATGGAGCTGTATATGCCGAAATTAATGGTGATAAGGGAATATGCCCGCCTCAGCGCGTCCGCGTAAAGGATACAACCGGAGCCGGTGATGCGTTCTGCGCAGGTGTCGCAAGCGGACTTACCTATGGAAAGACACTCAGCGAATCGGTGGAGATTGGAAGCCGTCTTGCTGCTTCGGTCATCACATCATCTGAGAATGTGTGTCCGAGATTCCTTCCGGAGGAATTTGGCATTACATTAGATTAAATAAAAAAAGCTGACAGGAAATCTGCCGCATGTATGCGGCGGAATTTCTGTCAGCTTTTTGTTTTTATGCATCAATTTTCGTTCCTGTGTCGATTACGGCTTCCATTTCATCGATGTGTTCGAGGAAGATGGAGGCAATGGTCGGGTCGAACTGAGTTCCCATGCTTTCGCGGATAATCTGCATGGATTTCTCCTTGGAGAAACCATCCTTGTAGTGACGCTTTGAGCGGAGTGCATCATATACATCAGCTACAGCCATTATTCTTGCGGACAGAGGTATCGAACAGCCGCTTATTCCGGTAGGATAGCCTTTGCCGTCATAGTGTTCATGGTGGTACAGAGCCATGTCATGAGCAATCTGGTAATAGGCATCGCTCTCTAACCCCTTCAAGGTGGTATCTAATATTCTGGCGCCCTCCTGTGGGTGGGTCTTCATTATGGCAAATTTCTCGTCTGTCAGTTTTCCCTTCTTTTGAAGAATACTGTCCGGAATGGCAATCTTTCCTATGTCATGAAGATGGGCAGCATCGGCAACCATCTGCGCATAGTCGGTAGTTATTATATTGCGGTAACGGTCATCGTCCTTCATCACATTGACAAGAACCTTTACAAGGTTTCCTGTGTTCTTTATATGCTGCCCTGTTATACCGTCACGCGCCTCTATGATGGCGGCAAAGCTTCCGATAATATCTCGCTGTATGGAGACAACTTCCTTTGTCTTTCTGGAAACTTCCTCGCGGAGTCTTGCAGTATAATAATAGTGATCTGTATTTTCCGTTATTATAAGCATCTTGCCATAGTCGGCTTCATCATGTGTAATGTCACGCAGGGACAGCTCGTACACATAATTTTCGTTTCACGAAATATCTTCAAGCTCAGGGGCAAGCTTCTGGCTTATAAACAATGGTTTGCCTTGAGCAGCGAGTGCTTCAAGATATTCAACGGGCTTGTCGCGATGTTCAAATGTCTTGATACATTTAAGGACCTTTGAGGCCTCCGCATTGGTGTAGACGGTATTACCGTAAATATCTATCACAATCAGACCGTTCTTCATGTTATCTATCGCCTCATCCTTGGCAAGCGTAAGAGTATCAAAAAGACCATATTTGCGCATGAGCTTTTCGAAGAAGAACACAGCCACAAGGTATGCAATGGCGGTTGCGTCATATCCGGCGGTAAGATTGAGCAGATATGATGCAAGGCATAATATACTGAATAGAATCAACAGAAGCAGAATCAGAATCTGCTTTTCTATAATCGGCGATTCATGTCTTCTGTATTTTCTTATGCATACAACAATCATACCAAGAAAATAATAACCTAGAAAAACTGTGTACAGGTTATACAGTATTCCGTGGTGTATTAACATGTGGGGGAAAAGCCCATCCTGCGTAAAATCTATTGATGAATAGAATAGACCGTGGTGGCTGTTGGTAAATACAAGCATTGTGATTGTAAGGCTTATTAAAAAATAGATGTTGCGCCGGGACTTTGGTATGCTTACACCGCAGTATTCCATGACAAAAAGGTACAGTGAAAATATAATGAAAGGTTTACCGACATACGTTACCTTGAGCGATTGCATGGCGAGTTCTCTGGTGCTGGCTTCCATTTCAAGAGTGTAGCCTACAATATTGATAAGTGTGGAATACATTACGATAAGTAGTAGCATCTGCATTCTTGAGCTGCGCTGTCGTGTAACATAGATAATCTCAAAAAACAATGCGATTATTACTATATATTGAAATATTAAAAGCGCCAGATACATGTATTCAGCCTCTCAGATAAAAAATATATTATGAATACTTTATATTAGCACAATTATTTTCGGAGGTCAAAATTTATTTGGATATAAAATTAAAAAAGTACTTGCAAAATACCCGTACAGGGTATAGCATAATGCCAAGATACCTGATGGGGGTATGCTGATTGCGAGGTATATCATTTCATTGATGGTGTAGAGATACGATTCTATGCGAGATTCTTTAGGTATCAATCAGAAGATTGTCAGGAGGGTACGATGGAGAATAATAAGGATAATTGTCCGGCATGTGGCGGAAAGACAGAGAATAAATGCTGCTGCTGTGAGAAACATAAGGAGCGTTCACCGAAGGAATATAAGGATTTGCTAAACCGACTGAAGCGTATAGAGGGACAGGTCAGAGGTGTTGAACACATGATAGAGGAGGACGCGTACTGCACGGATGTGCTGGTGCAGGTTGCGGCTATCAATGCCGCACTCAACAGCTTTAATAAGGTCCTTTTGGGAAATCACATAAGAACCTGTGTTGCTGAGAATATACGTGAAGGGAATGATGAGGTGGTTGATGAGCTTGTGGGGGTTATCCAGAGGCTTATGAAATAGTGGAAGGAGAGATGAAGATTGGAACAATATAAGGTTACTGGGATGAGCTGTGCCGCATGTCAGGCGCGGGTTGAGAAGGCTGTGAGCAAGGTTCCGGGAGTGACATCGTGCTCTGTGAGCCTGCTTACCAACTCGATGGGAGTCGAGGGCACGGCTTCGAGCGCGGAGATTATAAAGGCTGTGAAGGCGGCAGGATATGGCGCTTCGATTAAAAAGGATAAGGGCAGTGCGGCGCAGAGCGGTGCGGATTCCGCGGATGAGGATTTACTTAAGGATAAGGAGACACCGGTTATGGTCAAAAGGCTGGTGGCTTCAGTTGTTCTTCTGCTTCCACTCATGTATATTTCGATGGGTCACATGATGTGGAATTGGAAGCTTCCTTCTTTCATGGACGGGAATCACATTGCAATGGGGCTTACGCAGCTTCTTTTAACAACTATGATTATGGTTATAAACCAGAGATTTTTCATAAGCGGTTTCAAGAGTGCTGCGCATGGGGCACCTAATATGGACACTCTTGTTGCCTTGGGCTCAGCAGCTTCGTACGTGTACAGTGTGTATGCGCTGTATGCGATGACGTCGGCACAGTTTAGGGGCGACGCGGAGGCAGTCATGGCTTACATGCATGAGTTTTACTTTGAGTCCGCTGCGATGATACTTACACTTATCACCGTGGGTAAGCTGTTGGAGGCAATATCCAAGGGCAGAACTACGGATGCGCTTAAGGGTCTTATGAAGCTTGCACCTAAGACTGCGGTTGTTAAAAGAGACGGAGAAGAGGTAACAATTCCGATAGAGCAGGTTCACAAGGGAGATTACTTCGTGGTTCATCCGGGCGAGAGCATTCCGGTGGACGGTATTATAATAGAAGGAACCACTGCAGTGAATGAGGCGGCGCTTACCGGCGAGAGTCTTCCGGTTGATAAGGCTGAGGGAGATAAGGTGTCTGCGGCTACGGTAAACCAGCTTGGATATATTGTCTGCGAGGCTACAAGAGTTGGAGAGGATACCACTTTATCCCAGATAATCAAGATGGTGAGCGATGCGGCTGCGACCAAGGCGCCGATTGCGAAGGTTGCGGACAAGGTTTCTGGCGTGTTCGTGCCGGTAGTAATAGTAATCGCCGTCGTGACTTTTATAGTATGGATGGTGACAGGGCATGCTTTTGGTTATGCGCTTGCAAGAGCTATCTCTGTGCTTGTCATAAGCTGCCCTTGTGCGCTTGGACTTGCGACACCGGTGGCAATCATGGTTGGAAACGGAGTGGGTGCTAAGCATGGAATCATGTTCAAGACGGCTGTATCGCTTGAGGAGACAGGCAAGGCGAAGGTTGTAGTTCTTGACAAGACAGGAACCATAACGAGCGGTGCACCTGTGATAACGGATGTCTATCCTGCAGCAGGAGTGGACCGCGATGAGCTTCTTATGAAAGCGTATGCTATTGAGAGTAAGAGCGAACATCCACTTGCCAAGGCTGTGATAGCGGGGGTGGAAAATGAGGAGAATTTGCTTGCCAGGGCTAAGCAGCTTGGTGCTGTGGAAGATTTCAGTGCAGTTCCCGGAAATGGTCTTGCAGGAAACTTAGGAGGCACCAGAATATACGGAGGAAATGCAGGATTTATAGAGAATGTGTTAGAAGAAGCCGGGGAGTCGGCAGTTAATGCCCTGAATGAGGCAGTTAAGGTGGCAGATGGCTTCTCGGAGAATGGAAAGACAGCGCTGTTTTTTGCTGAGAAGGACAGACTGCTTGGAATAATAGCAGTTGCGGATGTTATAAAATCAGACAGCCCCGAGGCTATAAGGCAGCTCAAAAATATGGGTATTCATGTCGTAATGCTTACAGGTGACAATGAAAAGACAGCCAAGGCTATAGGCGCGCAGGCGGGAGTTGACGAAGTCATTGCAGGTGTACTGCCGGATGGAAAGGCAGAAGCCGTGGGCAGATTTAAGTCGCGCGGTAAGGTGATAATGGTCGGTGATGGTATAAATGATGCGCCTGCCCTTACATCCGCCGATATAGGACTTGCCATAGGTGCAGGAACGGATATAGCTATCGATGCTGCCGATGTGGTGCTTATGAAGAGCAGGCTGAGCGATGTAGTGACCGCAATCCGGTTAAGCCGTGCGACACTTCGCAACATCCATGAGAATCTGTTCTGGGCGTTCATATACAATATTATAGGCATACCGCTTGCGGCAGGCGTGTGGATTCAGCTTTTTGGCTGGACCCTCAACCCGATGTTCGGAGCAGCGGCAATGAGCCTGTCGAGCTTCTGCGTGGTGACGAACGCGTTGCGCCTGAACCTTTTTAAGGATTAGTCTGTGCAATAATGGCGTTATAGACAATGGTATTATATAAGAATAAGAAGTTATAAGAAGTATGCAGCTATCCAATAGCGTTAAAAATAAATGCATATTAAAAAGAAAAATAAAAAGAAAGAGGTACAAGAATATGGAAAAGATTACAGTTGGTGTTGATGGAATGATGTGTGGCCACTGCGAGGCACATGTGAATGATGCGGTAAGAAACGCACTCAAGGTTAAAAAGGTGTCATCCTCACATTCTAAAAAGGAGACAGTTATAATTGCTGAGGAGGGACTTACGGACGAGCAGATTAAGTCTACCATCGATGCAACAGGTTATACAGTAACCGGT
Source organism: uncultured Eubacterium sp. (assembly GCA_958446835.1). Taxonomy (GTDB): domain Bacteria; phylum Bacillota; class Clostridia; order Lachnospirales; family Lachnospiraceae; genus CAG-882. The sequence continues at coordinate 56,975 of CAUCXT010000009.1, forward strand.
ATAAGCAGAGAGCCTTATGTCAAGAAGGGTCTGTTCGGGTTCTAGGAGGATAAGCAGAGACAAAAAGGGCTGTCACCTGATTTTCGCGGTGACAGCCTTTTATCAATAACAATATCCGTACATTATCTGCTCCATCTTCCGCTTGCTCCGCAAGGAAGCACAAGTCCGTTTCCGGATACCGGAAGACCAAGCTCTCCTGATTCAACGCTTCCGCCATGCTTTGGAATGATGGCGGTTGATATCATGTAGGTGAGCACGGATGGTGCGAGACCTGTTGTGTAGGAGTTGATGAGGAAGAACAGTGGGTCATCGCTTAAAAGCTGCTCTGTCTGCTGTATAAATGGGTATATCGAATCCTCAATCTTCCATATCTCACCCTTAGGACCTCTTCCGTAGGAAGGTGGATCCATTATTATTCCATCGTATTTATTCCCACGTCTTATCTCGCGCTCAACGAATTTGCCACAGTCATCAACAAGCCAGCGGATAGGTGCATCACCCAGTCCGGAGGATACGGCATTTTCCTTTGCCCAGCTTACCATGCCCTTGGCTGCATCGACATGGGTTACCTTCGCACCTGCTGAGGCAGCAGCGAGAGTAGCACCGCCGGTGTAAGCAAAGAGGTTGAGAACCTTGATTTCACGGCCCGATGAAACGGCGTCCTTTATTTTATTTCCGAACCAGTCCCAGTTAGAAGCCTGCTCAGGGAAAAGCCCTGTGTGCTTGAATGAAAATGGCTTGAGATTGAATGTGAGCTTGCCTCCGACACCTTCATAATCAATTGACCACTGTTCAGGTAAATCAAAAAATTCCCACTCACCACCACCTTTGCTGCTTCTGTGATAGTGACCGTTCATATTCTTCCAGCCGCGCGCTTTCTTAGGAGTGTTCCATATTACCTGTGGGTCCGGGCGGACAAGGGTGTAATCTCCCCAGCGTTCAAGCTTTTCTCCCGATGAGGTATCCATGACCTCATAATCTTTCCATCTATCTGCAATCCACATATTTTAATCCTTTCCGTAAAGTGTGTTATTATTTACATATTATATACTATGATTGAATTAGTGGCAAGCCATCATTAGGCAATATGGAAAGGGATTATTATATAAATAGGAAGAAACTAATAAAATTATGCGGAATATAGTTGCATTTTTGTTCTCAATATGCTATGATACACATGGCACCGTTGTAAGAAATACAATTGATATAACCAAGCCGCAAAAATTTTAAAAAAAAATTTAAAAAAGTACTTGCATTTTCCTAAGATATATAGTAATATATCACTTGCTGTGACATTGATAGCGTAGAAGCGTGAGGTTGCTGCATTGATTGCAGGTGTTCCGTGGAGCGAATGTCAAGTTAGGAAACTGGCGACAAGTCACTGTACAAGTTAAGAATCTGTCGAAACGAAAGCTTCGAAGGCAGAGAGAAACGCGAAGAAACTTACTGCACGAAAAGTATGCACATTTGTGTGTAAATGAGCAGAGGATACGCGCGGGCATGTGTACAGTCACCACTTGTCGTACTGATTTATAGTGCGAAAAGGAGGCGGCTTTTTTTATGGCAAGTCAAGTAATGAGAATCACATTGAAGGCTTATGATCATCAGTTAGTAGATCAGTCAGCCAAGAAGATTATCGAGAGTGCTAAGAAGACAGGGGCTCAGGTGAGCGGACCGGTACCTCTTCCTACTAAGAAGGAAGTTGTTACAATTCTTAGAGCTGTTCACAAGTACAAGGATTCCAGAGAGCAGTTCGAGCAGAGAACTCATAAGAGACTCATCGATATCGTTACTCCATCACAGAAGACTGTTGAAGCATTATCTCGTTTAGAGATGCCAGCAGGTGTGCAGATTGACATCAAGATGAAATAATTGAATGTCATCAAGAATTAATTAAGAAGTCCTGAAGGGTTTAATATAGAAGCAACACATTTTACCGAATTTGTTCCACTTATATTGACTGTTCTAGGATGACCCCGGAATATTGGGGTCCGCTGTAGATTAAACAGGAGGTAAAACAATGAAGAAAGCTATTTTAGCAACAAAGGTTGGAATGACACAGATTTTCAACGAAGACGGAGTTCTCACTCCGGTAACTGTTCTTCAGGCTGGTCCTTGTGTAGTAACACAGGTTAAGACAGTTGAGAACGACGGTTACGCAGCAGTACAGGTTGGTTTTGTTGATGCTAAGGAAAAGGTTGTAGCAAAAGACAAGAGCGGCAAGAAAGAAATCAGAAACAGACATGGTGTTAACAAGGCTTTAAAGGGTCACTTTGAGAAGGCCGGCGTTACAAGCAAGAAGTATGTTAAGGAGTTCCGTTTTGAGAACGCTGCTGATTATTCTGTAAAGGATGAGATCAAGGCAGACATCTTCGCAGCTGGTGACAAGGTTGACGCAACAGCAATTTCCAAGGGAAAGGGCTTCCAGGGCGCAATCAAGAGATTAGGCCAGTCCAGAGGACCTATGGCACACGGCTCTAAGTTCCACAGACATCAGGGTTCTAACGGCTCCGCAACTACTCCGGGTAGAGTATTCAAGGGCAAGGGAATGCCAGGTCATATGGGAAATAAGAAGATCACGATTCAGAACCTTGAGGTTGTTAAGGTTGATGTTGAGAACAACTTAATCTTAGTTAAGGGTGCTGTACCGGGACCAAAGAAGTCTCTTGTAACTATCAAAGAGACAGTAAAATTTGAGAAGTAGTGCTGTTAAGGAAGGAGGAACACACAGATGGCAAACGTATCTGTTTATAATATTGAAGGCAAAGAAGTTGGCACAATAGAGCTTAACGATGCTGTATTCGGTGTAGAAGTTAATGAGCACTTAGTACACATGGCAGTTGTGAGCCAGCTTGCAAATAACCGTCAGGGAACACAGAGTGCTAAGACTCGTGCAGAGGTTCGTGGCGGCGGAAGAAAGCCATGGAAGCAGAAGGGAACAGGTCATGCAAGACAGGGTTCCATCAGAGCTCCACAGTGGAAGGGCGGCGGCGTTGTATTCGCTCCGAAGCCAAGAGATTACTCTTTCAAGATGAACAAGAAAGAGAAGAGAGCAGCTTTATTATCAGCTCTTACATCAAGAGTAGAGGATAAGAAGTTCATCGTAGTTGAGGGTCTTACTTTCAACGATATCAAGACAAAGAATATGGTAAATGTTCTTAACAACTTAAAGGTTGCTAAGGCATTAGTAGTAACAGCAAATGACGACAAGAATGTAATTCTTTCCGCAAGAAACATTCAGGACGTTAAGACAGCAACAGCTGATACAATCAACGTATATGACATCCTTAAGTATGATACAATGGTTGTTTCTAAGGAAGCTGTTGGAACAATCCAGGAGGTGTATGCATAATGGCAAGCTTAATGTATTATGACGTAATTTTAAAGCCGGTTGTTACTGAGAAGAGCATGGCTGACATGGCTGCAAAGAAGTATACATTCCTTGTTCATCCTGATGCTAACAAGACTCAGATCAAGGAAGCTGTTGAGAAGATGTTCGCAGGTACTAAGGTTGCAGGCGTTAACACAATGAACCTCGATGGCAAGACTCGCAGAAGAGGAATGACATACGGCAAGACAGCAAAGAAGAAGAAGGCAATTGTTCAGCTTACAGCTGACAGCGCTGATATCGAGATTTTCGCTGGCCTTTAATAAATGGAACCACAGGGTTCTGATTCAACAAATATAGGCTCCGACCGGGCCTGATAACATGTGACAGATAGTCGAAAGGAGAGAATATAATGGGAATCAAATCATATAACCCATATACACCTTCTAGAAGAAACATGACTGGTTCTGATTTCTCTGAGATCACAAAGAGCACTCCTGAGAAGTCATTATTAGTTTCATTTCAGAAGAACGCTGGTCGTAACAACCAGGGTAAGATTACTGTAAGACACCGCGGCGGTGGAAACAGAAAGAAATATAGAGTAATAGATTTTAAGAGAAATAAGGATGGTATCCCAGCTAAGGTTCTTGGTATTGAGTACGATCCAAACAGAACAGCTAACATCGCACTTATCGCTTACGCTGATGGTGAGAAGGCATATATCCTTGCTCCAGCTGGTTTAACAGATGGAATGACAGTTATGAACGGTGCAGGCGCAGAGGTTAGAGTAGGTAACTGCTTACCACTTTCTGAGATTCCTGTAGGTACTGAGGTACACAACATTGAGTTATATCCTGGTAAGGGTGGACAGCTCGTTCGTGCAGCTGGTAACTCAGCACAGCTCATGGCTAAGGAAGGCAAGTATGCAACACTCAGACTTCCATCAGGCGAAATGAGAATGGTTCCTATCATCTGCCGTGCCACAATCGGTACACTTGGCAATGGTGACCACAGCCTCATCAACTTAGGTAAGGCTGGACGTAAGAGACATATGGGTATCCGCCCAACTGTTCGTGGTTCCGTAATGAACCCTAATGACCATCCACACGGTGGTGGTGAAGGTAAGACTGGTATTGGTCGTCCAGGTCCTGTAACACCATGGGGCAAGCCAGCACTCGGTCTCAAGACCAGAAAGAACAACAAGCAGTCTAACAAGCTTATCGTAAGAAGAAGAGACGGTAAGAACTTTAAATAATAGGAGGTAATGAACCAATGGCTCGTTCACTTAAAAAAGGACCATTTGCAGACGAGAGCTTACTTAAGAAAGTAGCTGCTATGAACGAATCCGGACAGAAGTCAGTAATTAAGACTTGGTCACGCCGTTCTACAATTTTCCCTCAGATGGTTGGACATACAATCGCAGTTCATGATGGCAGAAAGCATGTTCCTGTATATGTTACAGAGGATATGGTAGGACACAAGCTTGGCGAATTCGTTGCCACAAGAACTTTTAGAGGACATGGAAAAGACGAGAAGAAGACAAAGTCTCGTTAGTTCGTACAATTTGAAAGGAGGTTTAATCCATGGCAAAGGGACATAGATCCAAAATTAAGAGAGAGAGAAATGCCGTTAAGGATACAAGACCATCTGCTAAGTTATCTTACGCAAGAGTTTCTGTACAGAAGGCATGTTTCGTATTAGATGCTATCAGAGGTAAGGATGTTACAACAGCTCTTGCTATCGTAACTTACAACCCAAGATACGCTTCCACACTTATAGAGAAGTTATTAAAGTCAGCTATTGCCAATGCTGAGAACAACAATGGTATGAAGGCTGAGAACCTTTATGTTGAGGAGTGCTACGCAGGCAGCGCCCCAATCATGAAGAGAGTTAAACCTAGAGCACAGGGTAGAGCTTACAGAATCGAGAAGAGAATGAGCAATATCACTATCGTGCTTAATGAGAGATAAGGAGGACATTATGGGACAGAAAGTTAATCCTCATGGCATAAGAGTCGGCGTTATAAAAGACTGGGATTCCAAGTGGTACGCAGAAGCTGATTTCGCTGATAATCTTGTAGAAGATTACAACATCAGAAAGTTTCTTAAGAAGAAGTTATACAGTGCCGGAATCGCTAAGATTGAGATAGAGAGAGCTTCCGACAAGGTTAAGGTTATCATCCACACAGCTAAGCCTGGTGTCGTTATCGGTAAGGGCGGTGCTGATGTTGATGCACTCAGAGTTGAGACTCAGAAGCTTACAAACAAGAAGTTATCATTAGATATTAAGGAAATCAAGAGACCGGACAGAGATGCTCAGCTTGTAGCAGAGAACATCGCACTCCAGCTTGAGAACCGTGTATCTTTCAGAAGAGCAATGAAGTCTGTAATGTCCAGAACAATGAAGTCTGGCGTTAAGGGTATCAAGACAATGTGTGCAGGACGTCTTGGTGGAGCTGATATGGCTCGTTCAGAATTCTACACAGAAGGCACAATTCCTCTTCAGACATTACGTGCAGATATCGACTATGGTTTTGCTGAGGCAGACACCACATACGGTAAGATCGGCGTTAAGGTTTGGATCTACAAGGGTGATGTGCTTCCAACAAAGGCAGTTAAGGAAGGGAGCGAAGCATAATGTTATTACCTAAGAGAGTTAAACATCGTAAGCAGTTCCGTGGTTCTATGGCAGGTAAGGCTACTCGTGGAAACAAGATTCTCCAGGGTGAGTACGGCATCGTAGCAATGGAGCCAGCATGGATCAGTTCAAGACAGATTGAAGCAGCCCGTATCGCCATGACACGTTACATTAAGCGTGGTGGTAAGGTATGGATTAATATATTCCCTGATCATCCGTTTACTCAGAAGCCTCTTGGTGTTCGTATGGGTAAAGGAAAAGGTAATGTAGAGTATTGGGTAGCAGTAGTTAAACCAGGACGTGTAATGTTCGAGATCTCCGGTGTATCCGATGAGGTTGCTAGAGAAGCATTACGTCTTGCAATGCACAAGCTTCCGTTAAAGTGTAAGGTAGCTTCACGTGCGGATTTAGAAGGCGGTGACAACAGTGAAAATTAATAAGTATGTAGAAGATTTAAGAGCAAAATCAGCTACAGAATTAAATGAAGAATTAGTAGCTGCTAAGAAAGAACTTTTCAATTTAAGATTCCAGAACGCAACTAATCAGTTAGATAACACAAGCAGAATCAAGGATGTTAGAAAGAATATCGCAAGAATTCAGACTATCATTGCTGAAAAAGTTAATGCTGCTGAGTAATCCTAGAAGGGAGGAACTGTTGTGGAAGAAAGAAATTTAAGAAAGACACGTACCGGTAAGGTCGTAAGCAATAAGATGGACAAGACAATCGTTGTAGCAGTTGAGGATCACGTAAAGCACCCTCTTTACAACAAGATTGTGAAGAAGACATATAAGTTAAAGGCTCATGATGAGAACAATGAATGCCAGATCGGTGATATTGTAAAGGTTATGGAGACAAGACCTTTATCAAAGGAGAAGAGATGGAGATTTGTTGAGCTTATCAGCAGACCGGAATAATAGGATATCGTTTATAATCAAATAAGGAGGATTAACCTGATGATTCAGCAAGAGACAAGACTTAAGGTTGCTGATAACACCGGTGCTAAGGAATTACTTTGCATCAGAGTTATGGGTGGATCAACAAGAAGATATGCAAATATCGGTGATGTAATCGTTGCCAGCGTTAAAGATGCAACACCAGGCGGCGTTGTTAAAAAGGGTGACGTTGTTAAGGCCGTAGTTGTTCGTTCTGTTAAGGGCGCACGTCGTAAGGACGGCTCATATATTAAATTCGATGAGAATGCTGCTGTTATTATTAAAGATGATAAGACACCAAAGGGTACTCGTATCTTTGGACCAGTAGCTAGAGAGCTAAGAGAGAAGCAGTTCATGAAGATCGTCTCATTAGCACCAGAAGTATTATAGGGAGGTGTCTAAGATGTCAGCAATGAAGATTAAGAAGGGTGATACCGTACAGGTAATCACTGGTACAGATAAGGGCAAAGAGGGAAAGGTTGTTTCCGTTGATGCTAAGAATAACAAGGTAGTTGTTGAGGGTGTCAATATGGTATCCAAGCACACAAAGCCTAACGCACAGAACCAGAATGGTGGCATTGTCCGTATGGAAGCTCCAATCAATGTTTCTAACGTTATGTATGTTCACAAGGGAAAGGCTACTAAGATTGGCTACAAGCTTGAGAACGGCAAGAAGTCCCGTGTGGCAAAATCGACCGGAGAGGTTATTGATTAATTTGAGAAAGGAGGTCTGTGACGGTGAGTAGATTACATGACTTATATACAAGTGAAATCGTTGATGCAATGGTAAAGAAGTTCGGTTACAAGAACATTATGGAAGTACCAAAGCTCGATAAAATCGTTATAAATATGGGTGTCGGCGAGGCTAAGGATAACTCAAAGATTCTTGATGTTGCAGTTAAGGAGCTTGAGACAATCGCTGGACAGAAGGCAGTTCTTACAAGAGCTAAGAACTCAGTTGCAAACTTCAAGATTAGAGAAGGTATGCCTATCGGATGTAAGGTTACACTTCGTGGTGAGAGAATGTATGAGTTCTTAGACAGATTAGTAAATCTTGCATTACCACGTGTACGTGACTTCAGAGGCGTTAGCGCAGATTCCTTTGATGGCAGAGGTAACTATGCTCTTGGTATCAAGGAGCAGATTATCTTCCCTGAGATCGAGTATGACAAGATCGATAAGGTAAGAGGTATGGATGTTATCGTTGTAACTACAGCTAAGACAGATGAAGAAGCTCGTGAATTATTAAGACTCTTCAACATGCCATTCAAGAAATAATTTAGGAGGGAAATTCAATGGCTAAGACTTCTATGAAGGTTAAGCAGTCACGCAAGCAGAAGTTCTCTACAAGAGAATACACACGTTGTAAGATCTGTGGACGTCCACACGCATACTTAAGAAAGTATGGAATCTGCAGAATTTGCTTCCGTGAGTTAGCATACAAGGGACAGATCCCTGGCGTTAAGAAAGCAAGCTGGTAAGCTTCTTTCGTTATATTTAATAGGAGGATAATCAAATGACAGATCCAATTGCAGATATGCTTACAAGAATTCGTAATGCGAATACATCAAAGCATGACACAGTTGATGTGCCAGCTTCTAAGATGAAGTTAGCTATCGCTGATATCCTTGTAAAAGAGGGATATGTTGCTAAGTATGACCTCGTTGAGGATGGTACTGCTAAGAACATTCGTATTACATTAAAATATGGTAAAGATAAGAACGAGAAGATTATTTCCGGTCTTAAGAGAATTTCTAAGCCAGGTCTTCGTGTATACGCAGGCAAGGATGAGCTTCCAAGAGTACTTGGTGGTTTAGGAATCGCTATTATCTCTACAAATCAGGGTGTTATGACTGACAAGGAAGCTAGAAAGCTTAATGTCGGCGGTGAAGTACTCGCTTTTGTTTGGTAGTTAGTACACGCCCGGAGCGATTGTAACTATAATGTGTAGCTGCTTTATGCAGCTACCGGGTTTAACCGCAAGAGCTGTTAAACTACTTCTCAATATATTTAAGGAGGTGCAGGCATGTCACGTATCGGAAGAATGCCTATCGCTATTCCAGCTGGCGTTACAGTTGAGGTAGCAGAAAATAATAAAGTGACTGTTAAAGGACCAAAGGGAACTCTTGAGAGAGTATTACCTTCGGAGATGGAAATCAAGGTTGAGGGAGCTGAGGTTGTAGTTTCCAGACCTAACGATTTAAAGAAGATGAAGTCATTACATGGCTTGACAAGAACACTCATCGCTAACATGGTGACAGGTGTTACTCAGGGTTATGAGAAGGTGCTTGAGATCAACGGTGTTGGTTACAAGGCACAGAAGAATGGAAAGACTTTAGTATTATCATTAGGATATTCACATCCTGTTGAGATGGTTGATCCAGAAGGTCTTGAGTCTGTTGTTGATACAGCAACAAACAAGATTACTGTTAAAGGTATAGATAAAGAAAAAGTTGGCCAGTACGCTGCTGAAATCAGAGCTAAGAGATCCCCAGAACCATACAAGGGCAAGGGTATTAAGTACAATACTGAAGTTATCAGACGTAAGGTTGGTAAGACTGGTAAGAAATAATTAAAGGAGTGAGACAAAGATGGTTAGTAAAGAATCAAGAGCAGAGATTCGTCAGAATAAGCACAGAAGACTTCGCAACCGTTTTAACGGAACAGCAGAAAGACCACGTTTAGCTGTATTCAGAAGTAATGATCATATGTACGCTCAGATTATTGATGATACAGTTGGAAATACTCTTGTAGCAGCTTCTACAGTAGAGAAGGCTGTTAAGGCAGAGCTTGAGCACACAAATGATGTTGCTGCAGCAAGCTACCTTGGCACTGTTATCGCTAAGAGAGCTATCGAGAAGGGAATCACAACTGTAGTATTCGACAGAGGCGGTTTCATATATCAGGGAAAAATTAAGGCATTAGCAGAGGCAGCTAGAGAAGCTGGCCTTGAGTTCTAGGCGGAAGGAGAAACACATGAGACATACAATCGTTGATGCTTCTCAGTTAGAGTTAAATGAGAAAGTAGTAGATATCAAGCGCGTAACTAAGGTTGTAAAGGGTGGACGTAACTTCAGATTTTCAGCTTTAGTTGTTGTAGGTGATGGCCAGGGACATGTTGGTGCCGGTATCGGTAAGTCAATCGAAATTCCTGAGGCAATCCGTAAGGGTAAGGAAGCTGCTATGAAGCAGATGGTTACTGTTCCTATTGATAACAATGACAGTATTCCACATGACTATATCGGAAAGTTCGGAAGCGCATCTGTATTATTAAAGAAGGCTCCAGAAGGTACCGGTGTTATCGCCGGTGGTCCTGCCCGTGTCGTTCTTGAGATGGCTGGTATTAAGAACATCCGTACAAAGTCCCTTGGCTCAAACAATAAGCAGAATGTAGTTCTTGCAACTATTACCGGTTTAAGCCAGTTAAAGACTCCGGAAGAAGTAGCAAGACTTCGCGGTAAGTCCGTTGAAGAGCTCTACAAGTAAGGGAGGATATTAAAATGGCAAATATGTTAAGAGTAGAATTAGTAAAGTCTACAATCGGTGCTGTTCCAAAGCATGTTAAGACTGTAGAGGCACTTGGTCTTAGCAAGATGCACAAGGTTAAGGAGTTACCTGATAACGCAGCAGTCAGAGGAATGCTTAACCAGGTTAGACATTTAGTAAAGGTAGAAGAAATCTAATTATTTTAGATAGGAGGTGCTATGATGAACTTATCAACATTACAGCCAGCTATGGGCTCTAAGACTGATAGCTTCAGAAAAGGCCGTGGTCACGGTTCAGGAAATGGTAAGACTGCCGGTTATGGACACAAGGGTCAGAAGGCTCGTTCAGGAGCTCCAAGACCAGGTTTCGAAGGTGGTCAGATGCCATTATATAGAAGATTACCTAAGAGAGGTTTCACAAACAGAAATACTCTTGAAATCGTAGGCATCAACGTAAGCGCTCTTGAGCGTTTCGAGAACGGTGCAGAGGTAACTGTTGAGACATTAGTTGAGACAGGTATCGTTAAGAATCCTAGGGATGGCGTTAAGATCCTTGGAAATGGAGAATTAACTAAGAAGCTCAATGTTAAGGCTAACGCTTTCAGCGAGGGAGCAAAGGCTAAGATTGAGGCACTTGGTGGAACCTGCGAGGTGATCTAATGTTTAAGACATTGGCCAACGCAATGAAGGTCAAAGAGATTCGTATGAGAATTCTCTTTACATTTTTAATGCTTCTCGTGGTACGTTTTGGAAGTCTGCTCCCTATACCGGGAGTGGATACTTCTTATTTCAATACACTTATGAGCGGCGATGGTTTTGATTTCTTTAATGCAGTTACAGGTGGTTCGTTCCTTACGATGTCTGTATTTGCACTTAGTATCACACCATATATTACATCTTCCATTATTATGCAGCTTCTCACAATTGCGATTCCACGCTTAGAGGAAATGCAGAAGGAAGGCGAAGATGGAAGAAAGAAGATTGCAGAGTATACACGTTATGTGACGGTAGCTCTTGCTTTAATCGAGAGTATTGCGATGGCAGTTGGATTCGGTGGCCGTGGTCTTTTCAGCGGCTATTCATCCATGAGCGGCTTTGAAATGTTTTTAGAGGGACTGGTTATGGTGGTAACACTTACAGCCGGTTCAGCGTTCCTTATGTGGCTTGGTGAGAGAATAACAGATAAGGGAGTTGGAAATGGTATTTCCATCATTCTTGTTATCAGTATTATATCAAGAATTCCTGAGGATTTCGTTACCCTCTATCAGCAGTTTATCCAGGGTAAGTCAGTACTCAAGGCAGTTATTGCGATAGTAATTATCGCAGCTGTAATTATCGGAATGGTAGCATTTATTGTATATCTTAATGCTGGTACTAAGAATATTCCTGTTCAGTACTCACAGAAGATTAGCGGAAATACACGTTCCGGTGGACAGAAGACCGCTATTCCTCTTAAGGTTAATACAGCTGGCGTTATTCCTGTCATTTTTGCACAGTCATTAATGTCATTCCCTGTAGTAATTGCATCTTTCTTCAATGTTGATTATTCTTCATTTGGAGGAAAGATATTAAGAGGTTTATCACAGGGCAACTGGTGTGATCCGAATGCACCGATATATTCAATTGGTTTGATTGTATATATTGCATTGATTATTTTCTTTGCATATTTCTATACATCAATAACATTTAATCCATATGAAGTTGCACGTAATCTTCAGAAGAGCGGAGCTACTGTTGGTGGTATCACACCTGGTAAGCCAACTGCTGAGTATCTTACAAGAATACTTAATTACATCATCTTCATCGGTGCGGTAGGACTTACAATAATATCTGTTATTCCTATTTTCTTCTCAGGTGTATTTAATGCGGACGTATCATTTGGTGGAACATCCATTATCATTATCGTAGGCGTTGTACTTGAGACAATAAGACAGATTGAAGCATTGATGGTTGTAAGAAAGCCATCGAGAATCTTCTAAATCAGATTCTTACTCAACCTGATGGCTGGATGTAAGTCGGTACGCCGGCGCACGAAAGGTCATCAGGTTGATTTGTTTTAAACGGATAATGATTCATACAATAAATCATTCGTTGTTCAGGGAGGCAGTTATAATGAAAATCATTATGTTAGGTGCTCCGGGTGCAGGTAAAGGCACACAGGCAAAGAAGATTGCAGACAGGTATAATATACCTCATATCTCAACAGGAGATATCTTCAGAGCCAACATTAAAAATGGCACAGAGCTTGGAAAAAAGGCTAAGGAATATATGGATAAGGGTCTTTTGGTTCCGGATGAGCTCACACTCGATCTCATAATGGATCGTTTTAAGGCAGAAGATTGTAAGAATGGATATGTGCTTGATGGATTCCCAAGAACAATTCCTCAGGCAGAGGCTCTTGATGAGGCTCTCACAAACGCAGGTGAGAAGATTGATTATGCTATCAATGTTGAAGTACCTGATGAGAATATTGTTAACAGAATGTCAGGCAGAAGAGCATGTGTATCATGTGGTTCAACATATCATGTTGTGTATGCACCGACCAAGGTTGAGGGTGTATGTGACAGATGTGGCAAGGAACTTATTTTAAGAGATGATGACAAGCCTGAGACAGTTCAGAACAGACTTAATGTTTATCATAAGCAGACACAGCCTCTTATAGATTTCTATAAGAATAAGGGAGTTCTTGCCGAGGTAGACGGAACTGTTGACATGGAAGATGTCTTTAATGCAATTGTAAAGATTTTAGGGTAAGGTGCTAATATGTCAGTTACAATTAAGTCCAGCAGAGAAATAGAGCTAATGCGTGAGGCTGGAAGAATACTTGGAAGAGTCCATGAGGACCTTGAAAAGTTTCTCAAGCCGGGAATCAGTACCTATGATATAGACAGGTACGGATACGAGCAGATAAGACATTATGGCTGTATCCCTTCATTTCTTAATTATAATGGATATCCGGCATCAATATGTGTATCCGTTAACGAGGAAGTTGTGCATGGTATTCCGTCCAAGAAGAGAATAATCAAGGACGGAGATATAGTGAGTCTTGACGCAGGAGTTATTTACAAGGGATATCATTCCGATGCCGCAAGAACACATGGCGTAGGCAATATAAGCCCGGAGGCAAGGCAGCTTATAGATGTGACCAGACAGTCATTCTTTGAGGGAATCAAGTATGCGAAGGATGGCGGACATCTGCATGAAATATCCAATGCGATTGCTGCATACGCAGAGAAGTTTGGATATGGAGTTGTAAGAGATTTAGTCGGTCATGGAATAGGAACGAAGCTCCATGAGGAGCCTGAGGTGCCTAATTTCCGCCAGAGATTCCGCGGAATGAAGCTTCAGGCGGGAATGACACTTGCTGTTGAGCCTATGATCAACATGGGTACATGGGAGGTTGAATGGTTAGATGATGACTGGACGGTTGTCAGTGCAGACAATTCACTCTCAGCACACTATGAAAATACCATACTTATAACTAAGGACGGATGTGAGATTCTGTCATTACCGAATTAGAACTGTAGGTTGTATATGGCCGCACTGCGGCAGAATGCGAGGAGACATGTCAAAGTCAGATGTAATTGAAATTGAAGGTAAGGTAGTTGAGAAGCTTCCTAATGCAATGTTTCAGGTTGAGCTTGAGAATGGTCATCAGGTACTTGCACACATCAGTGGTAAGCTTCGTATGAACTACATCAGAATTCTTCCGGGTGATAAGGTAACAATTGAATTATCCCCTTATGATTTGACAAAGGGAAGAATTATCTGGCGTGATAAATAATTTTGAAAAAAAGCTTGCAATTTATACCATACCTATGATATATTATAGGACGGACGTTTTTTTTCAGTTATTTAGTTTATAGGGAAGTTCACCACGAGTTGCAACAACGGACTTCCATATAAATATATAAGTAGTATAGTTGTGACTGTGGAGAATGTCGTTTCGAAGCGGTTATGCGTGCATTTATGGAAAGGAGGATTTACCATGAAGGTTAGATCATCAGTTAAGCCTATTTGCGAGAAATGCAAGATCATCAAGAGAAAAGGAAATATTATGGTAATCTGCGAGAACCCAAAGCATAAGCAGAAGCAGGGTTGATTTACCAACATAAGAATGGCACGCGCAGCGTAGCATTCGTTGTTTCATCCTCTTTCGGAATTTTGCGGCTGCAGTGATGAACCACCCGGAGGTGTTGTTTGTCACTTAAAATAAATTTTAAAGTAATACCCAATGTAACATTAACGTTAAACAACAATGGAGGTGTAAGAGCACATGGCACGTATCGCTGGTGTTGATTTACCAAGAGAAAAACGAGTTGAGATCGGTCTTACCTATATCTACGGTATCGGCCGCGTTGTTTCTAATCGTCTTCTTAACGAGGCAGGAGTTAGCCCTGATACCAGAGTTAAGGATTTAACAGACGATGAGGTTGCTAGAATTCAGAAGGCAATCGAGACATTAGAAGTACCTGTTGAAGGTGATTTAAGAAGAGAGATAGCTCTCAACATTAAGAGATTACAGGAGATTGGATGCTACAGAGGTATCCGTCACAGAAAGGGTCTTCCTGTTAGAGGACAGAAGACTAAGACAAACGCTAGAACTCGTAAGGGTCCTAAGAAAACAATCGCAAACAAGAAGAAATAACCCGTAAGGGAACCCATAAGGGAGGTTAGTTTAGAAAATGGCTAAAGTTACAAAGAAAGTGACAAAAAAGCGCGTTAAGAAGAACGTTGAACGCGGACAGGCACATATCCAGGCTTCATTCAACAACACAATCGTTACACTTACAGATACAGAAGGTAACGCTTTATCATGGGCTAGTGCCGGTGGTCTAGGATTTAGAGGTTCAAAGAAATCTACTCCTTATGCAGCTCAGATGGCAGCAGAAACTGCTACTAAGGCAGCTTTAGTACACGGTTTAAAGACTGTAGACGTTATGGTTAAGGGACCAGGAGCAGGTCGTGAGGCAGCTATTCGTGCTCTTCAGGCATGCGGCCTTGAAGTTACCAGCATTAAGGACGTTACACCAGTTCCACACAATGGATGCCGTCCACCAAAGCGTAGAAGAGTCTAATAGGAGGTAATAAAGATGGCTATTAATAGAGTTCCTGTTCTTAAAAGATGCAGATCACTTGGATTAGATCCAATTTATTTAGGAATAGATAAGAAATCAAACAGACAGTTAAAGAGAGCCAATAAGAAGGTGAGCGAGTATGGTCTCCAGCTTAGAGAGAAGCAGAAGGCTAAGTTCATCTACGGCGTATTAGAGAAGCCTTTCCGTAACTATTTCGAGAGGGCTGAGAAGATGAATGGCCAGACAGGTGAGAACCTCATGGTTATTCTTGAGTCAAGACTTGACAATGTTATCTTCAGATTAGGTTTTGCCAGAACAAGAAAGGAAGCTAGACAGATCGTAGATCACAAGCATGTTCTTGTAAATGGTAAGGCTGTTAACATCCCATCTTACTTAGTTAAGGCTGGCGATACAATCGAGATCAAGGAAAAGAACAAGTCTTCTCAGAGATATAAGGATGTCCTTGATGCAACAGCTGGAAGAGTAGTTCCAGAGTGGCTTGAGGCTGATTCAGAGAATTTAAAGGGTGCAGTTAAGAACCTTCCTACAAGAGAGGTTATTGATGTTCCTGTTGATGAGATGCTTATAGTCGAGTTATACTCTAAGTAATAATTAGGCCGTATAACGCCCTCACACATAATATAACCCAAAAGGAGGGGCTTTTCAGTGTTCGATTTTAAAATACCAAAAATTGAAATTGCAGAGATGTCTGAAGACAAGAAGTATGGAAGATTTGTCGTTGAACCACTTGAGAGAGGCTACGGTACAACACTGGGTAATTCACTTAGAAGAATTATGTTATCTTCATTACCGGGTGCTGCAGTGAGCCAGGTTAAGATTGAAGGCGTGTTACATGAGTTCAGTCCTATTCCGGGTGTTAAGGAAGACGTTGCTGAGATTATCATGAACATCAAGAAGCTCGCTATCAAGAACAACAGTGAGACGAATGAGCCTAAGATTGCTTACATCGAATGCGATGGAAGAGAAGGTGTTGTAAGAGCATCTGATATTCAGGTTGACTCAGACATTGAAATACTTAATCCTGACCTTAAGATTGCCACACTTAACGGCGGTCCTGATTGCAAGCTTTTTATGGAGCTTACAATTACTAAGGGCAGAGGCTATGTCAGCTCAGAGAAAAATAAGAGCGAGGATCAGCCAATCGGCACACTTGCCATTGACTCCATCTACACACCTGTTGAGAGAGTTAATTTAGCGGTTGAGAATACTCGTGTAGGTCAGATTACTGACTATGATAAGCTTACATTGGATGTATTTACTAACGGTACACTTGCACCGGATGAGGCTGTAAGCCTTGCCGCAAAGGTACTCAGTGAGCATCTTAGCTTATTCATTGATCTTTCCGAGAATGCCAAGAAGATTGATGTCATGGTAGAGAAGGAAGACGATGAGAAGGAGAAGGTTCTTGAGATGAGCATTGATGAACTTGAGTTATCAGTTCGTTCATATAACTGCTTAAAGAGAGCCGGTATCAACACAGTTGAAGAATTATGCAATAAGACTCCGGATGATATGATGAAGGTAAGAAACCTCGGACGTAAGTCATTAGAGGAAGTATTAGCTAAATTAAAGGAACTTGGGCTTCAGCTTAATCCTTCAGAAGAATAAAGTATATAAAGCATAAATAGATAATTATTAGCGGTAAATCCAAAGTGTACGCTAATAATTTTCTCTATGTGGAACTAATTTACATTCGGTAAGTAAGTCCAAAGTGCGTGGCCGGATGCACCATGAAAGAGAGGAAAATTAAAATGGCAAAGTATAGAAAACTTGGAAGAACATCAAGCCAGAGAAAGGCTTTAATCAGAAATCAGGTAACAGCTTTATTATACAACGGCAAGATTGTTACAACAGAGGCTAAGGCTAAGGAAATCCGCAAGGTTGCAGAGGGACTTATCGCTATGGCTGTAAAGGAGAAGGATAACTTCGAGGAAGTAACAGTTCAGGCTAAGGTTGCCCGTAAGGACAGCGAAGGCAAGAGAGTTAAGGAAGTTGTTGATGGCAAGAAGAAGACTGTATATGATACAGTTGAGAAGAAGATTAAGAAGGATATGCCTTCAAGACTTCATGCAAGAAAGCAGATGAACAAGGTTCTTTACTCTGTAACAGAGGTTCCTGCTGAGGCAGCTGGAAGAAAGAAGAATACAAAGGAAGTTGATTTAGTTGCTAAGTTATTTGACGAGATCGCTCCTAAGTATGAGAACCGTAACGGTGGTTACACAAGAATCGTAAAGATTGGACCACGTAAGGGCGATGCTGCTATGGAAGTAGTAATCGAGTTAGTATAATATGAGCAAGAAGCGAAAGCGGATTGCGTATATCGTTGATATTAAGTTAACAGGAAGCGAATGTTGCAAGGCAGCATTCGCTTTTTCTGAATTGAGATATTTTTTGCGGATATTCATAATAGGGATGGGAAATCTGCAAGGGATTAGCGGTAAGGAAAGAGGACTAACATGAATATTGTACAGGCAAAAGACCTTACATTTGAATATATAATCAGAGATGAAGAGGATAATGTTGAGAACGTGAAAACTGCGGTTGACCACGTATCTCTTGATATAGAGCAGGGACAGTTTATTGCAATATTAGGACATAACGGCTCCGGAAAATCAACATTCGCCAAGCATATAAATGCGCTTCTCTCACCGACGGAGGGAACTATATGGGTGGACGGAATGGATACCAAGGATGAATCTAAGCTGTGGGATATAAGGCAGACGGCGGGAATGGTTTTCCAGAACCCGGACAATCAGATTATAGGAACCATAGTTGAGGAAGATGTAGGATTTGGACCAGAGAACTTAGGAGTTCCGACTGAGGAAATCTGGGAGCGCGTTGATGCGTCACTTGAGGCTGTCGGAATGACAGAATACAGACATCATTCACCGAACAAGCTGTCCGGAGGACAGAAGCAGAGGGTTGCTATTGCGGGAATACTTGCGATGAAGCCTAAGTGCATTGTGCTTGATGAGCCGACAGCTATGCTTGATCCTAATGGGCGTAAGGAGGTTATTGCCACAATAACAAAGCTCAACAAAGAGGAGCATGTGACAGTAATACTTATAACACATTATATGGATGAGGTAATAGGCGCGGATAAGGTGTTCGTGATGGATGAAGGAAAGCTTGTCCTAAGCGGCACACCGAGGGAGGTATTCTCAAAGGTGGAGCACCTAAAGGCATTGAGACTTGATGTGCCTCACACAACGGAGCTTGCATTTGAGCTGGAGAAGGCGGGGATTCCGATGAAGAGGGGGATTCTCACGATAGAGGAATTTACGCAGGAGCTTATTAAGGTGGCGAAACGCAATCACATAGATAGAAGGAGTACTTCATGTTAATCATATTGGATAAGGTGAATTATGTATACAGTGAGGGGAGCGGCTTCGAGAAGAAGGCGCTTGATGATGTGAGTCTTACTATTGATAAGGGTGAATTTATCGGGCTTATAGGTCACACGGGTTCCGGGAAATCCACATTGACACAGCACCTTAATGGTCTGCTCAGGGCTACGAGCGGAAATATATATTATGACGGCCAGGACATATATGAAAAGGGCTTCGTGATGAAAAACTTAAGAAGCAAGGTGGGACTTGTCTTTCAGTATCCTGAGCACCAGCTTTTTGAGAGTGACGTGTTCACGGATGTGTGTTTCGGACCTAAGAACCTTGGACTGGATAAGAAGGAGACTGAACTGAGGGCATTTCAGGCATTGGAGATGGTAGGATTTCCAAAGGAATTGTTCTACAATTCACCGTTTGAGCTGTCCGGAGGACAGAAGAGAAGAGCGGCGATTGCGGGCGTTCTTGCCATGAAGCCGGAGGTGCTGATACTTGACGAGCCGACAGCGGGGCTTGACCCGAAGGGCAGGGATGAGATTCTTGACCAGATAAAGAAGCTGCATGAGGAGACAGGAATAACGGTAATTCTTGTGTCACACAGCATGGAGGATGTCGCAAAGTATGTCGGCAGACTTATAGTGCTTGACCATGGAAGGGTTATGTACGATGATATACCTAAAAAGGTATTCAGAAATTATAGAGAACTTGAAAAAATCGGTCTTGCCGCTCCGCAGCTTACGTACATTATGAATGATTTGAAGGCAAATGGCTTTGATGTGGATACAGACGCAATCACTATGGAGGAAGCTGTGGCGACAGTGAAGAAGGCACTTGGAGGTTTTAAATGTTAAGGGACATAACAATCGGACAGTATTATCCGTCCAATTCGGTAATCCATAAGCTTGACCCAAGAGTTAAACTGTTTTGGACACTTATATACATTATTTCCCTTTTTTTAGGGCAGAATATACTTATATATACGATTGCAGGCTTGTTTTTGTTCACCTGCATAAGGGTTTCCAAGGTTCCTGTTAAATTTATTTTAAGGGGTCTGAAGGCTGTATTTATGCTGCTGTTGTTCAGCGTTATTTTTAACATATTTCTCACAGACGGTGAGGTCATTTTCCAGATATGGAAGATAAAAGTGACTAAGGAAGGTATATATATAGCTGTGGCGATGGCTGTAAGGCTTGTATTTCTTATCATGGGTTCGTCGCTTATGACACTCACAACGACGCCGAATGACTTGACGGACGGACTTGAAAAGAGCCTTGGCTTTTTGAAGGTTATCCGCATACCGGTTCACGAGATATCAATGATGATGTCGATTGCGCTCAGATTTATACCGATTCTGATAGACGAGACGGACAAGATTATGAAGGCACAGCAGGCGAGGGGAGCTGATTTTGAGACAGGCGGCATTGTAAAGAAGGCGAAGGCGATGGTTCCGCTGCTGGTTCCGCTTTTTATTTCTGCGATAAGACGCGCATACGACCTGGCAACAGCTATGGAGGCGAAGTGCTACAGGGGCGGTGAAGGCAGAACCAAGATGAAGCCTCTGAAATACAGACGTGCTGACGCGGTGGCGTACATCATTATATTCGCATATCTTGCTGTTATGATAGCAGTGAAAATATTATTCTGACAAAGGTAAAAAGTGTTTTGTTTAGATACGCAGTGTGATAAAATACATGTATAGTTATGTGTTGAAAATTTTGACAGTATTATAGTGTGGGCTGCGTAGTGCCCGGAAAAGGGGGATAATATGCTTGATAACTGGAACAGACCTAAAAGACCTGATGATGCGGAGATTGATGAGGGCATTGAAGAGGCGAAGAAGAGACTTGCGGATATACAGATACAGGTCAAGGAGAAGAAGCTCCCGGTGCTTGTGGTGTTGGAGGGCTGGGATGCAGCGGGCAAGGGAAGTGTGCTTGGAAAGGTTATAAAAGACCTGGACCCAAGATTTTTCGATGTGAGAACGATGGATAAGCCTTCGGAGGAAGAGCTAAGACGTCCGTTCTTGTATAAGTATTTTGCACAGCTTCCCGAAGCGGGAAAGTTCATGTTCCTAGAGGGCGGCTGGATGGATGAGCTGAATTCACAGTTACTTCATGGAAAAATATCTGAGAACGAGTATGAGAGAAGATTGCACTCAGTGGAGTGTTTTGAGAGACAGCTTGCGGATAATGGATATCTGCTGGTTAAGTTCTTTTTTCATATCACCAAGAAGGAACAAAGAAGGAGAATGGATATACTTCTTGAGGACAAGAACACGAGCTGGAGAGTATCCGATAAGGACAAGTGGCAGAACAAGAACTACGAAAAATGCTACAGACAGTTTGATTATTTCATGCAGCGCTTTGAGGATAGCAGGTCACCGTGGAATATTATAGATGCTAAACACCAGAAATGGGCGCAGCTTGAGCTGATGTCTGTTCTTTTAGAGAAGATTGACGAGAGCCTTGAAGCAGGTGTGCAGGAGGCGGCTATACCGGAGAACAGGTTCAAGCTAAGGAGCATGCCTATGCTGTCGGAGATTGAGCTTGATCAGGATATGGATGTCATGGAGTATAGAAAGCAGCTTGCGAAGTGCCAGAAGAAGCTTGCCAAGCTCCACAATGAGCTGTACAGGAAAAAGGTGCCGGTTATCATTGCCTATGAAGGCTGGGATGCGGCAGGCAAGGGCGGCAATATAAAGAGAATTGCAGGTGCGCTTGATCCGCGCGGGTATGATGTGCACCCTATAGCAAGCCCGGAGCCGCATGAGAAATCCCGACATTATCTGTGGCGCTTCTGGACAAGGCTTCCTAAGACGGGACATATCGCTATTTTTGACAGAACGTGGTATGGAAGGGTTATGGTCGAGAGGCTTGAGGGCTTCTGCAGCCAGAATGACTGGCAGAGAGCCTACAATGAGATAAATGAGTTCGAGAGGGAGCTTAAGGACTGGGGCGTTGTGATTATCAAGTTCTGGGTTCAGATTGACAAGGAGACCCAGCTTGCACGCTTTAAGGACAGGGAGAATACACCGGAGAAGCGTTGGAAGATAACGGATGAGGATTGGCGCAACAGGGAAAAATGGGACCAGTACGAGGATGCTGTGAATGAGATGCTTCAGAAGACCAGCACCGATTTTGCACCATGGTATATACTTGAGTCCAACAATAAATATTATGCGAGAATAAAGGCTCTGAAAATCGTTATCAGAGAGATAGAGAAAGCATTGGAATAGGGGGAAATGAATACTTTATGCGTTATATGCTTCGTGTAGCTTATGACGGAACAGAATACTGTGGCTGGCAGATACAGCCCGGGCTGAGAACGGTTGAGGGCACTCTTAAGAGCGCCCTCAACAAGCTTATGGGCACAGATGTACCCATGATAGGTGCGAGCCGCACTGATGCCGGAGTTCATGCAGAAGGGAATGTGGCGGTATTTGACTGTGAGACAACTATTCCGTCCGATAAGATAAAATATGCACTCAATAACCTGCTTCCGGAGGATATTGTAGTGGTCGAGTCAAGGACAGTTGAAGATAATTTTCATCCAAGGCACTGTGATTGCAGAAAGACGTATCAGTACAGGATACTGAATACGGCATTGCCTGATCCGAACAGGAGGCGTAATACATATTTTTACCGTGGGAAGCTGGATATTGACAGCATGAGAAGAGCTGCAGAATATATTGTCGGGACACATGACTTTGTATGCTTTATGGCTTCGGGAAGTCAGGTGAAGGATACGGTGAGAACAGTGTACTCCTTAGAGCTTGATAGAAAGGATGATATTATTACAATGACCATACAGGGGAATGGTTTTTTGTATAATATGGTGAGGATTATTGCCGGTACACTTGTTATGGTGGGAAGAGGACAGATGAGACCGGAGGAAGTGGAAAAAATAATTGATAAGAGGGACAGAAAGGGGGCAGGCCCTACGGCACCGGCTAAAGGGCTGACTCTTAAGGTGATTGAGTATGAATGATGAGCGGGAAGTAGGGGGAGGAAGGAACAGCTACGGCTGTTCAGATGCGGATTACGATATTCACAGTTATAAATATAACCGTGTTTTGTTCCATAATATGATGGGATTTATGGATCTTTGTCTTGAAATAGATGTTATTTCCCGAAAAGCGATAATAATGTATGGCAGTACAAGAGCCGACTTGGCAGGAAAGCAGTATGATTTTGATGTTCTTATGGATAATATTGCCGAAAACCATATATATAGTCAGGATTATCGCTTTTTTAAGTGGCAGATGGAGATAGATAACCTGAAAAGACTCAGACAGGAGACGGAATTTCAGGTACATATTATTGGAGAATCGGGACTTCCTGAGGCACTAAGGGTTATTTTGACACCTTTGTCGGACAAGGATGGAAATATTAACTGTATATACATGAGTGCAAAGAATATAGAGGCGGATATTCAGCGTGAAAGACTTATGGAAAAGGAGAAAAATGCAATTTTTGCTGCCATGAGTAATACATATCTGTGCGTTGTATATGCTAATCTTACGCTGAATCGATGCGAACTGTTTGCTAATGCGATAGTTGATGCGGTACTTCCAAGAAGAACTGAGTATGATAAGCTGTACGAGTATATTTATAACAAGGTAGAAGCGGACTATCGTGGCAAATTTGAAAAGTATTTTTGTCCGGATGCAGTTAAAAAGCATTTTTCTGAAAGTGATGAACCGATTGTGCTGGAGACGCCGCAGCTTCTGTCGGACGGACAGCATTGGACTGAGCTTAAGGCAACAATTGTAAGTGATGATTCAGACGAACTTGTTATAATTATATTCCTTTCGATTATCGATGGCCGCAGACAGTCTGAAATAGAGGCAAAGAAACGTCTTGAGACTATAAATGAACAGCTAAGAAAGAATCTTAACAGTGAAGAGCAGTATCGACAGGCTATGGTCTCGGGAGCTGCGATGGTGTATTACATAAATCTTACCGCCAATTGTATAACAGATGAGATGTATGAGACAATTGATGGAGTGGAAGTGGATGTCCTGAATGAAGTAGGACTATCGGCACCCTGCAGATTTGATGAATTTGCAAATAAATGGGCTGAGAAAATGGTGTCGCCGCAGGATAGGGAGAGCTTTAAGAAAATATATAACCGCGAACATATTATGCAGTCATTTTTACATGGCAAGGCAGAGATTGTTCATGAGTTTCAGTCAAAGCTTCGTGCGGAGGATTCAATAAGAGTTCTTCGCCATACAATACTTATAGTCTATGATGGTCCGGCTCACGATATGGTTGCAATGTGTACGGTAAAGGATGTTACCAAGCTGAGAGCGGAAGAATATAAAAATAAAATATCACTGGTAAAGGCGTATGAATCCGCTAAGCAGGCGAACGAGGCTAAGTCGGATTTCCTTTCCAGAATGAGCCATGATATAAGAACTCCTATGAATGCCATTATAGGAATGACAACCATAGCACGGATGAACTTAGGTGATATGGAAAAGGTGGCGGATTGTCTGAAAAAAATTGATATGTCAAGTGCGCATCTTTTAGGGCTTCTAAACGAAGTGCTTGATATGAGTAAGATCGAATCGGGAAATTTTGAATTGGGTTCAGAACCGTTTGACATTGTAAATCTCACACAGAATTTAATCGAAATGTCCAGAGCGGTGATAGACGAAAAGCATCATAAGCTTACTCTTAATATTGGGGAACTAAAGCATACAACAGTGGAGGGGGATTCACAGCGAATCCAGCAGGTGTTTGTAAATCTTCTCGGAAATGCGGTAAAATATACTCCACCGTATGGTAATATCACAATCAGCTTGAATGAAAAAAGTTCGAGAACACCGAGGTTAGGGTGTTATGAGTTTATATTTGAGGATAACGGTATTGGGATGACACAGGAGTATATGAAATATATTTTTGATCCGTTTTCAAGAGCCGAGGATACTCGTATAAACAGTATTGAGGGAACAGGACTGGGGCTTTCGATAGCGAAGAACATTGTTTCAATGATGGATGGCACGATACAGGTCGAGAGTGAAGTGAATAAGGGCTCTAAGTTTACAGTTACAATTTTTCTTAAGCTGCCGGATAAAATATATTCGCAGGAGAAGATTAATCGGACAGAAAATGGTTATAATACATTGTATGAGAGCAGCTATAATATATATAGCGGCAAAAATATTCTTCTTGTTGAGGACAATGAGAGAAATGCCGAGGTGGCTTCAGAGCTAATAGGAATAACTGGTGTCAATGTTGAGCTTGCCGAAAATGGCAAGGTGGCGGTTGAACGCTACATGGCGCATGAACCGGGATATTATGAGCTCATATTTATGGATATCCAGCTTCCTGTTATGAATGGGTATGAGGCAGCAAGGTATATAAGAATGCTTGACAGGGAGGATGCGAAAAACATACCGATAATAGCAATGACAGCTAATGCCTTTACGGAGGATGTTGAGGCGGCATATTCCGCCGGAATGAATGAACATATAGCTAAGCCGTTGGAGTTTGAGAGACTTACCGAAGTTTTGAAAAAATGGCTGGGTTAATTCTTGACAATCACAACGAGATAGTATACTATAACTTTGGTTAGATAATGCTGACTTGTGAATAATCATGTAATGACTTCTTTCGGAAGGGTTTGTCTGGCCCTTCCGGGGAGGACAACAGAAGGGAGATTTGTCATGAATTATCTTGAAATCGAAAAGGTTGTCGGAAGGGAAATATTAGACTCCAGAGGAAATCCAACAGTTGAGGCGGAGGTATATCTTGCAGATGGAACTGTTGGAAGGGGAACAGCACCTAGTGGTGCGTCAACAGGTGAATTTGAGGCGCTTGAACTTCGCGATGGAGATAAGTCGAGGTATCTTGGAAAGGGCGTATTGAAGGCGGTTGAGAATATAAATACGGTTATCAACGATGCGGTTGCAGGGCTTGATGCCTCCGATATATATGCGGTTGACAGGGCAATGATTGAGGCAGATGGAACCAAGGATAAGTCAAAGCTTGGTGCCAATGCGATTCTGGCTGTTTCTATTGCAGCGGCAAGGGCAGCGTCTATATCTCTTGATATACCTCTTTATCGTTTCCTTGGAGGAATATCAGGAAATAGACTTCCGGTGCCTATGATGAATATAGTAAATGGAGGCTGTCATGCACTCTCGTCAGGGCTTGATGTGCAGGAGTTCATGATCATGCCTGTGGGTGCTCCTTCGTTCAAGGAGTGCTTAAGATGGTGCGCGGAGGTATTCCATGCGCTTGCAGCTATCTTGAAGGAGCGCGGACTTGCCACATCTGTAGGTGACGAAGGTGGATTTGCACCTGCGCTTAAGTCTGATGAGGAGGCAATTGAGACAATACTTGAGGCAGTCAAGAAGGCGGGCTATGAGCCGGGACGTGATTTTAAGATTGCCATGGATGCAGCCTCGTCCGAGTGGAAGAGTGAGAAGGGCAAGGGCTTCTACAAGCTTCCGAAGGCAGGAACAGAATATACTTCGGAGGAGCTTATCGAGCACTGGGCAGCTCTGTGCGAAAAGTATCCTATAATCTCAATTGAGGATGGACTTGACGAGGAGGATTGGGAAGGCTGGCAGAAGCTTACCAAGAGACTTGGAGATAAGGTACAGCTTGTCGGCGATGACCTCTTTGTTACCAACACTGAGCGTCTGTCAAAGGGAATCGAGCTTGGCGCAGGAAATGCAATTCTCATAAAGCTCAACCAGATAGGTTCAGTATCGGAGACACTTGAGGCAATCAAGATGGCACACAAGGCAGGCTACACCGCAATATCCTCACACCGCTCAGGTGAGACGGCGGACACGACGATTGCCGACCTTGCGGTTGCACTTAATACATGCCAGATTAAGACCGGCGCGCCTAGCCGTTCGGAGCGCGTTGCCAAGTATAACCAGCTCCTCCGCATTGAGGAAGAGCTTGGACAGGCAGCAGTATATCCGGGAATAAAGGCTTTCAATGTAAGACAGTAATCGCGTTGCGACAGCGGGTGCGTGGGACAGGGGTCTGACACCTCTGTCCCATTTTTTATGCCCAAAACAGGTCGCTGTAGGTAACTTTGCTTTTTTTTAACAGTGATTGGAAATTGCGGATGTGCAGTAGATTGTCTAAAATATAACAATGTCTGGGACAACATTTCAGGTGAAGTAATCAATTGTATTTGCGTAGTTAAGTTATCTGCGAATACTTTGGTATAATGTATTGGGGAATCGTGATTGGTTGAAACCCGGATAATAAGATATACGCAGGAAAACCTGCTGAATGGAGAAAATTATGTCAGACATGAACGTTGTTGAAAAGCAGCCGCTCACAGACGAGTATCTCAAGAAAATGGATGCCTACTGGCGTGCAACTAACTATCTTGGTGCAGCTCAGTTATATCTTCTTGATAATCCGTTACTTCGTGAGCCACTTACTATGGATCACATTAAAAAGAAAATTGTTGGTCACTGGGGTACAGTTCCGGGACAAAACTTTGTATATGTACACTTGAACCGTGTAATTAAGAAGTATGATCAGGATATGATTTTAATTTCAGGTCCGGGTCATGGCGGAAACTTCTTCGTTGCCAATACATATCTTGAGGGAACCTACAGCGAGATATATCCTAATATTGGAGAGGATATGGATGGACTTAAGAAGCTGTGCAAGCAGTTCTCTTTCCCGGGCGGTATCTCAAGCCACGTAGCACCTGAGACACCCGGTTCAATCAATGAAGGTGGTGAGCTTGGATATTCACTTGCACATTCCTTCGGAGCTGTGTTCGATAACCCGGATTTAGTTGTTGCATGTATCGTCGGTGACGGCGAGGCTGAGACAGGTCCTCTTGCAACATCATGGCAGTGTAACAAGTTCTTAAATGCCAAGAATGACGGTGCGGTTCTTCCTATCCTTCATCTGAACGGCTACAAGATAAGCAACCCTACTGTTCTTGCACGTATCTCACATGAGGAGCTTGAGCACTTCTTCGACGGATGCGGCTGGAAGCCATACTTTGTTGAGGGTGATGACCCTATGACAATGCACCGCAAGATGGCAGAGGCTCTCGATGTCTGCATGGATGAAATCAAGGCAATCCAGAAGGCAGCAAGGGAGGATGGAGACACGACAAGACATAAGTGGCCTATGATTGTGCTTCGTACACCGAAGGGCTGGACAGGACCTAAGGAGGTTGACGGCAAGCAGATTGAGGGCTCATTCAGAGCTCATCAGGTTCCTATTACAATGGAGAAGCCGGAGCACCTTGAGTTATTAAAGAACTGGTTGGAGAGCTATCATCCGGAGGAGCTTTTCGATGAGAACGGCAAGCTTATTCCTGAGCTTAAGGCTCTTGCACCTACAGGTGACAGAAGAATCGGTTCTAACCCACATGCTAATGGTGGTAAGCTGTTAAAGGATTTAAGACTCCCTGATTTCAGAGAGTATGGTATAGATGTGCCTAAGCCGGGTGCCGTTGAGGCACAGGATATGATAGAGCTTGGTGGATTTGTAAGAGACATCTTCAAGCTCAACGAGGAGTCAAAGAACTTCCGTATCTTCGGACCTGATGAGACGATGTCAAACCGTCTTGGCAAGGTATTCGAGGTTACCAACCGTGACTGGAATAATGAGAAGTATGATTCCGACGAGTTCCTTGCGGATGATGGACGTGTAATGGATTCAATGCTCTCAGAGCATATGTGTGAGGGCTGGTTAGAGGGATACCTTCTTACCGGACGTCATGGTTTCTTTGCAAGCTACGAGGCATTTATCAGAGTTGTAGACTCTATGTGTGCACAGCACGCTAAGTGGTTAAAGGTATGTAATCAGCTTCCTTGGAGACAGTCGATTGCTTCACTTAACCTTATCCTTTCATCAAATGTATGGCAGCAGGATCACAACGGATTCACACATCAGGATCCGGGCTTCCTTGACCATATTGCAAATAAGAAGTCAGACGTTGTACGTCTTTATCTGCCACCGGATACTAACTGTCTTCTTTCATGCTTTGACCACTGTATCAGAAGCCGTAACTATGTGAACGTGCTTGTCACATCCAAGCACCCAAGACAGCAGTGGCTCACAATGGAGCAGGCTGTTAAGCATTGTACACAGGGTATCGGTATCTGGGATTGGGCAAGCAATGATCAGGGACAGGAGCCGGATATCGTTATGGCATGCTGTGGCGATACACCAACTCTTGAGACACTTGCAGCAGTCACAATCTTGAGAAAGGCTCTTCCGGAGCTTAAGATTCGTGTTGTAAACGTAGTTGACCTTATGAAGCTTGAGCCTAGCACAAAGCACCCTCATGGTCTTACAGACGCGGAGTACGATGCATTGTTCACAAAGGATAAGCCAATTGTATTTGCATTCCACGGCTACCATACACTCATCCATGAGCTTACATATCGCAGAAATAACCGCAACCTTCATGTATACGGTTATCAGGAGGAGGGTACAATCACAACTCCATTCGATATGAGAGTACAGAATGAGATTGACCGTTTCAACCTTGTAAAGAACGCTATCCGCTTCCTTCCTCAGCTTGGAAACAGAGGTTCATATCTTGTACAGCAGATGAACGATAAGCTTGTTGAGCATAAGCAGTACATCCATGAGTATGGACTTGATTTACCTGAGGTAAGAGACTGGAAATGGGATTTATAAAAACAGCAGTTACACAGTAAAATTGTGACTACATAAGAACATATACTAAAGACAAAGTATACGAAAGATGAATATTCTTATCGATGTGATTACCGATGAAAGATTCAAACAATGTCAAAGAGCAATGCCCACTGTCGGATAGACAGCGGGCATTGCTTTTTTGCGTGGGCTGGGTTGGGACAGGGGTCAAAAGTCTATGCCCCGCCTTTATTTTTCGCCCTGTACTGCGCGGGCGTCATTTTATATTTTTCCAGAAAAATCTTATAAAAGTACCCCTTATTGTGATAGCCGATAAGCTCCATTATATAGTCAATACTGTAGCTTGTTGAGAGCAGAAGTTCTTCGGCTCTTTTTAGTCTGCACTGCTGAAGATATTCGGTGTATGTGAGGCCTGCGTGAGATTTAAGAAGCCTGTTAAAATAATCTTCCTGAAAATGAAATTCCTGCGTGAGAGCGGCAAGGGAAATGTCCGCAAGATGCTCATTCATGAATTGCGTAATCTCCTCAAACAAGATCCAGTTCATTTCACGGCGCAGCTTCTGTGATATGGAGAAATCATACTGTGTGCTGAGTATGTAGAATATTCTCAGCAAAAGTCCCTGGCATATATAAGGAGAAGCCTCATCGTGGTGGTCAAGCTCTTTTAGAAGCTGCATGAGCGTGTCCTCAATCCTGAAACCATTTTTGTCATGCCCGGTATTAGGCGGAAGTGAGTCAGACGGTAACGGTTTAAAATGAAGGTATTGCTGCAGGGATTTCTGTTTAAGCAGAGCCGTCTTTAAGAAGGCGGATATACGTTCAGTGGTCACCCTTTTCTCCATGACATCATCAAACATGATATTCGTAATTCCAAGAAAAAGAATGGTGGCAGGTTTATCACCAAGGATTTCCTGATGCTGGCAGTTACGGTCTATCAGGCACAGCTCACCCTTGTGGAAAACGTATTCATTTCCAAGGATTTTCTGCCGGTACTCGCCATCTATTATATAGAATAATTCAAGATATTCATGTGAGTGCATCTGCGTTTTCATACCCGGTGTAAATTCCTTGGAATAGAGAAAATGTGAGGCGGAAGGCAGCAGTGTCGCCGATACAACATGTTGCGGGCTTATATCCCACATAAGTGCAAAAATATGCTCGCTTGCAGGCATAGGGTATGGCTTTACCTCTATCTCATGCGGAGCGTATTCAGGGCAGACAATCTTAAAGCGTGCCAGATTGTCGGAAAGCGGTATATTTTTTCCTTCATATATAAGATTATGTGTGTAATGTTTTAAATCCATAGAGACTCCTTTTATTGATACAAGTCAATGGCGGCAAAAAAGCCAGGCGTGAGATTGCTATACGCTGTGTGAGTTTTGCTTTTCATTTGCCGGAACTAAAATATATGCGTGAAGCAGACGTATTCAGAGCCAGAATATGTGACCTTATGTACACGCATATATAAAACAATATAGCGAAAAAGACAAAAGTTTTCAATTGTTTTATTTGAGGTGCGGCGCAATAGCCTTTCACAGTATTTTCACATAAATTACAAATTTTGGACCTATGTCAATACCTTGGACACAAAAAGTTGAACGCATTTCTCCCCAAC
>CAUCXT010000010.1 GCA_958446835.1 uncultured Eubacterium sp.
CGGAAAATCCGGGCGGATGAAGTCGACCTTATCCTGCCTAAGTCCAAGGTCTATGGCAAGTCCGGTCTGATGTTCACTGTGCCCCGGAACAGCCACATATTTTTCGGTAAATTCAAGCCCGCTGTCGACCACACTGTCATCCCAGATTTTCTGCTGCTGCGCCTGCGAACGGTATCCACTCACGGGCACAATATATTTCCATCCATCAATCGCTTCCATAAGCTTGTTTAGCCAAGCCGCAGCCTCACTTTCAAGCAGCACACTCTCTCCCCACGGCGAAGCACCTATATCCTCCAGCTCCAAAAAGCGCCCGCTCACGCCATTTAACCCATGCTTATCATTTACAAGCACCAGCCTGCCACACTGCGCCTGCTGTACCGGCATAATCACTCTCTTCATATACTGTCTCTCCTTATCACCAATTAGGTACTTAGGTAATTACAAAACCTGCCCCAGAATCCTGTCAATTACCTCTTTAAATTCAATTCCGGCAGCCCTCATCATCCCCGGATACCTGCTGTGCTCCGTAAATCCCGGAATGGTGTTGACCTCGTTAAAGACTATCTCACCATCATTTGTGAGAAACATATCTACACGCGCAAAGCCCGAACATCCCAACGCCCTATATATTTTCCGGGCTGTAGCCTTTATCCTCTGTGCGGTCTCTCCGTCCACACGCGCCGGCACATGAATTTTCGATGTCTTGAGTGTATATTTTTCGGTAAAATCAAAGAATCCTTCTGAAAGCTCAATCTCATCGACCTCTCCGACAATCAGCTTGTCCGTTCCAAGCACGGCACAGCCAACCTCGAAGCCATCTATATTTTCCTCTATAATCACGCTGTCATCGTACTCAAAAGCCTTCTTTACAGCGGCGCACAGCTCGCTGTCCTTGCACACCTTGGTTATTCCGAAGGATGAGCCCGCCTTCACCGGCTTGACAAAAAGAGGAAAGCCCACAATATCGGCGAACTTTGCAACCGCTTCCATAGCATTTTCACTGTTCACAACCATCGCCTTCGGAACTCTCACTCCTGCCTCTCCAACCAGTCTGTGCGCTCTGTCCTTGTCCATGCACAGCGCGGAGGCAAGTATTCCACAGCCCGCAACAGGTATGCCTGCAACCGACAGACATCCCTGCACCGAACCGTCCTCACCGTTCTTGCCATGCAGTACCGGCAGAGCGGCGTCTATTTTTATATAGCTTGTTGTACAATTATCTATGATAACAAGCTCATGCCTGCTCCTGTCCGGTGATATGACCGCCCTCCTACAGCTCTCATTCCACCATGAATCATTCTCTATATTCTGAACATCACCATCGTAGTAATACCAGTCACCAGCCTTTGTGATTCCGACAAGCACAGGCATATATTTATCCCTGTCAATATTTCTTATCACAGCCGCAGCCGACTGCAGCGACACCCCATACTCCGGTGAACATCCCCCGAATATCACAAGCACATTCTTAATACCTGATTCCCTATCCATACTCTTTCCTCATTTCCATATATTCTAAAACGGGCTTTTTAATCAGCTTCCGATGTCAAAACATGCTTAGTAAACTTAACTGTGTACAACATGTTATATTTATGCATATCACGACTTTTGGGAGAAGCTTAGATGTTCTTAGAACATCTTGCTTCGTACAAAAAAGCGCTCCGCTCCGATACAATAAATGTACCAGAACAGAGCGCCCCATATATTCGGCAATGCTATTAAATTTCTTATGATTTTCCCATGAAATTCTTACGATTTTATGACGAAAGCGTCAGAGTGAACACTATCTTTTCGTCCGCACTCGCCGCCTCTATGGTTCCGCCGTGAAGCTCAACAATCTCTTTGGCAATCGCAAGCCCCAGTCCTGAGCCTCCCGTGGAGGTGGAACGCGACGAATCCACCCTGTAAAACTGCTCAAAAATCCTCGCAAGCTTCTCTGGAAGTATCGTCTTTCCAACATTGCTCACTACAATCCGCACATTGTCATTGTCCCTCTTCATCGAAAGAATTATCTTCGTGCCATTGTAACTATAGTTTATGGCATTTCTTAGCAGATTGTCGAACACTCTCTCAAGCTTATCCCTGTCGCACATGATATTTACATTGCTTTCTAGCTCCGTGACAATCTCTAACTCCTTATCCGCAAGCAGCGGTCTGAACTCAAATGCTATCTGCTCAAGCATCATCGACAGGTTCGTGTTCTCCATGTCAAGTGTGAGCGTTGTAAGGTTGAACCTTGTTATGTCAAAGAAATCGTTGATAAGCTCCTCTAGCCTCTCAGCCTTTTCAAGCGCAATCCCGGTATACCGCGCCCTCGTTGCGGCGGATATGTCCGGTTCGTCAACCAGAAGATTAAGATAGCCTATGACGCTTGTGAGAGGTGTCTTTAGGTCATGCGCCAGATACACAATGAGGTCATTTTTCCTCTGCTCTGCGGCTCTGGCAATCAGTTCATTTTTTACCGACTGCTCGCGAAGCATATTTAGCTCGTCCTCAACATTTCTCATCGCCTTTGGAAGCACAATAACCTCGTCCTTGTTCTCAAGCATCTGCCCGGTGGCATCTATGATGTCATCCAAATATCTTAACGGCTTGCTCATAAAATAGTACGTCAGCATGACTATTCCGGCTGCATAGAATCCAACCACGAATGCCATGAAATATTCCTGCACAAATATACCGATATAGTACAGCGGAGTAGTCCGCCACGATATTTTTATTGCAAGCTGTATCCCGGCAAGACCAAGCACAACATATAAAACCGTATATATAACAAGTGCCAGAAAATACTGCCATACCAGTGTGCGCGAAACACGGCTTCTTATGGCACGCCTTTTCTTATTGTTATTATCAGCGTTATTTTTATTCTTGTCGTTATTTTTATTGTAATTGTTATTGCTATTCAATCTTGTATCCAACCCCCCAGACCGTCTTTACGAACCTTGGCTTTCTTGCCGGCTCATTGAGCTTCTCGCGAAGTCTGGCTATATGCGCCATGACCGTGTTGTTGTTGTCAAGATACTTATCACCCCACACTGCCTCGAACAGCTCCTCCGATGACACAACCTTTCCGCGGCGTTCACACAGATACCACAAAATTGAGAACTCTATAGGTGTTAACGATAACTCCTTTCCGTTAAAGGTGCACAGATGGCTCTCCTTTTCTATATGCAGGCTGCGTATATCGTACTCCTCTGTCTGCTTGTTCTCAACCACTCCTGTACTGTTGTTGTACCTTGTGTACCTCCTTAGCTGCGTCTTGACTCTCGCAACAAGCTCCAATGGATTAAACGGCTTAGTTATGTAATCATCAGCGCCCAGTGTAAGCCCTGTTATCTTGTCCATATCTTCAACCTTCGCCGTAAGCATAATTATGGGATAAAAATGCTCCTCCCTTATATGTCTGCAAAGCGTAAAACCGTCCATATCAGGCATCATCACATCAAGTATGGCAAGCGAAAGCTCCTCACTGCGCACGCAGTCAAGTGCCTCCGTCGCACGGTAGAACTTAAACACGTCATAACCCTCATTCTTTAAATAGACCTCCACAAGATCCGCTATCGCCGCCTCATCATCGACAATCATTATCTTTTCCTGCAAATCGTGTTCCCTCATTTCTTTCACGTATTATATATCTATTGCAAAGCATATACTTCAGCCGAACAATTACTTCATTCTGCTGTTTTGCTGCCGACTATAGGTATACTTTTGTTTTTCACTTTCTATGTTAATTTTTACAACTGACAATGTCAATCCTTTTATTTAACCAACTTATATCTCTGTCAAATCTAAAAAAGGATACTTGAAAATTACACTCATCAATGCTTATTCTTTCCGGCATTGGATATATGTGTAAGATTCAGGCATCCCTTTATCATCAATTTCTTATCATATTCATTTGTAAGTTTGTAATCAAGAACCACCACAATGGCTCCACCTGATTGTCAATGATATTCGCAATCCGCTTCGCTGCCTGCCCATATAAAATCGATGCTTCGCATTTATTTTATAAAATATCGATATACTCCCCATTTAATGCCTTGTTCATGCTTCTGACTGCACAGAATTTTCCGCACATTGAGCAGCTATCCTCCTGCTCAGGTGCACGGCTGTCGCGGATAGCCATTGCCGTCTGAGGGTCTATTGAACATTCCCACTGCTTCTCCCAATCAAATGTACGTCTTGCATCCCCCATCGCATCATCTAAATCCCTCGCATGAGGTATCTTTTTTGCAATATCTGCCGCATGTGCAGCAATGCGTGAAGCGATAATTCCCTGCTTCACATCATCGACATTAGGTAACGCGAGATGTTCAGCAGGTGTAACATAACAGAGAAATGCAGCTCCTGAGGCGGCAGCGATAGCACCTCCTATTGCAGATGTTATATGGTCATAACCCGGAGCTATATCTGTCACAATAGGCCCTAACACATAGAAAGGTGCACCCATGCATATAGTCTGCTGAATCTTCATGTTTGCCTCAATCTGATCCATAGGCATATGACCCGGCCCTTCAACCATAACCTGAACATCCTTCGCCCATGCACGCTTTGTAAGCTCGCCAAGACGGACTAATTCCTCTATCTGGCATACATCACTTCCATCTGCAAGGCATCCCGGTCTGCATGCATCTCCAAGGGAGATTGTAACATCATATTCACGGCAGATATCAAGAATATCGTCAAAATATTCATAAAACGGATTTTCCTCACCGGTCATGCTCATCCATGCAAATACCAGTGAGCCTCCTCTTGAAACAATATTCATCTTTCTCTTGTGCTTCTTAATCTGCTCTATAGTCTTTCTGGTAATTCCGCAATGAAGTGTAACAAAATCAACCCCATCCTGTGCATGCAGCCTTACAACATCTATGAAATCCTTCGCTGTAAGTGTCGCCAGATCCCTCTGATAGTGAATAACGCTGTCATATACCGGAACCGTTCCTATCATCGCTGTGCACTCAGATGTAAGCTTGCGGCGGAACGGCTGCGTATTTCCATGAGAGGATAAATCCATTATTGCCTCTGCCCCCATGTCAACCGCTGCCTGTACCTTCTTCATCTCAACATCATAATCCTTGCAGTCGCGTGATACTCCAAGATTCACATTTATCTTGGTTCTGAGCATTGAACCGACACCATTAGGGTCTATGCAGGTATGTAATCTATTTGCACATATTGCGACCTGTCCCTT
This sequence comes from uncultured Eubacterium sp., assembly GCA_958446835.1. Lineage (GTDB taxonomy): Bacteria > Bacillota > Clostridia > Lachnospirales > Lachnospiraceae > CAG-882. Next base: position 5,195 of record CAUCXT010000010.1, read on the forward strand.
GGCAACCCACTCTCTTATCTCCTCCTCTGTACGATACTCCTTCTTTGCCACAATCTTCATCTCCGGAGTTATAATTCCCTTTCTTGCTGCCTCCATCTGTGTTGCGTATTCTCTCATTTTAACTTTTCTCCTATTTCTATAATTATGATTTGCAATTGCAATTTTCTGCCTTTATGCCTATTATAAAGTTCTCCGGGCAGGGACTTGAATGACCCCTCCCTAATACCACAAAGAACCGGCCCCAATGACACAGCCATGGTCAAGCGGTCCTGAGCCATGTCCAAGATCGAGCATTGATGCAAGCGCATGTGAAATATATTCCTTAGCCCTTGCCACTGAATCAGTGAGACTATAGCCTTTGGCAAGATTTGAGGCGATGGCACTTGAAAGTGTGCAGCCTGTTCCGTGAGTGTTAGGATTGTCGATTCGTTGACCCTCAAACCATGTGATTTTATCATCTTTAAACAGTAAGTCATTTGCATCGCTCACGCTGTGTCCTCCTTTCAGGAGAACCGCACAGCCATAGCTGTCATATATTTTTCGTGCTGCATTTATCATGCCCATATTATCTGCTATTGGCATACCTGATAAAACCTGTGCCTCCGGAATATTAGGTGTGATGACTGCAGCAAGCGGAAAAAGCTCCTGTATCATTGTTCCTACTGCCTCACTCTTCATAAGCGATGAACCACTTGTCGCTACCATCACAGGGTCAAGCACAATATTCCGCGCCTTGCAATGCCTTAGTCTGTCCGCAATCACAGTAATCAAGTCTTCCGATGAAACCATTCCTATCTTAACCGCATCCGGAAAAATGTCTTCAAATACCGCGTCAAGCTGTTCCTTTAAAAAATCCGGTGTAGATTCCTGAATTGCCCGTACACCCATGGTATTCTGTGCTGTCATTGCAGTGATTGCACTCATGGCATACACACCATTGGCAAGCATTGTCTTTATATCTGCCTGAATACCTGCACCACCACTTGAATCACTCCCGGCAATCGTGAGTGCAGTTTTCAGCTTCTTTATCTCCATTTTTCCTATACCTCCTTAAAGTTACCTAAGCCAAGTTCCACTACTCTGCATTTAAGTTCTTCCACTGCAAGCTTAGGGTTTCCTGCTTTCATAATCGCTGACACTGCACATATACCTGCTATCGGAATCCCCTGCAAAATATCAATATTATTCTTATTAAGTCCGCCAATCGCATTCACCTTAATCGGAACTGCTGCACATATATCTCTAAGGGTATCTGTGGATGTAAGCACGGTCTTGACCTTCGTTGTTGTCGGATATATCGCACCTACTCCAAGATAGTCTGCTCCCTGATCATATGCCTCTACAGCCTGCGGCACAGTTTTCGCTGTCGCTCCTATGATAATACTGTCTCCAAGTATTTTTCTCGCAATATATACCGGCATGTCACTCTGTCCAAGATGTACCCCTTCGGCATCAACTGCCATCGCTACATCTATTCTGTCATCAATTATAAGTGGCACATTATATTTTTTTGCAATAATATGTACCTTATCAGCCAGTAGAATATATTCCCTGGTTGTCCTGTTCTTCTCCCTGAGCTGCATTATATTCACTCCGCCCTGAAGTGCCGACTCGACCCTCCACATGAATTCATCTTCAGCAAAGCCTGTACTATCCGTTATAAAATAAATCTTAGTATCAAAATCTTTTCCACTGCCCATAATCAAAGCCCTTTCTTAATGATTGACAAAATAATCTTTTCCTCAGCTACCGGCATTCCTGCTAATTTACTTCGATATATTCATCCACCTGTCCATGCGTAAGCGTTGTAAGATAATCCATAAGCCGCACCATAAATGTTCCGTTCCCTTCATCTGTCTGTGCAAGCTGCCCGCATATTCCAAGCACCACACATGCAGTCATGGCCGCCTCAAGTCCGCCTGACTGCAATATACCGGTCTGCGATAGGTATGCTGCGCACAATGATCCAAGCATACAACCTGTTCCAGTTACACTTGCCAACTGCCTTGTTCCATTTTTTATATGTATAAGTTGCTTTCCATCTGTAACAATATCCGTTTTCCCACTTGCAAGGATTGTTGTGTTGTATTTTTCCGCCAACGTCATCGCTGCTCTATCTATACTGCCAATATCAATCTTTTCATCCGCATCGACTCCTGCACTGCTATACATATCACAATACAGTGCGTTTATCTCCGAATAGTTTCCCTTTATTACTTCCGGAATACCTATATTTAAAAGCTCATTTGTATAATTTCTTCGAAGATCAGAACACGCAATCCCCACCGCATCTAACACAACAGGAATATTCTTTTCCTTTGCGGCAGCAAGTGAAAGCTTCATAGCTTCCATGCGCACATCGGTTATATTCCCAAGATTCAACAAAACCGCCTGTGCCGTGGAAGTTATCTGCCTGACCTCTTTAGGATGTTCTGCCATTATAGGACGAGCTCCTATCGCCAGCAGTGCGTTGGCGCACTGGTTTATGGATATCGGATTTGTTATACAATGTATGAGCGGCATGTTGTCTTTAACTTTATTTCTTATACATTTTATCTGCTTCTTCAAAGCATACGCTCCCTTTCATTTCTTCCAATTTAGATTTTTGTGGGATACAGATTCATAAACCTTTCAAGCTACTTACACTGCACCAGTCACCTGTGCATCCTTTTCCTTTACCTGTCCAATCTTCTTCACAACCAGATAAATTACCGCTGCAAGCATGAATCCGACTATTGATACATACGGAAGATATCCCCACACAACTCCTGTAAGATCTAATGCCTTCTCCACAAAAGCAATCACAACGAATGAAACGGCTCCAAAAGCAGCTATTGTAAATGCATTGGATATAATTCCGCTCTTATAGCTGTAGCTCTTCGAGGCAAGCATATTCTGAATGTTGGTGAGCATTCCATTATCCGCAAGCTTACGAAGAAACGCATACGCAATACTTCCTCCGATCAATGTCCCGCATATAAATGAAGGCACATAGAATAACCAGGAAAGTCCTTCTCTTCCCCAGATAAACGTCATGACAGGATATGAGACAATCGCACCGATAATGCCTGTTCCAATAACCTCACCAAGAACGGCGCAGATCAGCTTTCCCTTTGATATTCTGTAAAAAACTCCCGACAAAAATGCCCCGAATACTGCTCCTGTAAGTGCTAACGGCGGAATACCCATTGTTATCATTCTGATAATTCCTATCAGTGTTGCACAAAGAAGTGAATACCATGGTCCTAAAAATACAGAACACACAATATTGATAAAATGCGCCATTGGACACATTCCCTCAACCCTCAGAATCGGTGAGATAACAACTCCCAGTGCTACAAGCATTGACAATACCACCATTTTTAAAAGACCCTTTTTCATTTTCATTTTCTCCTTTGAAAATATTAATGTAAAAAAAAATAGCGGAAGCTCCTAATCCGGTCGCTCCCGCCAAAAATATACATAAAAACATAATACAAGCATATCCCTACGTTGGCATTACCCAAATCAGGTTACCGGTCGAAGGTCATACCTTCCTCTCAGCCTGTCACACAAGCTCCCGTTTGTCTATTTTTTAACTATTGTATATAAATAATTGGAAAAAATCAAGCATTTATATCAAGGATATTTTATTTTAGTACTTATTTCTCATTGAAAACAATCTTCCATCAAATCCCGGAATGCTGACCCCTGAACACTCACATACTTAACTCATCTGCATATACTGATACAAATTATGTTTTCATAACAGAGGTTTTCATGCTCATAAAAAAAGAACGCTTTCATTTCGCACAGGAGGAGGAAGGGCAGCTCATGGTCGATGTGACCGACCGCGTGAACAACCGCCCTATCGACGGTGCAAGCGTGTCCATATCCTACGCCGGCGACCCGCAGGATACGCTTGAGCAGCTCACGACCGACTCCAACGGCATGACCGAGGAGATTGACCTTGCCGCACCGCCACGAAGCTACAGCGAGGACCCGGCATCAGATGTACAGCCCTACTCAGAATACAATATCATCATCACAGCTCCGGGCTATGAGCCAACCACTATATCGGGCTCAGAGATATTCTCCGGTGAGCTGTCCGTCCAGCCTGTGCGCCTTAACCCGATACTCCCGAACACATCGGCAAGCGTAATCAATATTCCTGCCAACACCTTATGGGGCGTCTTTCCTCCGAAAATTCCTGAGGATGAGATAAAACCAATCCGAAGCTCCGGCGAAATCGTGCTCAGCCGTGTTGTCATCCCCGAATATGTCGTAGTGCATGATGGTGTCCCATCCAACTCCTCCGCCACAGACTACTATGTGCGCTACGCCGACTATATAAAGAATGTCGCAAGCAGTGAAATCTATTCCACATGGCCTGAGGCTACGCTCCGCGCAAACATCACGGCTATAATGTCCTTCACTCTCAACCGTGTGTACACGGAATGGTACAGGAACAAGGGCTATGACTTTACAATAACCACCTCAACGGCGTATGACCACAAGTGGATATATGGGCGCAATATCTTTGACAGCATATCCCGCATCGTCGATGAAATATTTGCCAACTATATCTCCCGCCCGAATGTAAAACAGCCGATACTCACACAGTACTGCGACGGCAAGCGCGTATCCTGCCCTAACGCTATGAGCCAGTGGGGAAGCAAGGCTCTAGGCGATGACGGCTACAGCGACATAGAAATCCTGCGCTACTACTACGGGAGCTCCGCCTACATCAACACAGCCGAGGAAATCAGCGGTATCCCCGCCTCCTACCCCGGCTATGAGCTGACCATCGGCTCCTCCGGCGAGAAGGTGCGCCAGCTTCAGGAGCAGCTTAACACCATCGCCAACACCTATACCAACATACCTAAGGTTGCCGTGGACGGAATCTACGGTGAGGCCACACAGGAGGCTGTAAGACAGTTCCAGAAAATATTCAATCTTCCTCAAACGGGCGTGGTTGACTACCCGACCTGGTACAAAATAAGCGCAATATATGTCGCACTTACAAAAATAGCAGAGCTGCAATAAGCAGCTCTGCTATTCTATATTAGTTAATTAAGAATTGTTATAATCTTGAATTTATTCATTGAACATTTGTTCTGTGTATGATATAATATAATTGTATAATTCCAGAAAGCAGGATGTAATTTTCAATTGTTATAAATGCCCTCTAGTACATAAGGGGGTGGTGCCCTATGAACACAATGGAGATTTTGACTTTATTGTTAGTAATAATTTCGGCTCTGTCTTATATAGACAATCATTATAACAAAAAGAAATAGCATCCCCCGACCAAGGCGTTGCTATTTCTTAATGCAATAACTGAGGGCAAATCGGATTTTACATCCGATTCACTTTCTATGATAATTATACACCGGGGTGCTTGATAAATCAAGCACCCTTTTCTCTCCCAGCCACATACACTGGAACAAACAACCCGAACAAAAATATTACAAGCACAACCAGCGAAAACATAAGTGCCACACTCCACTCTTTAATAAAAAGCAGCATAAATATACACCAAAGCGGAACTCCCACCAGCACAGCTGCATTCCATTTCTTAAGTACTACGGTGATAGGCTTCCAGTTCTTATTATTGAAGTACAAGCCCGGCATGCTCATCCTGAACATCCCGTCTGCATATTCACTTATTCTGTTTTCATCGTAATATGAAGGAAGTCTGTCCTTCATAAACAGCCAGATATGGACTCCAAACACTATCCCAAGTATCTCCAATGTGCCAAAGCATGTAATACAGTTGATATACAGCGGATTTCTCTCATTTGCCAATATATAGAATAACAGCACCGCACAGACAATCACCTCTGCCACTGATACAGCCAGAAGCTTAGCAAATATAGCGCCGTTCTTCTTCCTGCGAAGCTTTTTTTCCTCATTGGTCTCCTCGGAAAACATGACCGCCCTTTTTACAAGCTGTTCCACCTCACTAAGGTCAAGCCTCAAGTCATCCTTCCTTTCAGCCTCAAATTTCCTTCCCTGCAGCAGCTCCATCACAGTAACATCAAGAGCCTGTGACAACGGAACCAGAAGCGATATATCAGGAAAGCTCAAGCCTCTCTCCCACTTGCTTACCGCCTTGTCCGACACAAAAAGTCTGTCTGCCAGCTCCTTCTGCGTATAGCCCTTCTCCTTTCTCTGCGTTGCAACAAACGCGCCGAACGCTGCCCTGTCAATCTCATAATTTTCATAGCCTGCATTGCTTCTGTCACAATTTTCATAATTATTACTTTCCATATCTGCCATCAGTTCCTTTCGATACATAAATAATGCAGACAAAAGCCGTCGTACATGAAATCTGATATGCCCATGTCAAGTAGACAGTGAGCATATCAATACACAAGTCCGTCCTCCTATTGCTTCTATCTGCATTAAATATATAATAACTATGCTTTTTTCACAACCGACCAGCGGTAGAGTCCCTGTTTCCGGGCATTAGCGAGCTTCAAATCCGCCTCAGTTCAACCCTTGGCAGCTACGCTCTGCATTCCCTAAACCGCCGCATGAAACCAGAACACCTTACAGAACCCACTATCCTGCTCACACTTCATGCAGTGCTTCACTCCTGCGGGAACCACGAAGCACACTCCCGGCTCTAACACAATCTCATCATCCCCGACCATCGCCCTTCCGCGTCCCTCAAGGACGAAGAAGCCCTCCTGGTCATCATGTGCCCCCGCATGAGCAAAGTCATATTCCTCACGCGTGTACACGGATACCCCACATCGGCAGCCGTTGACACAGCCGTCCTTCTCACCGATAAGCTCATAGCCCGTGCGTTTACCCATATTTTTTATAACATCATCTAACTTCGCTACAGATATCATATATTTTCCTCTTTATATTTGATGCAGATAATTACAAAACTCAAGTTTTGCGGGTTCCAAGGTCAAAAAGCTAATCGTGCAGGCACGAACGGCTTTTTGACCTTTTGACCCTGATATCATATCATTGTATCACCTCATAATTATTTTCACAATGCTATTTGCATCATTTATTGCCAATTAATTTTATAAATGACATAATTTTCTTAATCATTCTCGTTCTTTAACTCATCGATCAGATTATCCTTTTTTACTTTTGTCACCGAATACGCCATCGATATGCCTACCACAACGAACACACCGACAACCGATATCATAACAGCATACCAGGGGATAAAAAATCCAAATGCAAATTCGCCCGAACCGCCATAAGCCTCATATATCAAATATGACAGAACTATTGAAGCCGGTGCGGCAAATATTATGGAACGTATACCATAGAGCAGGCACTCGAACACCATCATCTTCTTAATGCCGCTGTATGGCAACCCGACACTTCGAAGCATCGCAAAATCCCTTCTTCTTAGAGATATGTTTGTTGATATCGTATTAAACACATTTGCGACACATATGAGCGCCATGAGCGTTATAAATCCGTAGGAAAATACATTTATAAGCACAAGAAGGTTCTTGCGCTGATTGATATATTCATACGGGTCATAGAAGGAATAGTTACTTGCATTATAGCCCGCCTCAGTCAGTTTTTCCTTCACACTTGCAACCATCTTATCATGCACGTCACCATCCTGCGTTATGAAGAAGTACTGTGTACCTGCCCTCTGCCCCATCGCATTATATTTGGAACTGTAAGGGAAAAGCAGCACAATCTGATAGCCGAAGCTCTCAAATGTGTACGGCAGCTCTCCGACTATTTTTCCGATCGGTAACTGTATCGGCTCTTCATCTTCCGCGCATTTTACCGTAATAATTTTTACATTCTCATTTACTAAATCGTAATTTACGTTGTAACAGCGGTACTTGCCCGATTCACTGTCATACTGATATTCCACAGTGTTTACCGTATTCTTTAATATTACCGGAGCGTTCTCATAGTCCTTAAACTCATCGTCCGTTATTCCAAGCTCATCAAGGCATTTACCGTACTGTTCATCGTCTATGAACAACGCCATTGCGTTCTCAACGAATCCGCCCGAACTACCCATATGATAAGTGCCAGCTTCCACCTCCAAATCCTCATTATCAATCAATCCACCGTTTTCTGCCCTGTACCGCAAATAGCTGTCGCTGATATCCTCCTTATCCGATATTATGCTATAATTATAATTCCATGAACAGTATGAAGCGTCAAGCACGCCGTCGGCACTAAGTATCGCCTCAAGCCTTCCGTCAAGCTTTGCTATGTCCTCCTCATTTACCGTATATCGCAGATCGTAGTTTCCCACACTTATATTATCTCCGACATAGCCCTTGAGATAGCTGCAAAATGAGCTGGTCACTATGAAAAGCGTAATGCTCATCGACAGTGAAAAAATCGTCACGCGGTACTTTTTCCTGCTCCTGGAAAAATATCTTCTTGCCAACATTCCCGGCATACCGAAAAGCTTCTGCGTAATGCGATACTTTCTGCCGGCATGCCATCTCGAGCGTGGAATTTTTATGTCCTTGTGCTGTCTTATAGCGTCAATGGCGGACACTCTAGTCGCCCTCGCAGCCGGTATGACAGCCGATACCGCAACCGTTATGAGTGAGATGGCAACCGCCGCAAATATCGCATAGACGTTAATCACTAAATTGACCGAATACGGGCTGGTGAGAATATAGTTAAACTTGTTTCCCACAAAATGAAGTGTGATGCCTATACCGATAATTCCGCACACAACGCCTGCCGGAATACCTATGAGTGAAACCATAGCTGCCTCGCCAAACACCATACGTCTAAGCTGTTTTCTGGTAGCCCCGACAGACGTCAAAAGACCGAACTGCTTCGTCCTCTCACCGACCGATATTGAGAATGCGCTGTAAATCATAGAAACGGAACCCACAATGATAATCGCCACAAAAATCACGACAAGCAGTGTAAACAGGGCAGCCACATTCTCATACATGATTGAGCCCTCTATGGATATCACCGTATTATTGTAATTCGTAATTCCGGCATCGCCGGTGTCCTCGCCCATCGACCACACCTCGGACAGATATTTCTTTTGCAGACGCACATAAAAGCTGTACCTTGCTGCTGTATCGTCCATCGGCTCACCACAGGTCAGTGCCGTGTAGCCCGGCGCACTGTAGTTTTCAAAGCTTGGTCTATCATAAAAGCCCACAACCGTGTACTCACAGGTTCTATCTGGCACAAGGATTTCCTTGTCCGTGAAAGGATTTTCCTGTGAAAGCTCATATTCCATATCCGGATTTCCGTCCCCGTCGACACCATATCTCTTTCCAAGCTCAAGTACCACCGTGCTACCAATACTGTATTTCACATTTCCGTTGCTCTGAAGATGATTCGGAAGTAAAATCTCGCCTGAGTTTTCCGGCTGTCTGCCGTAAGTTATATGAACCGGCATGATATCATAAAAATTGTCCTCAACACTCTCAAGATATATATACGGTTTGTCCTCATTCTCCGAACCGCTCTGTGCATACCCGAGCACCCTCGCCGCCGCCAGCTTCTCTGCCTTCCCACTCTGCGTCCAGCCGGCGTACTCATCGTAGCCCTTATACTCAAACCCCACATGCCAGCTTCCGGAGTCATATATCTCCGTCCTGTAAACAAAGGAATACAGACTTATCGTCAGCGTTGTGACCGCTGTGAACATCGCCGTTGATATAATAATTCCTATGATTGTAACCATTGTCCTCACAGGATTTTTCTTCATGCTTTTTAATGTAACCTTATTAAATATATTCAATTTCTTGTCCTCTCGTCCCTCGTAATCCTTCCGTCCTCTATTGCAATGATTCGATCCGCCTGCAATGCTATGTTCTCATCATGTGTTATAATGATGAGGGTCTGATCATACTTTTTATTGGACATCTTCAAAAGCTCCACAATCTCCTGACTGTTTTTTGAATCCAGGTTTCCGGTCGGTTCATCCGCAAGCATCACCGACGGAGCATTCATAAGCGCCCTGCCTATGGACACTCTCTGCTGCTGGCCTCCTGAAAGCTCATTAGGCAGATGGTGCTTTCTGTCCGACAGCTTGAGCACAGCTAACAGCTCATTAAGTCTCTCAGCATTCACCTTTCTTCCATCCATAAGGACAGGAAGTGTCATATTCTCGACGACATCAAGCACCGGGATAAGATTGTAGAACTGATATATCAGCCCTACCTCGCGCCTTCTGAATATCGCAAGCTGCTCCTCATTTCTCCTATAGACATCCTCATTATTTACGAACACCTTTCCCGAGGTTGGTCTGTCGACCCCTCCTAAAATATGAAGAAGTGTCGATTTTCCTGACCCGGAAGGTCCTATTATCGCAACAAACTCGCCCTTTTCCACCGAAAAAGAAATGCCGTCAAGCGCGTTGACCTGCGCCTCTCCCCTGCCGTATTCCTTCCTCAAATTCTCCACTCTTAAAATCTCCATCAGTCTGCTCCTTAATCATAATACTTTTTAACCCAAAGCCAGCAGTCCTCTCTATCATATCGGCACCGCATTGCTCTGCTCTGTACAAGTCTTTTAACAGCTATAACTATACAATAAAAAAATTACAGCTCGGTGACTGCATTATTACAAATCTGTCACAAAGCTGCATATAATATGACACGCTATATTATCCCTTTATAGAATCTGATTATAAACCTCGCACCACATACATTTCCATCCGTATCCTTCACATTCTCCGCCTTGACCGTGCCATTCTGTCCGGCAATGATGGAGCGCGCAAGGGCAAGTCCTATGCCATAGCTGTCACTTTTATTATTCTTTCCCTTGTAGAAACGTTCAAATATATGTTGTATGTCCTCATCAGCTATCCCGCTTCCCGAATCCTCTATCACAAGCTCCGTATGGACAGCATTCTCATAGCCCGATACAGTTATCGTCCCACCATCTGCTGTATGTTCCATGCAATTTTTAAGTATATTGGTAAGTGCCTCACTGCTCCATTCCTTATCTCCGATAAAGCTGCCGCTCACATCAATCTTCGTGGTGATTCCCTTAAGTTCCATCATAATCTCGACCGGCTGCAGGGCTGCCTTTACAAGTTCATCAAGCTTTACCTGCGATTTTTGAAGCTTTATCGTCCCCGCGTCCATCTTCGCAAGCTTCAAGAGTGAGACAACCAGCCCATCAATACGCTCAAGCTGTCTCCTCATATCGAATATAATACGGCTTTTCTTTTCCTCATCATCCTCTTTTTTCAGTACCTCAAGCATAAGATTGAGTGACGTGAGCGGCGTCCTTATCTGGTGTGATATATCAGCAAGCGCATCGGCAAGCTTATGCTTCTCATCGCCAAGCTGTTCAGCCTGCTGTCTTAGCATTACGGTCATCTTGGCAATCTCATTGCGCAGTATGCTTATATCCCCCTCCTCGTACTCAGATAGCATGCCTACTGCCTTTCCGTGGAGAATCAGGTCTATCTCCTGTGCCATCTTTTCCATGTTTCTGTATCGTTTTCGCATATCGACAAACCAAAGTAAAAAAAGAAGTACTCCTTCAATAATCACCGCTATGAACGCCGGCAGCTTAAAAAGAAATGCTGCCAACCCGACAACGGCAGTGATAATAATTGCCGATAAAATAAAATTTCTGATTTCTTTATTCTTTACCATTTTTCCCCCCTGCATACAGCAGGCATTGTCTGCCTGTCTCAATTTTCATATTCCTTGATTTTAATTGACGCTATTTCCCCAGCTTATAGCCCATTCCCCTGACCGTAACTATTATCTTAGGCTGCGCCGGGTTGTCCTCTATCTTATCGCGCAGTCTTTTTATATACACCGTGAGTGTATTGTCATTCACAAAATCGCCCGCGACATCCCATATCTCCTCAAGCAGCCTGCTCCTCGTGAGAAGCTTTCCTTCGCTGTTGATGAACGCAAGCAGCAGCCTGTACTCAAGCGCCGACAGATATAGGTCCTGCCCATTCTTATACACAACACCCTTGTCCAAATCAACCCTTATGTTGTCCATGTCAAACAGCTTCTGGCTCTTTCCGCATCTTCTCAACACGCTGTTAATGCGCGACACAAGCTCCCTCGGTCTGAACGGCTTGGCTATATAATCATCCGCTCCAAGATCAAGCCCTGTCACCACGCTGAACTCATCACCGGAGGCGGTCAAAAAAATCACCGGAAGCTGCCTCACCTTCTTTATCGCCGAACAGAGTGAAAATCCATTTCCTTCATTTAGGGACACATCCAAAAGGACAAGGTCATACTCAGCCCCCTCAAGCAGACTGAGCGCCTTCTTCTGTCCGTCCGTATTTTCCACAACAAACCCTTCCGTGTGCAGAAAATCCTTGAGCGTCCTCACAATCGTTTCATCATCCTCAACCAACAATATCTTTGCCATATATAATTTCCTTTTTTATCTTCGCAGCTATATTTTTCATGTCATCCGTTATTGTATACCATAATGTACCTCTTTGGCAATTCAATTCATTTCTCGACATTTCACGACAATGGTGTTATAATCCCTAGAAAACATTCCACAATTGGAGGAATCACAATGAACACACAGAATAACGATACGCTTTTTAAATCTAAAATATCTAATGTAACCTACAGATTGGCAACCACCGATGACGCTGCTGAGCTGTTAAAGGTATATGAACCTTATGTAAAAAATACGGCGATAACCTACGAATACGAAGTTCCAAGTGTTGAGGAATTCGCCTCACGCATTAGTGACGTGCTCACGAAGTTTCCTTACATTGCGGTACTCATCGACGGCAAAATAAGCGGCTATGCCTATGCACACGCCTTCCACCCGCGCGCCGCATACTCATGGTGCGCTGAGCTTTCAATATACCTTTCAGATAACTGTCATGGCATGGGAATCGGACGTGAACTGTACGGAATAATGGAGAATATTTTGAAGAAACAGAACATACTAAACCTCTACTCCTGTGTGGCATACACTGAGGTTGAGGACGAATATCTTACACAGGCAAGCGTACACTTCCACGAACATATGGGCTTTAAAATCTGCGCCCACCTGCACAACTGCGGCTATAAATTCAATCGTTGGTATGATATGGTATATATGGAAAAAACCATCGGAGAACATATTACAGACACGCCCGCAGTGATACCCTTTAGCAAGCTTGATATATAATCATTGAAAATACTGCAAAATCCCGGTTTCATACATGACATATTTCAATTCATGTATGAAACCGGGATTTTCTTTTTTATATTTATAATGATATGTAACCGCTATCATTCCTTTGACAGGAGCCAGCCCCTTGTCACAAAGTTTTTATTGACGGAATATTGCTTTTTTGTGCTTATCAAGAGCAAACAAGAGAATCATTCCGAATATATAGCATGAGATAACCTCCCCTGCACCTACTGTAATCATAAGATACCAGTAAGCATCCGTGACGCCGTAGGCAGTCTGGAGCACCCATGGCACTATAAGCATATTGGCGATAATCGGTGGTAGCGGAACAAGCCACTTATGCTTTCGCAAAAGATATGAGCCAACACAGCCGATAAGTGTCGCTATCGTTCCGAACACGATATCAAGCACTGCCCCTGCCGTGAGTATATTTGCAAGGAAACAGCCAATCGTTACCCCCGGTATGGCGGAAGGAATAAAATAAGGCAGTATGGTAAGCGCCTCCGAAAATCTTACCTGAATAGCTCCGCTTGATAAGCCAAGAACTGCTGCTAATTCAGTAAGCACAACATAAAGGGCTGCAATTACCGCTGCCTGAGTGATAAATAATACTTTCTTGTTCATTTTTTAATCTCCTTAGTTTTGTTTTACGAGTGGATGGTTACGAACACTCGGATATTAATACAGACTTTATCTCGCAAAATCCTCTATTCTTAATACTGTGAAAATAGGGGCTTTGTTTAACAAAGCCTGCTTAATATATCACTATTTTCCAACAAATGCAAGTACTTTTTGTCATTCAGCAGATGTTGTCTCCTCCACAGGGAACCACTTCTCATTCAGTTCTTCAAGCTTTCCGTTGTTTTTGAGTATAGCTATAGATTTGTTAAGGACATTGAGAAGCTTATTGTTTCCCGATTTCACAACAGCTGCCAGTTCATTTCCGTTGTCATCCGTATAATATGAAGCTGAGAAATCATACACATCGTCAATTATATCAGATATAGCAACTCCGCTTATCACACAGTCAAAAGCGCTGGTGTCAAGCTCAGCATATATTCCTGTATACTTCATCCTGACAAACCTTACATCAAGAAAAGTCAACTCACCAATCGCCTTGGCAAGATCAATCTCAAAGCCCTCAACCTTTCCATCCTCATCCTCTGTTATATACGGACTTGACGATATTCCCACGAGCAGTACCCCGTCCTCTATGGTAGTTCCGCTCTTAACCTCAACCTCCGCCGTAGGAGCCTCGGTGCTCTCAGGCTGCACATCTGCTTTTTTTGAACAGCCGGCAAGAACTGTGAGACATAAACCAAACATTACTATATATTTAAGACATTTTCTTTTCAAACTCTGACACCTTCCTTATAATAGCTTAAATAACCATATGAAAATATATTATAGCATATATTCCGCCATAACGGTGTTACTTACATCAATTCCCATATCTGTAAGCCTTATCCTGCCGCCTTCGCGCTTAATAAGCCCCTGCCTAATCTGTCTTTGAGCGATGTCACCGTAGACCTCATCAAAGCTTCTGCCAAACGAAGCCTCAAAACTCTCTGTGGAGATTCCATCCATCATGCGAAGCCCAAGAAACATGAATTCTTCCATCTCATCATTCTGTGTGAGAAGCTCCTCCTCACTATGATTGCCAATAGGATTTTTAATATACTTCTCTAAATCAGGCGTATTCGTAAATCTTCTTGACTGCGGATAATACTCCGACTTCTTTAAAAGTGAGGCTGCTGCCACTCCGAAGCCTATATAATCTGTTCTTTTCCAGTACGATATATTGTGGCGGCACTCAAAGCCCGGTCTGGCATAGTTTGAAATCTCATATCTGTAGTAGCCCGCATCCGCCAATATTTTCTTCGTCAACGCATACATCTGCCTGTCCTCATCCTCTGACGGAATAATCTTCCCATCTGAGCGCTCAACCATATCAAAAAGTGGCGTGCCCTCCTCAACAATAAGACTGTATGCCGAAATGTGCTCCGGGTTAAGTTTCACTATCTTTTCAAGGTTAGACTGATATCCTGCAACCGTCTGGTAAGGAATAGCCGACATAATATCGATATTGATATTGTCAAATCCGGCTTCCCTTGCAGCATAATATGACTCCTCAAACTGTTCATAGGTGTGTATCCTGCCCAGCGCCCTAAGCTCCCTGTCATCCGGAGACTGAAGTCCTATACTCAGCCTGTTCACGCCCATACTCCTGTATGCTGTGAGCTTCTCAGTATTAAGCGTCCCCGGATTGCACTCTACAGTAATCTCCGCATCCTCCGCCACAGCAAAAGCATCGCGAACCACACCCATTATCTTCATGAATAACTGTGGTAAAAGAATCGATGGAGTACCGCCGCCAAAAAATATAGTGCTTATGCTTCTATCGTCACCATTTTTTACTGCTTCCTTTCCCGCATGCGCAATCTCAGCACACAGCGCATCGACATATCGCTCCTTCGTGTCATCATCTGCCGGTGCGGAGCAAAAATCGCAGTATATACATTTTGAAATGCAAAAGGGGATATGTATATATATCCCCTTCTGTGTCTTTATATCACAGCTCATTCAGACCTCATTTA
Organism: uncultured Eubacterium sp.; assembly: GCA_958446835.1. GTDB lineage: Bacteria > Bacillota > Clostridia > Lachnospirales > Lachnospiraceae > CAG-882. Next base: position 20,887 of record CAUCXT010000010.1, read on the forward strand.
TTAGTTGAGCTTCCCAAGCATATTGTTGATACGCTCGCGCATCTTGTCCTCACCCATGATATGAAGAATTGTCCACAAATCAGGTGAATTGGAAGCTCCGGTGATTGTAATACGCAGAATCTCAGCTACATCCGAAACACTTCCCTTGAAGTTCTCAGGGTTAGCCTTGTATGCCTTCATATCGGAAGCAAATCCGCACTCATCAGCGATTGCCTTTACATTGTTAAACCAGCCGTTGTTATCTGCACTGTGGTCATAAGAAGCAAGGTACTTCTCAAGAATCTCGCGAACCTGTGCATTGTCATACTTGAACTCATAGTTCGGAACGAATGTCTCGTCAAAGAAGAATGAGAACATAGGCATAATCTGCTTAGCATACTCGAAATCCTTACGTCTTCTCTTCTGGCCTACACCCATAAACAGCTCAAGAGCCTTCTTGAAGTACTCAGGTGACTTAAAGTAGACGTCAACCATATCCTTGTTGTACTCCTTATTCCACTCATAGAGAAAATCATAGATTTCATCTGTATCCATCTTGGCAAACTCGTTGCGGCAGATGTTGTGAAGCTTATCCATATCAAAAAGCGCTCCCGACTGTGCCATCTTGTGCACGTCGAACTTGAACTCTTCAATCGGTGAATCAGGGTGCTTGTCATACCACTCCTCAAAATTGGAGTTTAAGAGTGTCATAAGATATACCTTTACACAGTGAGGATGATATCCGTCCTGGCGGTAGAAATCAAGTGAAAGCTCAGGGTCCTTTCTCTTAGAAAGCTTTCTCTTGCTCATTGTGCCATCCTCAAGCTGCTCCATCTTCATAAGGTGAGCTGTGTGCGCATAATCAGGTCTCTTAAAGCCAAGTATATTGAAAAGCTCAATATGTGTAGGAACGCTTGAAAGCCACTCCTCACCACGGATTACAAGTGTTGTTCCCATAAGATGATCGTCTATGGCATGTGCAAAATGGTAGGTCGGTATTCCGTCCGACTTAAGAATGATAACATCCTGAATATTCTCAGGGAATGAGATTTCTCCCTTGATTGTATCCTTAAATGTAACCTCCTTACCCTCAACGCCCTGTGAACGAAGTCGCATAACATAAGGCTTGCCTGCCTTTATATTAGCCTCAACCTCCTCGAGAGTGAGGTTACGGCACTTAGCCCACTTAGTGTGGTATCCTGTAAGGATGTCATGCTTCATCTGCTCTTCCTTAATCTCGTTGAGCTCCTCCTCTGTACAGAAGCAAGGGTAAGCAAGCCCCTTTCTGACTAAATCCTTAACGTAGGTCTGGTAAATCTCAGCTCTCTGTCTCTGGAAATAAGGACCATACTTGTTAATCTCAGGATTATCGATTCCTGCTCCCTCGTCGAACTCGATACCGAAATAGCGGAGAACATTGATGATGATATCAACTGCTCCCTCAACCTCTCTCTTGGCATCTGTATCCTCTATTCTGAGATAGAAGGTTCCACCGCTCTGATGTGCGATTCTCTCATCCGCAAGCGCACCATAAAGATTTCCAAGGTGGATAAAGCCTGTAGGGCTAGGCGCAAGTCTTGTCACCTGCGCTCCCTTCTTAAGCTCTCTTGCCGGAAACTGCTTCTCCCAATAATCCGGTGTCTTATCAATGCCAGGCAGACATAACTCTGCAAGTCTGTTGTAATCCATTATCTTTTCCTCCAAATAAATTTTTAATTGTCATCAAGCTTGAGCACAGCCATGAATGCCTTCTGCGGTATCTCGACATTGCCGAACTGTCTCATTCGCTTCTTTCCTTCCTTCTGCTTCTCAAGAAGCTTTTTCTTACGGGAGATATCGCCACCATAGCACTTTGCAAGAACGTCCTTGCGCATAGCCTTTACCGTCTCACGTGCAACGATTCTTCCGCCGATAGCAGCCTGTATAGGAATCTCAAAGAGCTGTCTCGGAATCTCGTCCTTGAGCTTCTCACACATCTTTCTTCCTCGCTCTGCCGCACTGTCGGCATGCACAATAAACGAAAGTGCATCGACCTCTTCCTTATTTACAAGAATATCCAGCTTACAAAGCTTCGACTGAACATATCCCTTAAGCTCATAATCAAACGAAGCGTAACCTCTTGAGCGCGACTTGAGCGCATCAAAGAAATCATATATTATCTCATTGAGTGGAAGCTCATACTTGAGAAGCGCTCTCGTTGTCTCCATGTATTCCATTCCAAGGTAGACACCTCTTCTCTGCTGGCACAGCTCCATTATCGGTCCGACAAACTCCGTCGTAACCATAATCTCTGCCGACACAACAGGCTCCTCCATGAACTCTATCTCCGATGGATCCGGAAGGTTGGACGGATTGGTAAGTTCCATGACCGTGCCATCCGTCTTATGAACCTTGTAGATAACGCCCGGCGCAGTTGTCACAAGGTCAAGGTCATATTCACGTTCAAGTCTTTCCTGTATGATTTCAAGATGTAACAGTCCAAGGAAACCGCATCTGAAACCGAAGCCAAGTGCAACCGATGTCTCCGGCTCATATTGAAGTGACGCATCATTGAGCTGAAGCTTCTCAAGCGCATCGCGCAAATCGGTATAGTGTGCTCCATCCGCCGGATACATACCGCAGTAAACCATCGGATTGACCTTCTTGTATCCCGGAAGCGGCTCGGCACAAGGTCTTTCTGCATCTGTCACAGTATCACCGACTCTTGTATCTCGAACATTCTTGATACTTGCAGTTATATATCCAACCATTCCTGCCGTCAATTCATCGCATGGTATAAACTGTCCTGCTCCGAAATAACCTACCTCCACAGTGTCAAACTCCGCTCCTGTAGCCATCATCCTTATCTTGGTGCCCTTCTTTACCGTGCCTTCCTTGATACGGCAGAACACGATGACACCCTTGTAAGGGTCATAGAGCGAATCAAAGATAAGCGCTGCCAGAGGGTTGTCCTTCGAGCCTGTCGGTGCAGGAATCTTATGAACAACGGCTTCAAGCACCTGATCAATATTTATTCCGTTCTTGGCAGAGATAAGCGGTGCGTCATGTGCCTCAAGCCCAATCACGTCCTCTATCTCATCAATCACTCTCTGCGGCTCCGCACTCGGAAGGTCAATCTTGTTGATGACCGGAATGACATCAAGGTCATGGTCAAGTGCAAGGTATACATTTGCAAGCGTCTGCGCTTCAATTCCCTGTGCAGCATCAACCACAAGAATCGCTCCATCACATGCCGCAAGGCTTCTTGAAACCTCATAGTTAAAATCCACATGTCCCGGTGTGTCAATCAGGTTAAAGATATACTCCTCGCCGTCCTGAGCCTTATATACAACACGTACCGTCTGGGACTTGATTGTTATTCCTCTCTCCCTCTCAATATCCATGTTGTCAAGTACCTGCGCCTGCATCTCACGGCTTGTAAGCAGTCCGGTCTTCTCAATAATACGGTCCGCAAGGGTGGATTTGCCATGGTCAATGTGGGCTATAATACAAAAATTACGAATCTTACTCTGGTCTATGGACATCTTTTTCCTCATTTCTAAATCTTTTACTAAATTAAACAGGCGTTACAATCCGCCATATAACAGTTCATTCATACCAAACTGTCTTGGTTAAAAACATCATAAATCACTATATAATACCATATTAATAAAGAAAATGGAAGAGCTTTTTTATCGACAAAATAAAGGAGAGCTCCCTCACAGGAGCCCTCAATCACAATATGACATCTCAAACTATACACTGCTTCACGCATACATTATACTCGCGCAATACACTGCTCATAGCGCAGGCTATTTCATATCCAGCTTCCACTTTTCAATATCGCTCACCTTTACCTCAAGAAGCTTCGCAACCTTTTCAAGTGGAATATTATCCTTTAAAAGCGAACATGCCATTTTTTTCTTGGTCTGCTCTATTCCCTGTTCAACGCCGGCCTCATAAAGCTTTCTGTCCTCTTCCTCTTTATTATACTCAAATATACTCGTCATCTCGACCTCCGAACGGTTCTTTCGAAGAAATTCTTCAAGGATTCCTTCCCTGATACACTGCTCTATCGCTAATCTGACTCCATCGTCAAGTGAACCCGTCTCTTTCTTATATCTTCTCACCAAGGACACATACTGCGCGTATTCCCTCAGTGACCCACACTGTTCCATCAACTTGACATTTCTTCCATAATTCACATTAAAGACACGAACCCTGAGTTCAAGTGCAGGGTCATCCACAGGTGTCATAAATGAATCTGACAATCTGTATTCACTTACATCCTCCGTATCCGCTTCCCCATTATAAAACACAATAAAATTCGGTGTCGGCAGTTTTATCAAAGACGGCGTATATAATGACTTTATATCAACCAGTTCACTGTACTCTGCCGAAATGTAAAACAAATCACGCAAAGGCATATTGGGATTGACCGTTGACTGGTGCTCATACAGATATATATTGGTATCCAGAAGAAATGCCAAATCATTTTTCATTCCCATATAAACCGCATTCTCAAGTGTAACAATCTCAAGACCATCTACATCATCGTAATGCTTTCCCGATACAGCGTTGTATAATTCAAGCAGCCTCTCTTTGTTTGAAAAAAGCATTCTGAACACCGTATCCTTATACTTGCGGTTAGCCTTAATTTCCTTCACAATTTGAATTTCTTCGTTTCCACTGTTTTTACGATTCATCAATGATACCTCCCTGTTATTCATAGAGGACATCATCAGACAGGTGCCGGACACCCCTTACACAATCGTCCTCTGCTCAATGTTAATGGAATAAAAGCATAGACTCATGAATAAGAGATGCGCAACATTCGTTACACTTAGAACATAGTTTTTCAAGAAATATGCTTTAAATTTATTTTACTTCAAAGTATCTTATTTGTCAACACAGCGTTTGGCAATCCTCCGTATTAAAATAACTTGTAAATCCCATAATTGTTGTGCTATAATAAATCAACGCAATAAAGTATTGTTGTTTTATTCTGAAAATTTCAAATATAGAACAACCTTGAATTTATCATAGTAAGGAGGCTTACTTGCAGATGAACACACTCACAGTAGGTTTTATAGGTCTTGGACTAATCGGCGGTTCAATAGCAAAGGTACTAAAGAAAAACCGCCCTGATATATATACTATAGCATACAACAGAAGCGAAGCTCCGCGAAAACAGGCATTAGCTGATGGTGTAATTGATACAGCGACAGGCGAAATAGATGAAAGCTTCCTTGAATGTGACTTCATTTTCCTGTGTACCCCCGTTGAGCACAATTCCGAATATTTAAGGAAGCTGATACCATTCATAAAAAAAGGCTGCATAGTAACCGATGTCGGAAGCGTCAAAGGATATATACATCACACTGTGGAGGAGCTTGGCCTTGAGGAATGTTTTATAGGCGGACACCCTATGGCAGGCTCTGAAAAGACCGGTTATGATAATGCCTCCGACATTCTGTTGGAAAACGCATTCTATGCCATCACTCCTACAAAGGCAACTACACAGGACATGCTGGCAAGATACATAGAGCTTGTCAAGCTCACCGGTGCCATCCCGGTTGTGCTCGACCCTGAGCATCACGACTACAGTGTCGCAGGAATAAGCCATGTTCCCCATATCATTGCCGCCTCACTTGTAAATCTTATAAAGCACTCCGATGATGAGAACGGAACCATGAAGCTCCTCGCCGCCGGCGGCTTCAAGGACATAACACGAATCGCCTCCTCATCACCGCAGATGTGGGAACAGATATGCACCACCAACACTGACGCCATCGTAAAGCTGCTCGGCGATTACATTGACTATCTCTCACAAATAAAAGACATTGTTTCAAGCAAAGAACACTCTGCCATAAATGCCTTTTTTGACGAAGCAAGACAATACCGCAATTCTGTGGCGGACGGCAGAAAGGGTCCGATTATACGCGAACATACTGTATACTGCAATATTCAGGACAAAGAGGGTGCCCTTTTAGATATCATAAGCAGAATAACCGCATCACATATCAGTATAAAAAACCTTGCCATAGTGAATAACCGCGACAGTGAGGACGGAGCGCTCAAGATTTTATTTAACAATGAGCTTGACAAGCTCGCCGCAATCAATGTGCTTGGCGACTGTGTCGTACAATAAATTCCGGCACCGGAAGCAGCCACACCCTACTGTATATATGTGTCTGCTTTCGGCGTTCCAACCAGTTCTCTTGCTATCAGCTCCGCAAGCGGCTCCATCGCGTTAATAACCTCAGCGAAGCTGTTAGTCTGCGCTCCCGCCTCAATCAGCATACTCCTTTTACACAGATGCAGGTTATATCTGTATGCTTCAATATATATACATCTGAAGAAATCAGGATAATATGTCTTTCCAAGCAGATACATCTGATATGTGAGCGCAAGGTTTTCCTTCAGATATGGATTATACAAATAATCTATATCTTCCTGATTATTAGAATAGCTTATTCCGTTAAAAAGCATGACCTTTGCAGTAGGCTTTCCGTCTATATCCGTGACAAAATGCAGATTTTCATTAACTCCATCCCTGTGCAGATCAATAACCATGTCAATCTCCGGATGTTCCTCTAACACATCCGAAATCTCCTTCTCCGCGTAGGTATACGCCTTGCTCCTGTCAAGATTTCCTTCCACCATGTCAAATTCCGTGTTTATATGTATCACTTCAAAACCATATTTTTCCTCAAGAAGCTGTGCAAGATAGTCACCAACCTGTACTATTGTCATGTCACTGCCACAGGAATCTGCGAATGCCTCCTGTGAATGGGTGTGATACAAAAGTATGCACGGTCTTTTATTATTCACCGACAAATCCATCTTTATAAACTCCTCCGGCTTTAATAAATCCCTTGAAAGTGCTGTATGTGCCGGAATTACATAAAAATTATCATGTACAAAATCATAATTTATCAGACTTTCATAGGCGTAGGGAATGGTTGCATCGGTCTTTGGAATGCTTCCGGCAGGAAGAATATAATCGTCCTGTATATATCCCTGTTCATCACCGAAGCCTCCATTATCCCTCTCTGTGCTGTCATTTTTATTATCGCTATTACTTTCGTTGTTCTTATTTTCATTGTAATTATTATTTTCATTATTCATATTGCTGTTATTATTTGTTTTATTTCCATTTACTGCATAATTTCCATCTTCTGCGGCATTTTCATCATCAGCTCTGTTTGGGTTATCCCCTCCGGCAGCTGTGGTCTGGTTATTCTCCCCTGAACCACTGTTATTTTCACCACCGGACATATCTGCATTGTCTACATTCTGCCCACTGTCCGGATGGTTTTCGTTATCGACATATATATTTGTCGCGACAACATCCCTGTATGCTATGCCACCCGGCAGGTCAGAGTTCATTTCCCACTCCGTACGTCCACTCTCATAGCCGGCCTCCGCCACAGCTCCCGCCGCCATAAAACGGACAAACGGAAATATATTTCCAAATACAATAACCGCCGGATGTGTGTTCTCAGCATAATAATATAGAGGTTTATCATAAAAGCCTGCCGGACAGAATGTATTGCATGCTATTTTTCCACCTATGGTAACTATCCGTCTTAGCCCGGCTTTGCTTAAAGCCCCAAAAACAAATAGAAATGCACAGCTTGTCACAATGACAAATGTGATAATTCTGCTCATCGTTTTATTAAAAAATCTATGTCCGGTCACAGCATACTTCCACACATCAAGCTTATTGCAGTATATTCTTTTCACGTCAAAATGATGTTCCTATTTTTGCGACATTGATATATTGACCGCCTCCGATATCGTAAAGCTTATCCTCTTCACCAGCTCATCCACGTCCTTCGGTGTGACATACATCTGAAACATGCTCTCAGGTATGAAATCCTGAACCACCTGTTTTCTTCGCGAATAATCCATGCTGTCAAGCAAACCCTCAAGCGCATCCCCCACGATGGTTGCGGCATCAACGACAGTCGGAACTCCTATCGCGATGACCGGCACCCCCATATTCTTATCATTTATGGCGTTTCTATGGTTTCCGACCCCTGAACCCGGCATGATTCCCGTGTCTGCAAGCTGTATGGTGTTGGCAAGCCTTGCCGTACTTCGCGCCGCGAGGGCATCAATAACAATCATACAATCCGGCTTAAGCTCCTTGACAACCCCCATGATAATCTGTGCCGTCTCCATTCCTGTCTGCGCCATAACCCCCGGCGATATGGCGCTCACATATCCGAAGCGCCTGTCATCCTCAGCCAGCTTCTCCGTAATGTCAAGATTGTTCACCACATACGGTCCCAGCGCATCCGGTGTTGCCTCACGGTTTCCAAGCCCAACCACCATGACATGGTACGGCGGTTCCTTTTTCATGTGTCTTTTTATAGTCTCCCTGATATACCCGGCAAGAAACTCAGAGACCTCCCTGTGATAGTCCCCATCATTTTCGGACAGAGAAACCGTCTCAAAGGTGTAATATACCCCCTTTGCGCGCCCCATGCTCCTCTCACCTGTCTCATTCAGTATTCTAAGCCGGCTCACCTTAACTCCCGTTCTCTCATCAGTCTGCTCATCAAACACTACCCCGTTAAGACTTCCGTCCTCGTCAAGGCTCTCCTTTGCCTCGAGCGCTAAATCTGTTCTTACTTTTAACCCCATGCTGCTGCCTTTCCGATAACTGTTTTTATTTTTTTAACAATTTTCAATATATTTTTCCAAAATTTCTTAAAAAAATTCGTTCCGGTGCTTGACAATTCAAAAAATGCGCTCTATAATATTCAAGTATGTTTACATTAGTGCTACCGTGTCTGTTCTGATGTAGACACTTATACTTAGAATATTTTTATATACTATTTGGAGGTGTATTGAATTGGCTAACATTAAATCTGCAAAGAAGAGAATTTTAGTTGCTGCTACAAGAGCAGACCGCAATAAGGCAATCAAGTCTAAGATTAAGACTTATACAAAGAAGGTTGAGGCTGCTGTCGCTGCCGGCGATAAGACTGCTGCTGCTGCCGAGCTTAAGGTTGCATCTACAGAGATCGCTAAGGCTTGTTCTAAGGGTGTATACCACAAGAACAACGCCGCAAGAAAGGTTTCCAGATTAGCTACTCTTGTTAACAGCATGAACTAATCTAAGCTTTCTGCAACACATAGCAAACTTATTATATAACGAATTTGAACAGGTTATTATACCACTGCTTATTGATAATCTGTTTCTGATTTAATTAAAAATAACCCATGATGGTGGCTGCCCATCATGGGTTATTTTTTATGCTGCTGAATATTTAACTATTAACATTTCAACTGCTAATCTGTCCTCTAATCTTCCGGTTTTCACCGCTTCCTCAAGTGTAACACACTCTTCAAGTGCTCTTCTTAACGTCCCCGCCTTAAAAGGTCTTGCCTGCGCCTGAAGCTTTCCGACAAGGAAGCCCTGTATCCCCATCTTGCTTGCAATCGCCGCCGAAGCGTTCCCATTCTCGGTAAGCTCCTTTACCATAAGAAGCTGATTGAAATTGCGCGCTATCAGAAACATGATTCTCATAGGCGGCTCCTTGAGTGTGAGCAAATCATAGTATAATTCAAGTGCCTTTTCCTGATTCTTCTGCGATATGGCAGTTATCATGTCGAATATGCGGTTCGTGGTCTGTGTGGTGCACACCTCCTCCACATCCTCTGAGGTTATTCTCTCACGCCCCATCGTGTAACATATCAGTTTTTCAAACTCCCTTGATATGTTTTCCATTGAGTTCCCCGTCTTTGTGAGAAAAAGCCTTATTGTGTCATCATTCATCACGCGGTTCTCTCTTTTTAGAAGTCCGACAACCCACTTGATTATGTCATTATCGCTCTGCTCATTCAGCTCACTTATATAGCCCTTTTCCTTGACCGCCTTATAAAGCCTGTTTCTCTTGTCAACCTCATTCTCTATGAACACAAGAACCGTCGTGTCCGGGAGATTCTTTACAAGCTCCACAAGCATATCATCCGCCGACGTCTTAAACAACTGGCTGTTCTCAATAACCACAAGCCTTCTGTCCGCAAAAAAAGGCATGGTATCAGCTATCTCCGCCACCGCCTTACTGTCCGGAGCCTTGCCCTCAAAATACGAATAATTCATTGTGTCTCCGTCAGGAACTATCGCTTTTTTCAGCCTGTCGCGGAGCCACTTTTTCAAATAGTCCTCACTGCCATACAAAAGATATACAGGCTTGAAGCTGCCTGATTTGATATCAGCCGTAATATTTCTCATTGCAATCACCAATTCATGTTTTTAATATCTTGTCTTTGTGGGTGTTTTTCTGCTCTTTCGGATTTCTATGCCCACGTATTTGCGCTTTTGCTTTTTTCCGTTTTCCGGCTTTTGTGGATATTTTTCTTCTATTTCACGCCTTAAGTATCTCCGAAAGATTTCTCTGTATACCCTGTGCAATCTCCGGCTTATTCATGGAGTATACATGGATATTCTTGACGCCATTTGCCATAAGGTCGATAATCTGGTCGGTCGCATAGGCTATGCCAGCCTGCTTCATTGCCTCCTCCGAATCGCCGAACCTGTCGACTATGTTCTTGAAGCGCTCAGGCACATTACAGCCCGACAGCTTCACCGCGTTCTTAACCTGTCCCTTCTTGGTAATCGGCATGATTCCCGGAATAATCGGAACAGTTATGCCTGCCTCCCTAAGCCTGTACATAAAATTAAAAAATATATTATTGTCAAAAAACATCTGTGTTGTCAGGTACTCACAGCCCGCGTCGACCTTTCTCTTAAGCCCTAAAATGTCCTCTTTCTTATTTGCCGAATCAGGGTGTACCTCCGGATAGCATGCGCCACCGACACAGAAATCACCCATTTCCTTTATAAGCTCCACAAGCTCGGAGGCGTGGGAAAAATCTGTAAATACTTCCCCCTCATAGTTCTTCGGAATATCACCTCTGAGGGCAAGAATGTTCTCAATTCCCGCACTCTTCATCTCTGAGAGCGCCGCCTTGATTCCCTCTCTATTGGCACATACACAGGTAAGATGTGCTATGGTCGGAACATTATATTTCTCCTGAATCGCCTGCGCAAGCGCAATCGTATGCCCCTTGGTGCTTCCGCCGGCACCGTAAGTCACGCTCATATAGCTCGGAGAAAGCCCGGCTATCCCGAAGGCTGCCGCCTCAACATTCGCAAAATCCGTATCCTTCTTAGGAGGAAATACCTCGAATGACAATGTAGGCTTTTCACCGTTTATTATGTCTCTTATCTTCATTTTGTACCTCGTATTTTTCCCATATATTATTTAATATAGCATTTTTCACAGGTACAGGCAAGCGGCAAATCTGATTGAGCATATCCCATCAACTACTCAGCATTCTTCTCAATATCAACTCCCATATCCGAAAGCGAAAATCTCCCATTTTCGTCATATACTATCCGTCCGCTTACAGTCATATTATAAGGGCATCCCCAGTTCATTATGTAATGTGGTTTATCATCATGTTCATCACGGTCTGCCACTATGTCTGCCTGCGCTTTGAAGTACCACGCACCGCCACGCTCCTCAAAGCTGCAATCGTAACCAAAATAAATATCTCTGAACAAAAGTATCTCATCATATTCCTTTAAGCTCTCAAATTTCTGTGTAAGGTCGATAACACCTGCCGTCTCACCGTTTAACATCACCGTTATAATTTTCCCTGTATCATCGACGGAATAGTCAACCGCCTTATCTACGTCATCAAATATATTCCTATATTCATTGATACTGTACCATGCTTCCCCTGAGTTCTCCTTGCTGTAATCCGCGTCAATTATATAGAACTCCTGGCATGACACACCTGTACCGGTCTGCATGAGCGTCACAATAGCATATTCAGTCATTCCGTCATTATCATAATCCCCACAGCCAAACTCCGGCGCTCCCATATACATTGATATCCAGCCAAGCCAGACAGGGATAATATGCTCCCCATCCCTTATTATCATTCCCTCTCCGTCATTAAATCCGTATAGAACAATATCCGAATCCGGCGCAGAGCCAAGAATCAGGAACTCATCACCAGACTCATTATAATATTCTCTTGAGTATACCTTCGTCACCTGTCTCAGACTGTCCGCATCAGCCACATTCATATATTCATTTCTTGAAACAACCCTGTGGTACCAGTCCGAATCGACATCCTCCTCAAACAAAGGACACCACAATCCTGATGTGCCACGGTTTTCCATAGCGATTGCCCTTTTGCTTCCGTCTGAAAGCGTAAATTCAACTATCTGGTGCGAATTTACTCCGTAGCTGTTATAGTTGTAAATCATATATGAAACATAATCAATTCCAAGCAAGGTCTGCGCAGAGCTCACCGGATTTTTTAATTTCTCATAAAATCCGGAGCCCCCGGTCTTAAGTTCTTCCGCCAACAAAGCAAACACCCGGACTGTAGCTCCATTTTCATCTGATACCCATTTCCCCAGAAAATCTATTCTGTCCTGTGCACGTTCATACTGTTCGTACACGGTTAATAAAAGTTTACTGTCATAGTACTTAAGCTTTCCATCCCACGCTGCCAGTGCATCGGCAGAGCTTATATTGATACCACCTATGATATCATATACATCATTTTCCGAATACTCCTCCGAAAATCTCATATACCACACAATGTCACTTTCAGCAGCGCTGTATATCACAACATAACCACTCTTTCCATTGTCATCATTATTCCCAGCAATGCATCATATTTGTATATGCTTACCCCTACCTCACCGTCTATGTATTCCTCAAGAGTTCCGCTCAGCGCCATCCCCCATTTACCCGGAGTATCATTGTGCTTGAGGTCATCGTATGTTCCAAGCGGATGCGGAATCTCATAGCTGTAAATAAATGCTCTCTCCCCTGTCGCGTCATTTATTATGTCTATGCTGTCCTCATCATTTGAAAAGCTGTAGCCCGGCATTGCCTCAAACCACACGCTCCAGCCGTTATTATTTATAACGCCAGAGCCACCTTCCGCCACTGATTTTTCACTATCCGGTTCAGCGTTGTTGCTCTTATCAATATTTTCACTTGTAGCAGACTCATTATCCGGAGCACTGCTCTTAGGATTAGTCATAAAACATACCATAACCACAACACATGCGACAACCGCCGCCAGCACAAGCCAGAAAGCAGGCTTTTTATAGTTAAGCACCGTCTTTATTCTGGTCTTGACGCTCACCTCCCCAAAGGCAAGCGGACATGCGCTCACCATTTTTTTCGGCGAACTGCAATTTAAAAGTGTCATGGCATACTGCTTTTTATATTCGATATCTTTATCCTCGATCACCCTCTCATCGCATGCAAGCTCAATGTCCCTGCAAAGCAATATATACGCCACCCAGCTCAGCGGGTTGAACCAGTACACCGCAAGCAATATAAACCCAAGCGGCTTCCACACACAGTCCAGACGTCTTAAATGTGCCTTTTCATGCGCTATGACATAGCCTCTCTCCTCCTCTGTCAAGGATGACGGTATATATATCTTAGGCGAAAATGTACCCAAAATAAACGGTGTGTCGATGTCATCGCATATATAGATATTTTCTCCATTATTAAAAGATACTCTGGTCTTTCTTCTAAGCAGCATATATGAGCCCACCGCATACAAAAGCAGAATCACACATCCGGCAGTCCATATAAATGCAAACCTTCCCAAACCGATACCGCCCAGCTTTCCCGCCAATATCGCTCTATATCCCGCATTACCGGCTACATCCTTCTGATTGCCGGACGTGGCTGCTCCGCTCAGATTATTGTCTGCATTATCAATGTTGCCGGCAATATTTCCACCTGATATATCATTAAGCCCACCGTTATTTACCCTGTCCGCAGTGCCTCCTTGCACGTCATTTCCGCTTGAAATATTTGAAATATTTCCGGCAGTGATATTTCCATCTGCAATATTCCCATCTGTGAGGCTTCCGGTCACAGCATTGCCGCCGGCGGCACCTTCATTGTCCAAAACTCCCCCGATAGCACCACTCCTGTCCGGCAATCCTGCATTGACATCATCCGTACCTGCATTTCCTGATAAATTTCCATAATTTGCAAATATGTCCTGCGTATCCGGAATCAGACTGAAACGGCTCTCAATCGCAAACGGACACACCAGCCTTATCGCAACCAGCGCCCACAGAAAGCATATTATCTTTCTTGGAACCTTTTTTAAAAATATTCTCAACACAACTATCGCAAGAATCAACCAGCTCGCGGATATGCTCATTTGAAGTATTTTGTAAAAAACATTAGCCATCTTAACCCCCGTTTCCCAGACATCATCCTGTCTGAAAAGCAATTTATTTTCGTTGTCCTGTGTAACCGTAAATCGTTTTTTGCCTGATTATCTGCTCTCATCAATAATTTTTTTGAGGTATGCTATGTCATCCTTGGACAGCTTCTTTCGCGATGCGAATGCCGCCACGAATGACGGAAGCGAACCGCCGTAATTCTCGTCAAGAAACTCCTCACCCTTCTTAAGCTGGAACTGTTCCTTGCTTATCAATGATGTCACCACGCCGTCTACGTTCTGAAATATCTCCCTCTCACAAAGTCTTTTTAATATCGTGTACGTTGTCGACTTCTTCCACTGAAGTCTCTGCTCACTGAGTTTTACAAGCTCACCTGAGGCAATCGGCTCATTTTCCCAGATGATATCCGCAAACTTCATCTCAACTTCGCCCAATCTGTACTCCGCCATACTTTCTCCTTTCCTGCTTCATTCTTTTCGTCCACTATATCAGCATGTTTTATTGGTCTACTCTCTGTAGTTCAATTTTAGTCTACTACTTGTAGAGCTAATTGTCAATGCAATTTATTATTTTTGCAGTCTTTAATAGTAGTGGATAATGATTGATATTTATTGCATTGATTAGTAACTGTTTTTACATATAGCCGGAGAGTATGTAGTTGGTTTAATATTTAATTAGCTTAATATATTTTTTTATTTGAAATTGACACAAAACGTCATCTGCTTAATGTGTAATTGGCTTCATTTTCTGTTAAACTTAATATGAATTGACTTTATATTTCATTTGCTTAATATGGTAATTAATTTAAAAAAGGAGACCTTTACTTTAAAAGTCTCCTTTAATTGCCATGCATACCGGCACTTTACTTTATACATTATTTTCTATGCCGTGTCACCGCTGTCCGCTACAATCAATCGCAGATAGAATACTCAAGCAACTCATATTTCAACCTGCTGTTCTCCTGTATTCCTTCCGGCAGAAGTGCCCTGGCAACAAGCTTCGGCTCCGCCTGGGTGTCATCCTCGCGCCTTAGATTTGCATAATCACCGTCAATGCTGTCTACGATGTAGTATATTGTTTCCATTTATAAAGTCTCCTTTTCCTCTGACATTTGTTCTTCCAACAATTTTTTCAAAGCTTCCTTACTTGGTAAAACCGTTTCATACTTACTTGCAAAATTTTCGAATTGGTCAGACAATGTGTGACCAATTTTATCTGTCATATATACAAGATAAATGCGAATCTATCAGCGCTATCTCCTTATCCATCACTACACCTCCCAACCTACTTTTATTATATACTTTCACATTTTTTATAACTATCACATTCTTATAAACAAGCACTTTATCCTGTTCATTATACTATAATCACTAATTTCAATCAAGAAAGTTCACAGCCATATATTCACCCCTCATTTTCCTTCGCAATACTCATAAACCTGCATTTTTGCACCCGAAGCCCTGATTTTCGCAATAATCGCCCCGCCTTCGTCCGTCCTCAGCACAAGTGCGCCGATATTTTCCAAGCGTTGCAGTGTTTCCTTGTGCGGGTGTCCGTATGTATTCTTGGCGGCGCATGAAATGATTGCCGCCTGCGGCATAATTGACGCAAGAAATTCTTCACTTGAGGAATACTTAGAGCCATGATGACCAACCTTGAGAAGTGACAGACTATCTATGCCACAGTGCCTCACCGATTCTGCTACATAGGCTTCCAGCTTAGAGGTCATATCACCTGTGAATAGAATAGAATTTCCTCTGTATTGAAGAAGCAGTACAATTGAATTGTCATTCTCAGACTCACTGCTGCCTGTCTTAATTCTGCCAAGATTATATACCTCACTGTCAACATTTACATTTGCATTAGACTGTCCAGGTTCGTTGAGCGACACAATGCTACATTCACCAAATATATATTCCATTCCATATTCCGCGCACATAATTTTCGTGCCTCTCTCCGCCAGAGCCGACGCAAGATCTTCTATATCCTCTATGTCTTCAATGTCTTCTATATTTACACTGATTTCATCTGTTCTGTCATCATTCAGCTGCGTCAAATCACCTGCATATTTCGATGTTGCATATCCTGATATACCATATTCTGATGTGCCACCTTCTAATGTGTCATATTTCAGTGCTCCATATTCTAATTCCCCATATTTTAACGTTCTTTCCCTCAATTCCAGATACTTAGAATAATCACTCACATTCAGCACAAGATTATCAATATCCGGAATATAAGCATTACCGGACAGCGCCTGAATCCAACCATTCTCATGGTCGGCGTCACTGTGCGTCAAAAACAGGAAATCGAACCTTCTCACGCCTTTATATTTTAGAAACGGCTCAATCACTTTTTCATATATATTCCTTGAAGAAGTACTTCCACCATCGATAAACACATTGCCGCCGTTTGGAAGGCTGATAAATATTGCATCGCCCTGCCCGACATCTAGAAATATCACCTCAAGACCGCTGCGTACTCTTGTCAAAAGAATAATGATTGCAACGACAAGCAGGCTCCTTAACGACATATTCACACCAATGACACATTTTCGCACTACCCTTTTTTCAACCCACATTACAACACGTTTTCTCTGCGAAAAAAGGAACAGCAACAAATAGTACACTATCACCTGCCACAGCTCCGGTCTCCCGGCGACGAACACGCTTCCCGGAAGCGAAAGCATAAGTTCACTGCCATATCGAAACAAGACAAGTATGTAATGACCGGCACCGGCGAAAAAGCACCCTGTCGGTATACTTATAAGTCCCGACAGTCCGCAGCCAAGCGCGGATATCATTATTAAACTCATCAATGGAACAACAAGCAGATTTAAGAAAACAGAATAGACAGGGACTTCATAGTAGAACCATAGAATAACCGGAAGTGTCGCAAGCTGAATCGCAATCGGACCTGTAAGCCACTTTAACCATTTTACAGAGAATCCCTCTGAGACTACCGCCACACCCGCAATAGCCATAAATGACAGAAGAAAACCGGAATTGGTAATCACATATGGGTTCCTTAACATAAGTATAATCGCAGACAATGACACGGCGGAAAGGATATCGTACCTTCTGCCAAGCACCTGTGCATTGACCGCACATACAAACATCACTATCGCGCGCGTAGCTGACACGGAATTACCTGTCATAACGCCGAACAACACAACAAATATGCCGCTTATAATTGCGGACATCGGACAGAGAAAGATTCTTCGCAACAGTTTGTACAGTCCCATGCCTATAAGTGATATGTGAAGCCCGGATATAGCAAGAATATGTCCAATTCCCGCAGCCGAAAAAAGCTCACTTACAGTCGAATCCATGTCCGACCTGTCTCCTGTTACCATCGCCGCGTACACACCCGCGTCCGTTGTGGTACAGCACTTACTGTACACTGCCTTTAATGAGGCTTTTAAGCTTTCAAGCCGGTTCACAATCTGATTTCTGCCTCTTACAACCGAAACAACTTCCGGTTCCTCAATATAATAGAGATATCCCAGTGATTTATAATACTGTCGCAGGTCGAATTGTCCCGGATTAGCTACAGCATCCGGAATGGGCAGCATGCTTTGTGAAGCTTCAAGTTTCACATTCACCTCCACATAGTCACCTCTTCGTGCCGACCAGCCATAGGAGGCGCTGTCCGATAGCTCAAGGACAATATTATTTAAAAGCCTCCTGCCATTTATACAACAATTTTTCAACATGAACCTTTTTGAGTATGTCCCCTCCGACACCTTCTCAACCACCCCCGATATGCCAATCACACCACTGCCATATTCTGATTTTTTTACATCCTGCAAATCGCCCTGTGCGCGAGAATAATTTTCTTTGACATACCTGTTTCCGGCGACCTTCTCCCCGATATTTTCTCCTGCAGAAATATTGATTTTTCCATCATAATTTGTATTTTCATTCCCGTTTAATTCCAAATCAGTAAATATACAAGCCTTTAATGCTTTTTCTGCTACAGGTAACTCTTCTCTAAATAACTCTTCACTAAATATTTTATTGTCACAATTTTCGTGGATATATGTTGTGATAAAACCAACCAAAAATAATAAGAAAAATAAGAATAACTGAATATACAGGCTTCCATTGTAATTACAATTTTTTTCATAACTATAATTACAACCCTTTGTATAATTATATTTATTACGTTTATTAAATTCATTACGCCACAAAAGCATTGGCAATAACCCAATACCGCCAAGAGCTGCCGCCAGCAATAACACCAGCGGCAAAGGCGCATGCATTAGTCCAATCAGTACACCCCCCACCGTAAATACAAGCGCTGGAACCAACGGCCTTTTAATTTTTCGATGTCTCAATAATATCTAAGCTCCTCTCCAAAGGCTG
This sequence comes from uncultured Eubacterium sp., assembly GCA_958446835.1. Classification (GTDB taxonomy): domain Bacteria; phylum Bacillota; class Clostridia; order Lachnospirales; family Lachnospiraceae; genus CAG-882. Next base: position 39,478 of record CAUCXT010000010.1, read on the forward strand.
CGACAAATCTATTGTATCTCTAAATAGGATATTCGTATTGCTCTTTACCGAAATCTGAACCTTGTTGACATTAGAAAGCTCACAGAGCGAATTGACAATAGAGTATATGGTCACAGCCGGTGATACAGGCAGTATCTCATCTGTCAAAACGGAATCGAAATTCACATAGCATATTCCGTCCTTCGTCTTGACGCTCAGAAGCGTGAGTGTTGCCGGAACCGTTCTAATGTGATTTTCCTCACCCGGTCCCTTGATAAGCTGTTCTATGATAACACGTTCGACAGAGGCATCCTTGCCGTAGCCTATCGTCATGCGCTCCGGGACAAGCTTATCCGAATCTGCATTGCCATAGTATATCGACAAATCAACCCATGTCCTGTATGAGCCTGAGCCTATGTCATCGATAAAATCTGAGGCTAACATAATTCCCACCGGATTTCCGATTGCATCCTGAAGCGGCTGTTCATTCACATAAAAGCTGACATACTTAATCCCCTGTATCTGTGTCATGGTCTTGACATACGAAGCCCTGAACATAACTTCATCCTCAGCAGCAAGCTGACTGTAGCTATCGGTAAAATATACCGACAATACCTCATCGCTGAGTCTGGTATCCACAATTGTTATATCCCTTCGTACTGTGCTTGTATGCTTTCTGCCATCCGCCGGGCTCTGCATGACTTCCCATAGTTCATGAGCCAGCTTTATCGAATCATCTGCCACTTTTGCAGTGTATACCTCAGATGTCAAAGCCTGCCCTGTCTCGTCAAGATAATAAACAAGGTATTGATTTTCTCCAAGCTCTGTCACATCATTTTTAGCATCCTGACTTCCTTCAGAACAAGCACTAAGTGCATACATCCCAATAATCAGCATGCCAACAATGACTGACAATAAAAATTTATATTTGCGTGAAATTGTTTTCATTGCATTCCTCGTCTTTATGATTTCTTTGCCTGGGTAAGCGGTATCCGCACTGTAAACGTACTTCCTTCACCTTCCTTGCTGTATACCCTGATGGCACCCTTATGCATAAGTACCACCGTCTTTGTTATGGCAAGACCAAGTCCTGTTCCGCCTGTCTGGCGTGAACGTGCCTTATCAACACGATAGAACCTTTCAAATATCTTATCTCTGCAATCATCAGGAATTCCGATACCCGAATCGGCAACTGTGAGATAAAAGAACTTATGGTCTGCATTTACTGAAACTCTCACCCAGCCATTAGCTACATTATATTTTATTCCATTTTCGACAAGGTTTGTCACAACCTGCGTAATTTTAACCTCGTCAATCTCTGCAACAACAGGCCTGAAGCTCTCAAGCACAAGTTCAATATTCTTCTCCTCTGCTATAGGCTTAAGTCTCTTTAGGACATGCTCAACAAGCTCGTTTATATTCTGAGGTGCAAGATTAAGTCCTGCTGCCGTCTTATCCATGCGGACAAGAGAAAGAAGGTCATTGATTATCTGACTCTCCCTGTCGATTTCCTCAACAATATCATGCATGAATTCCTTATATAACTCGTTCGGAACATCATCCTGCGTGTTAAGTGAATCTGCAAGTACCTTTATCGAGGTTATCGGAGTCTTAAGCTCATGTGAGACATTTGAAACAAACTCCTGCCTTGAATCATCAAGTGCCTTCAATCTTTCAAGCATCTTATTCACTTCCGTTGATATAAGACACACTTCGCCAAGCCCCTTATCCTCATCAAGTCTTTTGTCCATATATCCGCTTGTCATTCCATGTATTGCCTCTGCAAGTTTTCTGAAAGGCCTGCTTATTCCAAACGCATACGCAAGCGCTACAAGCACCATAACCGTAAATGTTATGTCTATAGCCGATGTCATAAAACGTTCAATATATCTTACATTCTCTCTTATGGATGTATCAGGCACAGCGAACATAAGAACTCCTATTATATTATTTCCATTCGAGGCATATATCGGCTGTGTTATCTCTATTATTCCGTATTTACTGTCATAGCTGTTGGTTACTATACCATGAAAAGCCTGATTTACTTCGTATGACACAAGAGTCTTATTTTCCTGATCAACATAAGTATCCTTAACCACATTATAGTTAGACGCAACTACTACAATACGTCCCGAATACATATAGGAAAGCTGCTCGACCTGCGCATTGATTCTGTCATCATACTGTCTGTCAAAATATCCACTCTTGCCGATATCAGCTGATAAGATATTACCTGTATTAAGAAGCTGCGTTTCCAACTGTTTTATCTGTCTTTCAAGGAAGCTGTTTACGACTATGCCTCTTATAGCAAGAAGCGGAACTACGGAAGCTGCAAGTATCATAACCACTGCCGTAAACCTTATACTGACTAAGTGCTTTCCGATTGTCCTCAGCATAGACAAAAGTTTATTTTTCATATCATATCCTTTTATTTGCGACTGTTTTCTATTCACTGCTTAAAGAAATAACCCATTCCCCACTTGGTGTGGACATACTCCGGCATACTCGGGTTAGTCTCAATCTTCTCTCTGAGTCTCCTGATATGCACGTCCACTGTCCTTGCATCTCCCGGATAGTCATATCCCCAGATAAGACTTAGAAGCATCTCCCTGCCGTACACCTTATTCGGATTGGTCACTAAAAGCTCAAGGACATCATACTCCTTGGTTGTAAGGCTGATTTCTTTTCCCTTGATATACACATGTCTGTTATTTCTGTCCATGACCATATTGCCTGCCACAATACGTGTTGACGGATCAGCTGTGACAATATGCCTGTTTCTTCTCTTAATTGCCTTGATTCGTGCCTTTACCTCAAGTATATTAAACGGCTTGGTCATATAGTCATCTGCACCATAATCAAGACCAAGTATCTTATCCATATCCTCACTCTTTGCTGTTATCATTATAATCGGGACATCCGAAAACTCTCTTACCTGTTGACACACGGTATAACCATCCATCTCAGGCAGCATGACATCAAGCAGAATAATATCGTAATTATTAGCCTTTATAAGGTCTAATGCCTCCCTTCCGTCATAAGCGCACGATACCTCCATGCCATCTTGTTCTAAGCTGTATTTTATCCCTTTTACGATGAGCTTTTCATCATCGACTACCAATACCTTATCCGCCATTTTTTCCCCTTTCAGCCACTCTTCAGTCAATGTATTTTAATTAACACAAATGTATTCTCTTATTTTAGAAAAAGCGCTCTCCTTGATTCCGCTCACACACATAATATCCTCGATACATGTAAAAAAACCATTGGTATTGCGATAATCAATAATTGCCTCTGCACGTGATTTTCCAATCCCCGGAAGTGTCATCAGAGCTTCTGCATCAGCACTGTTTATATTTACCAGTGAATTTTTCTTATCTGAATGCTCCTGCTGATACGAAATACTTCCCTTATTCTCATATTCCTCGTAATCGGGAATATACAGCTTCTGTCCGTCATATACATGCTCCGCAAGATTCACAGCCTCAAGACAGCCGTTGTCCGTGACACCGCCCGCCTTATCTATGAGCTCATATACTCTTGAATCCTCATATGCCTCGTATACTCCGGGATTTACTACGTTTCCACATACATATATGAATATAGTCTTAAGTGATTCCTCTGTATATATCTCCTCCGTGCAAATATCTAATACGACACTTGATATTCTTTCTTCCTGCTGTGCTACCTCCGTATGCTGCCCTATGGTGTAGACCTCACCCTTTTTCGATGTGCATGAGTATAGAAAACCACACGCCACAATAGAAAACACACCTGCCGCATAAATAAAAACCTTATAAAATCTTTTTTTTGCCATTTTCTCTCCTTATGTCTGTCTCATAAGGTCCCTCTATCTCAGGAAAGATAACCTGCCTTTTTATTGTAACCAAAAAACCCGGCTATTGCAACCGGGTTTTCAAGATTTCCAACTCTATTTTCATCTGCTATTCTTCATTGTCGGCTTCACTGTCTGTTTCAATCTCCGACTGCCAGTTCTTATAGAGGTAATCGCGCACATTTGAAAGGCTCTGCACATCCCCCGTCCCTTCCGCAAGCTGGTGCATTGTAATCTCAAGCAGCGCATAAAACTCATCGCTGTACATAAGCTTAAGCTTAGGAACGGACTTGTCATAGGACTCATATATCCTGTCAAGATTCTCGTCCTCATTGTCTATTCTGCGGCACGAAGGCACACCTGTATTTGCATACAGCTCCTGAGCCTTTGTGTATGTGAGAAACTTCGCGAAGCTCTCAACAACAGCTATATCATCCGAAAACGGATTGACAACCACCGTGGTTGTGACGGACAGCGGTGCACTCTTTACCTCTTCGCTCATATCCGGAAAAGCTGCCACCCCGACATTCAGACCGTCCTGAACCTTCGCTCTCTGGTACATCTGCATATCACCGATAGTAAATATGATGGAACCCTTCTCAAAATCATTGATACATGAATAATAGTCCACACTATTGATGTCGATGTAGAAATATTCGATGAGCTGCTTGTACAGTTCCGTTGCCTTTGTGAGGTCGGTTGTTATATCGAATATATCCGTCTTGTCATCCCCGTTTTTTCCGCCTATATCAAGATATGCTCCCAGATATCCATAATTATAAAAAATATCTTTGAGGTCACATGTAAAAATAGAACTTATGCTGCTCCCCGCCGGAACCTCAAGATTTTCCGCAAAAAGCTTGATTGCCTCAAAATTGCTCATGTCGGCATCCTGCACATAATCCCTGTTATAGATAAGAAAACTCGTATCATAGCTTAACGGATATGCGATAAGCTTATTATTGTATGTGCACGCATACAGCGCAGTCTGGCTGTAATTATACACATTATATATATCCGTAAGACGGTTTTCTGAGGCAATACCGGCAAGCTTGACCTGCTCCAGCTTATCGTTATCAACCAGATACAAATCCACTTTTCCCGGTTTTACCGCTTCTGAGGTAAGTGTGGACATATAATCTGCCTCAGGTATATACTCAATATTGATATGGACATTTTTATTGGCATTCTCATACTGTGTTGCACACATACTCAGATAATCCGAATATATCTCATCGCTGTACCATAAATTGATGTCAACCTGCCTGTCCTCCACCGTATTCTCAGCAATCGTCTCCTCCGATGTTGTCTCATCCTCGACATACTGAATCCTACAGCCGGATATGCCTGTCATAACAAGTGCTCCACACATAATTACACCGATAAATCTTTTTAAAACACAACCTAATCTCATATATAAAATATAACCTTTCAATTATTACTATGAGGCGGTCTTATACACATTTGTCCAGAATATCAATCATCTCATCCACATTCTGCTTAGTAATTATAAGCGGCGGTACAAATCTAAGAGTATTAAGTCCCGCACTGATAACTATAAGTCCATGCTCTTTCGCAGCCTTCACAACATTTCCGACAGGAAGCTCGTCGCTAAACTGCACACCGCACATAAGTCCAAGTCCTCTCACCGCCTTGACACAGCTGTGCCTGCCGGCAAAGTCCTTAAGCTTTTCCATAAGATAAGGTGCCACCTCATTCACATGTCCTATAATATCATTTTCCGCAAATAAGTCAAATACCTTTGAAGCGGCAGCCGTTGCAAGCGGGTTTCCACCGTAGGTTGTTCCATGGTCACCGGGAACTAAAACCTTATCACATTTGCTGTTTGCTACAAAGGCTCCCACAGGTATTCCGCAGCCTAACGCCTTGGCAACCGTCACCACATCAGGCATAACACCGTACTGCTGATACGCGAACATTGAACCTGTTCTTCCCATACCGCACTGAATCTCATCAAGTATGAGAATCATGTCATTCTCATCACACAGTTTTCTTAAGCCCTCTAAGAATTCCTTATCGGCAGGGAAAATTCCGCCTTCACCCTGAACAGTCTCACATATTATCGCACATGTCTTTTTGTTAACAAGCGCCTTAACGCTCTCAAGATTATTGTACTCAGCGAAACGTATTCCCGGGATAAGCGGTCCGAACGCCTCCCTGTAATGCGCATTTCCGGTCACAGACAGTGCTCCCATGCTTCTTCCGTGGAACGAATGCTCCATGGCAATTATCTCATGGTCCGTACTGTTGTCGCGAAGATATGCGTATTTCTTGGCAAGCTTTAACGCGCCCTCTATAGCCTCCGTTCCGCTGTTGGTAAAGAATGCTTTGCTAAGACCTGTTGCCTTGACAAGCTTCTGTGCCGCTTCTGCAAGAGGTTCACTGTAGTAAAGATTGGAAATGTGCACAACCTTGTCAATCTGTGCCTTAAGCGCCTCATTATAATCCTTGTAATTATATCCAAGCGCATATACAGCTATACCCGCCGCAAAGTCAAGATACTTGTTTCCCTCCACATCATACAGATACACACCTTCACCGTGGTCAAGCACCAAATCTGCCCTGTTGTATGTGTGGATAAGATTCTCTTCGGCTTTATTTATAATATTATTTGTCTTTGTCTCCATCATAAAACCTCTCTGCGTTTCTGTCTATTATTGCCGTTCCAACACCCTTATCCGTGAAAATTTCAAGAAGTAGGCAGTGTGGAATACGTCCATCCATGATATGTACCCTTGATACACCGTTCTCAATCGCATCAATGCAATTATTAAGCTTAGGAAGCATACCTCCGCCGATATTGCCATTCCCTATAAGCTCTTCTGCCTCTGTAAGACTAAGCTCGGAAATAAGTGACTCGGGGTCATCTGCAATCCTTCTCACACCTTCTATATCGGTGAGGAAAGCTAACTTCTCAGCCTTTACCGCCTTAGCTATGGCACACGCTGCATCATCAGCATTGATATTGTAGGTATTGTAGTCATCATCAATTCCTATAGGACATATAATCGGGATAAAATCATTTTCAAGGAGCGTATTTATAAGCGAAGGGTCAACCTTAGTGACCTCACCTACAAAGCCGATATCCTGTCCGCCCGACAACTTCTTGGTCACATGGATTGTAGCTCCGTCCTTTCCGCTTATTCCCGCAGCCTTCACGCCAAGCTGCTCGACAAGGTTGACAAGACTCTTATTGACCCTGTTTAACACCATCTCGGCAATCTCCATCGTAGGTTCATCCGTAACCCTGAGCCCATTCACAAATCTAGGCTCCATGCCGGATTTAGCAACCCAGCGGCTTATCTCCTTACCTCCGCCATGTACGATAATCGGCTTGAAGCCAACAAGCTTTAAAAGAACCACATCCTCAATGACCTTCTTTTTAAGCTCCTCATCGACCATCGCGCTTCCACCGTATTTTACCACAATAACCTTGCGGTTGAATTTCTGAATATAGGGCAATGCCTCTATGAGGACATTAGCCTTTGCCATCTCATTGTCATAATTGCGCATTTTCAATCTCCCAATTCAATTTTTTATGAATAGCTTCGTCAACTGTTTAACTTCTGTAATCAGCATTTATTGACACATATTCATGTGTGAGGTCGCAGCCGTAAGCCGTTGCCGACTCAGTTCCCTGTTTTACATCGGCGATTGCAATTACATGCTCCTTTGAAAGAATCTCTGTTGCCTTCTCCTCGCTGTAATCCGTTGCCTTACCGTTCTCAACAATTTTTAGCTCTCCTGCCTCACTCTTAAACCATATATCAACCTTCTCCGGGTCAAAATCAACACCCGAATAGCCCATTGCGCAGAGTATTCTTCCCCAGTTCGCGTCATGTCCATAGATTGCAGCCTTGGTAAGATTTGAGGTGATGACAGACTTTGCAAGCACCTTCGCGTCCGCCTTGGTCTTTACATTCTTCATCTGTACCTCGAAAAGACAGGTAGCTCCCTCTCCGTCACCGGCTATCTTCTTGGAAAGCTCACATAGGATGTAGAAAAGTGCGTCATAAAACTCTTTATATCCTGTGCTGTTCTCATTCTCGATTTTCTTATTACCCGCCATTCCGTTTGCAATGAGGAGAACCGAATCGTTGGTCGATGTATCTCCGTCAACCGAAATCATATTGAAGGTATCATCAACTATTGAGCGCACCATCGTCTGTAAAAGCTTCTCATCGACAGCCACATCCGAAGTGATAAAGCAGAGCATTGTCGCCATATTCGGATGTATCATTCCCGAGCCCTTACACATTCCGCCTATATGTACAGGAACGCCGTCCACCTCAAACTCAACGGCAACCTGCTTTGACTTAGTGTCCGTTGTCATAATGGCCTCCGCGGCAAGTGTCGCATCTGCCGCTGTTGCCCCAAGCTGTCCCGGAAGCTGTTTTATTCCCTTCCCTATAATGTCCATAGGAAGCTGCTTTCCGATAACACCTGTGCTTGCTACAAGCACAGCGTCCTCACTGATTCCAAGCTCCGCCGCTGTCTGCGCAGCCATCTGACGGCACTTCTCATAGCCCTCATCACCTGTGCAGGCATTTGCGATACCGCTGTTCACCACGATTGCCTGTGCACTCTCAGACTCAAACACAACCTTCTTGTCCCACTTGACCGGAGCCGCACACACTCTGTTGGTGGTGAAGGTTCCCGCCTTGACACAAGGTGCCTCTGAAAAGACAAGTGCCATATCCTTCTTGACATTATTCTTAATTCCCGCATTAAGGCCTGTCGCCTTAAAACCCTTCGCAGCACACACGCCGCCATCAATACACTTCATATACTTGTCCTCCTGATTCTATATCATAATTGTATAATACCTTATCTATGGAAACATAGGTGCTCCCATAAGCCCTTCCTTCTCCTCAAATCCGAACATTATGTTCATGTTCTGTACCGCCTGTCCTGCGGCGCCCTTAACAAGATTATCTATGGCTCCCATCATAATCACGCGACCTGTACGCGGTTCAATCTTATAGTTAATATCCACAAAGTTGCTTCCCTCAACCCAGCGTGTCTCCGGACATACATCCTTGTCAAGCAGCCTTATAAAATATTCACCGGCATAGTGCTTCTCATAGGCGGCGCGTATCATCTCGTCTGTCACACCGTCATTCAAATCAGCGTATGCAGTCACAAGTATTCCTCTGTTCATCGGAACAAGATGTGGTGTAAAAATAAGCTTAACATCCTCACCTGCCGCATAAGAAAGCTGCTCTTCAATCTCCGGTGTATGTCTGTGTGTCCCGACGCCGTAAGCCTTAATGCTCTCATTAACCTCACAGTACAGATTGGCTACCTTGGCGCCTCTGCCTGCGCCTGAGGTTCCGGACTTGGCATCAATTATAATTGACTGAGGTTTTATAAGCCCTTCCTTGACAAGCGGATATATTGTGAGAATTGAACAGGTTGTATAGCAGCCCGGATTTGCAAGAATCCTTGTATTCTTTATCTTGTCACGGTTCAGCTCACACAGTCCGTACACAGCCTCATCTATATACTGCGGTGCCGCATGCTCAAGCTTATACCATTCCTCATACACCTTGACATCTTTCAGTCTGAAATCGGCACTTAAATCTATTATCTTTACCTTGGACAAAATATCGTCATTCACAAGGGAGGCGCACAGTCCCTGAGGTGTGGCCGTGAATATCACATCAACCTGTGAAGCTAACTCCTCCATATTGTCATCCCGGCATACATCATCGACAAGCTTAAACATATTCTGATAGACCTGTGAATACTTCTTATCTATATAGCTTCTTGAGCCATACCATACAATCTGGACATCCTTGTGTCCAAGTAACAGCCTTACGAGTTCATTTCCCGCATAACCTGTAGAACCGATAATACCAACCTTCACCATAGCGCACATCTCCTGTTTAATCTTATGCAGAGATAAATTCTCTGTTTATTCCTATCTTATTATTCATGCTTTCAAAAGTCCATACCCAATTTATATATATCCGTATCCAAAAGCTATCTTTTCTGAATTTTTCAAAGTAGCTTTTCAAAATATATTCCCGCATATATATTTTTCCTACTTCTTCCAGCTTGATTTTTTATAAATATACATCATTTATGAATATTATGCAACAAAAAATTGAAAAAAACTGGATAAACTCTTGCATATAATGTATTTTTGATGTATATTTATTTCAGTGTTTGCAATAAGGCGTATACAGACGCACAGGACGCATACATAAGTAATCCAATCAGGAGGAATATTAATATGAAAGACAAAGTTATTCTCGCGTATTCCGGCGGTCTTGATACCACCGCAATCATCCCTTGGCTTAAGGAAAACTATAATTATGATGTAGTATGCTGCTGCATCGATGTTGGTCAGGAAAGTGAGCTTGACGGACTTGAGGAAAGAGCTAAGCTCTCCGGCGCTGAGAAATTATACATTCTTGATGTCGTTGACGAATTCGTAGATGACTATATTTTACCTACGGTTATGGCTGATGCCGTATATGAGCACAAGTACCTTCTCGGTACATCATTTGCGCGTCCGCTCATCGCTAAGAAGCTTGTTGAGATTGCCCGCAAAGAGAATGCTGTCGCAATCTGCCACGGAGCAACAGGTAAGGGTAATGATCAGGTTCGTTTTGAGCTTTCAATCAAGGCTTTAGCACCTGATATCAAGATTATCGCTCCTTGGAGATGCAACGAGACATGGAAGATGCAGTCACGTCAGGATGAGATTGATTACTGCAAGGCTCATGGAATAGACCTTCCATTCTCAGCAGACAACAGCTACAGCCGTGACCGCAATATCTGGCATATCAGCCATGAAGGTCTTGAGCTTGAGGATCCTGCCAACGAGCCTAACTATGACCACCTTCTTGTGCTTGGAGTATCACCTGAGAAGGCTCCTGATGAGGCTGAGTATGTATCCCTCACATTCGAGAAGGGCCGCCCTGTTGCAATTAACGGAGAGAAGATGAAAGCTTCCGATATTTTAAGAAAGTTAAACAAGCTTGGCGGAAAGCACGGTATCGGAATCGTTGATATTGTTGAGAACCGTGTTGTCGGCATGAAGAGCCGTGGCGTATATGAGACTCCTGGTGGAACAATCCTCATGGCAGCTCATGAGCAGCTTGAGGAGCTCATCCTTGACCGTGACAGCCTTTCCTTTAAGAAGGGAATCTCTGAGAAGTTCGCCAACATCGTATACGAAGGCAAGTGGTTCACACCTCTCCGTGAGGCATGCCAGGCATTCGTAGAGTCTCTTGACGAGAAGGTTACAGGTGAGGTCAAGATGAAGCTTTACAAGGGCAACATCATCAAGGCAGGCACAACAAGCCCTAACTCACTCTACAGTGAGACACTTGCAAGCTTCACAACAGGTGAGCTCTATGACCACCATGACGCTGAGGGCTTTATCAATCTCTTCGGTCTTTCAATGAAAGTTCGTGCCATGTTAGAGGAGAAGAAGTAATGAAAACTATCGATATTGTTGTACCATGCTATAACGAACAGGAGGTTATCGCAGCCTACTACGAGGAGACCTCCAAGCATGTGGCAGCTATCAATAATTACTCTTTCAGATACATTTTTGTAAATGATGGGAGCAGGGACAACACCCTGCTCCTGCTAAAGGGACTTGCCGCAGACCATGACGATGTACGGTACGTCTCTTTTTCGCGTAATTTTGGTAAGGAAGCTGCCATGTTTGCGGGATTAAAAAATACAACCGCGGACTATGTCATCGTGATGGACGCAGACCTTCAGCACCCTCCTGCACTTTTCCCGAAGCTTATCGAAGGAATTGAGGAAGGACACGACTGTTGTGCTGCCTACAGGACAACCCGCACAGGTGAGAAGAAAATAAGAAGCTTTTTCTCACAGTCATTCTATAAGCTTAACAACAAGCTGACCAATACAAAGATGCCTTACGGTGCCGTGGACTACCGCATTATGTCAAGACAGATGGTCAACAGTCTTGTAGCGCTTCCTGAAAAAGAACGCTTTTCAAAAGGCTTATTCTGTTGGGTAGGTTTCGACACTAAATGGATTCCTTACGAGAATGTTGAGCGTACACTCGGAACAACCAAATGGAAGTTCTCCGGTCTTGTTAAATATGCGATGGACGCAATCATCTCATTCTCCGTTGCCCCTCTTCGCATGCTCTCCGTCATCGGTGCGACAATCAGTTCACTCGCACTTTTATACGGATTTTATCTTCTTATAAAGACACTTGCATTCGGAAAGGACTTACCGGGCTATGCCTCCACCATCATAATACTGCTCTTCCTTGGCGGTATCATAGAGTTAAGTATAGGTATCATAGGTGAATATCTGGCAAGAATCTTTACAGAGGTAAAACAGCGTCCTATCTATATAGAAAAGGAAAGCAACATCAATAAAGATAAGGAAAAAGACATTAGTAATGAAAAATCTGATAAATAAGCTTATAGAGAAATTTTTTACCCGTGAAGTTATTAGTTACCTTATTTTCGGCGTGTTGACAACCGTTGTAAATTTTGTATTCTACTGGCTGTTTACCGAGGCTTTTGGCGTATACTATATAGCCTCTAACGTAATTGCATGGGTTTTTGCGGTAGTTTTTGCATATATAACCAACAAATTATTTGTATTCGAGAGCAAAAGCTGGGAGCCTGCCCTCGTTTTCAAGGAAGTCGTTTCTTTCGGAGCAGCCAGAATCATCTCCCTGCTTTTTGAGACAGGATTTCTAGCGCTCACCGTAGAAATAATAGGAGTTCCTGAGCTTATAGCTAAGGTAATTGCAGCGGTTTTCGTAGTAATCATAAACTATGTTGCAAGCAAATTATTTATATTTAAGAAGAAAAAATAGGGGTTATTTTTGACATGAGATTCAAAGAAAAAAAAGCAATACATCCAATGTATTTCATTTCTTTTTTCCTTCCGCTGATTATCATGATTGCAATTTTTGCAGTCCGCGGAATATATCCTTTCGGTGACAATGTATATCTGCGTTCAGACATGTACCACCAGTACTGTCCGTTCTTTTCGGAGCTGTGGGACAAGATACGCAACGGCGGCAGTCTTTTTTATTCCTGGGAGATAGGACTGGGCTCTAATTTTTCCGCTTTATACGGTTATTACCTTTCCAGTCCGCTCAACTGGTTTGTCGGATTTTTTCCGCACAACTTTATAATTGAGCTGATGAACATAATTATTCTCATCAAGCTCGCACTCGCCTCGACAACCTTTACCTACTATATTGCAAAGCGCTTCAACGTGCGCAATATAACGGTATCAATTTTTGGTATGTTCTATGCACTTTCAGGCTTCACGGCAGCATTTAGCTGGAATCTAATGTGGTTTGACTGCATGCTTCTGCTCCCACTGGTTCTTTTAGGGCTTGAGAGTCTTATAAAGGAAGATAAGGGTCTGATGTACTCAATCACACTCGGACTTACAATACTGTCCAACTACTATATCGCCATCATGGTATGTATAAGTGTTGTTTTCTATTTTTTGGTGCTGCTTGTAACTATGCCTGTTCCTGAAAAAAAGTCAGTATATCTTCAGAAAATTGGTTACTTTACAATATTTTCACTGCTTGCAGGTGCCATGTCAGCCGTGATACTGCTCCCTGAGCTCTATGCTCTCGGACTCACAGCCTCAAGCGACATCAGCTTTCCTAAGACACTTACCCAGTATTTTTCCGTTGTGACTGTCCTCAACAGACAGCTTGCAAATACAGAAGTGTGCATAGGACTTGAACATCTTCCAAACATATATTGCGGCGTGGCTGTATTTTTGCTCTACCCGTTATATATTTTTAACAAGAAAATAAGCGCCCGCGAAAAGATTGCAAAATCCGTTCTGCTCTTTGTATTCATATTCGCGTTCAGCTTCAATATACCGAATTTTATATGGCATGGCTTCCACTACCCTAATTCACTTCCGGCAAGGCAGTCATTTGTCTACGTCTTCATACTGCTCACCATGTGTTTCGACGCATACAAGGATATGAAGGACTATAGCACAAGCCAGATTGCAAAGGCATTCGGATTATTTTTAATCTACCTTCTGTGGCTCGACCACAGCGGCGGTGATAATGACCCTAAATATGCTATTCTGTTTGTAAATTCGTTTTTCATGCTGTTGTATGTGATTGTAGCACTTCTGTATAAAAAGGATAAGCTCAAGATACACTTTATTGTCTTTCTCCTATTCTGTGTAAGCTGTATAGAATGCACAATGAATATGGAAGAAACCGGATACAGTACAACAGGACGAAGCGCATATTTTAAAGACTATGACTCTATAAAGACCCTCACCACTGAGCTTTCCGAATCCGACGATTCCTTCTATCGTATCGCCAAGGCTTTCGGCTACCGCTCAAAGAACGATGCCGCATGGCACAATTTCAACAGTGCAAGCACCTTCTCATCCACCGCTTATGCAGGTGTGACTGAGCTGTTCGGACACCTAGGACTTGAACATTCCATGAATGCCTATGCGGACCATGGTGCAACACCGCTGGTATACTCAATGTTCGACATCAAATACATTCTGAGCAACAAGGAACTTACTGATACAACAACTCTTGAGCTTGTCGACACAGTTGATGGGGAATATGTTTACCGCGCAAAGTACACACTTCCTCTTGGGTATATGGTAAGTTCTGCTATTAACGATGACTGGAATTACAAAAATAGTAATCCTTTCTCAGTGCAGAACGCATTTGTACAGGAAAATACGGATATCAGCTCTCTGTTTACATCAATTGATTTCAATAATAACGATAATAGCGGAATCACTATTGATGTTGAGAAAGATGAGTATGTCTATGTATATATAGGAAATAAATCCGTAAAAACAGCCAAAGTTACTATCGGTGAAAATAGTGAAAACTTCGCCGGTATCAATCATGGCAGAATAATCGACCTTGGCTGGCAGACTGCCGGAACGCACATAATGATTGCGGACAAGGATGGCGAAGAAGCCCTCAATGCATACGTCTACACCATGAACGCGGACAAATTTATTGAGGCTTACAATATCTTAAATGCACAAGGACTTGACGTTACATCCTATTCCGACACTACAATTTCCGGAACAATACATGTAAATAAAGCCGGAATACTGATGCTCTCAATCCCTTATGATCCTAGCTGGACGCTAAAGGTAAACGGAGTTAAAACGGAAATCACTGAAATTGCAGAGGCTCTTATCGGCGTTGAGCTCGAACCGGGTGACTACACGATTGAGCTCTCATTCACACCGCGCGGCTTCAAGCTCGGCGTAGTGATTACAATTTCATCTGTCTTAATACTCTTCATCATATACTGCTTCTATAGAAAGGAAGCCGGCAAGGGATTTCTTCCTTTTGCAAAGGGGAAGGTTATTCCGGAGACTGGGATCACTTCGGATATAACAGACAAAAAAATATAAATTACTCTATGGAGGACAAAACCATGAAGCTCTGGGGCGGACGTTTCACAAAAGAAACCAACAAGTTAGTAAACAATTTCAATGCTTCTCTCCCATTCGACAGGAGATTCTATAAGCAGGATATCGAAGGAAGCATAGCACATGTGACAATGCTTGCAAAGCAGGGAATATTGTCAAATGAGGACAAGGAGGCAATCATAGCCGGGCTCACCTCAATCCGCAATGATATAGACAGCGGTGCCTTACAGTTCGATGATGAAGCAGAGGACATCCACAGCTTCGTTGAAGCTGAGCTCATATCCCGTATCGGTGATGCCGGAAAGCGCCTGCATACCGGAAGAAGCCGCAACGATCAGGTTGCACTTGACATGAGACTCTACACGCGCGACGAGCTCACACAGACGGACGAACTTTTAAAGGGGCTTTTAAAGGTGATTCTCAGAATCATGAAGGAAAACATCGAAACCTACATGCCGGGCTTTACACATCTTCAGAAGGCCCAGCCTATCACCGTGGCACACCATTTCGGTGCATATTTTGAAATGTTCTCAAGAGACAGAGGCCGTATCGCTGATATTTACAAAAGAATGAACTACTGCCCTCTCGGTGCAGGGGCTCTCGCCGGAACCACATATCCTCTTGACCGTGAATACACAGCCTCTCTTCTAGGCTTTACAGGTGCGACAGCCAACAGCATTGATTCTGTATCCGACCGCGACTACTTAATCGAATTTTTAAGCGCAATGTCTACAATTATGATGCACTTAAGCCGTTTTTCAGAGGAAATCATAATCTGGAACTCCAACGAATACCGCTTTATAGAGCTCGATGATGCCTACAGCACCGGAAGCTCCATAATGCCGCAGAAGAAGAACCCGGACATCGCTGAGCTTGTCCGCGGAAAGACAGGACGCGTATACGGTGCCCTCATGTCTTTACTCACAACCATGAAGGGTCTGCCTCTCGCCTACAACAAGGACATGCAGGAGGACAAGGAGCTCACCTTTGATGCAATTGACACCACCAAGGGCTGTATACTTCTCTTCACCGGAATGCTCGATACAATGACCTTCAACAAGGACGTAATGGAAAAGAGCGCGATGGCTGGATTCACAAATGCCACGGACGCTGCGGACTACCTTGTAAACCACGGTGTTCCGTTCCGCGACGCACACGGCATAATCGGCCAGATAGTCCTCTACTGCATAGACAAGGGAATCTCCATCGATGAGATGAGCCTTGAGGAGCTTAAGGCTATCTGCCCTGTATTTGAAAGCGATATCTATGACGCTATCTCCTTAAAGACCTGCGTTGAGAAGAGGCTCACCAAGGGCGCACCAAGCCCGGCTGCAATGAAGGAGGCTATTGCTAAGTATGAGGAGTATCTTAGCGAATAGCCACAGAGAAAACAGCTGCAGTTCATACAGACATTATGGCTGCAATCAGAATTAACTTCTATTTGTGAATTTTAAAATAATACTTACAATGATATTTACAATAAAAATAAACCGATGGCTCCCACCAATCATGGGAATCATCGGTTTATTTTATTGCAATTCATATTAAGCTATTACACGGTATCAAACTATAACATGGCGGAGGCACTCTCTTTCGCACTTATCCAGCTATGCACCTGCTCTATACTCGCATTTACGGCAACGGCAATGTTCTCAACCGCCATTCCCATCTTCGCAAGTGCTATTGATGTCTCCCTCTGTGCCTGAACACGTCCTTCCGCAATCCCACTTGCCAATCCTTCTACAGTGCCCTCCTGCTTCGCAGCGTCCAAAGCTTCCTCAATCTCATCTTTCATAAGTCTTCTCAGCGCTTCACACATTGTATTATCCCTCCTTACCTTCTCATAAAGCTCATAGTTGGCTGACATGCTCACCTGCAGCACTGCGTCCGCGTCTGATTTCTCACTCTTTCCTATGTAGCCTTCAACATCCTTTACAAATGTCTCTATATCCTTCTCATCTGCATTTCTTGACAGCACACGAAAGCTGTTATGCAGTCCCGGAGACAGCTCCTTTGTCACAACTATCTGTGTCGGAATAAAAAAATTCTCCAGATAATATATTCCATCATACACCTTTTCGATTTCTATTCCCAGTCTCTTTAGTGTGGCAATCATGCTTGCAGGATATGACTCCCGGGTGCCACTGAATCTTAACTCTCTCATTATTCAATTGTAATGCCTCCTTGTGTGTTGCAGGAAACATTACACATTTCCAAAACATCGTGCTCCTGCTGTTGTCTATGGGATTCAAAAGCACGAAATGTCTTAAAAGTGAATAATCAGATTATACAAAAATATAAGATCTATGCTTTTATATAAAAATACCATAATGTATCATGTTTAGCAATAGTATTTGTAACTTTCTTTATTCAATGCTATATATTCTGTAACAGTCTAATAACAAAAAACTGCCGCCCGACAGACCATTAAATAGTAATCTGTCCAAGCAGCAGTTTAATCAATCGCCGATATTCAATTATCAGCTAAGCAATATCATATTTAATTTTATTCTACTCTGTGAACAAAGCGGTAGAATAATATCTGTCCCCACTATCCGGAAGCAATGTGACAATTGTCTTTCCCTCATTCTCAGGGCGCTTAGCAAGCTCTATTGCCGCAGACAATGCTGCACCTGAGGATATTCCGACAAGAACGCCCTCCTTCTTGGCAAGAAGCTTGGCTGTTGCGAATGCGTCATCATTCTCTACTGTGAGAATCTCATCGTATATCTTGGTGTTGAGCACATCAGGAACGAAGCCGGCACCAATACCCTGAATCTTATGTGCTCCTGCCTTGCCCTGTGAAAGGACAGGTGATGAAGCCGGCTCCATTGCAACTACCTTGACGTTAGGATTCTTGGACTTTAAGTACTCGCCGACACCTGTGAGAGTTCCGCCTGTGCCTACACCTGCAACGAATACATCGACATTTCCGTCTGTGTCCTCCCATATCTCAGGGCCTGTTGTCTCTCTGTGAGCCTTAGGGTTAGCCGGGTTGACGAACTGTCCCGGGATGAAGCTGTTAGGTGTCTGTGCGGCAAGCTCCTCAGCCTTTGCGATGGCACCCTTCATTCCTTTAGCTCCCTCTGTGAGCACAATCTCAGCACCATAAGCCTTTAAAATGTTGCGGCGCTCAACGCTCATTGTCTCAGGCATTGTAAGGATAATTCTGTAACCCTTAGAGGCAGCTATTGAAGCAAGACCTATACCTGTGTTTCCCGATGTAGGCTCAATGATTACAGAGCCTTCCTTCAAAAGTCCCTTAGCCTCGGCGTCCTCTATCATCGACTTGGCTACACGATCCTTGACACTTCCTGCCGGGTTAAAGTACTCAAGCTTCACAAGAACTCTTGCCTTAAGCCCTAACTCCTTCTCAACATTGACCACCTCAACCAAAGGTGTCTTTCCGATAAGTTCAACTGCTCCCTTGTAAATGTTAGACATACATAATCTCCTTCCTACTTGTAACTGTCACCAGCCACAGATTCACGTTTTTCGTTTTTTGCAAGTATATTACTTAATTCCTACCATGTCAATAGGAATTAAGTAATTTTTAGTTTTTTCTCCGTTCTGCCCCGCACAATATAGTAGGAAGTCACAAGTATCACAACCGCTCCCGCCCATGCAAGAACTTCCGCATAGAACACACCCTTCTCACCAACAAAGCGCGGAAGAAGCATGACAGCCGTTGTCCTCATTATGAACTCCATGATTCCCGACAGCATAGGAACAACCGTGTTTCCAAGTCCCTGAAGTGCGCTTCTATAGGTATGAAGTGCGTACAGTACAGCCAAAAAGCAGCTCATTATGCTAAGGTACAGATAAGCTATCTCAAGCACCTCCTCCACCTGCCCTGTCTCATTGGATATAAAAAGTCTGAGAACCGGGCGTCCGAAAATGAGCATGATTACGGATACAACAACCGATGTGACAAGTGCCATTATTACAGCACTTCTCATGCCCTTCCTTATACGTTTGAAATTGCCTGCCCCAAGGTTCTGCGCCGTGTACGTTGTAATCGCAAAGCCGAAGGAGGTCGCAGCCGTCTCAAGCAGACCGTAAAGCTTGTTAGCGGCGGTGTAGCCTGCGACAAACAGGAATCCATAGCTGTTCACAACAGACTGTAGTATCATTCCGCCTATGCTTATCATTGTATTCTGAAATACTATCGGAACGCCGACTATGAGCAGCTTCTTCGACATGCCCGCATGTATGCTAATGTCATCGCGCTTTATTCTTATTATATCTATTTTTCTTATAGCTGCAAAACAATATACAAATGATACCCCCTGCGCGATAATGGTCGCCGACGCCGCCCCCGCTATTCCCCACTTGAAAACAAGAACGAAAATAAGGTCAAGCGCGACATTAGTCAAAGCTGCCGTGACCATTGCCATGAGCGGTGTCCTGCTGTCACCCAATGCCCTTAAAAGTGCCGCCTCAAAATTGTACATAAGGCTCACCGTCACCCCACCTATCACAACTCTTAGATAGATTTCGGAGCCGGCAAAAATATCCGCCGGCGTATCAAGCAGTGTGAGAATAGGCACTATTAAAAGCTGTCCTGCCACGGTAAAAAATATTGCGGCAAGTGCTGTTAGCACAAGGGAATTTCCAACCGAAGCCCTCAGCGCCTTCACATCCCCCGCGCCGTAATACTGCGCAAAAATGATGGAAAAGCCCTGTGTAATTCCCGTTACAAACCCTATGAACATCCAGTTGAGCCAGTCTGCCGCCCCCAGTGAGGCAAGCGCATTTATTCCGACGCCCTGCCCGACAATTATGGTGTCAACCATCGTGTAGAGCTGCTGAAAAAGATTTCCAAGCATAAGCGGAAGTGCAAAAAAGAGCAGTAGCTTAGCAGGCTGCCCTTTTGTCATATCTTTCGTCAATTCTTTTTTTGAATCCATAAATCTTTATTACTCCGTTTTAAAAACATGTGTGTTGATTCGATTTTATTATGATACATTCGCACAATAAAATCAAATCCTGCAAAATCAAGCATTCAATGTATTTTTATACTGCCTGATAATTTTTCTCTGCTTATAAATATAATAAATAATCATTCCGATTGCCGTGATAGTCCATGTCGCCGGATAGCAGAACACTATCTGCTCAAGCGTGCCCTGAGGAACTATGAAAAGCACCCATACCACCCTGAACGCGCACACTCCAAGCATTGTCATAATCGTTGTCACAAGCACATGCCCCTGTGCCCTGAGCGCGCCGGACAGAATCTCAATAAATGCAAAGATAAAATACGCAGGGGATATAACCCTCATAACCTTCACGCCAAGGTTTACGACCTCCGTCTCTGAGGTAAAAATTCTAAGCATATACTGACCAAATGACAGCACCAGCGTGCTGAAAAAGAACGCCGCCGCAATGTCCATCATAAGGCATTGAATGGTTCCCTTCTTGACCCTGTCATATTTTCCCGCGCCGAAATTCTGTCCGACAAAGGTTGTCGCCGCTATTCCGAACGCTGTATTTATCATCCAGTACATGCTGTCAATCTTTCCGAATGCCGACCACGCCGCCACCGTGTCAACACCGAAGCTGTTGAGCGCGGACTGCACTATCATGTTGGAGGCGCTGTACATGCTGGACTGTATTCCTGTAGGAAGTCCAATCTTAAGCATTGCAGGCAACACGTCCCCATGCAGCCTTATCTCCTTTAAAACAAGCTTCATGCCCTCGGTATGGTACATGAGCGCCCTGGTCACAAGCACTGCGCTAACAAGCTGTGAGATAAAGGTCGCAACTGCGACACCAAGCACCCCAAGCTTTAACACGCTGACAAACAAAATATCAAGCACAATATTTATAAAACAGCAGATTATCAGATAATACAACGGTCTTTTCGAATCACCGATCGCCCTCAATATTGCAGAGCCCATATTGTAGACGAAGATAAATACCAGACCGCCAAAATATATCCTAACATACATTGCCGAATCATGGAGAAGCTCCTGTGGCGTGTTCATAAGCTTCATAATCGGAACCGTGAGAGCAATTCCGATTATTCCTGCTATTATTCCCCCAACAATCGAAAATGCATACGCCGTGTGAAGCGCTCTATGTATCTTTTTTGCGTCATTAGCACCGTAAAACTGTGAGATTATAACCGTTGCTCCCGATGAAAGTCCCGTAAAAAAGCCGACTACAAAATTGATTATCTGGCTCGATGAACCGCCAACGCTCGACAGCGCTTCCTTTCCCGCGAACTGCCCCACAATGACAGCATCCACCGTGTTATATAGCTGCTGGAAAAAGGTTCCGACAAGAATCGGAAAGAAGAATATAAGAAGCTGCTTCCATATTGTACCTTCTATAATACCGTTTTTCTGTGTATTTTTTTCCATATCAGTCAACAGCCTCCACAACAACCATTATCCCATCGGAAAAGCTTATCCGCGCCTCATCCGCCGTAATCTCATTGCTTATTCCCAGCGAATTAAACTTGCTCATGCAGTAATTGTCAAGCGGATATTTGAAGCCCTCAAGGCACACATTCTCAACCCTCATGCTGTACGGTATCAGCGACACGAATTTTCCGAACTGCTCGTCCTTTTTTATGGTAAGCCCCGAATCAATCATCCGAACCCTGTTGTGCGCATCCACAATCTGCAGCTGAACCTTCTGCTTAAGTCCAATCCCAAGAAGCTCAATATTTGCAAGTGTATGGTCTATTCTGCTGCCTGTAGCACCAAGAAGTGTTATGCTTTTCGCACCCTTTTCAATGGCAAGCCTTATAGCCGCCTCCGTGTCGGTGTCATCCTTCATCGGATTGAGTTTCGTCCACTCTATATCATTTTTCTTCTTAAAAAAATCCAATGTATCCGCATTTACCGAATCGAAATCCCCTATTATGACATCGGGCACAATGCCTGTGCGCCTGAAAAATTCCATCCCGGAATCTGAGGCAATCATGCAGTCAAAATTATTATCACTTATCCACCGGACAGCAAAATTATCGTCCGTATATCCACCGGTCACTATAAGATAGTTGTTCATAACTCTCCTTTTATGCACATATCAACATCGTCTACCACCACTCACTGTCCCAGAGAACCGTGAACGGTCCGTCATTTTCAAGATCAACCTTCATGTCGGCTCCGAAGCTTCCACACTCGACCTTGCCGAACGTCTCAACGCATTTCTCCTTGAAATACTCATACATATCATTGGCAAAATCAGGGGCACCCGCGTTCACAAAGCTTGGTCTGTTTCCCTTCTTACAGTCGGCATACAGCGTAAACTGCGACACAACCAACAGCTCACCGCCTACATCCGCAAGCGAAAGGTTCGTCTTTCCGTCCGCGTCCTCAAATATTCTTAAGCCCGACAGCTTCTTCACATACCTATCAACCATATCCTTGGTGTCACCATTGGCAACCCCAAGCAGAATCAGCAGCCCTTTCCCGATACTTCCAATCACATTTCCGTCAACCCTCACGCTCGCGTGGTTGACACGCTGTATTACCAGTCTCATATCAAATTAATCCTCATTTCTCTCTTTAGTCGCTACAACATCGCAGCCCCGATAATGCCCGCATCGTTGTCAAGCCTTGCCAGCTTGATATCCGTATTTTTTGCAGAATTTTTTGAGAAAATCTTTCCGGCGACCTTCTCCTTCACAGGCGCAAGGAGCATATCCCCCGCCTTGCTAACTCCGCCACCTATGCATACCAGCTCAGGCTGTAGGATATTTATAATGTTGGCGATTCCTTCCGCAAGATATTCAGTATAATTCCAAAACAGCTCTTTTGCAAGCTCATCCTCAAGTTTTACCGCATCAAATACATTCTTTGCCTCAACTTTGCCGATATCGCCATCGCACAGCTTCCAGATTACACTGTCTTTTCTTTCATGCAGTTTTCTCCTTGTATCCCTTATGAGTGCCGTTGCGGACGCATAAGCCTCAAAGCAGCCCTTTCTTCCGCAGGTGCACAGCTCTCCGCCCATCTTAATCACGGTATGTCCAAGCTCTGAGGCGGCAAAATTGATTCCCTTGATGAGCTTCCCATCAAGAATTATTCCGCTTCCTATCCCTGTCCCCAGCGTAATCATAACAAATGACTTCACATTGTAACCGCCTGCCAGATATTCGCCAAGCGCGGCAGCATTGGCATCGTTTCCAAAATGTACCGGTGCCTCTACCATATCCCCAAGAAGTCTGATAAACGGAACCATCTCAAAGCCCAGATTGTTTGAAAACTCAACATAACCTGTATCCTCATTTATCGTTCCCGGAACTCCAACGCCGACCGACTCAATATCCCTCTGCGCAATATTATTTCTTTCGCAAAGCTCGCTTACAAGTCCCGCAATATCGGTAATAATGCTCTCTGCCGCCCGCGGAACATTCGTCTTTACCGACACCCTGTCAAGAATCCTGTACTCCTCATCGACAAGCCCCGCCACAATGTTCGTACCACCCAAATCCACACCTATTCTATGCATAGTCCCTCCATAATCAAGAATATCCTCTGCATATTTTACTACACATTTATCTCCTTTGTGAAGTATCAAGGAACATAAAATCGGCATCAATCACCGAAATGATTTCTGCCGATTCTTCATGCTTATTTTAACTCTTCCACTCTGTTCTTTTTGATTCTCTTTAAAAGTATATATCCGACCAGACAGGCTATAAGCTCCGTTATCGGGAACGCACACCATATCAGTGAAACTCCCGCCTGACCATTTCGTACATATATTGAAAAAATTCCGGCTAACGGCAATATAAGCACAAGCTGTCTTAGCAGTGAAATCACAAGCGACTCAATTCCACCGCACAATGCCTGATAAATTCCCTGATATGCCACATTGATTCCGGCAAAAATAAAGCTGATGGATATAACTCTCATTGCTCCAATAAAATATTCCCTTGACTGCCCTGCATTGAACAGTGTCGCAAACGCATTCGGAAACAGCTCTGTGATAAGCATACCTATTATCATCAATATCGCAGTATATATGATACCATATTTAATTCCGTCCTTTATCCTACCTTTGTTTCCCATTCCGTATGCATAAGCTATGATTGGCGTGATTGCATCCCTAAGCCCGAATGCAAGGAACAATACAAACTGCTGCACCTTGTAAAACAGTCCGTATGCTGTCTGTGCCGATGGGGAGAACTTTAAAATAAGGTTCATTACATAGACCATAATCGACATCAGCGCCTGTGCAATGATTGCCGGAAGCCCGATTACATATATCTCCTTTATAATCGCGCCGTCCGGCTTCAAGTATTTCACACCATGCTCAAACTCCCTATTTAATTTTATATGGAAAATAAATAACAGTACTGCCGATACCACCTGTCCTATTACCGTGGCATAGGCGGCTCCCTCCACTCCCATCTCAGGCACGGGTCCGATACCGTATATCATAATCGGGTCAAGGACAATATTCACTACTGCACCAACCACCTGACCGATTGTGGAATAGAGTGAACGCCCTGTCGCCTGCAACAATTTTTCAAACAGCGAAAAGAAAATAATTCCGAAAGAACTCACACAACATATTTTAAGATAGCTTGTTCCCATCGAAATGACCTCCGGGTCAACTGTCTGTGATGAAATATATGCCTTCACTCCAAATATTCCGAACAACAGACATACAACATAAATAATCGCTCCCAGAAACAGACTGTTACCTGCTACCCTTGCAGCCTTCTCATTTTTACCCTGTCCCAATGTTCGCGCCAAAAACGCATTTGTCCCCACTCCCGTTCCTATTCCGACCGCCACCATAAGCATCTGAACCGGGAATACCAGCGTGAGCGCATTGAGTGCCGCCTCACTTCCCACCTTCATGTTTCCGACGAAGGCACTGTCCACAATATTATAGACTGCCTGCAATGCCATGGATAAAATCATCGGTATCCCCATCCGAACCATGAGCTTATTAACCGGCATCTCCTTCATCTTGTTACTTTCTGACATCTTACAATCCTCCTTTTTTTCTACATAAAAAAAGTGCGCACCTATCTCATAAGTTGGACTTACGCCGATAGGCTACACACTTTCTGACAACATTATATCGTGGGCATTACTCACTCAATGCTGTTCATAAAATCACACATGCAGACATGTGACTTTACTTCCTTTATAAAAATAAAAAACGAACAGCAAAACTGGATTTACGCTAGTCTGCTACTCGTTCTTCTGCATATTATATTTCTCATTTTAAAAAAAGTCAAAGAAAAATTTGCGCTTTCTTGTGTATTTCATCATTTTTTCCACTGTAAAAGCACTTTTTATTTTTTATGCTATGAATTTTAAAGTCGGCACCTGTCCAGCACGAAATCATAGAAGCTCTTGACCACAGGCGGCATGTACAGTCTGTCATCATTCACCATAAAAAAACTGCGCTCATAAGCAGGTGAAGTGATTTTAATTATCTTGACATCCAACTTTAGAAGCATGTCCATGTACGGCACAACCGCAATCCCAAAGCCTGCCGCCACAAGCCCCGCAATCACCTCATCCTCCTCCGTCTCGCAGGCAATCCTTGGTGTGATTTCAGCCCTTGCGAACATGTCATCTATAACCTTTCTGATACCGGAGTTGTTGTGAAAATACACATAATCATAATCTGCCGTATCACAAAGGCTTACCTCATCGCGCCCCGCAAGCGGATGCGAACCGGGAACGATAAGCACCAGCTCCTGTCTCTTTACCGGAACCACATTAAAGCCCAAGGTCTTTGGCGGCTCCGAACAGAACAGAATGTCGAACCTTTTATCCTTCATACCCTCAAGGAGCTTGCCTGTCACATCGGTGTTGAAGGTAAATTTTATATTTTTATCCTTATTTTCCTTTAAAAATTCCGCCGCAAGCTGTGGTATGAATTTTATTCCAAGCGGTCTTACAAAGCCAAGCCGTATAACTCCGTCACCCGCCGCACTTTTCTTTATCGTCTCAACACCCTCATCAAGTGTCGCAAGCGTGTGTTCGGCGCACGCTAGGAACTCCTCACCGAAGCGCGTCAAGGTAGTGTTTCGCCCCGCCTTCTCAAAAAGCTGCACGCCCAGCTCCTTCTCCAACTGGTCTATCGCGTGGCTCAGGCTGGGCTGCGTGATACATAGCTGCTTTGCCGCCTTTGTGTAGTGCTTTTCATGAGCTAACATGACAAAATATCTAAGATAGAATATATTCATGGTGTTTTGATTCCTTTCATCGTTTCACCACCAAATTACAATTATTTTGAGTTATGTCAATCCACACAAATCATTATGGATGTACATGTTCCACTATTGGTCTCACACTCAGAAACGCTGCAAGCGGATATTCCCAAAATGCAATCAACCAGTGCCACCAACACAATCTTATCCCCAGCTTTTGAAAGCGGTCTTTTTATTTGTATTTTTCCATTTTCATCAATTACCGTATTCATAAAAAAGTTTATCGGATGAATAATTGTTCTCTCTGTTCCCAGAGCATTATTTATATTATCCAAACAATTCGGATGGTTCAAACCATTTTGATAAAAGAAATCATACATATTTTTACTGCACGATGGAAAAAGCAAATCATGTACACCTACATCATCACTTTCTACCCTGAACATCGGCTTATATTGATTTGAATATAAGATAGTGCCAACAGCTATTTTCAACGATTCATTACAGTCTATAGTCACAGATGGAGAAACATATTCGTCATGCGTTCCTTTCATCTCCGCAAAAAAATCATCCACTTGTCCACCATCTACATCAATAATCTCTATTCTTTGTCCCTTATTTACATCAATTCGTATACCACTTTGTGGTTGAATCAGATACTTATTCATAAAGCTATTATCTCCTTTGTCAACGCGGATTTATTAAATTATTTCAAAATCTCCCGCTTTTTACCGTTCCTGCATGAAATCTTCCGCTTTTTTAATCTGTCAATTTCATTTTATCAAGTTATGTAATCTTCAACTGAACAACTCATTCCCATTCAATAAACAGTATATCACATAATCATAGATAAAATCTATATTTTTATGTAATTTATTGATTTGTTATTATAAAATCCGGTGGTATACTGTATACGATTATCAAAAGATTATCAAAAAAGCGGATGTTTCAATCAATCTGCACTCGTTATTTTTACACAGTGCAAAATTTCAACTCCGCGGAATGGAGACAGACATGGACAACAGTATATCCGCAGCTTCATCTGTGGAAACATTTAATGAAAAAAAGACCTTTCGCGGTGAGCTCGCGCTCGTCATAGCGGTGTTAATCAACAGCTTCAGCGTGGTGCTTATGCTCTACTCAAATGCAGGAATTTCGGCAATTTCAAGTGTTCCCTACGCATTCTCGCTTGTGCTTCCGAAGCTCACTCTCGGAACATGGACTTATATTTTTCAGGCAACTCTCATTTTAAGCCTTATGATTATGAGAAAAAAATTCGTTCCGATGTACCTGTTCAGCTTCGTTGTCGGATTCGCTTTCAGCATGCTCCTCGACCTCAACAAGGCGTGGATTAACATACTTCCGACTGCACTGGGCTGGAGAATTGTATATTTTGTGATAAGCTACCTTCTCTTAAGTATCGGTATCGCTTTCTCTAACCGCTGTAAGCTTCCGATTGTGCCGACAGACCTCTTTCCAAGAGAGCTCGCAAACATAACCAAGGTCGGATATCCTAAGATAAAGATAGCCTTTGACGTGATATGTCTTGCCGTGACAGCAACCATGACATTTTTCTTCCTCGGCCACCTCTACGGACTTGGAATCGGAACCGTTCTCGCCGCTTTCACTATGGGAAAAATGGTCGGAATCGTCGGAAATCTGATTGACAGGAAATATGTATTTACATCTTTCCTTAGCAAGTAATAAAAATCATTCCCCTGCATTGGCTTTCGATTTCTTGCCCCAGATTCTGTGGAACAGTATAAATGCAACCACCGCCGCTGTGCACTCCGTTATCACGAACGCCCACCACACGCCTGTCGCGCCTATCGCCCTGCTGAGTATAAACGCTGCCGGAATTATCACCACAATATAGCGCAGCAATGAGATAACCAGTGACGGAACCCCCTCACCCAGAGCCTCAAGTGTTCCTGAGTATGTCACCGACAGCGATGACACGATGAAGCCAAGGCATATAATGCGAAGCGCCGTACATCCCTTAGAAACCGTGTCGGCACTGTTGGAGAACAGCCCCATAAGCTGTGACGGTATCGCCATACATGCAACCGTTCCGAATGCCATCAGAATCGCCGTCATGCCAAGCGAAAGTCTGTATATCTTCTCAACTCTCTTGTTTTCACCCGCGCCGTAATTGTAGCCAACAAGCGGTCTTATTCCCTGAATGATTCCGTTTGCAGGTAAATATATAAATGTCTGCAATTTATAGTAAACTCCAAGCACAAGGACATAGCTCTCCGAATATACCGAAAGTATGCCATTGAGCGCGGAGATAAGCACGGATGGAAGCGCCATATTGAGCGTGGCAGGGATTCCTATTCCGTACATGCGCCCGCACACTTCTCCATCAAGTTTAAAGCTTTCCCTGTCTATCTTGACCGGAAGCGGCTTGACCCTGTCAAAAATAATGTACGCAATAAGCGTGAGCACCTGCCCGATTCCGGTTGCAACCGCCGCACCTCTTATTCCCATCCGCGGGAAAAATGCAACTCCAAATATGAGCAGTGGGTCAAGCACGATATTAGCCACGAATCCGATAACCATGCATATCATGGTCTCCTTCATTCTTCCCACCGACTGAAATATCTTTTCATAGGTTATGCCAACATTCACTATCACGGCAAAAAGAAACACTATGTTGGAGTACTCAACTCCCAAATCAACAACCGATTGCTTCGATGTGAAAGCCCCTAGGAACGCCGGCATGCCTATAAGACACAGCGCCATGATAAGCAGACCATGAACTACGCTGAACATAAGTCCCTGCGCAGCCGCACTGTTCGCCTTCTTCTGCTGTCCCGCCCCAAGAAAAAATGCAATCATCGCATTTATTCCGACGCCGAAACCTACCGCCACGGAAGTCATAAGATTCTGCGCCGGAAACACAAGCGAAAGCGCCGTCATCGCATCCTCCGACAGCTTCGCCACAAAATAACTGTCCACAATATTGTAAAGTGAACTGAACGCCATCGACAGCATCATCGGCAGAGCCATCGACAGCACAAGAGGAAATATCTTTCTCTCCTTCATAAATGTCTGGTTCATACTAATTTTCTCCTTTCGCATCCCAAAAACGCGCAAAAAAAACCACATAGCCTGCTATTAAGCTATGTGGCGAAAAAAGATTTCTAATCTTGAAAAATCCACACCCAATGGGTTTTATGGGGCATATTATAAATGATGTTCATAAAAAAATCAATACACCATATACAATTTTTTAAATGTCTTTCCGTAATGACCGCTCCGGCACCGTTGCACACTTGGGACACCGGTGTCAGACCCCTTGTCCCAGAATGATTTTAATAAGCTTCTTATCAAGCATTATCGTCCTGTTCCACGGGTTGATAATGATTCCCTTTATCTCCGGAACCTCAAGTGCGGTCTCGAAAAGCTTGTCGATGTCCGACAAGAAGGTTGATTTTACGCTGTCCGCACCTTTAAGTTCCTCATCAAAGCTTGAAAATGCCGCCCACCACAGTGCACCATCCGCAGTCTTTACAGTCTGAAGCATCATCTGCGTACTCTCAAGCGACGCCTCAACAGCAACGATAAGCTGCCCTCCATCTTTCATACGTCTGCGGATAACCGTGAGCGTATGGGCAAGCATCTCCTGCGATGGTTCACTTTGAAGCGCAAGAACCGCCTCCTCTATTTTCTCGTTGCCGATAAGACCTTCGTCTTTATTATGTCTATTATTCATATATGTGAATCCCTTCCGCAAATTTCAGTTAAATTATATATAACATATAAAAATGGACATGTTCTCTGTTCAACGCCCATGTGTTCAGGTAAAGAGGGCTGACCCCTACGTCATGGAACATAGTCTCTGGTTTCTATGTCCCGGAACATAGTTTCCGGTTCCTACATTCCTGCAAAACATTCCCTAATTTTGCGTGTTATGTCTGCGTCAATCCAGCCCTTTTGTGCCATATCGTCAAGTATGCTGCACGCCTTATCGTGCGACATGCCATCCTTATACGGTCTTGCCTCCGTGAGCGCCTGATAGATGTCAACGCACGCCATAATACGCTCAGGCTCATTAAGCTCCGCCGCGGTTTTTCCAAAAGGATACCCTGTTCCGTCAAGCTTCTCGTGGTGGAGCGCTGCCCAGTCGCGCACCTCATCAAAATCCTCGACTTCGGAGAGTATCATATATGTGTATCCGGCGTGATTTTTCATCCGCGAAAACTCCTCGTCCGTAAGTCCGCCCGGCTTCTCCAAAATCTCATTCCCTATAGCCATCTTTCCTATATCATGGAGAGCACCCGCCATATAGATTTTCTCAATATTTTCATCCGAATATCCCATAAATCCTGCAAGCTCTGCCGCTTTTTTGGCAACACCCAGCGAATGATTCCCCGTGAACTCCGACTTGTAATCTACAATCCCCGCAAAGAAATCCGCAATGTCCCTGCATGTATCAAAATCACAGTCACGCTTATTGCGCGGTATCTTTCTCCACAGCTCCTCCTCAAAACTATCCTGTGACATGCTTACAAAATTGTCCTCAGAAAATACTGCAAGAAAAGCCTCCACGCACTCTTGGTCAAACAGAATATCCCTGTTTTTGCGGACATACTCCTGTGCCACAAGCCAACTGTCATCGCTGAAATTGCATGAATTTCCCATTATATCAACCATATCACACAGATGGATAATGCGCGCAAAAAGCGGAATCTCATCCCATCTTTTTCCGAATGGACCTGTTCCGTTGGCATTCTCATGGTGATATAGAATGGCACCCGAAATATCCGTGTAAAACGGCAGCTTCCTTATATTCTGTTCGCCGTATGTACAGTGAAGTCCTATCTTTTTCTGTGTCACTCCCGCCACGGATTTCAACAACTTTGAATCGTACGCTTTTTCAGGTTCATCAAACATATCATTGCTTTCCTGTGCCATTCTTCGCGCACTTTCCATCTGTTCATGCAGAACATCGCTCTCCTGCATTTCCTCAGAAATATACTGTGTCAGCGCGTTGTCATGCAGCATGGCACACATTGCCAAATCCTGCAGCGCAGCTCCCGTTATTCCCAGTTTTTCCGCCATACACACGCTGATGTAGGCAACCCTCTTGCCATGTCTGTTAGTGACATGCACAAGCTCTGCCTCTATGCAATCAAGTGCGTATGAACAGGCACCAACAAGACCAACTATATCAAGCTCCATCTATTTTTCCTCTACAAAACTAAATTGTTTAAATATATTATTTAGGCTTTCCCGCCTTCATTCCTCAATACAAAAGCCTCTGCATTTCCACAGAAATAATTCGTATATGTCCACCCTAGCAGTACTCTCCGTACTCACAGCCTACATTCTCCGCGGCAATTTCATCAATCAGCCGCTCCTTTCCAAGGTGTCTCTCATACAGCTTAACCGTCCCGCGTCCGTTCCCGCCGTTCCACAGCCGGTTATGGCGCTTCGCCCCGTCCGGCGCCTCATACTGGATAAGCAGCATATCCTTCTTTTCACAGGTTATATCCGTTACCATGCGGTGAAGAGGCGTCTCCTGCTCCACATGCCATATAACCTGCTCCTGCGTCTCCGTACATGTAAAATCAGTCCGCGTCAGTGTTCAGAACTTTGAGAAATTAAATTCATAGCTCTCACCCTCATAGAAAAATGCGGCAAGAAGCTTTCTGTTGAGCGCAAGATGTCCGATTTTCGGTCTGCCGCCGCCGATATTAAACACACTGTTATTCAACTTTTTCCCAGAAATCCTGCTTGTAAGATTGTTAGATGACAGCCATACCCAAGGACTTGTAAAGTCCTTGCCCCAGTTCTTATCGGCATAGCCGTAGCAGCTTTCAGGCTCCACCTTATATACTTCGCCGTTAAAAATAACCTCGCCGGAATATTCCGTTTTCATCCCCTCTGCATGCCAGAACATCTCAAACGCGCCGCTTTCGCGCATGGGCTTGCTGGCACCGTAGCCGACATTATATGCAATCTTTTTATCAATCCTCAGGTTCCATGACATTTTCCCATCGCCACACATCCATTCAGGATGTTCTGCCGAACCGGCAACCTCAACACTTCCATGCGTCTGCGTCTCATCAAGAAAGCAGTCATCCGCCGATACGGAAAATGGCACACCCGAATCAATATGTACATTATCCCATCCAAAAAAACGGTGAAGCTGCACCGCATCCTTGCCCCACGCTCCGGCTTTAACCATCACATAGGATGGTTTTATATCCTGCTGCTGGTTTTCCTTAAGCTGTCCAAGAACCGGCTCACTCCCGCCAAGTGCAGGATTACAGGTAAAAAATTCAATAAAAAAGCCTTTCTCCTCACCTGTAACACTGTTATGCCCTGTAAATGAATGCCACCACCAGTCATAGCCGCACTCTGCAAGTTCTCCCTTCAACATGAATGCGTCACGACTCTTATCACTTATATTAACCATATAACCTCTCCTTACACTCCGTACGATTACGAAACCTATAATCACCGGACGGCCTGCACTTCACATAATTCCCGGAATCAACCCAGGTTCTTATTTTAGATACACACCACTGTCCATAGCCATTATTATGTCATATTTTTCTTTGCAGTGCAAACACAAATGCCTTTCCAGCGTCTATGTTTTTATCTGTTATAAGCATAGTACTCTAAGCTCCCTTTCCTTAAAAATCATCTTATCTCAGTATAACATGTTCCTGCGGAAATCACCTTTCTACGCTATATCTTTTCATACGCAAGCCTCGGCGAACCGTCCGCCACATGAATTATTCCGCATTTTCTGAAACCATTTTTAATTATAACATGCTGCATGATTTTGTTGTCCTCATGTGTGTCTATTCTGAGGTGGCTAATTTTTTCACTGCAAAACTCTACAACCATCCCAAGAACACCATGCAGGCTTCCATCAGACGCAACTCTGTGTATCGTGCCATATTCCTTATCCGAAAGCCATTCACCCTGCTCAATCTCTGCGTAAGTCACATCATCGCCGATTATAAATGCAAATGCCCCATGTACATCATCACCATTCTTTATCAGATACAAGTTCCCATGCTCTATATCCGCAAGCAGATTGCTTTTTATAGCCTCTAAATTATCCCACTGCGTCGGGTTGCCATTCTCCTTCATAAAATTTCTGGCATAAGCATATATCTCCAATATTCGCGGCATATCCTGCATTCCGGCTTTAACAATACTTATATCTTCCATCTTTTACTGATTCCTCTATTCAACTATTAAAACTTATATCTTCCATTTCATATATGATTCTAAATTTTCCTTGCCAACGCTTTGACTTCACCATCCGGTGTCAATGACTCACATATCTTGTTAATAGCCTTTTTATATGACACAGCATCAAGCTTCAGATTGTTCTTGTCCGAAAGATATTCCCATGTTCTTCGCGGAAATGTAACAAAGCACTCCGCCAACAGCCACCCTGCCGCCATCTGCGTATAATATCCGTTACCGGAAAAATCCCTGTTTACAAGTGAAAATATATCATCCAGATATTTTCCTGTGGCTGATTTGTTGTCAATTTTATAATCACTACCTGCACTCAGCGCGGTATCCTTTGCGTTCACACCATGCAATACGTCCACAATACCTTCACCATTTTTTGTAATTATATCATCAACACAAACCTTCCTCATACGTGCTTTTTTGTTACCATTCTCATCAACCTTGAGGTAATGATCCAACAGCATGATTAGCCCGACCCTCGCCTTGTACTCTTCACCGGACAGCACACACTCCCCGATATATGGCAGAAATTCGTCCCTGAAGCTATCCATCACCTTAAATTCAGCACAAAATCCATCATTAGCAGCCCAGTTGTTGACAAGCGGAACATAGTCCTTCAAATCCTGCAGCGCCCTGTCAAAATTCTTCTCCTTTGCGGTGCCATAACCAATCACATATCCACGCAAAAGAGTCTCCTCATGGTAGATGTCCGTTTCTGTAAGCAATGCTCTGAAATCTTCGTTATCCTTGACAAGCTGCCGCGCATACTTTTTTAATACCGGCTGTCGGACACCGATCAGATTATCACATCCCGGTATCAACGCGGATGTAAATGTTGCATAATTTCCTTTGTCCGACAAGTTAAATAATTCATCTCTTATGTACCCAAGCATAAAAAATATATCTCCCTTAATCCAAGCAATCACCGGGGCAGTAGGATTTCCCTTGTCCCAAGTGCCTTGTTACATCATTTTGTCAAAACTTTCCTACAATATCGATGTGCCCCACAATGTGGACATGTAAGCTTACGCCTCGTAATTGTGTGCGCTCCCATAATGTAGTCCTTCATATCCGGCACAAATCTTGTCTTACATTCCGGACATTCATAAGCACCTGCCTCTCTGTCAAGCACACATGCAATCGCTATTCCAAAAACAATCACCACAAGTCCTATGACAATAAGCGTAATTCTAATCCAATTGTCCATCTCAATAGCCCCTGAAATAACAAACAAAGGCACCGCAGCCACAATCACCAGCAAAGCAACCATAGCTGACATAATTATTTTCTTTTTGCTCTCCTGAGCCTCCCTAACTAAATTCACCATATTTTCCTCCGCTTTCTTTCGATAATCTTCCTCAGAAACCCTCTCCCCGGACAAAAGCTCATTTACTGTTATATCAAGTTCATTACATAACGGTAAAAGCAATGACACCTCGGGAAAACCGTTTCCACGCTCCCATTTTGAAATCGTCTTATCACTGATTCCAAGTTTTTCGGAAAGCTGCTTCTGCGTATAACCTTTTCTCTTTCTTTCACTCGCAATGAACTTTCCAATCATAATCTGATCCATCAGGTTACCTCCTTTCTGAGTCAATTATCATTCAAATCCCTTAAGCATCACACCCACAAAGCGTAGAAAATGGTGAATTTATGCGGATTCTACGCTTCGTAGATTTTGGGACAAAGGGGGGCTGACACCTGTCCCAGCTACAGCTTCGTTACATGAAAGTCACAGCAGTCATCGCCCTGTGCAAGTGTCTTGGTGCGGTGCAGCTTTCCACCTTCGTTCCTGTAATTTCTCTCATCCATATTGCACAGGCACGGAACGAACTCAAAACAGTTCTCACGTATACCCAGCTTGCATATACCACATTCCGTATAGGTATTATAAAATTCATTGTTTCCCTTTTTATATTGGAATTTCCAGTCCAGCTCATACGGTGAATTCTGGCTTGCCCTGCTCTCGGCAAGCTTCTTATCCTGTACCTTGTCCGTAAACAGAGTACATTTCTTATTCTTATGGGCTTTTATCATAAACGGTGAGTCAAAAACTGCGGTCACCATCTCGTTCACTATATCGGGAGTAATCTTCTCCGGCTCAGCCTTATGTAAAGAGAAAACAAACGCCGCTATATACAGATTCATCTCCAATGAACTTCCGCCTATGTCCGGAGTTCTTAGAAGCATTGCTCTGTATTCCCTCTTGACCCTTTTCCTGTAATCTCTCATATTCATTTCCGGTCGCAGTTCTGCCAGCCTACCCAGAGCAGACTTAAAACAGAGCAGCTCCACAGCCTTCGCAATAATTCCGTATTTTAACATGATTATCAGCCTCTTTTCTAATGGGTTAGTTATTTCTAACCTATTTTAACACGATTTATGAACAATTAAAATATAAAATAGCGAAATTCAACTACACCTATCAGTCAAAATAGGAAGATTATTTATACACGGTGGCAAATGCATCATGTGATGGTCCGTCATCGGTGTCAATATCATGCCTCCCCTTGTAAGCCTTCCCCAGTAGACCAGAAGCCACACTGAGCGGAAATCCGTTGTCACACCGCCCTCCTCAAGTATCCTCATCACCCACTCTTCCGGAACCATTGAATTAATCTGTTCCAAGGTCAGCCCTGCCAATATCTTTCTGGTATTCTTTCCTACCGTAATCATATACTCATAAAGTGCATCCACGTTCAAAGCCTTGCCAAAAGCCACAGCTTCATCAAGCTCCAGCGCATTACCGGTATCGGTAATCGGTGAACCAATCTTTCTCTGCCATTCGGAATTAAAAATCTGATTCTGACTGACCATTAGAATATTGCTCACCAAATCCTCGATTCTGTATGTGTGCCAGAACTGCCAGCACATCGGCACTGTTCTTGTACCTGCATAGTGTAAATCGACATCATAGTCCTCACGCGGAACCAGCGTATCCCTGTTGCCGTCCATCATATAGTCAAGGACATAATCAGCAATGGTCTTTTCCTTCCTGCCGGAAATCTCCGCCGGATGAACCATCGCATGAACCTCCAATGTAAGCTCCCTTATCCTGTCCAAATCAGTTGCCTCTAATGCCTCACGCAGCTCGCCGTAGCGCTCCCTTATAGGTGCAAATAACTCTTCCTTCGTCATACACTTCCCCATCCTTCCTCTGATTGTTTTTACCCACTCACTCTGTATGTAATATTATATATTACCGAACACATGTTTGCAATGGATTTTTCAAATAATTTTATATTATAAAATCCACCGATAAAATAAAAAGCACCACGGAACCTTTCAAACGCCATTCCTGTATGTGCGCATGAAAGGTTCCGTGGTGAATATTTATTGCTGTGTAACATTTATAATCTCAATGCTCTTAGGAAGCACCTCACTCACATTGTCCTCCGTGAGTATCACGCCGCCCTCGAATCCTGCAAAGGTTACGGCATAGACCTCGCCGAACTTTGAGGAGGTGGTTAGAAAATATCTGTGTGCCGGCTGGGTGTTCTTTACGGCAACCTGCTTGACCATGGCTTCTTTTGCGTCGGGTGTGGTGAATCCGCTCATCCTGTCAACGCCGTTGACACCGAAAAAACCCTTGCTGAAATGATATTTTTGAAGGTTTAAGACAGCCTCGGCGCCGACTATGGCGTCCGTTGAGCTTTTCGGCTCCCCGCCGATTAGTATGACACTAAAGCCCTTGTCCGCAAGTCTTTTGGCATGGGAAAGCGCATTGGTTATATAGGTTGCCTTCTCCTGCCTGATGTACTCGATCATCCAGCCGGTTGTGGTTCCGGCGTCAAGATATACGCAGTCATCCGGCTCGATGAGTGAAGCTGCATATCGCGCAATCGCCTGCTTCTCAGTGGTTTGCAGCTCCTGCTTCTGAACCATGGAGAGCTCCTTGTTTACAATCTGTGCAGGATGAAGCGCTATCGCTCCTCCGAACACCTTCGTAAGCCTTCCCTCCTTGTCAAGCGCAATTATGTCACGCCTTATTGTGGATTCCGAAGTATTAAGTATTTCCTTGAGCTCGGCAACAGTTATGCTCTCCCTCTCATACACCAATCGGACAATCTCTTCCTGACGTCGTTCTGTCAACATTTGTTTTACCTCCAACCGCCGGACATGAATTTCTATGAAATTTGCAAATCCGTTTTCAACTACATATTATAACTTTCAGTACGTGGATTCACTGTAAATCAAAGAACTATTTTTTCTCCAGCGTTGTCTCTCTTATAATTTTTCTGATAGGCAATACCCTTCCCGGTGAAACCGAAAGCTCATCCACACCCATCTTTATAAATTCCTCGGTGAGTGTTGTGTCCGCTCCTAGCTCTCCGCAGATTCCTGCCCATATTCCAGCCTTGTGTGCGTTTTCAACGGTCATACGTATCATTTTCAACACTGCCGGGTGATGTGGGTCATAAAAATCATCAAGCTTTGGATTCTGCCTGTCGATGGCAAGCGTGTACTGTGTGAGGTCATTTGTTCCTATACTGAAGAAACCTACCTCCTTCGCAAGCTCGTCACTCACCATGACTGCCGCCGGAGTCTCTATCATAATGCCCTCAAGCACATCGTTATATGCTATTCCCTGCTCCTTGAGCTCCTGCTTTACCTCTTTCATAATCTCTTTGATTCTTCGTACTTCATTGACGGAGGTAATCATAGGATACATTATTGCGATATTTCCGTATACGCTGGCGCGGAGAATCGCACGGAGCTGTGTCTTAAATATCTCAGGCTGTGAAAGGCATATTCTTATCGCCCTGTAGCCAAGAGCCGGATTCTCCTCCTTATCAAGGTTAAAATAATCAACCTTCTTATCGGCACCGATATCAAGGGTTCTTATGATGACACGCTTTCCCGCCATGGTCTCCGCAACCGATTTATAAATCTGGAACTGCTCATTTTCTGTCGGAAAATCATCCCTTCCAAGATATATAAATTCACTTCTGAAAAG
The DNA here is from genome assembly GCA_958446835.1 of uncultured Eubacterium sp. Classification (GTDB taxonomy): domain Bacteria; phylum Bacillota; class Clostridia; order Lachnospirales; family Lachnospiraceae; genus CAG-882. Next base: position 78,052 of record CAUCXT010000010.1, read on the forward strand.
TCCTATTCCGCTCGCATCGTTCTTTAGAACCATCGCAAGGTCACCTGTACTGCCTATGTTAGCATACAACATAATGCGCTGTCCGTCCAGTGTCACATCCTCTTTGCCCTTGAGTGTGAGAAGGAGCTCCTTCTTCTCGTCCTCCTCCTTCTTGCGCCTTGAGAGCCTGTCATAGGTCTCCTTGTCCGGTTCAATATATATAACGCCGTCAAAGCCATCCACTATCGCTTCTGTTCCGTCTAAATCTTCCGTGAGTGTAAGTCCTGTATCGACAAGCGCCGGAATGCTCATGGTTCTTGCAAGTATCGCCGTGTGTGAATTTACCGAACCGTGGACCGTCACAAATGAAAGAATTTTGTCCTTATCCATCTGGACTGTCTCCGATGGTGCCAGATCCTCTGCAAGCACAATCACAGGCTCGTCCGCGTTTACATGGCCTTCCTTGCTGCCCTTTAAAATTGAAATAAGGCGCTCTGATATATCCTTCACATCAGCGGCTCTTCCGCGCATATACTCGTCATCCATCGCGGAAAACATGTTGGCAAAATTGTCCGCCGTGACACCGACAGCATACTCTGCATTTACCTGCTGTGTGGTGATAATATTATTGACCGAATCGGTAAAATCATCATCATCAAGCATCATCTGGTGAACCTCAAATATGGCTGCATTCGCCTCACCGACCTCCTTGCATGCCTTATCATAAAGTGCCGCAAGCTGTGTGAGTGCCGTCTGCTTCGCGGCTTCAAAGCGCGCAAGCTCCGCATCCGTGTCCGCAATCTTTACTCTTACAATTTTATGTTCCTTTTTTGAAAAAACACTGATCTTACCTATGGCTATCCCGCCAAAAACACTTTTACCATGATAAACCTGCATCCCGTAGCCCTCCATGAAAAATTATAAATTAGCCTCCATAAAAGCGGCGATAGCAGCACATGCAACTTCCTCATCCTCACCATTAAAGGTGAATTCCACCGTATCGCCCTGCTTTGCTCCAAGACCCATGATTCCGAAAATCTTCTTAGCGTCGACACTTGTGCCGCCCTTTCCAATCTTAATCTCACTTGAAAAGCCCTTTGCCGCCTTTACAAGCTCCCCTGCCGGTCTTGCGTGGATTCCCTGTGCGTCCTTGATTGTGTAAGAAAATGTCTTCATATTTTTATTCTCCTTTCAGTGCTGCCACGGTATTGCAGGTTACTATAGCCTGCAATCATCCGTCGGCAAAATCATAATTTATAGTGTAAATTTTTAAATCATTTCTAATACATTTAAGCTATGCTATTTTTTTCTTGAAAAGTCCAAGCAATACCGTTGACACTGCCGTTCCGATTACAAGTGCCACAAGATACATAAGTGCATTGCCTACAACAGGGAATACGAAGATTCCGCCGTGCGGTGCCATGAGTGTACAGTTAAATACCTCGGACAAAGCACCCGATATTCCTGCGCCTACTATACATGCAGGAAGTACATGGAGTGGGTCGGAAGCTGCATACGGAATGGCTCCCTCTGTGATAAACGCAAGTCCCATGATGAAGTTGACAGGCCCCGACTGTCTCTCCTCCTTTGTGAACTTGTCCTTGAAAATAATTGTTGCAAGCGCGATGGCACATGGAGGAACCATACCGCCTATCATAACCGCTGCCATTATATCATAGTTGCCGGCAACAATTGAAGCTGTTCCGAACACATACGCCGCCTTATTGAAGGGACCACCCATGTCAACCGACATCATCGCTCCTAATATGAAGCCAAGTAAAATCTTGCTGGTTCCATTCATGCTCGCAAGACCCGAATTAAGTGCCGTGTTGATTGCACCCATGACAGGCTCAACCACAAAGTTCATGCCGGCACCCATAATCAGTATACCGAATACCGGGTAAAAAAGCACAGGTGCAAGCTTCTCAAGATTCTCCGGAAGCTTATCGCATACCTTTTTCAAAAGCAGAATCACATAGCCTGCAATGAAGCCTGCAGCAAGCGCTCCAAGAAATCCCGATTTTCCGCCTGCTGCAATCATACCGCCAACGAAGCCCAG
>CAUCXT010000011.1 GCA_958446835.1 uncultured Eubacterium sp.
TTTTCAATTAAGTCAAGAAGAAGTTTTCTGTCCTTGTCATAATCAAGCTGTTCTTCTTCAATATTTACAACCGGCAGTCCCATAATATAACACGACACCTTTGTATCAATCTCACTTAACTGATGTTCAAATACATCCTTTCGCACACTTATATCAAAATCATCACTTTCTGAGGCTTCGAGCTGTTCTTTGTAGGAAAGCATAAGCTTGATAAACGAATGTGCAATACGTTTTTCCTCATCGCCGGCATTGTCTCTTACAGCCAGCATGGAAGTCGGTGCCATGTAATGCCCATTTCCATCCTCACAAGGATATCCGATAAAATTCACATCATCACCCATAAGTAATCGAAGGTACGGTATATCAAGTGGTTTTTTAATTTCTACATCAAGGCACAGCATGCTGCCATCTAAAAGATTTTCATATTTTCCGTTTGTTCCCTGATACTGCTTTCCCAATTCTATAACATTACGAAATGCTTCCGTATCAAAGGATGTTATGCCATTCACAGCATCAATAAAGTAATTATCTTTGAGACCATGCATGAAATACTTCAAAACAAAAGCTGTACCATCATCCATAGAATTTCCATAAAAAATTGATTTCAATGAATCCTTCCTGTCATCTATGCACTTAATGAACTCCTCATAGTTCCACCCATCCATGTCCTTCATTGCAGTGATAACCGTTCTTATGCGGAAGTTGGTCACGACACCATATAACTTATCATCGACTCTCCCCATGTTAACAGCTTCCGGAATAAGTTCATCGGTAATTCCCATCTGGTCAAATATATCATCCAATGGCTCCCAGTATTTTGTCATATCTTTGAACTCCACAAGGGCAGTGTCTATTATTACAGGGCCTTCTCCCGCAGTCAGCTCAGTAAGCATTTTCTGGTCATCATACTGATATTCTGTCAAATTTATCTGATAAGCAGGATACGTTCTGTTAAAATCCGCAACTGCTGCACTATAAGCATTCTTATTCCAATGATCAACAGCAAATGTTATACTCTTAACCTCAACCTCCTGTGTCGTAGGTTCAAGGTGCACAAATCCGTATCCCTTAGAATCACTGTACAGTACATTTATCCCCTGTTCCTGCGAGCCGGACACAGTCTCAGCTTTTGATACCCTTATGCCATGATTTTTCCACAGATACAGAGTCTGTGTATTGCCATCAGAAGTATTTTTTAAATAAACGCCATCTTTATCTGCAAAAAGAATATTATTTTCATCCCAGTATGTAAAGCATCCGCCATAGCCTTCAAGTTTTTCAAGCCTTGTCTCACTTGCAGCTACAGAATCAACCATGAATATTTCACCACTATTCCATAATGCAACCGTGCCATCACCAAGTGGATTTAGTGACACATTTTCTTCATTATCGAGTTCTATTTCCCAAAGCAGCTTCCCATCTGCGGAAACTATACAATAATGGCAGGAGTAAGAGTACTCTTCCTCCTGTTTTGAGTAAATGAGATGAACATTACCATCCTTATCCTCTGACATGGAAAGCGGAGTCACATAATCTGACACAAAAAAATCCAAATCCACCCGGCTGACTTCACTCATATCTTCGTCAAGCTCGCAGATTACATACTTAAAGCCATGAGGAGTGTTTTCGGCAGGCTCCGAGCTGAATGCCACATAGTGCTCACTTGCCCAGATACTTCCTATTCCTGTCACCTGCTTTTCAAAGCCTTCTGTGATTCTGATTGATTTTTTCTCTCCATCAGAGCCAATATATACCATCTCATCCCAGCAGTTAACACTATCCCCATCTATGAAAAAATGTTTTTTTAATGCTGCAGCATGCTGCATTCCCATTGCCGCCATGGAATTGCCACCGGATATATCACTCTTAAGCTCCTCAAATGACAGGGCTGTCGGCATTCCTGTTGCACTGTACAAATCTCTGGAATTATCCTGCCAGACCAGCTCCGGAGAAATAAAACTATCAACCTGGTGTGTTGTTTCATCGGTCTCCACTTCCTGCAATTGTCCATCTGCCCTGTGACAGCCACAAATCAGAACACATGCAAAAATAATAATGATAATGTTCTTTCTCATATTCCCTCTCCTCACTCAAAACTGTAATAAATATTTACAAAATAAAGCACATCTCTGATTTTACATAATTTAACTAAATCCGAATTAATTGCCGAATTATTAATTATGGTGTGCCGAATGTAATTTTTTATTAAATATACCTTTCTCCCCATCTTTGCTCTTACACAGTTTACTATCAATAGTACGACTTATATTATACAGCCGTCCTTTTATTTAGTCATATTTTTACTATTTTCATGGATTCGTTAAAATTTGTCAGGCTTTCTTCTATTTTTTCTCATCAAGATACAACTGTACCCTGTTCTGTATTATCGCAGCAGCCTCAGCAGCACTACTCTGACCTGAAATGAAGCTCATCGCCTCCTCATATACTATATCGTAAACTGCCATATCATATTGCTTATAGCCCGATGCTGTGTAAGCAAGCTCGCGAAGGGTATCAGCCTGTTGTGATGTAAGATTGCTGTTAAGAGGGTTATGCCCCTTTACGCCGTCCTCATATTCATGCATGGCAGCATATAGCTGTGCCTCGAATTTATCTTCAAATACCGGCATGCCGGACGGTTCAAAATTCGTTAGATAATACTTCATAAATTCCCATGCTGCAGCCTGATTTTCACTCACGGCACTCACCGCCATATTATTATCAAACACTATCTGTGCACTTGCATGTGATTTTGATGGATAGCCCAAGTATACCTTCTCAATATTGTCAAAATACATGTCCAGCATTTTAATGTTTATGATATCCATGCTGTCCAACTCCTCAAGCAATACCTCTTTTTTCTTAAGCTTGTCATTTATCTCATCATCAGGGACAGAGGTATATGTATCCGGAAGTGTCTGAACAAGCTTCAGCATATTTATAAAATCATCCGACTCAAAGCTGCACTCCCCTGTATCCTTATCGTAGAATAAATCCATTGAATATTTTAAAAATCTCTCAAGCTCGAAGCTGTTCTTTTCTCTGGCAAATAGCTGTGCACCGCTATATTTTTCAAGCAGTTCATACATTGTTGTGAAATTCCAATCCTCATCAGCATTAAGAAGTCCCTCGCTTCCGACAACCGTCACCAGCTTAAACTCAGGTGCCATAACATAAAGCCTGCCGTCATCTTCCAATGACGAAAGAACACTCGGTATAAAATCTGCCCTGCCAATATCGCCATCCTTATCAATGCAGGTGTACAGGTCGGTTAAAATTCCCTTGTCTGCAAGATTGTCTATATCTAAATTGTCATCAATATTAAACCAGAACAAATCAGCACCATTTCCTGTTATCAGGTCATTGTAAAACCTTGTGAGTGCTGTATCATACTCATCATAATCATAATTAAAGTATGGTTTAACCGTGACATAATATTCCGTATTATATCTGTTGAACTTATTTATCGGCTCCGCATATATCCATGAAGGAGCAGTAAACGCTGAGAGCACAAGCTGTTTTCTCTCAGTGACATCTGCTGCCTGCTTTCCCTCCAGCACCGCAAGCTCAATTGCCACATCCGCCGCCTGTCCCGACAAATCAATATCTTCCACAGAAGCTATATAAAAAGTGCCCGACTGTGCCCTGCCAAAGCCAGATTCCCCGGAATCCTCCGAGCTGTTGATTCCATAATCCTGAAGGCATACAAGTGCAGTGTAATCCGAATTATCAACATTATATTCATATATATAAGTCTCTGTTATAATATATAGCACACCATTTTCGGAAACACCCAGCTCTCTCATATTGCCCTCATAGATGTCAGGAACATTTTCCAATCTGTCTCCTAGTCTTCCGGATTCCCTGTCGATGTTATATATATCGACCTTATACTCATTATTGACACAAACAAAATACCATTTACTGGACGGTGCAGCCAGAATGCGCCCTAAAGCTAAATAACCAATGCCTCCCATATTAGCCGGCTTATCCATCATCCCTGACACTGTTCCCTCGGTGTCAATGTACACAAGCGTTTTCTCACCGACTATGCCTATATTTCCCTGCTCATCAATATCCACATCTCCAACCGAAAGTCTCTCATTCCTGTCGGACAATGCTTTCTCAACATTCTTAAGGTCAATCTCCTTTAGAAGGTCAAAATTATCATCATACAGCATCAGTTTCTTATTGGCAGAACCTGCAAAACCCTGAGAAGTCTTAAAATAATCTCCCAATGTTCCAAGCTGCTTCTTAGTATATCCATCCCCTTCGATATCCTTAATCACAACATAATTGCTTCTTGTATGCGTCATATCGTCACTATGCTCTGCAACCCCATATACTGCCTTCTCATTAACAAATATATGCGAGAACGCTCTTGGCGGAACAGCATCCTCCTTGCTCAGCTCACAGGAAAGCTGCACAAAAGACGGCTGATATACAATATTCTCCTCACTTCCCGTCACCACAGTAACGTCCTCCGGCTTGTTCTTCCCAGAATTGCAGCCTGTGCAAAGCACAAACGCCGACAACAGCACCAAAAGCTTTCCCCTGATTTTCTTATTCATATTCAACGCCTCGATTTTTTTAAAATCACATAATTTTTTCATGTATTTCCTTATTATCCTCACGTCGATTTATCGCTAAAAGCAGTTCCTCCAAATACAAAAGCTTTCTTACAATATAATATAAGATTCCTAAAAAAAACAAACTTATTATAATTACCGCGATGTTTATCCCTGGAACATCAATCAGTATAAGACTTACAATAATATCTACTATGCAAATAATAACAAAAATAGTATTTACTCGTTTTTTCATATACTGTTCTCCTTCAATAATAAATTATGATATCATGGTTAAAAGATCAGAAATCTGATGTAAGCTTACCACTGACAGTGCTCCCCTATTATTTTTCTGTGCACTGTAATAAGCCTTTACAGTTCCTTGCAAAATCGAAATATTGTCAACAAACAGTGCTGCAACATCCACATTTCTATTTTCCGGTTCTATAAGCCATCTTCCGGTATATAAAATTCTGTAATTGTCATTACCCATATCAGCTAATACAACTGTACCCTGAAAATATCCATCTGCAGTCTTTTGAACATCTGAACTTTGAAGTGCAATGCTATTTTCAACATTCTGTATTACAACATTTTCATACACGTCATCACTTTCGTTTATAATGTGTAGTTATTGTTTTCTTCTCCCCATCTGTGCCCTTACACAGTTAACAATTAATAGTATATTTCAATTATAAACTTTCACTTTGTTCCTACCATGACAAATGAGGAAACTATACAATTTCTTCATTTGTCATGGTAGAGAATTACATTTCATATAAAATAGAAATTACAACAACACTATTAAAGGAGATAACGCATTATGAATCTAAAAAAAAGCTTTATAACAGTTATAACAGGACTTATATTAACAATCAGTATTTTAGGATGGACGCATATTATCTATATTGACAATAATAATTCTAATGACTATTCCGTTGGCATTTTATCAGATGATGATATGCCGAATATTAACGAAATTAAATAATTTTTATTGCTTTCAGCCAATTTTCATATATATTCATTTGCGAATTCATCCTTTTGAATTTTGCAAGTTCGTATGCCCATTTACATAAATTTATACTGTCATTAGTTATTTTCTGTTGCTTTCCATCATTCCACGCAATGCAATACAGCATTGTGTTCAGCGACTGCATTCTCTCACATTCCAATTCTATCCGTATTCCATCATCAGCGATTTCATTTGATTCAGCATAATTTCCCACATTTCCGTAAAAATTAGCATACCTTGAACTCAAATTTTCAAAAATTCCGGCAAACATTTTTTTAGATAGGTCATCTTCCTCCCACACAGTCATATTTTCATAGCAGGGTATAGACTCATATTTCTTTAATGTCCCCATAAATGCAATATATGTAGTCAGAATCAGCCGCTCATGCTTGATAATATACTTATAATTTCCAATCTCACATATTTTAAAAGGAAGAAGCTTTTCAAGCTTTGGCATGTCTTGTGGAACATTTGTTTTATCTTTCAACATTTCCAACCAGATTTTCAGATATTCCATCATTATACAGTTAATTTCTATAGATGTATCAAGCATAGACTTCAATTGTACAAGGAGCATTTGGGCATAACTATAATCGCATTTGGCAATATTTCTTTGCAGTTCATCCCACAATCTGTATGCCTCAAGATTATCCGCCACAATCACATCACTTCTAAGAACTCCCTTCAAGCCAAGCTTATCTAAAAGCTCCTTTGAAGTTCTGTAGCTTGGTGAAATCTGCCCCTTTACAATCCTCTGCACATTTCTGGCACTCTGATTTGTCCCTGCAAGCTCCTCTATCGACATTCCATGCATGCGTCTTCTCTCATCTATAAGCTGGTTCACACAGCGAAAACCGCTGTCAACATAGTATGGATACCATTCAAACAATTCACGCTCATGCTTATACTTTCTAAACAGTTCATCCACACATTCTAGGAGCTCGCGGCAGCTTAAAGTGTCATAGGCGATATTTTTAACAGTGCTTTTATTAGTGTCTTTAATATTGTCTCTGATAGCACCACAAACATCGCCCTCGACATTATTGCAAGCAAGTTCCTTGACATTATCATTTAAGCTGTCATTAAGCTCAATAATGTTCGTAAGAAGCGGTCTGATGTAATAAAGTCTCGCCGTCTCCTTAAGCATATCAAGTGCACTTATACAGCATTCAAGCTTATCACGCTTATCTTCTACAGTCATGTTTTGCAGACCAACGCAGGCTGCAAGCTCACATACTGCCTTGGGATATATGCATACAAGATTCCACTTCTCAGCACCGGAGGCTTCACAGTAGCTTATCAATAGCTTATATATTCTGCATGCAGCTTCTGTATTTCCAAGCTTGGCACTGATACGTGCAATGCCAAAAAACATATACGCTTCATAGATTGTTATACATGACAGGTTTTCCAGATTTTCATATTCAGGCATGGTGACATGTAGTGCAGCAGCATAGAGCTCCAAGCCTTCTATAAACTTACCATCAAGCTCTGCAATTCTTCCATTCATGAACAGAATAAACTGATTGTTGAGCGGTATATTCTTGTAGCTTGCTTTGTACCTTTCGATATTTTTCTGTGCCATATCAAGACTGCCATCCTTGATATTTTCAAGTATGTACAGCCTGTCCATCATCTCATCATACTCTGCCTGCGGAAGGTATGTTCCGCATCTGTCTGAGTTAATCCCCAGCCTCTGGCACAGCGCCCTCAGAATATGTATTCCCCCGGCATATTCCCCGCTCTCAAGCTTGGAACACACAGCCGCACTGCATATCCCATTGCAGACATCGTTCACGGAAAGTCCCCGCTTTGTACGCTCATTTTCAATTATTTTTCCTATATAGTTCTCGTAAGTATCCTGCAATTTTATATATAGCTCCTGATGTTTTATGTAATGCAATTAATACAGTTATCCCATTTTGATATGCCACATAGATACGATAACATATTTTGTTATAACTTAAAATAACATATGAAGAAACTGTTTATATTTTCATACCCAATTTCGACTACTAAACAACTTTTTTTATAAATTTACAGCTCAATCTATCTAACGTATCATAATCGCCCTCATTTCCATACCAGCTCGCTATATTACTCATAAAGACATCATACATCCATTCATGATTATTTTCGCTACAATTCTTGTATACATATTCTATAAACTCTGTTTTCTTGCAATCAACATAATTACTTCTACTCGAAATTAGGGAATTGACGAACATACACTCTTCCTGAGTAATGAAAAGGTTACCATTATATACTATTTTCTCATATGGTATCGTACACTTGAGTGCCTTTATAATATTTTTAACATGCTGATTTTTATCTATTAATCCAAGGTCATATCTGATGCTGCTCTCTGTTCTGATTATATACTGCTGATTGACAGGAATATCCAAGTCTATCATTCCTTTAAGTTTCATGAAGAGAGTCAACGCCTTATCATAGTAAAGCGGACATTCGCAATCCGCTTTCGCTACTTGCTCATGAACGCAGTCGCTTTGCTTATTCTGTGTTCAATTATCTGTGCTCAGTTTTTACCACACAATAAACATGTCATGATATTGTTAAATATTCAACTGCCTTTTGGGTTATTACAAATTTTTAATTTGTTCTTTGTGTATCCGGAATATATGAATTACCGTCAATACCATGAAAACCTTCAGCGTCTCTCTTTATTGCAATAGCCAAAGCAAATAAAAAATCAAATCCTCTTTAATTTCCCATGCTTTACTTTTTTTAACCACATTTTTAGCTGCATTATTTGATATGCACTTTATTCCTTGGTTATCTCCTACTAATTTGGTAAGCGCAAAGTAATCCTACGCTGTCATAAATTTATTGCATTTCTAGCATATAATGCTAGAAATGCAAGCGTTTCACTCTACATTGCACCGGAACAGACACTCTGAACTTCATCATTCCATGGAACCAGTTTTGCAAATTCATCATCCGACATGGACGTTCCCGGAAGCTGTTCCAGCAGATACTTCAGGTATTTATATATATTCAGATTATGCTCTTTGTCCATTTCAACCATTGTATAGACCATGGCACTGGCGTCAGCTCCTTTAGGTGTATCGCTGAACAGCCAGTTGCGCCGTCCAACCGTAAACGGTCTGATTGCATTTTCGCTGAGGTTATTGGAAAAACTGCACCTTCCATCCTCGAGATAGGTCATGAATTTAGCCTTGTGGTTTTGGGCAGCCTGGACAGGTGTCAGACCCCGGTGTCCCAATTATTCCTGCAAATAAATCTCAACTCTGTCATTTATTATTTTGGCAGTGTCTTGTGTACTCTTGTTATTATTACGCATACTTGCCAGTTCTTCTAAAATAATACGATTAATCACTCCGTACTGCTGTGGTTCAGGCTCGCAGCCTTCAAGAAATTCTGCCGCCTTGTTGAATAGAGACAGAATTTTTTCTTCATTGTATTCACTTGTATTATATAAATTCATGTATATTTTATTTCCCGAATCATCTGTTCTCACAAAATCCTGCACATTCATCTTTTGTATTCCTATACAGAAATTCATAATGTCAAGCTGAACCTGCTTATCCATAAGCTTCCGAATGTATAATACAACCTTTTCAGGATTTGTGATATTGGCATTTATAACCAACATTCCGTTGCCTGCCGGCATAATGTAATTTCCGCTCTTCGCATGATTCGGGAAGCCCATTATTATATAGTCTGTATCAGCCTTTGACAAATAATTCATCACAATAGGATAATCATTCAGATACGCCCATATAATGTCATTATCATAAGCATCTCCCGCCGGAATATCACTTACATCTTCCCTTGTCAATTCAAGAAGCTTTATAAAACGCTCATCATCAAAATGTGCTGTTTTTGTATCCCAGTCAATAATAAATGAATTGTTAAACGCACATTTCGTCAAACTATTAATCACAAAATCTGGCTCAAGATAATCCTTATTATTGAAAATATATGGCGAACGAAGTGATGTGTTTAATTTTCCTTCGGACATAAGCTCTACAATCGTATCAATCGTCCATTCGCTATCCTCCAATTGTCGTCCTACTGCCATTGACTCCACCCTTATGCCAACAGGCAGTCCATATAATGAATTTCCAACCGTTCCAAGTTCAAGAACTCCAGGTAAAATATCGGCAAAAAGTGACCTATCCATAAAGCTGTACCAGTCACACAGCATACCCTTTTCAATCAGATTATAATAGTCATCCATTGAGACATACATTATCTGAGGACCTTTTTTATTTGACAGCTCAGCCATAATTCTGTCCTTTTCCTCTTGTGAAGAAGCGTCAACATACTTGTATTGACAATCCGGGCTGTCCATTGAAGCAATTATCGCCGCCTTTTCACCCTGATTACACGAACCCACAAGGTCTGCTACAATTATATCTTTATCACTTTGCAGCTTTTGCTCTGACACAGAAACCATATAGTGCTTATAGCCATATCCATCACTCTTTCCTAAGAACACACATACCGGTTTATTTTCCACGAAGATCACACTTGTATCATATTGTGCCAGCCCATTTACATCATATTTGAGAATCCACGTTCTTTCACCAGTATCAATATTCCATCTGACAAGCCCATTTCCCGAAATCATATTAGAGCTGTTCACCTGATAATATATATCGTTGTCCACCATGGCATAAAACTGATTAATGTCACTTGGCGCAGCATTCATTTCTCCTGCTTTTTTCCAGTCTCCATCTGAAAGTCCGGCATAAAAAAACTGCATTTTTTCTGTACCTTCATCGTAAATCGGAAGTATCAATTGTGCCTCATCCGTAATTATAGGTTCATAAAACATCTGTTTTCCCTGTACATCACGCTCTAAAATAACATCTCCCTGCTGTGAAAAAATATAGAGCTGCTGATTCTGGTATTGATTTAATACCCACAGTCTGTCCGTTGACACCGCATGACAGCTTGCATACGGCAGACATGGCAAAACCGTCTGCCCATACTCTTCTAAGCCAAGCTCCTCAAATATACTGAAAAACTCATTGACCGAATTATTTCCCTTCAAATCTGTAAAAATAATTTTATCCGACTTCTGGCAATACATTTCATCTTCAAGTTCGTACTCAGCCCACCTGAACATGTAGCTATCATCCGCAAGCACATCTGCACTGACTATGTAGCCTATAGCCCCGCTGACACCAATATCCTTCGGAGTGAATTTTATGCTCTTAACATTGCCGCCGCAATTACCGCTATCAGTATTTCCTGCATTATCGCCACTAACCGCGCTGTCATTATCATGACTATATACATCCAATAAATATAAGGCATTCTCACCTGTGTCATACTCTCTGTTTTCATTACATTTTACCCCCAGAAACCAGGTGTACCTGCCATTTCCATCTGTCTGGATTTCTGCCGCCTCTTCCATATTGTCCGAATCAATATAATGCTCCCACCTGCAAAAATCATTCAGATAATACGTTTCCTCAACCTTCAGCTCATCCGAAGCTGTAAACATGCTGGTTTGCCGGTCTGGTTCGGCAGATTCCCTCTCCTTTTGTTGTTCGGGTGTCTCCCGTTGATTTTTACATCCCATGTTGCAAAGAACTAATATTATAAACAACAAAAATAATATCTTTGTTTTTTTTATCTTCATTGGAGACACCCTCCCACTTTAATTATAATGTGTAAACTGAATGTAGCTATTTAAAATAATCCAGACTTTCGCAATGTTTGCAGGTATGCGATTCCCTGTGACGAACTCTTGTGGTTACAATTCCATGTCCGTTAGGACACGTCCATGTGTACTTGTCCTCTGAAATAGTAATATAGCATTTTTCATTTTTTAGCACACCATTCTCAGAATATGTTGCCGTGTGCGATTGGTGATTCGTCCATAAATGCTCTCCATTCGATATGAGTGTAGCATCTACTCCATAAATTGCGCACATTGAACATTGAGCTGCATAAACCACTGTTCCTGTTGATAACATTGCTACCGACAATAAACTCACAAAAAATAATTTTGTTTTTTTCATGTACTTTCTCCTTCTCCATATACATGCCTACCCAATTTTAAATTACCTTACTCTTCTCCCCATACTGTGCACACAGTTTACTATAAATTAATAGTATAGTTCCATAATAATCTCTTCAACAGCTTTAACCATGACAAATGAAGAAACTATATACAATATTTATTCAAAGGAGATAACACATTATGAATTTCAAAAAAATTTTTATAACATTTGCTGCAGGAATTGTTTTAATCAGTAATATTTTAAATCTGACACATATCTTCAATAACGATAACTCCCATGATTACTCTATAAGCGTTTCTTCGGATGATGAAATTGATGAGCTGTCTAAATAATATTATTTTACGCATTTTTATCAAGCCATTTTTTCAGTTTTTCTGCTCTTAAGGTATATCCGTAAAAATTACATATTTGGTACGCAGTCCGGCACATTTTTATATCACCTTGCGTGACTGTGCCGGCTTCGCTGTTATTCCATAATATATTATATAAAAATGATGTCATCGCATATGCCCTCTCACATTCGATTTCATCGGCAATTCCGTTTACAGATAGCTCGTTGGACTTATCGTATTCTCCCATATTGCCATAAAAGCTTGAACAGTAGAAGCAAACTACCTCATATTCCTTAGCAAAAAGTCTTTTCAGAAGCTTATTCTGTGTATAATTAGACAGCATTTGTTCATACCTATCAAGCTGCTCATAATTTTTTAGTTTATCTGCACACCAGAAATACTTATTTATTATCATAAGCTCTATTGGAAGCATACAATGATATTTGCCTATATCCTCTATGCTAAACGGCAATAAATTTGCACACTTTAAAGCATCTCTATAATCCATATTTTCAATATTGATTTTACAAAGCAACATCTCATATTCAAGTGCTATGTCATTTAATTCTATTGACGTATCCAATAGTGTCTTCAGTTTATAGATTATCTTTCTCTTTTCCTCATAATTTCCTTTCAGACTGCCGCACACCAGCTCATCCCACAGCTTATAGGCTTCAATATCATCCGCAACAATGACATCGCTTCTTAGAACTCCCTTTAATCCCAGCTTGTCTAATAGTTCCCTTGAAGTATTGTAGCTCGGGGAAACCTGACCCTTTATAATTCTCTGCACGTTTCTTACGCTCTGTGTAGTCCCGGCAAGCTCCTCTATCGACATGCCCTGCATACGTCTTCGCTCATCTATAAGCCTATTCACACATCTAAATTCACAGTCAACATAATACGGATACCATTCAAACAATTCACGCTCATGCCCATTGCTTTTAAACAGAACATCTATACACTCTAATAGCTCACTATAGTTTACGATATCATAATGGGATTGGTGCTTGTCTTCATTCAGTCTGATAATATCCTTGAGAAGCGGTCTGATATAATGAAGTCTGGCTGTCTTTCTCAATGTGTCCAACGCAGATATACAATGTCTTAACATTTCGTTTTTTTCCATGGCACCCATATTATCCAATCCGATATCTTCTATAATGCCGCACACTGTCTTAGGGTAAATGCATACAAGATTCCATTTTTCCACATTACATTTCTCACAATAGCTTAACAACAGCGCATATATGCCGTATGCTGCCTTCTTTTTCCCATGCACCGCATTGAGATGAGCGATATCAAGCATCATATATGCTTCATATACTGTTATGCACACAAGCTTTTCCAGCTGCATGTATTTCGGCATGGTAATGCAGATTGCTGCATCATAAAGTCTCTGTGCATCTCCTGTTTTTCCTCTAAGCTCTGCTATTCTCCCCTTCATAAATAAAATAAACTGATTATTAAGCGGTATATCCTTATATCTGCTTTCATACCGTACAATTTTCAGCTCCGCGGTGTCAATTCTGCCATCCTTGATATCCTCAAGTATGTACAGTCTATCCATCATCTCGTCATAATCATTCTTCACAAGATAGGTTCCACAGCGCCCGGAATTAATCCCAAGTCTCTGGCAGATTGCTCTCAGAACATGCATTCCTCCCGCATATTCCCCGCTCTCCAGTTTGACATAGACACTTTTACTGCATATTCCGTTGCAGACATCATTTACGGAAAGCCCGCGCCTTGTACGTTCGTTTTCAATTATTTTTCCAATATAATTTTCATAAGTATCCAGCAAGCCGTATCTTCTCCCTCAGATTTATAATCCTGAATAAAATATAGTTATTTTTATAATAACATATATCCGCTTAACATCAAATACTTATTAAGAAATGGACATAATGCATGAAATGCACTACGTCCACTTTCCATCGGATATTCCAACTATTTTCTTTATTACCGTGAAATTTGACAGACATCAGTCCCAATGCCGTTATGCCAATACTCTTACTTTTATAACTCCATCCATGCTCTTCATCTTACCGATGACATCCTCGGAAGGAACGCTTGCGATATCGAACATTGTATAAGCGTAGTCTCCCTTGCTCTTGCTTATCATGTTGTCGATATTTATGCCTGCCTCACCTACAATTGTTGTGAAGCTGCTTATCATCGCCGGCATGTTCTTGTGGTTGATAAGGATTCGCGCCGTGCTCTTGCATACGCCCATATCACATGCAGGATAGTTGACGGAATTCTTGATGTTTCCGTTCTCAATATAGTCCATCAGCTCACGAACCGCCATCGCCGCACAGTTATCCTCAGACTCCTCAGTCGAAGCTCCAAGATGAGGGAATGCAACCACCTTCGGCTGTCCTGCAAGCTTGGCTGTCGGGAAGTCTGTCACATAGCGTGCAATCTTGCCTGAGGCGATACCTGACAGGATAGCGTCATCATTTACAAGCAGGTCACGCGCGAAGTTTAGGATGACAACTCCGTCCTTCATCTTCTCGACCGTGAGGCTGTTAATCATGCCCTTCGTATCGTCAAGAAGAGGAACATGAACTGTTATGTAATCACACTGCTCGAATATCTCATCCCTCGTCTTTACAAGCTTAACCTCACCGGAAAGATTGAGCGCATGCTCAACTGAGAGGAATGGGTCACAGCCGTACACCTCCATGCCAAGGGCGATTGCCGCATCCGCCACAAGAACGCCGATGGCACCAAGGCCGATTACTCCAAGCTTCTTGCCCTTAATCTCATTTCCGGCGAAGGCTGATTTAGCCTTCTCCATTGTCTTTCCTATATTCTCATCCGTCTTGTTATCCTCGACCCACTTCATGCCACCAGCAAGGTCACGCGAAGCCATGAAAAGTCCGGCAAGCACAAGCTCCTTAACTCCGTTTGCATTAGCTCCCGGTGTGTTAAAGACAACCACGCCCTTGGCTGCACATTTATCAAGAGGAATGTTGTTCGTTCCTGCTCCGGCTCTTGCTATGGCAAGAAGTCCCTCCGGAAGCTCCATGTCATGCATTGCCGCGCTTCTTACCAGCGCCGCATCCGCCTGTGCAAAATCATCAACTATCTCATACTTATCTGAAAAAAGCTTCATTCCCGCTTTGGAAATCTTGTTAAGACAATTAACCTTTACCATTACGCATTCTCCTCCTCGAACTTTTTCATGAACTCGACAAGCTTCTCAACACCCTCAATAGGCATTGCGTTGTAGATACTTGCTCTCATACCGCCGACAGTTCTGTGTCCCTTGAGGTTTACAAAGCCCGCTGCCGCAGCCTCCTTGACGAACTTGGCATCAAGCTCCTCATTTCCCGTAACAAAAGGTACATTCATAAGAGAACGGTCCTTTGGCACTACTGTTCCCTTAAAAAGCTTGCTCTGATCAAGGAAATCATAGAGAATCTTAGCCTTCTTCTCATTGCGCTCCTTCATTGCAGCTAAGCCGCCCTGCTTTTTTAACCACTTAAATACCTTTCCGCAGATGTAGATTCCGTAAGCAGGAGGTGTGTTGTAGAGCGAACCGTTGTCCGCATGTATCTTATATCTTAACATTGTAGGTGTACCCGGAAGCACATCCTCTGTTATAAGGTCCTCTCTTATAATGACAATTACAACTCCGGCAGGTCCGATATTCTTCTGAACTCCGCCGTAGATAACGCCGTACTTTGTGACATCCACAGGCTCAGATAAGAAGCATGAGGAGACATCGGCTACAAGTGTGTGTCCCTTGGTGTTCGGAAGCTCCTTGAACTTGGTTCCGTAAATCGTGTTGTTCTCACAGATATATACATAGTCGGCATCCTCAGGAATATCAAGGTCTGAGCAGTCCGGTATGTAGGAGAAGGTCTTATCTGCCGATGAAGCCACCTCTACAGCTTCACCGTAGAGCTTCGCCTCCTGGTATGCCTTCTTAGCCCACTGTCCTGTCACAATGTAAGCTGCCTTCTTATTTTTCATAAGATTCATAGGAATCATGGCGAACTGCTGTGAAGCACCGCCCTGTAAAAACAGTACCTTATAATTGTCCGGAATATTCATAAGCTCCCTGATATCTGCTTCTGCTTCCTTAATAATAGTCTCATAAGCCTTAGATCGGTGACTCATCTCCATAACGGACATTCCCGTTCCCTTGTAGTCAAGCATCTCATCAGCGGCTTCTCTCAAGACCTCTTCCGGTAATACGGCAGGGCCGGCAGAAAAATTATAAACTCTTCCCATATCATTGCCTCCTATAGTCACCTTATATGGCGCATTGTATTTTTTCATCCTGTTTATATGACACTCATCACTCCGGCTGTAACATACCGGTTATGAAATCTGTATGTTTAACATTAAAACAATATGTCAGCTTATTGCCATGAATCAAATATTTAACAGCTAAATTGTCACAACACTTCGTGGAACATAATGTATAATGATAAAATATTCACAAGATGTTAAAGTGAATTCTAACTCATTCATATCAATAAGTCAATACTTTAATGTGGTAAAAAGCAAGCGCATGAAACTAATTTACTATTTTTTATGACTGCCGCCACAACTGGCATGGTCTTTTTTTTCAAAACTGGCTGTTTCAAGCAGCCACCTACAATGCTATTGTATATTGAAGCGCTGAAGTATCACGATACAAAAGCAATATATTTTAATTTGTATCGAAAATAAATAATAAGGAATTCATCATGGTGAACAATTTATCCGGTATGAACCGTGGCAGCCAGAAGAAGCTCGCACTTATAAATGATTTCTGCGGCTTCGGAAGATGCTCCCTCACGGTGTCCATACCTATCGTATCCGCAATGGGGATTCAGGCATGCCCTGTACCTACTGCTGTTTTTTCAAATCATACAGCTTATGAAAGCTTCTACAAGCATGACATGACAGCAGCCCTTGGCAGCTATCTGAACGAATGGAGTAAGCTCAACCTCAAGTTCGACGCTATATTGTCGGGCTACCTGTCATCACCTGAACAGATTGGCATTACTTCTGAATTTGCAGAGAAATTTCTTGCAGAGGACGGTATCTTCATTCTCGACCCGGTGATGGGAGACAACGGCAGGCTCTACTCTGCCTACAGTCCGGATATGCTAAAGCTTATGAAGGAGCTTTTAAAAAACAGCGATGTCATCACACCTAACCTGACTGAGTGCTGTTTTCTCACAGACACACCTTATGAGACTGTGAAAAAGCTCAAGGGTGCGGCACTTAATGAATGTCTCAGCTCCATGGCACAAGGGCTGTCATCCACAATGAAAAACGGGCATGGCAGTGTTGTCATATCAGGCATTGAGTCGGAACATTATATAGGAAATTTCGTTTATGACGTTTCCTCTGCAAACGATATAGGCAATAACACCTCTGCGAATCATAAGCTCATAAAAATGAAGAAGAGCGGTGTGTCCCGGTGCGGAACCGGAGATATATTTTCAGCAATTATAAGTGCCTCACTTGTACGTGGCGGCAGCCTTTGGGATTCGGTATCCCTCGCCGCACATTTTATCCAAAAATGCATAACGGTAAGCGATAATTACAATATTCCGCTCACCGATGGGGTTGCATTTGAGGATGTACTGTGGATGCTCACACCGCACAGGGCAGGCAAAACAGTTACACAACATAATCTCTAAAAGGAGCTTACATTATGAAAAAGAATATTAAATTAGTTCGTATCATCATCGCTGCGGTAGTTTTCATCGCAGGTCTTGTACTTGGAATCAACGGATATTCAAAGAGAATGTCTGACAGCTATGCAGCATTAAAGGAAGCCGGAACTAACGGCTCTGTGGATATGCTCTACGCAATAGGTCTTGTGCTTGTGGTAATCGGCATTGTAATTTTTATCGCCGCCATCACAGCACCTAAGGACGCTAAGAATGTTCCAATCATCGTCCTCGCTGAGGCTGCCCTTCTCGCAGCACTGTGCTACGTCGGAGCAGGCTACTTAAAGATTGATATTCCTGTAGGAACCGAAAAGACAATGTTCCACCTCGGAAACGTGTTCTGCGTGCTCGCAGCTCTTTTACTCGGCGGTATGTGGGGCGGTCTTGCAGGAGCAGTCGGAATGACACTCTCAGACCTTATGACAGGCTATGTGACAAGTGCACCTAAGACCTTCCTTCTCAAGCTGTGCATTGGTCTTATCGTCGGTCTTGTCGCACACAAGGTATTCAAGATTGCAAAGGAGGGCTTCCCTGCTAAGAGACTTCCTGTAGCGGTTGTTGTTTCATGTATCGCAGGTATGGCGTTCAATGTTGTTGCAGACCCGATTGTAGGCTATTTCTACAAGATGTACCTTCTCGGAACACCTCAGGATCTCGCAAAGGCACTCGCAAAGATTAACTCAATAACAACGCTTGTAAACGCAATCATCGCTGTTATCGTGGCTTCCATTGTGTACCTTGCACTCCGCCCGGCGCTCAAGAAAGCCGGTCTTTTCCGCGAAATATAAAACTTTGGACATGGGGTTTTACCTCATGTCCAAATATTTTTCAAGTTCTTTGACGTACAGTTCTCCGAATTCACTCAGTATGTGCTTCTTCTTTGTGATATACCCGATGGTCAGCGGGTCCTCCTCCTTAAGCTTTATGGAAACAAATGAATCCTTAAGCGCATAGCTGTCAATCATAATGCCAGTGCCGATTGCAAAGCCGTTGAGCATTGTCAATATCTCGCACGAGGTTGCCCTGTCATTCGATCTTATGACCTTATCGAAGGCATATCCCGACAGCGCCTCCTCGGACAGATAAAATTCCGTTTCATTCGTCTGGTCAAAAGCCACACATGGGTACTCCCTAAGCTCCTCGACGGACAATTCAGTCTTGTGCGCCAGCGGATGATTCTTGCTCAGGTACGCGTAGGTGTCGCATACCATCAGCGGGTGAAAGTCAAGCTCATACTCCCTGAGCAGTTTATTCATAATATTTTTGTTGCTCTCCGAATATGCCAGCACGCCTATCTCACTCTTGTAATCGCGGACATTTAAAAGAACCTCGTCCGTCTTTGTCTCCTTGATTAAATAGGAGAACTTATCCGCATTTCTCTTTTGGATTGACGCTACAAATGCATGAACCGCAAAGACATAGTGCTGCATTGATATGGAATAAAAGTCCTTTCCATCCTCCCTGTTCAAATATTTATTCTCCACTATCTCATATTGGTTTACAGCCTGCTTGGCAAAGCCAAGGAACTCATTTCCCTTCTCGGTGAGTGAGATACCCTTGTTGGTTCTCTCAAATATCTTTATTCCAAGCTCCTCCTCCAAATCCCTTATCGATGCAGATAATGCCGGCTGTGATACGAACAGCTTACCTGAGGCCTCCCTCATTGACGATGATGTCGATATCGCCATAACGTACTTTAATTGCAGAATTGTCATCCGTATTCCTCCTCATTATGTAAAAATATACTGCTTTACTCCATCCACTTCCATGGAACTGATGAAACACTGAAATACCTGCTCAATAATGCCACTGTCTATACATTCCTCAGGACTTCCATATCCGGCTATCTTCCTGTCCTGCATGACAACAATCCTATCGGATATCTGCAACGCCTGATTTAAGTCATGTAAGACCAGGATAACCGTCTTACCATCCTCCTTAAGCCTCCTTATCAGGCTGTACATCTGCCTCTGGCTCGGAAAATCCAGATAGTTCATAGGCTCATCCATGACCATGTAGGGACTGTCCTGCGCAAGCTGCATTGCAAGGTACACGCGCTGCTGCAGACCTCCGGACAATTTATTTACCATACAATCCCTGTATTGCTCCGCCTTGACATATATAAGCGCGTGCCGTACAGCCTCCCTGTCATCCGCACCCATTTTTCTTGAAAATCCCATGTAGGCAAATCTCCCATGCTCCACAAGCCCGCCGACCGAAATACATGGCGCGCTCTCCCGAAACTGTGGCATAAAGGACAGCCTTCTAGCCCTCTGTCTTACCGGCAGTCCAAGATAATCCTCATTGTCCAACACTATTTTCCCTGCCGTAACCGTGCTCACACCGTTTAAGGTCTGTAAAAGCGTTGTCTTACCACAGCCGTTAGGTCCGATGATGGATGTAATCTCTCCCTCATTGAACCGGACTGAAATATCCTTCAGTATCGGCGTTTTGGCGACACTGACACTTACACTCTGAAAATCAAGCATTGACTCTTCTTCCCCCTTTTCTCATCAAAAGATAGAGGAAAAACGGTGCTCCCATAAGCGAAAGAATGATACCGACCGGAAGCTCATACGGAGCGAACACCACCCTTCCGAACAAATCGCAGACTAACACAAACACCGCCCCCATAAGCGCCGCCGCAGGCACGAGAACACGCGAATCGTGCCCGAAAAAATAACGGCAAATATGCGGAACTATAAGCCCCACAAAGCCTATAAGCCCCGAAAAGCTCACAACAAAGCCAGAGAGCACACTCGCAATAATGACAAATATGATTCTGAACAGATTTACCCGAAGCCCAAGTGAGCTTGCCACTCCATCCCCAAGAGCCAGCAGGTTAAGTGCCTTTCCGAAAAATATCGCAACGATAATCGCACAGACGATTCCAACAGAAGGATACCTAAGCGCCTTCATCGTCACGCCCGACAGCGAACCCACAAGAAACTGCATCGCATTGACACTCATATCCGTATCAAAAACCCTCATCATATTCATCCCAGCCGACAGAAAGCTTGAGACCGCGATACCCGCAAGCACGATGGTAACCCGCGATTTTTCGGCAATATACGCAATGCACAGAATCACCGTTGAGGTAAGCATCGCCCCCACAAACGCCATGAGCGGCTTCGCGATAAGGCTCTGCGGAAAAATCATCATCGACAGCATGACAAAAAAACCTGCCCCCGAATTGACACCGATGGTATTCGGGCTTGCAAGTGAGTTGTTCATCACACTCTGGATAATCACTCCCGCCGTTCCAAGACCTGCCCCGGCAAGAAGCCCGGCTATCACGCGCGGCAGCCTTACAGTCCTTATAATTATTCCCGCCTTAGAGGAGGCATTACGCCCGATAACTGCCCTGATAACCTCCTTAAGCGGAATGTTCACGCTTCCGAATATAAGCCCGGCAGCCACAGCCACAAGAAGCGCCGCCGACAATATGTAAAAATATATTCTAATTTTTCGATTCTGTTTCCGTACATTGTTCATGGTCTAATACTCTGTCCGCCAATTCAATAAGATATTTTTTTCTCTCAACCGGATCCTCAATCTCTTCCTTCGCCCGTACCCGCTCCTGCGCCAGAAAATCCAGAATGTCCTCTATATCGTCCGGAATCAGCTTCTCTATCTCTTTCCTGAGTCTTATCGCCACCCTTGGACCTGCGCCGCTTGATGAGACACCCACGACCAGCTTCCCTCTCTTTATCACCGAAGGAAATATAAAGTCACAGCTATCCGTAACATCCACGACATTGATTAACAGCCCTCTTTTCTTAGCGTCGCCTCTCACCTGCTCATTGAGCCCATGAATATCCGTAGCCGCGATGACATAGTCTGCATTGTCAAGGTCGGTACTCCGATATTCCCTTTCAATCAATTCTATCCTGTCTCCGAACTGCCTTATGGCTTCATCGATTTCAGGTGCCACCAGTGTAAGTTTCGCGTTAAACGGAATAAGTCTCTCAACCTTTTCCAGAGCGACATTACCGCCTCCCACAATCACCCCATGTAATTTCTCAACATCAACAAAAAATGGAAAATAACTCATATTTTATCCTCTGATTCCCTACTTTCCATAGATAATATCCGCAAGCTGCTTGTACGCTTCGCCCCACCTTGCATTTGGCTTGGAATTGTACAGCGCCTTGTCAATCACATAATAATTTCCGTTCTGCACAGCCTTAAGGGATTCCCATGCCGGATTGTCAATCAGAAGCTCCTCCACATTCGCAAGCGCCGCCTCCGTGTCTGAGCCCTGCGTTGTCACAAAAATATAGTCCGGGTCATCAGCAATGATAGCCTCCATGCTAAGATCCTCTAAAAGTGAATCCGAATCCGCGATATTGACCGTATCAAGATCCGCAAGAATCTCACCGCCGACAGTGCCCTTGCTGCCCTTTACCTTGACCGATGACGCCGCCGCTCTTATAAACAGCACCGTAGGCCTGCTGCCGTCCACCTGCGCCTTAGCCTCCTCAATCTGTCCTGCCACCTCTGTTCCGTATTTTTCGTAAAGGTCTGCACGCCCTGTTATCCTTGTAAATATATCAAGTGACTTAAGATAATCGTCAAAATTATTCACATAAAAATACGCGACCGTTATCCCTGCGTTCTCAAGCGTCTCAAGAAGCTCAAGCTGTGAATCCGTCATACTTGAGGCTATCACAAAATCAGGCTCCAACGCAATAATTTTTTCCACATCCGGCTCTAAATGTGAGCCGATATCCACCACGCTCTCATCAAGCTCAAGGTTGAAGCCGGTAAAGCTGTCATGTGCCGTACCCACAACACTTCCACCCGCTAACAGCCACTCATCGCAGAAGCTTCCAAGCAGCGTGACCACGCGCTCGGTATTTACTACATTTACCTCCCTGCCAAGCGCATCGGTGAATGTGACACCTTCGCTCTCCTTTTCCCCTATATTATCCGCCGTACTCGCTGTCCCATCTACCACATTCCCAATGTCACTGCCCGCCCCACGGCTGTTGCCGCACGCCGACAGCGCCACTGCCGCCGCGATAAACAGCGCTATAGCACTTCCTTTTCTCATATATTCCATATCTCCTTTTACCCATCACTTCAACAAAATTCCTGCCACCTACACAGTGACAGGAACCCCATTAAAACCAGTATTCATCATTAAATATTCTTAAATCTTCCTTTTCATATTCCCCGTTTTCTATATGAAAGGAATTTATGACAGGTGCATTTGTCATAAATGACAAGATAAGATAGCTTGCCTTACTGTCATAGGCAAGACGTATGTCCTCCACCGACGGCCGCGATGGTGAGGACGGATGGGAATGCCAGTTTCCCAACGCCTTGTAGCCATTTGCACGCATATCCTTTACCGCGCTAAGCTGCTCCTGCGGATTCATGCTGAAATGATCCTCGGTGTGGTCGATATTCTCAAGAAAATACACCTTCTTGATTATTTTTTCATTCCCATCAATATCTCCTGCAATAAGCCCGCACGCCTCCTCAGGAAGGTGCTCTTTAGCATACTCCACCAGCTCATTGTACAGGTCGCAATGGATTCTTATAATACTCATGGCAAGCCCTCACTGTATAAAACTATTTCTGCTCATCCCTTGTCGCGAAACGTCCCGCAGTCTCCTCACAGACATTCTGCTCGTAGTCTATCGGCTCAAATATGGTCGGATGTTCGCCACACACGGCACAATTGCAGTCCCTCTTGAGGTTTATTTTTCTGAAATCCATCTTGAGTGCATCGTATGTGAGAAGCTTTCCTGTGAGCAGTTCACCCTTGCCGATGATATACTTTATCGCCTCCATCGCCTGCAGGGTTCCGATGGTTCCAGCCATCGCACCGATTACGCCCGCCTGCTTGCAGGTAGGAACCGCATCCTTTGGAGGTGGATTCTTGAACACACATCTATAGCATGGTCCCTCCCCCGGCACATAGGTCATAAGCTGTCCCTGAAATCTTATGATTCCTGCATGGGAGAACGGCTTTTTCTCAAGCACACATGCGTCATTGATTAGGAACTTTGCAGGGAAATTGTCCGTTCCATCGATAATGAAGTCGTACTCCCTGATTAGCTCACGGATGTTTGACGCATCCACGAACATTCTGTATGTAGAGACCTTGACATCCGGATTTATCGCCTCCATCGTCTCCTTCGCGGACTTGACCTTTGCCTTTCCTATGTCGGCTGTGGTGTGGATAACCTGTCTCTGAAGGTTGGACAGGTCGACCTCGTCCGCGTCGACTATTCCGATATGTCCCACACCGGCTGCCGCAAGATATAACGCCGCCGGTGCTCCAAGTCCGCCCGCACCTATGATAAGCACACTTGAATTTAACAGCTTTTTCTGCCCCTTGACTCCAACCTCTTTAAGGATGATATGCCTTGAATATCTCTCAATCTGTTCATCCGTCATAGCCATCTAGCGTCCACCTCCCATAAAGTAGAGAAACTCAACACTGTCCCCATCCTTGAGCACGGTCTTTTCCTTCTCCTCTGTCGGAACAAACTCATCATTTATAGATACAGTCACATACTCCGGTGTCTCAATCTTCTCAGCCTCGATAAGCTCCGGAAGTGTAAGCCCGTCCTTGTATTCCTTCTTCTCACCTGCAACAGTAATAATCATCTTCTTTTCCTCTTTTCTGAATTTTATAGTCCGGTCTATCCACAGCTCATATTTTTATAACTGTGATACCCACGCCTCAAGCTCACCGTACGGAATTGCGCCGGTCTTTCTGTCAACCTCTGCGCCATCCTTAAAAATGATTACAGTCGGGTTAGCCATAACGCCGTACTCCTCAGCCAACTCTGCGTCATAATTTGTATTTACCTTGACAACCGCCAGCTTTCCTTCGTAGTTATCCTCCAAATCACCAAGCGCAGGGGCAAGCATCTTGCACGCAACGCAGGAATCGGAGTAGAAATCTACTACAACCGGAAGTGTATTTTTTAATACCTTTTCTTCAAAATCAGCCTTAGTAACTCTTACAGCCATCTACTCCTCCACCTTTCTCACAAGCAATGTGTATGTGCCGTCCTCATTGTCATAGAGCTTAAGTATCTTATGTCCGTCCTCCTTGAAGCTTCGCGGAACATTCTGAACAGGCTCGCCGTCATTCATTCTTACAGCTAAAACCTGTCCGTCATCAAGCTCATCAATAGCCACCTTAGCCTTCACAAATGTAAGCGGACATACCTTATCTGTGATATCCACCAGATCATCATATTCAATATCTATCTCTGCCATTGCGCAAACCTCCTATACCACTGTATCTATCCTTTACTTCCCGTTATATGCCGCCATGACCTTTTCCTTAAGTCCATCCTCACCAAGGCGGTCCAATGTCTTTCTGAAACGTTCACTAGGCTTTGCATTCTCCGCGAAATATTCGATTGCCGCATCCGTTACACGAAACAGTGTGTCCTTATCCTTTATGAGCGGCACAAGCTCCTCACCCTTATACACGAAGTTGCCGAAGGTTCCTCCGAATGAGACTATGTAGCCCGGAGTTCCCTCCCACGCATCGGTCGGACAGCTCTTTACACATCTTCCGCACTTGTTGCACTTGCTCTCGTCGCACACAACCCTTCCGTCAACCATGGAAAGAGCACCTGCGCGGCAAGCCTTTATACATACTCCGCATGAAATACATGCGCTCTCATTGTAGCTTACCTCCATTCCGCCCTTGATACCGACATCGTTCTCCTCCGCCTTGAGGCAGTTGTTCTGGCAGCCTGTTACGCCGAACTTGAACTTGTGCGGGAGCTCCCTTCCGAAGTATCTCTCATCAAGCTCCTTTGCCAGAGTGTATGTATCAATGCAGCCGCTAGGACATATCTCTGAGCCCTGACATGCTGTGACCGTTCTGACTCTCGGACCGCACACGCCCGGCTTCACACCGCCCTTTGCAAGCGCTTCCTTGACCTCAGCCAACTGCTCCACCTTGATAAAAGGAATCTCTATTCCCTGACGTGAGGTCATGTGGACATAGCCTCTTCCGTATTTTTCAGCAACCTCCGACACCGTTTTAATGTTCTCAGCCGTAAGATTTCCTCCGACCACCTGAAGCCTGAGTGAGCCGTAGCCCTTCTGCTTCTGTTTCATAAAGCCGCCTTTTTTTAACTCCGCATAATTTACAGGTTCCGCCATAATAATTCCTCCTATTTTTTAACACGTACATTCTAAAGAGATTTAAAACCGTTCTCAAAATCTTCTATCAAATCCTCTATGTCCTCTATTCCGACGCTGACCCTTATAAGGTCATCAAAAACTCCCGCGTTCTCCTTCTCCTCATCGTTACTGTGCAGGCTTATCGTCGAAGCCGGGTGAATTACAAGGGTCTTGGTATCCCCGATATTTGACAATGTATAGGCAAGCCTTAGGCTGTCGATGAACTTGAACGCCTTTTCCTTTGAGCCAAGCCTAAGCGTCATTATCGCGCCAAATCCGTTTTTCAGCTCATTATCCGCAATCTCATGCCAAGGGCTGCTTTTAAGTCCCGGATAATTCACCTTATACTGTGGATAATTGTCCTCAATCCACTGTGCAAGCTTTCCCGCGTTCCTACACTGCCTGTCCATTCTCAGCCCCAGCGTCTCAAGACCGATGACATTCAAATATGCGTTCACAGGGGCAAGGCAGGCACCTGTGTTTCTGAACAGTCCGTTCCTCAGCTTTGCGATATAGCACATAGGACCGAATTTTCTGTACTCCTTAAGTCCCGGATATTTCTCGAAATCCCATTTGAATTTTCCACTGTCCGTCAACACTCCGCTTATCGAATTGCTGCTTCCGTTTATGTATTTTGATGATGAATTGACAACTATGTCCGCGCCGTGCTCTATGGTCTTAATCAGGTACGGCGTTGCCGTGGTATTGTCTATTATAAGCGGAACATTGTGTGCATGTGCAAGCTTTGCAAGTCTCTTTACATCTGTCACATCCAGACAGGGATTACCGATTGTCTCGGCAAACACAAGCTTAGTCTTTGGTGTGAACGCTTCCTCGTAGGCCTCCCAGTCATTATTCCTGACATACCGCGTTGTTATGCCAAACGCTTCAAAATCCCTGAACAGGTCTATCGAACCTCCGTACAGGCTGGCACTTGAAATAATCTCGTCCCCGCTCCTAAGTATGTTGAGCATAGCATTGGTAAGCGCCGCCATTCCCGATGAACACGCTATCGAAGCTATTCCGCCCTCAAGCTGGGTTATTCTGTTTTCAAAAGCTGTGACCGTCGGATTTGCCACTCTGGTATAGCAGTACCCCGGTCTTCTGTTCTCAAAAATTCCTTCCAGATTGCCTGCACTGTCCTGCTCAAAGGCGCTGGTCTGATATACCGGCGGCAGTGTGGAGCCTTTCTCATCCTTCATAACTCCGGCATGTAATAAATCTGTGTTGAATCCCATCCGGACATCCCCCTTGTTTCACATAAGTATTTTGATATAGCATCATATCATGTAACTGTACCGTAAATTGACTCAATCAGGACAATCACTATATTATTAAAATCATACCATCTTAATATGAATTAATGTATTATATAAAATTTATGGTCTGTAATAAGTAAAACCTATCACAGACCATAAATACACGTTCAATATAATATTTTATTTCCACTTCTTATCAAGCCATACCCAGAA
The DNA here is from genome assembly GCA_958446835.1 of uncultured Eubacterium sp. Lineage (GTDB taxonomy): Bacteria > Bacillota > Clostridia > Lachnospirales > Lachnospiraceae > CAG-882. The sequence goes on from CAUCXT010000011.1 coordinate 27,258, forward strand.
CCTGAACATAAGCACACCCCAGACAAGAAACAATGCAATATGAACCCACATCGGGAACTGGGATTTAAAATGATCACCATTGACAAATTTAGCAAATCCCGGAATGTCCGCATAATAATACGCTCCCGCTCCGAAATCCAGTCCATCCACAAGCCCCAGACCATTCGCCATGCAGTAGATTGTAAGCAGAATGACTGCCGCAACCGCCACGATTTTTATTATCCTGAAAATTATCTTTCTGCTTTTCATACGCCTCACCCTGTCTCTGCCTTTTTTACTGAACCAATGTAGGTAATGGGAATATCTTTCCGCTCAGCAATAAATACACTGCCAAAAATGTAAGAACTATGTTAAACAACTGTCCGACAACATACAGTACAAGCGGCTTTCCACCCTGAAACTGCTCCTTGATTTCCCTGAAATTCGTGTCAAGTCCGATACTCGTGAACGCAAGCACGAACGCCCAGTTCTTATACTGGTCAAGCACCTTGTTGATTGCCGCAACGGAATCCTTTCCGACAGCAGGCAGGAAAACGAAGGAAGCGATAAGTGACGCTGCGAAGAAGCCAAGGATGAACTTAGGAAGTCTGTACCATATCTCAGCCGCAGTAACCTTGCTCTTCTCACCTGTAGGGTTAGTCTCCACTCTCGCTGTGAAGAAAATAGCAACGGCAAATGCGATAAATCCGATAAGGATATTCTGGATCGATTTTACAAGAACCGCAACTGTCTGTGCTGTCTCTCCAAGAGCTGTTCCTGCTACGGTAACGGCTCCTGTCGAATCAACCGTTCCTCCGATGAGTGCACCTCCCATAACCTCTCCAAGTCCTACTGCCTTAATGATAATCGGCTCGAACACCATCATAAGTACTGTGAATATGATAGAAATTGATACCGACAATGACAAATCCGTTTTCTTTGCCTTTGAGGAGGCGCCAACAGCGATTGCAGCCGATGTACCACATACGGATGTCGCTGTCGCAAGTGTAATTACAAGAGGCTTATTGTCCATCTTGAGCACTCTCGTTCCGAAAAACCACATAAAGATAATTACAACCGGAGTCACAATCCATGCAATTCCAAGTCCGTACAGACCAAAATTTATGATATTGCTGAACAATACGGAAAAGCCCATTACCACAAGACCTGCTTTTATGTAATACTCCGTCTGCACGGCAGGCTTCAACCACTTAGGAACTCCGACCGTGTTCGATACAAGCAGTCCGACAATCAATGCCCAGAATGCCCACTCAAGATATCTGTTGAGTGTGAACTCTGCCGAAATAAATCTTACAATCACCGCCAGCACGAACAGACCGATGTATGCCGGAATGTATGCCTTCACCGACTGTCCTTTAAGCTTCACACCAACTGTAAACAGCACTCCCAGAACCAGAAATGTTCTCACCAGCTTAACCCAGAAAGCGCCATCCGCAAGCTGAACCAATGGGCTTACACCGTTTCCCCATGTTGAAAACTTCGCCGCCGAAAAATCAAAAGCCCCTGTAAGCACTGCAACCGCAGCTATTGCAATCAGTACCACTCCGATCCATACAGCAAGCCAGTCCTCCTTCTTCCACAGATCCGAGAACTTGCTCTTTTCCACTGTAACGATATCATTTGCACTCATTCGTTTCTCCTCCTCATTTCATCAGGTTTTATTGGTTAGAATATTAGCACTTCTATTCCCTGATGAAAATTATGGGGATTTTATCGGTTGCGATAAGTTTTATCTATACACAAAAAAAGCTGGGACAGACCCCGTGTCCCAGCTTTGGGACGTGGGGTCTGTCCCCTGTCCCAAGCTTTATCTTGCCAGTCTCATTGCCTCAAGCAGGTTCGCCATCTCCTCCGGTGTCTCCTTGTAGCCGTTCACAGCCCAGCTTATATAAAGATTGTAGAGCGCTCCCGCAAAGGCATGCAGGCAATATGCCTTCTTCTGCCCGTCACCGCGCTTCCACCATGTCTTCATAACATACTTGTCAACCTCAGAGAGGAAAATGTAGTTAAATCCTCTTTTCATCACCGATTCAAGAAATTCTCTCTGCTCATAAAAGTACTGAAAGCAATGAATTATATTCTTCTTATCGTAATAGTTTCCCTTGCCGAACTCATCGCCCATATCCAGCTTGTACTGCTTAAGCACATCCTTGAAGTGCTCTGAGAGAATGTCCTCCTTGCAGCTATAATTCCTATAGAAGGTCATTCTTGAAATTCCCGCCATCTGTGTGAGTTCTGATATAGTAATATCATCCATCGGTTTCTCGTCTAAAAGCGTAAGCAATGAATTTACAACATTCTGTTTTGTCGAATCCAGCATAATACTCACCTATCCCCTTACAGATAAATATTTCCGTCAAGCTCCTGAAGCCCATAAAGGGTCTGGCGCTTGAATTCTCCATATCTATGCTCCTCAATAGCCAATCTGATGTCCTCCATGAGGTGGTTGTAAAAATACAGATTGTGAAGAACGCACAGACGCATTCCAAGCATCTCCTTCGCCTTGAGAAGATGTCTTATATATGCCTTACTATAATTCCTACATGCAGGACAGCCGCAGCCCTCCTCGATAGGCTCATTGTCAAGCTCATACTGCGCATTGAAAAGATTAATCTTTCCTCTGTGGGTATATACATGTCCATGTCTTCCATTTCTTGAAGGATATACGCAGTCGAAGAAGTCAACGCCCCTGTCAACCGACTCAAGAATATTGGCAGGTGTTCCGACACCCATAAGATATGTCGGCTTATTCTTAGGAAGGTAGGGAGTGGTCTTCTCTATTATATTGTACATCTCCGCATGGCTCTCACCTACAGCAAGACCTCCAAGTGCATAACCGTCAAGATCAAGCTCCGATATAGTCTTTGCATGCTCTATTCTTATGTCCTCAAAGGTTCCACCCTGATTGATACCAAACAACATCTGGTGCTTATTGATTGTATCCTCCAGACCGTTAAGACGTGTCATCTCTGCCTTACAACGATGAAGCCATCTTGTAGTTCTATCAACTGAATTCTGCATATACTCTCTTGTGGCAGGATGTGGAGGGCACTCATCGAATGCCATCGCGATGGTGGAGGCAAGGTTCGACTGTATCTGCATGCTCTCCTCCGGCCCCATGAAAATCTTTCTTCCATCTATATGAGAGTTAAAATATACACCCTCCTCCTTAATCTTGCGAAGGCTTGCGAGCGAGAATACCTGAAATCCGCCTGAATCCGTGAGTATCGGTCTGTCCCAGTTCATAAACTTGTGAAGTCCGCCCATCTGCTTTACAATCTTGTCTCCCGGTCTTACATGAAGATGGTAGGTGTTGGATAACTCCACCTGTGTACCAATCTCCTTAAGATCCGTTGTAGCAACAGCTCCCTTTATAGCTGCGGCAGTACCTACATTCATAAAAAGCGGTGTCTGTACTGTTCCGTGAACGGTATGGAAGGTTCCCCTCTTCGCCATTCCGTCTGTTGTCAATAATTCATACATACTCTAAAATTTCCTCCAAAAACTGATTTACTGCAATTTCATTCTGAATGATATAGTGTACTATCTTTTATAAAAGTCCACAATTCTGTCCATTCTGCTCGTCATTCCCATGAACAACATATCTACAAGCGTTATCGCCGTCATAGCCTCGACAACGACAACCGCCCTTGGAACGATCATCGGGTCATGTCTTCCATGTATGGAAATATCAATCTCCTCGCCAGACTTGTTGACAGTCTGCTGCCGGGCTGCAATTGACGGTGTCGGCTTGACTGCCGCCCGCAGAATAATATCTGAACCATCGCTCATGCCACCTAAGATTCCCCCGGCATGATTGGTCTGCTTTACAACATGTCCGTCCTTCATTCGAAACGCGTCATTGTTCTCAAGTCCTGTGCTGTCCGCAACCGCGAAGCCATCGCCAATCTCAACACCCTTTACGGCTCCGATTGACATAATTGCCTTGGCAAGGTTCGCATCAAGCTTATCGAAAACAGGTTCACCTATACCTGCCGGCATATTCTTTACCACACACTCTATGATTCCACCCATGGAATTACACTCTTCAAGCTTCCTGTCGGCGTATTCCTTTATCTTGAGCGCTACCCCGGCATCCGGCATTGCAAACGGGTTGTTGTCCCTCTCCTCAAGGTTAAATGCTTCTCTGTCCATCGCTATGCCACCTATGGCACTCGCATAGGCGTACAGCTCAATACCCATCTGTCCTAAAATCTTCACGGCAACAGCTCCTGCCGCCACCCTTCCGATCGTCTCACGTCCTGATGAACGCCCTCCGCCTCTGTAATCCCTGAAGCCGTACTTCTCATCAAAGGTGTAATCCGCATGTCCCGGTCTGTAATACCCTGCAATCTCCGAGTAATCCGCCGAACGCTGCGACTCATTCCGGACTATAAGTGAAATAGGAGTTCCCGTTGTCCTTCCCTCGAACACACCTGAAAGTATCTCGACACTGTCACTCTCCTTGCGCTGTGTGACGTACTTTGACTGACCGGGTTTTCTTCTGTCAAGGAATACCTGTATGTCATCCTCACATAGCTCAAGCCCTGCGGGACATCCGTCAATCACAACACCTAATGCCTTACCGTGGGATTCACCCCAAGTGCTTATTCTGAATATATTACCAAATGTTGAACCAGACATAATATCTCCATTCCACTCATATATTTTTACTTGTATAATTTTATCATAACATCCCATTAAATCAAGAGAAACTTATATGAGCTTTTCCTACTCCTCTATCGTGATTATATCCTGCAAAATATACTTAAATGTAGGTGCTGAGCAATTATCATTCTCCCTGTATCCACCAGACAAATCATATATATCATCCGGGTCATCCACATTGATTCCGATATAGTTTCCCTTAAAAACCTGTATTTTTCCTTTTTTAAAATCCTCTATAACCTCCTCTATCTTCTCTCCGGTGCCTTTAGCGGCAACAACCTCATTTATTTTAAGCATCTCTACCCAGTTCTGGTCAAATCCTGCTCCGATATCATTTCCGACTACATGTCCCTTCACCGTTTTTTCTATGGATTTACCACTAAGTACAGCAGCCACAGCGCCTGTCACATAAGGCTTCCAGTTGATTTTACACCCGGTTATATAGGTTGTAGGTGCAATGTCGGACATGCTCTCGTTGTAGCTTATCAGATATACCGGAACAGATACATCTGTCTCCTCACACGCAATGGCAGGCCCGGCGGTATCGGAATGCTGTGATATAATAACACAGCCCTCATCAATAAGTTCTCTTGCATATTTCTTTTCGAGCAGATAATCGTTCCATTTATATGTATACTTAACCGTCATTACGGCATCCTCTACCACAGAACGCACTCCCAGCAGAAATGCTGTGTATCCCGATATAACCTCAGCATAAGGATATGCACCTATATATCCGATTCTCGCCTGCTCAGCTGTAATAACCCCTGAATCAATCAACTCCTTGAGCTTCATACCAGCTGCAACCCCCGACGCATACCTTCCCTCGTATATCGCACCCATGAAGGTGTGGTAATTCTCAAGATAAGGCTCCTCATTGGCATTGCTGCAGGTTGCCATACAAAATTCAATATCCGGATACTGTTTCGCAAATTTTTTTGTGGTAATGCCATAATTGTAGCTTGTAGAAAAAATAATGTCACAACCTGCATCAACCAGTCTCTGAAGATATTCACCCTCAGTGCCCTCGGCTACATTGTACATCGCCATTATCTCCACCCTGTCCGGATACAGCTTTTCAAGCTCCTGCTGTGCATCGATGAAATTGCCGGTGTAGCCCGTGCTCGCATCGCCCACGTAGATGAATCCGACCTTGACCGTTGTGTCGGCATCATTTCTGAAAAAGCTTGTCGACACAAGCACAAGTGCTATTGCCGCAGCACATGTAAGGAAAGTTATAATATATGTCTTTTTCATGCCTTTTCCCCCTGTACTCCATTTTGTTTGTTTTCATACAGACTATATATGTCAATTTTTCCAGCCTCTATGAGTCTCAGCATAATATCCACAAGTTTAGGGTCAAACTGTGTTCCCCTTCCCTTTTTCAGTTCATTAAGCACATAGTCCATGTCAAGCTGCTTCCTGTAGACTCTGTTGGCGGTCATCGCATCGAAGGTATCGGCTATTCCGATAATTCTCGCGTTTAACGGAATCTCCTCGCCCTTTAAACCGTGCACATACCCCTTGCCATCATATCTTTCGTGGTGGTAGAGTGCTCCCTCCTCAACATGTTCTATCAATGTAAAGCTCTTAAGTATCTCCGCTCCCTTTACAACATGTGACTTCATAATGGCATATTCCTCATCTGTAAGTCTTTCCGGTTTGTTTAGTATTCTATCCGGAATACCTATCTTGCCAATATCATGAAGCAGAGCCGCTTTTCTCAACTGTTCCTTACTCTTTTCGTCATATCCCAGCTCTTCTGCTATAAGCACCGAATACTCTGCCACACGCGCAGAGTGCTGGCTGGTATTCACATCCTTCGCATCCACCGTTTTTGCAATTGTAAGCACTGTTTCGTTTCCCATTTCAAGCGAGTCCTTGCAAGCTCAAGCTCCTTCTTCTGCAGATTCAGTGCCTTCTGGAACTGGGTCCTGAAAATCAGCCATGTAAGATATGCAACAGCAATGGCAAACACCACAACCATATAGAATATAAACCACCAGTGGTCATATATTTCCGCATCCTTTATCAAGGTATATGTGTTTTCCACAACCACATTTTTACCCTTGCTGTCTAAAACTGCAAGATGAAATGTATATGTTCCTATTGGAAGTCCGGTATACAGCACTCCCGACAGTTCACTCTGCAGCATCACGCATGGCTTCTCATCATAGCCTTCAAGGTATACGCTGATATAAGGTGTATTGATTGAATAATTTATTATCTCCGGAAATATCTGGATCTTCTGCACACCGCTTCCGATATGAATGTCATCACCATTCTCAATAATATATCTCACATCGTCAAGCTCTATTGCCTTCATCTGCATTCTGTAGGAACGTATCGATACCTCATAATTGTTAAGATTCATACATACGACCCCTGTATCCGTCGAAAGATAAAGGTTATTATCATCGTCAATATAATTCCATGCATTCGGAGTAAGTGCCTCCATAAGTCCCGAATCGCTGCTAAGAAGCTTATACTCCAATGTTTTTCCGCTTAGAAGCTCTGTCTTGTCAACAATATATATACCGGCAGAGCTTAACACGAACAACACTCCATTATCCCCCTCAACGATATCATAGTTGTTGTAGTACGGAAAATTGTTAAGTATTCTGATACCATCGGTGTCCATATAACATATATTATTGCTTGTCACTATAAAGACGCCTGTCCCGGACTTGTCCTCAACCATTCTTAGAATTACCTCTGAGCTTAGTCCGTCATCTTTTCCGTAATTATCAATCACCCTTCCGTCCCTTATCACATCTATGCCGTTTCCATCCGTCCCGGCAAAATACACACCGTCTTCCCTCTCAAGCACACACAGTACCTTAGAATTTGCCATTCCCTCGGAATATCCTATATTTTTCTGTACCCTTCCATTCTTTATAAGGGTAAGACCGGCGTCTCCTGCGGCGAGCATCGCTCCATCGGACAGTGCTGTAATTGTTCTGAATTTGTTTCCACTCGTCCCATTGTCGCTGTCATATACATGTATTTCTCCATCTGCTGAAGCCATATATATATACCCTTGCCTGAAGTACATATCCACAAGTTATCATGCTCATCATTGTACACACACCTTATTCGCACACCGGTAAGCTTATCCGTCAGAGTATTATAAATATTTTTATCAGAATCACTATCAAATATTACAAGCCCGCTGTCCGTTCCGACATATATAAGCCCCGCTCTCTCGGCTGTGGAGTTGACAACCTCCTCTCCCATGTCACCGCCGTAATCGAATCTCTTGAAAATAGATTTGCACATTCTCATAATTCCAAGCCTCGATGAGGTAAACCAGAGATTTCCCTGATAGTCGATGAGCATGTGATCTATTGAGCTGTTAAATGACGCTGCGCTTATTATCTCATATTTTCCATCCGCACCAAAATATGCTATCCCATTGTCGGCACAGATGAACATTGTATTGTCTTCACTAAAGCAGAGCGATTTTATATTCTTTATATCATCACATTCAACCTTCTTCTCGCAGACAAGCTCACCATTATCGGTAGAATATACCTGTATTTCATTTTCCGATGTTCCTACATAAAGCTTGCCGGCATAGTACCGGCAGCATGTATAACTGTCTGTGTCCTCGGGAAGGCGCATATTTATTATTCTTCCACTATTTAACAGATACAGCAATCCCTTGTCCGTGACAACTGCAACATCACCATTGGAATCTGCATCGATACACCTTGCGTATGTTATGTCATGCACAGTGCTCTTTACAGACAGACCACCTGCAAGTGTAACGATGGACAATTCGCCCGTGGTTCCGACATAGTAATCACCATCCGTACTCTGGGTTATACAGCGCACAGAGTCGGCAGCCAGACCATCCTTTTGCGATATTACGTTTGTTAATGTATCATTTATTATTATGGAAATTCCATTATCGTTGGACCTATCCACAGTCTTCCTTCCTCATCCTTATAAAGGCAGTTCACAGTCTTTACAGACTCATATCCGTCCATCCATTGGAATTCACTTCCATTGTACCTGTAAAGACCTCCGTAGGTTCCAAACCACAGCACACCGTCATTAGTCTGTGCAATATCATTGGCACAGCCTCCGGGAATACCATTCTCTCTCCCATATATGGTCTGAAGATAATCATTATAATTCTCCGTCCTTGCACCGCCGTCCTGCGAAGCTCCTTCACCTGTATAGTCATCCGCACTGACACCGCCAGCAAAGACTTCACCTGCCAGCACACTGCTCATCAGAAACACTATCACAAGCCGCGATACATTTTTTTGACCGGAAGAAAATTTCTTTAAGCGATATTTCTCCTTATATATTCCATAATGCTTCACAGCAAGATACAGGGCAAGCACCGTTATGACCTTGTCAAGAAAATCAAGGTAAAACTGTCCCATGCAACAACTGAAAAAGTTGTTGAAGCCGATTTTTCTCATCGCCTCAATAACTCCATCACCCCATATATTCTGTGTATATCCACCTGAAAACCTGAAATTGAGCGGAACCGAAATAAGGACTGAAAGAACAGTCACAAGAAAGCTCACTGAAAGCGCTCCGAAGAGGCTCTTAAGATATCCTTTTTTTGCACAAAGACCCACAGATATTCCCACCATTGCACTCACAAGGGCATATATCATGCTGTCCCACGAATTGACAATCGAATATATTATATTTCCCGTCATGCCAACCATTGCACCACAGACAGGTCCTAAAACATACGCCGCAAGCACCGTTCCAAACGAGTCAAGCCACAGCGGGAGCTGTAATCCCAATGCAAGAAATTTTCCTGCACAGTTCACCGCCAGACATGCCGCCGCAAACAACATGATTGTATACCACCTTTTCACCTTCATCCTTCGTTCCTCCGCGTCATGTAATCTTTTTAACTTTACCGTACTAAAATCAATTATATAATACTCCAAAATATCTCATTTGTGAACCACCCAAATGGCTAAGATTTAACTATAAATTACAACACTGTTTTAGAACTATTTATATAAAAAAATATGCCGCATTGTAGCAACCCAATACGGCATATTAAAACATCTGTATCACAATTGTCAAATTACAAATATGTAAGAATATGTGTTACATCCAAACCTTGCCCGTAACCTTACCATTGATTACATAATATGCTGTGTAATCCTCAGGCTTAATATATACATCAAGTGACTTGATGCTTGAAAGTCTGTGTCCGGCAGCAACCCACTCGTTCTTAATCTTATCGACAATCTCATCAACCTTGCGCTGTGTTCCGTTGAACTCTACCACTACATTGACGCCTGTTGCCTCAGTCTTAGCTGCCGCATTCTTAACTTCCTTAGCCTTTTTCTCAGCCTTAGGAGCTTCCTTAGCTGCAACTGCAGTCTTCTTAGGTCTTCCAACCTTCTTTACAGGCTTTACCTCTTCTGCCTTAGCTTCTGTCTTATCAGCCTCTTTAACCTCTGCTACAGGTTCTGCTGCCGGTGCATCAGTCTTAACCTCTGCTTCCTTAGCTTCAACAGTCTGTGACTCCTCTGCCATAACCTCTGTTGCTGCCTCTGCTGCCTTAACCTCTACTGTCTTTGTCTGGGCTTCCTTTGCCTTTGCTGCCTTCTTAGCTGCTCTTGCGTTTGCCATGTCGATTCCTCCTTCTTTCATTTAGACTCTTTTCCTTTTCATTTTCTGCATAAAACTACCACATTTATGGATGTTTTGCAAGCAAATATCTGACCTTTTTGTTCTCAACACGGATATTTACATCCGTCTGATCCCCACCGAACTCACCGTCTAACACCCATGGTATCTGTTCTTCACTTGTGAATGAAATATCACTGCATTTAAAATGCATTACCATACTGTTGTCATTCTGAAAAATAAAGCCGTTAAACATAGTCTGGAATTCAACGGGATTTTTAGGTCCCTTTATAAGTATAACCTCAAATAATCCATCGTCAAGCTTAATTTCTTTTCCCGTAAGTCCCTTCATGCCTCCCACCGATTTTGAATTAGCGACCATTCCATATATGAACTTGTCCTCTATAACCGTGTCACCCATCTGCACCTTAAGCTGATATGACTTAAGGCTGGCGAAGCTTTTCACACTCTCAATGATATACGCCTGATGTCCGAATGTGTTTTTAAGCTGCTGTGGTGTAGCATACGAAACCTCGGTAAAAATTCCGAATGCTGCCACATAATTGAACCAGCGTCCGTTGAACGAACCTACATCACACAAATATTGCGTTCCCTCTGTGATATTTTTTACTGCGTGTGAGACTGTCTTCGGAATAAGAAGACTTGACGCAAAATCATTGGTGCTTCCACTCGGTATATAGCCCATAGGTCTGTCGCACCCGCTGTCTATCATACCTGCAACCGCTTCATTGAGTGTCCCATCTCCACCACTGCATACTATCACGTCATATTCACCGGCACACTTCTGCACATACTCATAGCAATCTCTTGACCGCTGTGTCGGATAAACCGTGACAAGATAACCTGCTTTGGCAAACTCGTCTGTGATTTCAAAAAGATGGTCCTTGACATGCGCTTTACCCGACCATGGATTAAAAACAAATAACAGCCGTTTCATAGGAAAGACCTCCTTTTATAATTTATCATAATAGTTCATCTTTATAACAATTCCTCAAGAACCTTTACAACCACATCATTCTCCTCATCGGTCTTAACGGACAGTCTTATATAATTTCCTCCGTTAAGTCCTTCCTTGGTTGAAAGATCCTTTATTAGAATATTATATTTATTAAGCATTATATCTGCAAGCTTTCTTGATGACATGCCATTATCAAGATGACACATAATGTAATTCGCCTGAGAAGGAAATACCCTGAGTGCCGGAATCTTCGCGAGCTTATCAACATAGCGCTTCCTGACATCCATAAACCTGCTCATTGCCTCCTCATAGTCATCCTTGTACTTTTCAATTATCTGCATATAGTATTCCGCAAATGAATTGATATTCCATATAGAGACATCCTTTTTCATTGCAGCAATCATATCGGAATCTGCCGATGCGATTATACCAAGGCGGAGCCCCGGAACTCCGAAGGACTTGGAAATACTCTTAAGCACAATAAGATGCTTATGCTCATCTATGATGCTCTGTGTGAGCAATGTCTGCTCCGGAATGTCTGCAAAGTCGACAAACGACTCATCAACAATTATGTTCACATCTCTCCTGGCTGCCCACTCTTCGAGACGGAGTATATCATCCCTCATTATAAAATGTCCCGATGGATTATCAGGGTTTACAAGGACAATTGCCTGAATGTCCTTATCATTGTAAAAATCCATGATGTCATCGACCGTATATGTGAAATCCTCATTGATTACCCAGAACGGTACTAACTGTTCCTTCTTTTTTCTGTGCGGATACTCCTCAAATGTAGGGTATATAAGACCTATATTCCCTGAAAAATTCTCCATAAGGGACTTAATAAGCTCCGCAGTACCGTTTCCGACACACACCTGCTCAGGTCTTAACTCAAAATATTTCGCGGCAAGAAGGCTGTTGACCGCCATACCGGAAGGGTATTCTCTTATCAGCGTCTCAAAGTTCGCCTTCATCTCATCCATAAATCTCTGATTAGGGAAGAAAGGATTGACAAGGTAACAGAAATCGTACATTCCCTCATATCTCCAATAGCCGCCGAAACGCTTCATGTACTTGGTAAGCTTCTCATCGCCCTCGGCGAATATGCTCTCTGCAATATCTATATCCTGAATATCATTTATCTCATACCACTTTTCATTCTCCAAAACGATTGCTTTTAATACTCTCTGCTCCTTAAATGCAACCACCTTGAGAGCCGACTCATAATGAGTCTTATTTCCCCATGCCTGAACATACGCAGCGAGAAGCGGAAGATATACATTGTTAAGATAATTCTTGGACAGCTTGTACATACTTACGGTCTTATAATAGCTGTCCATATTCTGGAACGCAAAATTATCGGCTCCTATAAAATCATTGATATAGCTGTCCTTGTCAAGTGTCACAATCGAGCCATCCATCCATGGCTTTGGACGTGAAACAAATGTAAGGCACTCCTCATCAGACTCTAATATCCTGTCAATCACAGCAGCTTCGTAAACAATATCCGATTCAATCACAAGAGTGTCATCTTCCTTGAGATAAGCTCCTGCAAGATTAAGCGAATATAGGTTGCTTGTATTTTCATATTCGCTATTGTTTATATATACAACCGGCGTAGAAAGCTTAAGGGAATTAACGTGTTCCGTCAGACCTTCACTCTTATAACCTGTAACAATAACAATCCGGGACAGACCCTTAGTATCTAAGATTCTAAGTCCCCTCTCGATTATTGTCTGACCTCCCACATTAACCATGCACTTGGTCTTGTCCTTTGTATGTTCCTTGAGTCTTCTGCCCATTCCGGCAGCAAGTATTACAGCCTGCATCTGTGTTCCTCCATATATATAACTATCTAATCAGCATATCCGCTCTTGACCCATGCCACAGCATGTTCATAGTCTGCCATTGTATCAATTTCCTTAGTTCTGATAAGTTCCATAGGGAGCGGAAGAAGCGGAACCATCATATCGCATACATGATGATTTCCCGGAGTAAGTCTTGAGGTCTTTACCTGTGCAAGACCTGTCCACTCGTACTCACCCTCTTCTCTTGAAAATCCTACACCATATATCTGTCCATTCTGTGTGAGCGTCTTCATAAGCATCGGATCCTCTGTACATGGAATAGCCCCGCACACACATTCCTTATCGGAATGTAAAACACGCATAAGGTCATCCGGGTGAACCAAAAGATCTCCATCAAGTGACACAACAAGCTCTGCCGCATGCTTGATTGCACGCGAGAAACTGCCTCCTGTTCCAGTGTTCCTGTAATCATGGTTAAATACGAATAATATATCCTTGCGATATGAATTCACAACCTCAATGACCTTTTCCATCTGATATCCCACTACAATCCTGATATCGTCAAAATCCTTTAGAAGCTCAAGCTGTCTTATAATAAGCGGCTTACCATCTATATCAATAAGTGCCTTGGTTGAACCTATTCCAAGCCTGGTACCCATTCCTGCACAGCTTATAACAATTGTCTTAGAAACTGACATAATCTATCCTCCGAATATGTTGCATGTGTTGCGCACTTTAAAACTGCAGGTGCGATATCCCTCACACCTCCAAAACCTATTCCCACCTCTGCGGCAGCTATCATCTGGGCATCATTATTACCATCTCCGACAGCGACAAATGGCTTGTTTTCAAATTCACTTACCACTTCTCCCTTGTCAACCACATAATCCACGCTTACAATCTTATCATTCTCCACAGTTGCCTTAGAGCAGAAATAATGACCATCCATTCCAAGCTCCGTCATAAGATCCTTAATCCACACATCCAGATTTCCGGTTACTACATAGCAGCGCTCCCGGTTCTCACGGATAAATTCCACAAGCTTCTCATTAAGCGGCACACCTGCGATAATCTTTCTCACGGTGCTTACCGGAATCTCTGAAAGCAGCTTAACTCTCTCTAAAAAACTATGGTCAAACGGAATCTCGCCAGTCATCGTCTTTTCAGTCAATTCTCTCATCTGCTGCTGTTTATCTATCTTTACCGCTATCTCAGGTAATATTTCAGCCCTTGTGATTGTCGCATCAAGGTCGAACAAAAAAACATATTCACTCAAAAAAATCAGCCCTCCTGCCATTATTAGTACACCCACTCTAAAACGTGGCAATATATTGTAGATATTATCACGTATCAGATAAATGTGCAAGAGAGCTGATTTACATTTCATTTAACGCTTTTTTTAAATGTTAACTTAAAATCTTCCTAAATTAATTGACCTGTTATCACAATAAAAGAATTATAAAGTCTGCATACTTAACCATCCAAAGTCAGCATGGTTGTTGCTTGAAGCTCCATTAGATGAGGCATACATTCCTACTGTGCAGCCCACAAATCCGCCTGCCTCCTCTGTTGTATACGGAAGCAGGTCAATGTCCTGCGCAGCCATGACATAGCCTTCACCTGCCTCTGTCCACACAACTGCCTTCTGTGATTCGCACCTTAACTTTATCTTTACTATATTGTTATTCTCAGGCAATACGGTGTCTGCAATTTCGGATTCATTTCCGTGTATGCAACTTGTAATTATGATATGCCTGCTACCTGTTCTGCGGCAAATCTCAACACGGAGATTATTCTCATGGTTCTGGAATAAAACAATACCCGCCGTCTCGTTTTCATTCTCAGGAATAAAGTCAACACCTGTTTCAATTTCGAAGTGATAGCTCTTCTGTCTGAGAGCAAGATATGACGGATATGTAAGCTCTGTTATCTTCTGCTCCCTGTTGTAAAGGCGCAGCATACCCTTTCTCTCAGTGAGTGAGTATATCTGCGAATCCCTCTTTCCTATACCCACAAGTCTGTCATCAAGCACATCGCCCCAGAAATCAATATAATCAGACAGTCCTGATTCCTTCGGAAAACGATACTCATCAAGAGAAACTTCAACTTCATCCTCAAGATGCCCTACTCCCGGTGTAATAACCGGCCAACCATTCTCCCATATTACCTTGGCAAGGAACGTCTCTCTTCCCATACTGCTGTGCTTCATACACGGTCTTGATGCAAGCATGACAACATACCAGTTTCCCCTGCCATCATCAACAAGATCACCATGTCCGGCATATATAACAGGATAGTCCATTCCAAGATTTCTATGTGTGAAGATAGGGTTTCTCGGACATCCCTCAAACCACTTAAACAGCTCTTTGCTCCTTGCAACACTTATACTGTGTTCAGGACCTGTTCCACCCTCTGCATGCATAAGGTAATAATATTCACCTATTTTATAAATATGAGGTCCTTCAGGCCAGATAACATCCTTGACCGCACCCTTCCAGATTGCCATGCTCTGTCCTACAAGCTTCATGGACGCAATATCAAGCTCCTGCACCCATATCTCCCAGTCGCCGTTATATCTTACCCCTTCCGGATTCGGTCTTGTTCCACAATAGTAGCACTTACCATCGTCATCAAAGAAAAGACTCGGGTCTATTCCCGGTGCGTTCTCAAGGTAATGTGGTTCGGACCATGGTCCTTCAGGTCTGTCAGCCGTTACAATAAAATTACCCCCATGACTTACATTGGTGGTTATCATGTAGTATGTTCCCTCATGATATCTTATTGTCGGTGCAAATATTCCACGCGAAATCTCGCTCCCAACTACCGGAAGCTGTTCTTCCCTGTCAAGAACATTGCCAATCTGCTCCCAATGTGCCAGATCCCTGCTGTGGAATATCGGCACACCGGGTGCATATACAAAGCTTGAATTAACAATATAAAAATCATCCCCTGCCCTGCAGATGGACGGATCCGGATAAAAACCGGTTAAAATAGGATTCTTTGCGGTTACCATAAATTACCTCCTGATATCTTGCTAGGGTAATTGTAACCTATATAAATCCTATATTCTATCAATCCATTGCCACGCATTACTCATATCTTGCTTTTTTATTCCTGTTCATTATCCTCATCAACACACTCAATTTTGCTTACCGAAACTTCGTAAGCTGTTCTCTTAATCTGGGTATCCTCATCAAGCTTCTTGGTATACTCTCTGCTCTGAACGCGTCCCCATATACGGATGTGTTCACCAATCTTGAAGCCCGCTGCATATCTTGCGTTACGTCCCCAAGCAATGCAAGGTATGTAGTCCGACTTGCCATACGGACGGTTGACTGCGATAAGAATATCCGCAATCTCTCTTCCGAGAGGAGTCTTTCTGTATACAGGCGGTTTGCAGATATATCCGTCAAGGAATATCTGATTGGTATTGGTAGCCTCCTGTGTCTCCTCCGCTACAGCAAATTCCCTTGCAAAAATGGAAAGTACAAGACGGTTATGATTCTCCTCGTGGCGGTTATAGGAACGGAACTGTCCTGTAGCCTCGATAATCATTCCACGATAATCCTCCGTCACATCGACCAGTCTCTCAGAAACCATAAGCGGAATAATATCCACGCTGTTGCTAAGTCGATTTACCGCGATGTCAACCATGTAGAATCCCTCCCCAAAGACCTCATGGCTGTAGGTGAAGTCCGATACAACCTCTCCTATGATAGTTACCCTGTTGTTTTCAATTACTTTGTCAAGCATTCTTCTGTTTCTCCCTTCATTTTTGGCGTCATCACCCCGCATAATGATTTTATGCTGTTAAAGGATGATACTGTACGCCTGATAATATCTTTATCCCTAAATATATATGCAAAATGTGTTCAAATATTCACGAAACAATAAAAAAAAAATAAAAAATTTTTAAATTCGCATAAAAACGTCCATTCTATTACATTCCACCGCGGACGTTTCCCATCATTTTACTTGTACTGTTCCACCACATAATATCACATATTTATATAAGGAAATATTTATACCGGCACCCTGTTGTAATAATAATTACACCCTATTTTCCAAATTTCTTAAATCTATACTTGTATTTATGAAAAAATGTGATAAACTAGTAAAGTTGAAAATTAGGTTTACGTTTTTAGGAGCGCCGAGGGCGCAGAAATGAGGAAATTTATGAAAACAACCCGTAATGATGTCAGAAATATTGCGATTATCGCCCATGTAGATCATGGTAAGACAACATTAGTAGATGAGCTGTTAAAGCAGAGCGGAACTTTCCGTGCCAATCAGGAAGTGGCAGAGCGAGTAATGGATTCCAATGACATAGAGCGTGAAAGAGGAATCACAATTCTTTCCAAGAACACTGCCGTATATTATAAGGATACTAAGATAAATATTATTGATACTCCGGGCCATGCCGATTTCGGTGGTGAGGTTGAACGAGTTTTAAAGATGGTCAACGGTGTTATCCTCGTTGTCGACGCCTACGAAGGTGCCATGCCGCAGACAAAGTTCGTTTTAAGAAAAGCTCTTGAGATGGATCTTGATATAATTGTATGTGTAAATAAGATTGACCGTCCTGAAGCGCGTCCTGACGAGGTTGTCGACGAGGTATTAGAGCTTCTCATGGACCTCAACGCAAACGACAAGCAGCTTGACTGTCCGTTCATTTTTGCATCTGCCAAGGCAGGCTTTGCAAAGTACAAGCTTGAGGATGAGTCGAATGATATGACTCCTCTCTTTGAGACAATTTTAAAGCATATTCCTGCTCCTGAAGGCGACCCTGATGCAGACCCACAGATTCTTATCAGCACAATCGACTACAACGAATATGTAGGAAGAATCGGTGTAGGTAAGATTGACAATGGTACAATCAAGGTTAATCAGGAGCTTATGTTAGTTAACCATCACAATCCTGATAAAAAGATGAAGGTTAAGATTGGCAAGCTCTATGAGTTCGAGGGACTCAACAAGAAGGAAGTCAACGAGGCGACAATCGGTGCCATCGTTGCAATATCAGGTATTGCTGAGCTTCACATCGGCGATACACTCACCTCGGTAACCAACCCTGTTGCCATTCCTTTCCAGAAGATTTCAGAGCCTACCATAGCCATGAACTTCATCGTAAATGACAGTCCGCTTGCAGGCAAGGAAGGTAAATTCATCACCTCCCGCCATCTGCGTGACAGACTTTACCGTGAGCTCAACACCGATGTAAGCTTAAGAGTTGAAGATACAGAGACAACGGAAGCCTTCAAGGTGTCCGGACGTGGTGAGCTTCATCTTTCCGTTCTTATTGAGAACATGCGCCGTGAGGGCTATGAGTTCGCAGTAAGCAAGGCTGAGGTTCTCTACCACTTCGATGAGCGAGGTCAGAAGCTTGAGCCGATGGAGATTGCATACGTTGATGTTCCGGATGAGTTCTCCGGTACAGTTATCCAGAAGCTAAGCAACCGTAAGGGTGAGTTAAACGGTATGTCCCCTGCGAACGGCGGCTACACAAGACTTGAGTTCTCAATCCCTGCACGTGGTCTTATCGGCTACAGAGGTGAATTCATGACTGATACCAAGGGTAATGGTATCTTAAATACAACCTTCGACGGCTATGGCCCATACAAGGGAGACATCCAGTACCGTAAGCAGGGCTCCCTCATCGCGAGCGAGGCCGGCGAGACTGTAACCTACGGTCTTTATAATGCACAGGAGAGAGGTACTCTCTTCGTTGGTCCGGGCGAGCAGGTATACGGCGGAATGATAGTCGGCCAGAACGGCAAGGCTGAGGATATCGAGGTTAACGTATGTAAGAAGAAGCAGCTCACCAACACACGTTCTTCAAGTGCTGATGAGGCTCTCCGTCTCACACCACCTAGAGTATTAAGCCTTGAGCAGGCTCTTGAGTTCATCGACACAGACGAGCTTCTTGAGATTACACCTAAGAACCTTCGTATCCGCAAGAAGATTCTTGACGGAACAGCAAGATACCGCGCTAAGAGAAACGCATCCAACTAAATGGGACAGGGGTCTGATTCCATGTCCCAGTTCTGGGACACGGGGTCAGACCCCTGTCCCAAACACATTTCTCAGGCACAGCGCTCCCCAGCCTGTTCTCTTAGAGGGTACCGGTTCGCCGGGCAGATGTCTTGCAGTTCTTATAAGGTATGCCTTCACTTTCTCACCGTACAGATATGTGTCATTCCGTTTAACAATCCCCTCTTGTGTCAAGTAGTTGCAGAAAAGTTTTTGAAGATTTTTTAATAGATTTATTGGGATTGTAGGCTCTGGATGGCTCAAAAACAATAGGGTGAGTTAAGTTATTGCTAACAAAACAACTCTATTCTGTTAAATAAATGCAAATATTTTAAAACGCCATCCAAAAGTCCTTTGCAAGAACTTTGGATGACGCTCCTATTCCTTATCTCAATTTATCACAATATATTGTAACCAACTAATTCTAACTTCTTATCTATAACTGTTGTTTAAGCAACATTGTTCCTGAACTTCCATCTAATCTCCACGTTCTTCTCATCCCACACTACAACCTTCTCCACAAATGCATCCACCACATCCTGATTCAACTCTGTAATGTCACCCCCTCCCCATTTGTGCCTTTCTTCTTCATTAGTCTCTGTAATCTTATTTTTTATCTTCTCCAACCGACCTTCTAATCTGCCCTTCTCCACTGTCAACTTCTCCTCTTTCCCCCTCAAAAGCTCCATAAATTTTCTATATTCATCCACTAAAATTTTTTCACTTCTGTACTTCTCATACCCCTCCATTTTCTCTGCTTCTATCTGCTGTACTTCTGCATCAATCCTATTGATCTTCTGTATAACACTTTCATATCTCTCCCTCAGTTGTACAGAACAATCTTGCTGCCATTTTGATACCTCTTCCTGTTTCAATATCTCCTGCTGCAACATATACAAAATCATCTGTTCTATAAACATCACATTTACTTTCTTCACGCATTCTGGTGAATCGGTTTTATATCTGGTTGCACAGAAAAAATATGGATTCGATGAGTGTTCAATCTTCAGATTTTTACCACAGCACCCGCAGACAATCTTTCCCGTCAATGGATGCTTTTCTCTCTTTTGCACAGACTTTTTTCTTCCTCTGCTTTGCTGTACCATTTTAAATGTCTCCCGATCTATAATTGCCTCATGATGATTATAATATATTTTCCATTCACTTCTCGGCTTTAATCTTGCTTTTCCACCAACCGCATTGGTTTCATATTTTCCATACACCCAATCCCCTGCATAAAAATCATTCCGTAACATCTGGCAAATCGTAGAACCATCCCACAGAAATCTATTTCCTTTGGGTTTCATCATAGTAATTCCACGCTTTATTTTATATTCCATTGGCGTCATAACACCTTCCTCATTAAATAGTTTTGCTATTTTACTGGAAGAATACCCTTCCAATGTCATTTGAAATATTCTTCTGATGATCCCCGCCTCTGGTTCTACTGGCTCAAGCAAATGACAATCCTCTTTAGACTTCATATATCCAAAAGGTGTGCTTCCATTGGCATAGATCCCCTTTTCACGTTTCATTTCCAATGTTGATTTTACTTTTACAGAAATGTCTTTCGCATATAAATCATTAACCAAATACTTAAAGGCTGTATCCATACCTGCTGATTTCCCAATATAATCATTACTGTCATAATGATCATTCACAGAAATAAATCTTATACCTAAAAAGGGAAATATCTGCTCCAAGTACGCTCCCATCTCTATGTAATCTCTGGAAAATCTGGAAAAATCTTTCACTATAATGCAATCTATTTTTGCTTCTTTCGCATTCTCCAATAATTCCTTAACGGAAGGACGATCAAAATTTGTTCCCGAATATCCATCATCCACAAATTCCATGACTTCAGTTTTTACGTTCACAAACTTGTCTAGTATAAATTTTCTCAACAAAAGTCTTTGATTTAATATGCTATTGCTTTCTTCCTCGATTTCCTTATCTTCCATAGATAATCTCATATACAGTGCAATTCTCACTTCAATCACTTTACCTATCTCCTTTCTTCTCCGGCAGTAATTCAGACTTTTTGAAAAAAAACTGTACCTCCAGCCGAGCATCTGCATAAACATCAATTCGTTTTATCAGGGTATGAATTAAATCATAATTCAACGCCTCTCCCTCTTTACATCTCACTAAAGCACGAATAATTTTATTTTCACGCTCTGCTCTCTCATCAATTTGATTCTGTCTCTCCTGTATTTCAAGTATTGATTTCTCTAAAGCACTCCTTACACCTTCCATTTTCTCTTTATAGTTCAGAAATTGTTCCTTAGAAATTTTCTTCTGCCGATATTCCATATAAGTCTTGCTCAAATCTAAGCTAATACTTTCCATCTGTTCCTCTGCGCTTTTCTGCGCTTTAGAAAGTTGCAGCTTTTTCTTCTGTGCAATTTCATTGTTATACGAAGTGTAATCCTTTGCTCGAAAAGAACTAAGCATATATTCTTTTTTCAAAACCTGTAGAACAATTTCTTCTATCATTTTCATAGGAATATAATGGCTATCACATCTATCCTCATCAATCCTACCAATGTTAGTACATCCATACACATATCTTCGTAACACCTGATTATAAGATTGCTTTTTAGAGGTACAAACTCTTCTTAACTTATGCCCACACTCTCCGCAATACAGGATATCCCGAAAAATATCTGGTTCCTGCAACTCTTTCGTATAAAAAATCTTTTTCTCTGATTTTCTTTCTTCAAAAGATGTATTCACACGATAAAACAACTCTTTCGATACGATTCCCTCATGTGCGTTTTCAATAATAATAGGCTCTTTTACCTTCCCACCTTTTTGAATCAGAGTTCCAATATAAATTGGATTTGTCAACATTGCTGTCAAAGTCACTTCTGACCATTGTTTTAAAGTTTCTCCGTTTTGGCAATAGACATGTTTAGTTTTCTGATATTCTGTCGGTCTATGAACTTTCAATTCATATAAAAATTTTATAATTTCTGAAATTCTTTTTCCCGAATCATACATTTCATATACTCTCTGAACAATCGTACTGGTTTCCTTCTCTTTGGACAGTACACACTTATCCTGAATCTTATGCTTTTCATATCCATAAGCAGGGATGCCTCCGATGTAGCTTCCATTTTCCAACTTTGCCCTTTTAGAACTTTCAACACGCTGTGAAATATCTTTAGCATACAACTCATTAACAATATTTTTAAGATTGACTTTCATTTTCCCATTACCATCTACTGGGTTCTCACTATCGTAATGATCCGTCACGGAAATAAATCTCACTCCCATAAATGGAAAAATTCTTTCTAAGTAATTTCCAGTTTCAATATAATCACGAGCAAATCTCGAAAAATCTTTTACCACCACACAGTTTATTTTCTTTTTCCGAATATCTTGCAGCATCCTCTGAAAATCAGGTCTATCAAAATTTGTACCTGTTGTTCCCAAATCAGAATACACTTCTACGATTATCATATTTGGTAAACTCTCAATATGCTTTCGTGCAATTTCTATCTGGCTTTCAATGGATTCATTTTTCTTTTCCGTACTATCCACTGACAACCTTGCATAAATTCCCACCCGAAAAACCTTTCCAGTTTCATATTCCGTTAGATTTCGATTTTCCAAATTCTCTTTTTTTCTCTTAGATGTTCTTGCCATTTAGACCACCTCTTTCACAGTTTCTGATTGTGATGAAAGAAATTCCGACAACACCAACATCTTTTCCATTTCTTCCTGACAGCAAAACTGTACCGCTACTTTTTTCTCTTCATACACTTCTATCCGATCCACAAAGGATAATAAAGTCTCCCTATCTAATGTAGTAACACGCATGGTCTCTTTCAGCCGTTCCAGTTTTACACCTGATTGTATCCCTTTATAAAACAGTCTGTTTAACATCTCTTCCTGTTTCTCAAGCGCCTGCTCTGTCTCCATGTATTGCTTTTCATAAATCGCACTAAAATTCTTAAAGTCTGCCTGCGTAATTACTCCCATCTTCAAATCTTCATAAAGTCCCGCCCGCAGCTCCAGATATTTTTCCTGTTCATTCCTTAATCGAGCAATCTCTTTATCAAATCCGACCACATCCTCAAAGTTCATTTCCTTTGTCTGGATATACTGCATCTGCCGATTTACATCAATCAGAAGTTCAACCTGGGACTGTATGATCCGGAATACCACTTTTTTTAAATCTGCTTCTGAAATACTGTGTCTGCTACATCCCTCACTCCGATTTCTCGTAGAACAGATATAATATATTTTTTCCGTCCCCTTATATCTATTTATTCGGCGTACCATAGGTTCTTTACAATCTCCGCAAAACAGGAGTCCCGAAAACATGTGCGCTTTTTCTTTTCCTTTCCCTGCTCTGGTATCGACTTTTAAAAGCCGCTGCACATTTTGGTAATCCTCTTTGGAAACGATTGCCTCATGCGTGCCTTCCACCTTAAACCACTCAGACTCTGGCTTTTCTAAAATCTTATCTACCTTATAATTGACTTTCTCCCGTTTTCCCTGTACCATCGTCCCGGTGTAAATCTCATTCGTTAAAATACGCTTTACCGCCACCGCAGACCATTTGGATACGATTCCTGCATGAAACCCTGTGGCATAATGCTCTCCGTGGGATTTCTTATATTCCAATGGAGAGAAAATTCCATTCTCATTCAGTCGGTTTGCAATGGCAAGGTTGCTCATGCCGTCCAGTTTCCATGTGAAAATATTTTTTACAATCTTTGCCGCATATTCATCTATAACCAGCTTATTTTTATCTTCATGGTCTTTCTGATATCCATAGACCGCAAATGCCCCGATAAATTTCCCTTTCTCCCGTTTTATTTTCTGATGTGATTTTACTTTTTCTGAAATATCCTGACAGTAGGAATCATTCACAAAGTTTTTGACCGGAATCACAAGAGATGTGGTACTCTGGTCCGCAGTCAGACTATCATAATGATCTGTGATTGCAATGAAACGCACAGAAAAAGCCGGGAAGGTCTTTTGAATGAACCGCCCGGCTTCAATATAATCTCGTCCAAATCTGGATAAATCTTTTACAACGACACAATTTACATTTCCATTTTCAATGTCCGCCATCATTCTTTTAAAATCTGGTCGGTCAAAGTTGGCTCCCGAATATCCGTCATCAATATAAATATCGAATAACTCCATATCCGGCTGTTCTCTTACAAAGGAACGTGCCAGCTCACGTTGGGATGAAATACTGTCACTTTCTCGTTTTGCGCTGCCATCAATATCTTCATCATCCCTCGACAAACGAAGATAGATCGCAGTATGGTAACATACATTTTTCTGCATTTTGTTTCCTCCTGATTTTACTATTTTGATTTCAGTCAGTCGAACCTGTCCTACGAGATTCTTTCTTATAGTAATTTCAGGATTTCACTGTTTTGTCCTGCATTTAAATTACCATGACATCCTGATATTGTAAAGAGCAAATTCAACTTTAATATTTCGTTTCTGCGATTTTTGAAATATACTGTTTCATCCGGTCATTCAGCGTCTCTTTACAGTCAGAATATCCAATCTTCACAACATACTCGCCCACCCGGACAAGATAAGGGTTATGTACCTGTTCCACATATTCTTTCACTCTTTTTTGTACTGACTGTTTCGTATCAATCTCAATTTCACTAATATCCACAAGCTCATCTGGATTTACTTCTTTTATATTTACACGCTTCAATTCCTGCAAAGTTTTCCCATCCAAAAGCATAACCCCCTTCCTATTTGAGATTCTATGCGTCCAGAAACTTGTCTCATTCTAAAAAACATTTTTCTTTTTTCAAGGTTCATCCTTACATAAACCCAATCCCAGCGCATGAAAAAAACAAGCATCGAAAAGATTTTCTTTTTTCTGCTTGTTTCTTAACCTCTCCCAAACAAGGTTATTGAAGGGGAAAAACATTTCAGAGCAAGATTCGCCTATGTCCGACAATAACCCATTTCCGGGTTTTTGCAGACTTGGCATTTCTTGATGGGGATTTCGCTCCCCATTCCCTCGATATAAAACCTGTACTTAAAATTTGCAGGTTGGCTCTCACAAAAAGTTGTGTTCGCAGCGCAATACCGAGGTATTGACGATGTACATACGCACGAAGAAGAAAGGAGGCTTCCTATGGCAAGACCGAAAAAAACAATCTCCCGTCCGTATCGTATCACAGTCCGTTTTACAGATATGGAATATGGGTTAATAACAGATGCGGCTGAAGAAACTGGACTTACCTTATCCGAGTACATCCGCAAAATGGTGTTGGAAGGGAAAATAGCGATTCGCTATGAAGTAGTTGCTGATATCCCGGAATTACAAAAACTGACCGCTGAGTTTGGAAAAATCGGAAGTAACTTAAACCAGATTGCCCGCTATTTTCATACAGGCGGCGTCCGATCTAAAACCATGCAGGATGAAATTCAATCCTGTATCTCTGAACTTTGGAATTTAAGAAAAGACGTGACAAGAATGGCAGGTGACTTTCATGGCAGTGTTGAAACATATCGTAAGTAAAAATGCCAATTACGGAGAATCTTTGGATTATCTCCTGTTCCAACATGATGAGCGAACAAAGAAACCGATTTTAAATGAACATGGGCAAATGATATTAAGAGAGGAATATTATCTGGATGGATTGAACTGCGAACCAATGTTATTTGATAAGGAATGCGAACGTCTTAACGATCAATACCACAAAAACCAAACCTATGATGAAATCAAATCCCATCATTATATCATCAGCTTTGATCCTGCTGATCGTGACGAATGTGGATTAACCGGAGAAAAAGCACAGGAACTTGGACTAGAATATGCCCGTAAAAATTTTCCCGGACATCAGGCTCTTGTCTGTACTCATACAGATGGACACAACGGAAGCGGCAATATCCATGTGCATATTGTAATCAATAGTCTAAGAAAATACGATATTCCGAAAGATGGCTATATGGAACGAAACAGTGATTGTCTTGCTGGATACAAACACCATTTAACAAATAACTATCTAAGGCACTTGCAGAAATCTCTCATGGATATCTGCCACCGTGAAAATCTCCATCAGGTGGATTTACTCTCACCTTCTGAAAATAAAATCAAAAATCGGGAATACTATGCCTCCCGGTACGGACAAGAAAAATTAGATAAATTGAATGAACAGATTCTTGCAGATGGACTCACTCCTCGCAAAACCACATTTCAGACACAGAAACAATACCTGCGAGACGCTATTACAGAAATTTCCCATACAGCAAAAGATGTGGAAGATTTTAAAAAACAGCTTTATGCAAAATATCAGATCGTTGTAACGGAACATCGTGGACGTTTCAGCTATCTGCACCCGGAACGAGAAAAGAATATTACCGGGCGTGCTTTAGGAACAAAGTATGAGAAAGACTATCTGCAACAGCAATTTGAATCCAACCACAGAACTCCAAATATTCATCCTGACATTTCCTCTGATCCTATGGAAATCTTATTCATTAAATCTAATCTGCGACTGGTCATCGACTTACAAACCTGTGTAAAAGCACAACAAAGCCAAGCCTATGCCCGAAAGGTCAAACTCACCAATCTTCAGGAAATGGCAAAGACTATTGCCTATGTGCAGGAACATGAATATGATACCAGAGAAATTCTGGAAGATAAATTTTCTTCTGTAAAAGAACGAACCTCTAATTCCAGAAAACAATTAAAAACTGTGGAATCGGAATTAAAGAACCTCAATCAACAACTCCACTACACCGGACAGTATCTTGCAAATAAATCTGTCTATGCACAATTTCGTAAAAGCAAAAATAAGCAAAAATTCCGTCAGGAACATTCTGCTGAACTTGCACTTTATGAAAAGGCTGTAACATCACTAAAAGAGAAAAACGGAACACAACCACTTCCCACGATGAAGCAACTGAGAGAACAAAAGGAAAAACTTCTAACTCAAAAAGATACCCTCCAGAAACAATACGACTATTATCGGGATTACCAGAAAGAACTACATACTGTATGTCGTAATGTGGATATGATACTTGGATGGAATCCTCCAATCCAAACTACACATACCAAAGAATTCAAGCAGAGCATAGAGAGCATTTTACGGCAAGGTAAAGAACAGGAACGAGGAAAAGAAGTAGAACGCGGATAAATATTTATGTACGGTAAAGTAACGCATAAATTGATAGACAGCCACTCACTTTTCCGAATACATTGACATCTTTTCTCTTGACAGGTTCACACAAATCGCCTATATTGTACTTATCGAATAAGTACGCTTGTTACAATAAGTACGCACAGCGAGGTGAGCAAATGGAGATTATCATTAGTAATAGCAGTGATAAGCCTATCTATGAACAAATCTGTATGCAAGTAAAAAGTTTTATTATGGACGGTACACTATCTGCTGGCGAAGCCCTCCCTTCTATGAGAGCTTTAGCAAAAGATTTGCATATAAGTGTTATTACCGTTCAGAGAGCATACGAAGATTTGACAAGAGATGGATTTATAGAAACTGTATCTGGAAAAGGCAGTTTTGTAGCATCACAAAACAGGGAATTTATTCAAGAGGAACAGTTACGAATTGCTGAAGAACTTTTGCAAAAAGTCGCAGAAATTGGTCGAGCGCATGGCATTAGTCTTAAGCAAATGACGAATATCCTAAAACTATTTTACGAGGAGTAACGAGAGGTGACAGGCATGGATAATAACATTTTGGTGCAGAATTTATGCAAGCAATTTGAGGGATTTTCTTTGGACAATGTTTCGTTCAAAGTCCCTAAAGGTAGGATTGTAGGCTTTATTGGCGAAAATGGTGCAGGAAAAAGTACCACTATCAATCTGATATTAAATGAATTAAACAAAGATAGTGGACAGATACAGGTATTTGGAATAGACCATACAATTCCAACTGTCAAAGAAAATATTGGCGTTGTTTTTGACGAATGTAATTTTCATGATGTATTTACAGCCGCAGATATTGAAAAAATCTTGAAAGGTGTTTATAAGACATGGGATAGTAACCTCTTTTCACAATACTTGAAAAAATTCAAAATCCCGACCAAGAAAACAATTAGTGCTTTTTCAAAAGGAATGAAGATGAAACTTTCCATTATCTGCGCCATGGCACACAGACCTAAACTGTTGATTTTGGACGAAGCAACAACAGGTCTTGATCCTGTTGTGCGTGATGAAGTGTTAGACCTATTTTTAGAATTTATTCAAGATGAAGATTGCTCTATCTTCTTTTCATCACATATTACTTCGGACATAGAAAAAATTGCAGACTATGTGATTTTAATTCATCAAGGCAAAATTATTTTCGAGGAACAGAAAGATAATCTTGTTTATAACTATGGCGTAGCAAAGTGCGGAAAAGAAAAATTTGCACTGCTTTCCTCTGATGATTATATCATACACCGAACTACTAATATGAGCGTGGAGTGTCTTGTCCGTGACAAAGAAGCGTTCAAAAAGAAATATAAGAATATCATTGTGGATAATGCCACATTAGAAGATATTATGCTTTTCTATGTTAAAGGAGGAATATCATGCGAGGATTGATTTATAAAGATATATCCATTTTCTTCAAGAGTATTGATAAGAAACTTATTCTGATTGCAGCAGCGGCTATTGTTCTACTTATTTTCAACGCTGGTATTTATTCCGGTTTATTTGCTTCTGTTATGTTTGCCATGACAATCGGTATGCAAAATATTATGAGTTTCGCAAGTGATGAAAAGGCAAGCTGGAAAAAATATCAATTAGCTATGCCGATAAGCAATTTTACTGTTGTTGCAAGTAAATATGTTTCTGTTATATATACGGTGGCAATCAGCATTTTGGGCAGTATTGCGTTCAACGGTTTATCCAGTGTGATTTTTCAAAATTTTGATATGCTTATCTGGCTATTTTCGATTGGAGCAGCAGCTATTATCCCGTTGTTATGGACAGGAATTTGCTTGCCATTAACTTATTGGTTTGGTTTTCGTTCTGCACAAACTATGGGATTGATTGTGGTAATTCCAATGTTTTACTTTGTAAAATATTTTGAAGATGGACCGGGAATGGCTGCTATGGTAAATTCTATTTATTCATATGTGCTTATCACAGGGATAGCGGCAATTTTGATTTTTGGAATTTCCCTCATAATAAGCACCATTGGATATAGTCGCAAGAATTAAATCTGCAATTACCATTCAAAAATAGCAAATCCAGCCGAGCCAGTCAACGGCAAGATACGGCTTTGCAAGCCGCCGTTGACTGCCCTGCCTGTTTTAGCTGTTAAGCAATAAAAGCAGGGAGGATTGCATTTCGGGATTTCCTGCTCGGTGGTGCTACTGTAAGGGTAGCGATTATTCAGTTATGTGTTGATTTATGAATTTTTTTATCAGCGTTGCGGCTTCTTCCGCATTGGAAAAAAGAGAGGGGTGTCCTCCGTTCGGAAAAACATATACGGAAGATTGAGAAAGCATAGAAGCCATTTCTCTATATTCTTCTTCAATGTTATTTCGGCAACTTTCATCTTCTCTACTTCCCATGAATAAGATAGGCGTTTTTAATTTCTCCAATGGCTTATGAAATAGTGGACGCTTTTCCTCCGCACACTTCAATAATGCTTCTGTATCAAGATCAATCACCTTTTCCCAGTCTGCACCTTGACACAATTCGTAAAATTGCTTTGACTGTGCATCTTCTTTCGCCGCTTTCCTTTCAGATAAAAGGTCAGCGGAAAAATTTTCATTAAGCGTGCGCCCGTCAAAGCTGTCTGCTACGACTGCGTGAAATAAGTCAGGGCGTTCCAACGCCGCATTGACCGCCGCCCATGCGCCTCCGCTTGTTCCAATAAGACTGACCTTTCCGCATTGTAAATGTTCAGTAAGAGCAATCGTCTGTAAGGCTTCATCATACCACATATCCGGCGAAAAGCTTTCTACTCGATCTGATTGCCCGTTCCCTAAAAAGTCAATCAAAATACATCTGAAATTTTCTGTATACAGCGGCATAAGAAATTCAGACATTTTTGAAGAAGCTGTATTGCCATGTAGGAAGATAATCGGCTCGCCTTGTCCGTATTCTTCATAAAAAATGTTTTTATCTTGATATTTGAAATATGCCATATATCTTTCCTCCCTTTTCAATCTAACCGTTCAATATTTGTTGTATCTCTATTTTCATATTCGTATCGCTCCTTTTTTATAATAGTGCCTTACATAAATCTGCAACAAATTGCGCCTGTTGTTTTTTTAGATAGTATTTGACAAAAGGCTTCATAAAGAATCTTTTCGCTGTTACATACTCTGTAAAATCAATCTTCGTTTCATTATCTCTGGAAGTAAAATTACCAACCCAGTGTCCTTTCATGTTGCTGTTTTCCATGTCAAATTCCCAACGCTTATACGGCTCTATGACAGTGATTGTAAAGGTGGTCGGATAGCCCTCTTCGGTATATTCAATAAACTGCTTGTCGCTTATGACTTCTGTTTTACTCAAATCACTACGCCATGTGTAATTTTCAACATCTGTAACAACTTTCCATACACTATGAATATCACAAGGAATACTGGCTTTAATATTTGAAGTTGCCATTTTTAACACCTCCGCACAAACTCCGTTTTTGATGTCTTTATTTTACCATACCTCGTTTGTGTTTCCTATCCCTATTCATCAAGGACAATCAGCTTTTTTCTGACTGCCCGACAAAGATTTCCGTCTTTTCAAAAAACGTCTGGCAAAGTCAATAGATGATGCATCGAAAAAACTGATCCACATAGAACATACTGATTTACTGGAAAAAATGGGATTCCCTGAAAACTGGAAAAACATTACCCGGTATCGCTTAACAAAATAAAAGCAAGGAAGATGGCACTATATAAAGTAACCATCCTCCTTGCTTTTATTGTTTTCTACGCTCCATATCCATCATCTGTTCCTGTGGCTGTTTCCCACTTCGCATTGCAATCGCAGCCTGCTTCTCACGCAGTTTTTTCAATACGGAAGTCCTCTCTTTCTTCTTTTTCGGAGCTTTATTATTCATCAGACCATCAATCATATTGTAATTCTGTTCTTCTGTGATTTCCGCACTTCGCAAATACTCCCCATTTTCCTGTGCTTTCTGCCAGTTCTCAAGTTGTGGTTTTTCCGATTTTGTTATAGTCTCTATCTGCTTTGTTGGATGAAGATACCTCTGTATCTGTTCTATCGTCTTATCATCAAACCCGCTGCTCTCTCGGACAACCAATTCTCCGCTATCCTTCACTACAATATAAGCGGCATCTGCTCCATACTGCTCACTCTGCATAAGGAAAAACACGTTGCCTTCTACTTTCGTCTCGTCGATTGCCAGCCAGTTTCCTTTCACCCCCTCCACCTGATAGTCCACCGTATCCATAGAAATCAAGGTACTGGAACCATTCAGGCGGATAAAATCCGGCACTTTCACCAACTGCTTACTATCCACATAAAATGAACTGATTGCCCCCTCTTTATTTATCACGATCACATCACTGGTGCTGAGGGAATGATATCCTCGAAAAGTTTTAGGCGGCTGCCGCAAAAAACGTCTCCAGATTGTTTCCGCAGTATCTCCCGGCAAGATTCCTGTGTGAAATACCTGTTCGTAATTTTCTGCCCGGACAGCAATCTTCTTCTCTTTTAACTCCTGATAGGGACGGAAACAAAGATGTTTCGTCTCCGCCCCTCTTTTCAACTGATAAATTGCATAGTGGTTTCGTATCATACGCTCTCCTCCGGTTCCTGTCTATAACTCTCCAATTCCAGACTAAGGTATTCTGCTTCTGAAATCTGCTTCAGCTTGTTTAGTGTATTGATTGCAAGCGGAAATACCTCGTCATCATCCTGCACATGAGGAAGAATCTCCTCAATCTGATCCATCGTTCTCCTTCGGGTTCCCCCGTCAAACATTGCCACGACCAATAATTCATCATTTTCAAATACGATCTTACTCATAATTCCATATCCTCCTTCTTTTTACTCTGGGACCGTTCTGGGCGTTTCTGTTCTGTCTGCTGTGCCTTTAATCTTTCCTGTCGTTCTTTCAACGCTTTTAAGACGGACTCTTTCTTACTTTCTCTTTGCGGCTGTTCCTGTCTCTGCTCCGTCCCCTTTTCGGCTTGTGCTTCTTTGATCGGATACCACAACTTAACACCTCGTTGTTCCATTTCTTTTACTGCCCGTTGTACCAATGGATGATTCTTCATATAAGGAATCCCCTCCAATGTCTCCATATCAATCTGATTACTGCGCATCAATGGATATTCTCCGGCATACAGGCTGTCCTCCTGCAAGCAAATCCCAATTCCTTTTCCACTGTTCATGCGGTCAGATGGAATCTGTTTATAAATGTCAAAGGCTTCATCAATCGTTAAATCCGCATGATATTCCCCTAAGACGGAAAATTCCATACATTCTGCCACATAATAAGTCAGTGAAGGCTCTGCCTGTTGTTCCTTTTCGGCATTCTCTGCACATTCCATAAGTTCCTCATAATCCATCACTTTACAATCATGGATAGAAATTCCCTCTTCCGCCAATAAATCTCCTGCGGCTTCTTCAATCGTAAGCTCTGGATCGTCATATACACCGCCATCCTTTTCCAGATAATCTTTATCATAAAACGTGTAATCATAGCCACCATCCGTATGTTGGATGGTAAAGAAACCAATGCCCGTATCATACGCAATCTGTGTCTCATGTACTTCAAGACTTTCTTTTAAATACTGAACTGTCTGATAAATCTGTGGATTCAGCCATCCTGTTACTTTTGTCCAATCTTCCGTCAGGTGGTCTACCCCATTTTTACATTGAATAAAATCAAGACTTCCCGGAAGTGGGGATTGATTCTGAATCCCAAGCGCTTTCATCTTATGGGTTGGCAATGCAAAATAATTCTCTAACGCTTCTGACAGGGAAAAATATTCCCGGATATCTAATTTTCCCTGTTTTTGTAAATCTTCCACGACATAATAGTGATCTATATAATGTAATTCCGGCATTTTCAGCCTTAATCCTTTTTCCGTTGCAACGCTATAAATTTCATTAAAGTTAAATTGGTACTCCTCTCCGTTCTCATCAATTCCAAACATAGAATAATCCCAGGAATCATTGATGATCGGCTGTGCTTTCTCTGTATAGAGTTCTTTTCCGTCATATAAGACAATATCTGTGTCTGCCGGTAATTCCTTCAGATCATATACCGACGCACCATTTCCTTCCAGATATTCAGAAATTGCAAAACCTGCCTCTGCATCAAACCCATTTCGTAAATCCTCTGCTACCAGAGTACCATTTTCTGATACAATGATGTCTGCCGCCTCGCTTCCATACTCATCATGTCTCATAAGGAAAAATCGTTCTCCATGATACTCCCGCTGTCCTATGGTATGCCATGTTCCCATGTGTCCTTCTACCATAAGCCCGGAAGTCTGTTCCGTTACATGGGGAATCCCCATTTTTTTCTCCACATCAAGCATACGAATTTCTCCTCTGACCAGATGGATGTAACCATCCAAGACTGCCGGATGGCTGTTCACCAGATAGTCCAAGTTCATATCCATTCCTCTATGGATATTTTCCGTAACTTCAATCCCATCTGCCCACGCCCGGTTGTCTCTGGAAAAGCGTCCGTCCTCAGATAGATGCCGCAAAGTATTTGCCAATACATAAGAAACACGTTCCGTTCCAAACTGTTCCAGCACTCCGCCGGAATCTTCCAATGAAAGCCGCATACCATCAAAATGCTCCCTGATTGTCTCCTCAATGGCTTTTTTACAGTCTATGTTTAACTTTCGGGAATCCAAATAGTCATCCGCTGCTCCATGTTCCATTGCATATTGAAGTGTCTGCTGGTAGACAGGCAGATACTCCTTCTTTTCTTCCACAGTCTCTTTTTCATCCTGCATATTAGAGACTTCCTGTAAACGCAATCGCTCATGGATAAACTCCGGCAGCTCTGTAAAACCGAAAGAATCTACATAATAGGCTTTACTTTCCCCGTTCTTTCGCATAACAACCACGTCACTGACCGAAAGGGAATGCCCGGTAAAATCCTGCGGATGATTGATATTGAATTTCTCATACAGGAAATTTAACGTATCTTCCATACCAAGCCGATCACTGTATATCAGTTCGTAATCTTCTCCATGAATTTCAAATCCGAAATTGCTTGCTTCACGCATTCCCATAAACTGATAGGTTCTCTCCTCAGATTTTTTTAACTGATAAATTCCATAATACTCTCCGTTGCCATCAAACAACCGACTTTCTTTTTCCATGTCATTTATAATTTCTTTCTCTCTCATATATAAATCCCTTCTTTCTAAAACACCCGCCAGAACATTTCTGACGGGTTTCTTTTATAATGCCTGTTCATATTTTTTTGTTGGTTTCTGACTATACTGCTCTATACTTCCCTTCGCCTGTTTTTCTCTCAACTTGTCCAATACAGAAGGCTTTTTATAAGAATCTGCACTCTTTTCCGCTTCTGGTTTTTGAAATGTAGGATTGGTAAGATTTCCCGGCTGCTTTGGCAAATCTTCTGTTTCTCCTTCGACTTCTATCACCTCATGGTTGCTCTTACTATCCATATCCAACAGTATGTTCAGTTCATCCAGACGTTTCATTTTTTCAGCAAGTTCCGTCTCTTGGGCAAATGGCTTTTTCACTTCCTCCTGTGCAGACAATAACTGCTCCTGTAACGTTTCCAGTTTCAGCTTTGCCTCCGGCAGTTTCTTCTCAATTCCGGTAAGGGCATTTTGGATACGCATGATGTTTCCCAACGCATCTTTTCCAACTTCCACGGTATAGCTGCATTTTCCCTTAATGGTTAAGTTATAGCACTGATTGAAGGAATCATAGGCAGCGCTCAATGAAAATCCATGAAACTCTCCCACTGTCCCGGATACCTGTACCGTTTTCAATCCACTGCAAGCTGCAATCAATGCAGTTCCGGCTTCTTTCCGGTCTGTATATACTTTCCCACTCACTGTTATAGAAAAATCATCCTTTTCTTTTTGAAGCAGCGATTTTGCCACCTCCCAGTCTGCGTTAAGTCCTGCAATCCGTTCTTTCATGGATGTAATCTGCATTGGGTAGTTTCTTGCAATATCCGTCTCTAGCCGATAGATCTGACTGGTATGGTTTGCTTTCATCAACTTCAGCTTGCTTACCTGAATATCCAAATCCATCTTTTCTTTTATATAAGGATTGCCTGTTGCAAGCGCCTTGATCTCTGCGTAGGTAAGAGCTGCATCATCCACATCCTCACAGGCACGAACCGGAGATTTACTGGTCATGATCTGGGAAATGAATTTCTGCTTATTCTCCAAAATCTGCCACATATAGCTGTCAAAGGTATTCTCTGTCACATAGCGGAAGATTTTTACCTTCTGGTTTTGATTGCCCTGCCGCAAAATTCTTCCCTCCTGTTGTTCCAGATCAGAAGGCTTCCAAGGACAATCCAAATGATGAAGGGCGATAAGCCTGTCCTGAATATTGGTTCCTGCGCCTAATTTCGGTGTAGAACCCAGAAGAATACGCACCTGCCCGGAACGTACTTTCGCAAATAATTCTGCTTTTTTTGCTTCTGTGGTGGCTTCATGGATAAAGGCAATCTCCTCCCTTGGGATTCCACGCCCTACCAGCTTCTCCCTCACATCATCATAGACATTAAACGTTCCGTCATTCTTTGGCGTAGATAAATCACAAAAAATCAACTGGGTAGACTTTTGAGGGGCTGTCTCTTTCCAGATTTCAAAAGCATTTTCCACGCAACGGTTTACCTTGCTGTCTCCCTCATCCGGGAGCATATCGTTGATAAGCCTTTGATCTAACGCACACTTTCTTCCATCGTTGGTAATCTTAAGCATGTTGTCGATTGTAGCATCCACGCCGCCTGAGCGCACCATTTCCGCACGCTCTGCAAAACTTTCTACCATTGACTTTTGTATCTCGCTTGGCTTTATGACCTCATTGATATACTCTGCTTCCGGCACAGGTAAATTCAACATATCCGAAGTCTGGATATCAGCGCTCTCCTTAAATAAAGAAATGAGTTCCGGCAGATTAAAAAAGCGGGCAAACCTTGTTTTTGCACGATACCCAGTCCCTTCGGGTGACAGCTCAATGGCTGTAACTGTCTCTCCAAATGCGGCTGCCCATGAGTCAAAGTGTCCCAGTCCCATTTTCTGCAGCGTATCATATTGTAAATAACGCATGATGGTGTAAAGCTCCGTCATACTATTGGAAATCGGCGTTCCCGTTGCAAAGGTTACTCCTTTTCCTCCGGTAATCTCATCCAGATATTGACACTTCATAAACATATCCGAAGATTTCTGTGCATCCGTCTGTGCAATCCCCGCAATGTTCCGCATTTTCGTGTATAAAAACATATTTTTATAAAAATGGGATTCGTCTACAAACAGACGGTCTACACCAAGCTGTTCAAAAGTTACTACATCATCCTTCCTTGTCTGGTCATTTAATTTTGCCAGTTTCGTTTCCAACGTCTTTTTTGTTTTTTCCATCTGTTTTATGGAATAGCGGGAACCCTGCTCGGACGCTGCTTCTTCTATTGCATTGGTAATATCTGCAATCTGTCGGTTAATGGTATCAATCTGACGTTCTTTCGATAATGGAATCCGTTCAAACTGACTATGCCCGATAATGATCGCATCATATTCCCCAGTTGCAATTCTGGAACAAAAACTCTTGCGGTTTGCCGGAGTAAAATCATTTTTTGTTGCCACCAGCACATTCGCACCGGGATATAGGCGAAGAAAATCACTGCCCCACTGCTCGGTTAAGTGGTTCGGGACTACATAAAGGCATTTCTGTGCAAGACCTAATCGTTTGCTCTCCATACCCGCCGCAATCATCTGAAAAGTCTTGCCCGCCCCTACGCAGTGAGCAAGCAGTGTATTGTTGCCGTATAATACATGTGCCACTGCATTTTTCTGGTGTGGTAAAAGTGTGATTTCCGGTGTCATTCCTACAAATTGGATGTGGCTTCCATCATATTCCCTTGGACGGATGCTGTTGAAAATCTCATTATAGGTTTTGCACAGTGCCTCCCTCCTGTCGATATCCTTAAATATCCACTCCTTGAAGGCTTCCCGGATCAACTCCTGCTTTTGCTGTGCCAGCATGGTTTCTTTTCGGTTCAGCACCCTCTTTTCTTTTCCATCTTCATAAATGGTATCGTACAGCTTCGTATCTTTGAGATTTAGTGCATCCTCCAGTAAACGATACGCATTGGCGCTTCCTGTTCCATAGGATGAAGTAATGACAGGATTGCCATAATCACTGCTCTTTCCTGTAACCAACCATTTTCCTGTAACTTCCGTATATTTCACATCCACCGTACTACCTAACAGGTGTTTCGGGGTATGAAAAATTTCTCCCATAAACTGTGTAATGTATGTAGGCGCAATCCATGTCGCACCTAACCGCACCTCAATCTCGGACGCTTCCAAATCTTTCGGCTGTACTTTCTCTAAATACTGCACATTTACCGCATACTCTGGATGATTTTCTGCAAAGGTACGGGCAGTATTTAATTTTTCCCGCACATTCCCGGATAAGTATTCATCCGATGATTCCCATACATCTGTAAGCGGATTTTTAAAGATCACTCCCTGTAAATCTTCAATAATCTCCTCTTCCGATTTCCCAGCCAGTTCTGCCATAAAGGGAACGTCTACCCTTGCCTTTTCTCCGATACAGACTGCCAGCGCCTCCGTTGCGGTGTCCACCGATGTGACAGGCTGTGCTTTTCGTATGGTACGTTTCGTAAAAATATCCGCTTTTCGTAACAGATTTCCTTCCTCATCCGTTAATTCCAGAGAGGAAAGTAAGCAATAACTGCTGTCCTGAGAAAATGCCCGTCGGTTTGCGGTACTGCTTAAAAGCCCATATTTTGCAGTAAAGGCATCGTACACTTTCGATAGTTCTTGCTGCAGTTTTGCTACCGCTTCATCGGAACCATCATTTAACTGACAATCAATCAGCTCCCTTGTCAGGTTACGGACTTCAATCATTCCCAAAACTCGCTCGGCTGTCATTTTCGGCAGCTCCACCCGGTTCATTTTGGAATTTTCCCGGTAATATACTTCCCCGTCTATATTGGCAAAGCTAAAGTTCTTAACTGACGGATCAGCAGGAATAGATTTGACTTCTTCCTCCAGTTCCGAATCTTCCCACACCCGTTCTTCAATCGCTCCGTGAATATGGCTCACAGCTTCCCGTAACTGTTCTGTCAGATCAGCTCCTTCGATGGCTTTTACTGTTACCTGCTGTTTCCCATACTGGGTACTTTCTTCCGTAAATTCTCCCAACACCATTTCTGGATGTGCTACAAAATAGGAATTGATCGTATAACCTTCCTCGGTTGTCCCAAGCTGTACCCAGTCCGGCATGGTAAGTGCTGCCCGGTCACGCTTCTGCAGAAATAAAATATCCGCTACCACTTCTGTATTGGCATTTCTCTGAAACGCATTAGAGGGAAGGCGGATAGCCCCCAGCAAATCTGCCCGGTTTGCAAGGTACTCACGGACACTGGTGTTTTGCTTATCCATCGTTCCGCTGGAAGTCACAACCGCTACCACTCCGCCCGGGCGTACCAAATCCAAAGATTTTGCAATAAAATAATCATGGATAAAAAAATGGAAACGGTCATATTTACGGTCTGGCACCTTATATGCTCCAAACGGGACGTTCCCGATCACACAGTCAAAAAAACTGTCTGGAAAGTCGGTTGTCTCAAATCCTTGTATCGCAATCTGGTTTTTCTGGTATAACTGTCTGGCAATCCTGCCGGATACACTGTCTAGTTCCACACCATACATTTTCATTTCACGCATACTCTCTGGTACTAATCCCATGAAATTTCCTACACCACAGGACGGTTCCAACACATTGCCATTTTTAAGTCCCATATCCTCTAATGCACGATACATTGCCTGAATCACAGTTGGCGAAGTATAAAACGCATTTAAGGTGGACGCTCTCGCAGCTTCGTATTCTTCCGGGGAAAGCGTCTCATATAATTCCGTAAATTCTTTCTCCCACTCTTTGTTTTTCTCGTCAAAGGCATACGGCAGACCACCCCATCCTACATAACGGGATAGAATTTCCTGTTCTTCCGGCGTTGCCATCCGTTCATCGGATTCCAGTTCATGCAATAACTGGATAGCTTCCACGTTTGCCCGGAATTTTGCCTTCAAACCGCCAGCACCTAAATCTTCGTCTGTAATACGGAAATTCACAGGTTCATGAGGAACGCTTTCCAACCCTTTTGCAGTTCTGATCGTTTGAATTTCCCCTGTTGACAAAATCTTGTCTGTCACTTCGTCTACAATGGGCTGCTTCCACTTCTGCTCTGTCTCCGTCATCTGTTCAATAACATCATCAATGAGCTGCATCTGTTCCGGCGGAAAATCAGGGTTCAGCATCGGTTCCAGCACATGGTCTTTTTCTGCCGCTTCGTAAATGACATCCATCTGCTCAGGCGAAAAATCTTCTTGAGTGACACCTGCTTCTTCCATTTCTTCCTGAATCCGATTGCCTACCCGGTTGGACAACACATAATCTTCGTATTCATAACCTTCTTCCCACAGTTCTTTGGCTTCTTTAAAAGGAATCTGTTCCGCAGAAACTTCCTCAAACGGAAGCTCCGGTTCTGCTTCTTTTTGTATAACTTCCGCTGTTTCTTCAGAAACCGTCTGCTCTGTGACCTCTGGAAGTACCGTATTTTCTGCTTCTGCAAGTGCCGACATATCCATAAAGTCAAATAAGGACATCTGCTGATTGCTGATCACTTCCGGCTCTTTCTCTTTTTGAGGGAAGATGGTGTATGTACCCTCTATATATTGCTGTACCTGCGATAGAAGTTCTACACATTTCTCATAATCTTTATGCTCAAGAGGAAGTTCTGCTAATGCTTCACTCATCTCTTGTACCAGTTCTCCTCCCATTCCCTGTTCCAACAATTCCGCAGCCTCTATTCGATAGTCATGCAGAAAATCTTTATGTTCTTCCCAGGGACGGGGAATGTCTTTCGGAATAGCGAGATAAAAAGAACGGACTTTTGCACCAATCTGTTCCCGTTCATAAGACGGCATCCGAGAATAATCCTGTGGCTTTAAGAAACGGTTCTGTTCTATTAAAAATGCTGTCCTCTTTGCTACCTGTGACCATTTTAAAACTACTGTTGCATCTGCCTTTTGATAAGAACCCCGTTCCAGCTTTAATCCTTTTCCAGCATAGTCCGCATGGGACTGGTCTGCACCATAAAGAGCATGGCTGCATCCTCCCATACCATACTCATCCTGAATAAACCTTGTCCGCTCTTTCAAATCTTCATGCTGAAGAAAATAGGAATAAATGCGAAGTCTCCCATCCGAATAGGAACCTCCACGGCTTAAAAATCCATCTATCTCATCCTGCGTAATAAAGATTGGATGCTCCTTCCATACAAATCCTTCTCTCGCTTGATAGGGAATAGTTTCCTTTGCAAACTTTTGAAACTGTGCAAGCACTTTATCCGGTCTGTACCAATGAAAGCGCATCAATTCCTTATCTATGGAATAAGCCTCTGCCAGTCCTTCCAGACGCTCGATCATTTCCTGAAGAGAATCCGGCTTAGAG
Source organism: uncultured Eubacterium sp. (assembly GCA_958446835.1). Taxonomy (GTDB): domain Bacteria; phylum Bacillota; class Clostridia; order Lachnospirales; family Lachnospiraceae; genus CAG-882. The sequence goes on from CAUCXT010000011.1 coordinate 68,008, forward strand.
ATCAGCTCTGCAATTCTCTCCGTTTTTTGGGGATAGATATGTCCAAAATCTTCCCCGAAAACCAATTCCGCCACACCTTCCGCCATATCTCCGTGAAGATACCCTAGCGCCTGTGCGTGTTCCTGCACCGCATTGTCCCTTGCCGCATCCAGTACCACCTGCGGAGCATACTCCCCTTGCTTTAGCAACTGATGAATACGTCCACTTACATCCTCCCATGAAAGGAAGGCTTTAGAAAGAACCTGATCCGTTACCGTATGACCGACAGCAATCTGCATTCCCAGTTCATCAAAGAAAACGGAATACTCCGTACCATCTATCACGAACCCTTTCGCCCCGGTTCCATACTCTTTCTTCAAAAATTCTGCATATTCTTCCGGTGTCTGTTCGCTCATGTAATTGTAAATGATACGGAGCTGGCTTTTATTCTGGTTACTTCCAGTTCGCAGCACTTCATCCACCACCTCTGCCGGAATCGCAATCTCTCCGGCATAAAGTGCGGCAGTCCGTTCCTCTATATTCCGTATCTGCTCCTTTACAGTCGGTAAATCGGGCAAAGATAAAGCAGAGGCAATTTCTTCCTCTGCTTCGCTCAAATCCTGTTCTGTTGTATCTTCACTTAATTGAATACCAATTCCTTCAAGATGTTCTCCTCTGCCATTGTCGTCAGCATATTCTGGTGGGCGATCCATCCCATCTGATCGCTCCTCTTGTCCGGTGACGGGAATTTCTTCTCCAATCTGTTCAGCAGAACTTCCATCCTCTCTCTGGCTGTCTGCTCCACTTCCAGAAGATGGTTGTTCAGTTTCCCTGTCAGCAACAGGCTCTGATACAGATTCTTCTTGTTTTCCATCAGATAGGTTTTCCTCAGCATCCCGTATTTCCCTATGGTCACGGGTTCTTCCTCCAATGTCAGGTTCGGAAACAGATAGTCTCCCTTGCGATGATATGTCAATTCCATTCTCGGTTCCTCCTTCATTTTCTTTATTCTGGTTACTTTCACGAATTAACGTGTTAAATTTATTATAAGGCATCCTGTTTGTATTTGCAACTGTATTTTCCAATTCTTCCTGCAAAATTTTTCGGACAGTCCGACCAATATCCCGAAGCACTGGTTCTACAAGTTCGCTTGTGGCATTCCCCAAAAAAGACAGCACAGACAGTCGATTAAAGTCCGTGATATTCATAAAGTCCGTTTCTTCCAGATATTCCATCGGATTAAGTCCGCACCTACGTGATAATGTATAAAACGCACTATCACGCAAAAGATTCCTAAAATTCACACGCAGCGCATCCGGGTTTAAATCATGCAGGAAAGAATCCTCTGTAACATACTCCAGACCATCCATTGCTTCCTCCAGATTGTCCTCTGCCATTTCCGCTGCGATTGCAAGAAGCGCACTCTGAAGATTAGCGGCATCATCCCCCAAAAGTCCGTAAGCATCCTCCAAATGAGCGAGCATTTCCTTATAATGCCCTTCCTCTAATCTCCACAAATACGGAGTTTTTCCCCCACGTACCATGTGGGTATCCTGAATATCAAAGACATAACGCAGCTTACTGAAACTGCCACGATCATCAATCAATGCAATTCCCTTTGCCCCACGATTTACCCAGCGGTGCATTTTTTCATTCCACTGTTCCAGTTCTGCACAGGCTGTGGCACTGGGGCGTTGTGCATGAATCAGCAGAGTATCCGAAAATGGATAACGATATAATCTGGCGGCAGTATCCAGATATCCCATCCAATCACGGGGTGATCGGCTGATATCTTCTGCCGTAACTTCTGCCAGACTACGGATATCTTGTAATTTCGCCATAACTCCATCTCCTCCTTCTTCTTATTTTTTATTTCTCTTGCCCTTAGATACAGCTCGCTTCGGAAATTCTAACGAAAACTTTGCCTTCCCATCTTCCACCGACAGCACCAGCTCTGCATCAAAATACGTTTCTTTCTTTACAGAGTACAGATTTTTCACAAAGGTTTTCCCTTTCTCTAATAACTCCTTTGCCATCTTTTGATCCAAAGTTTTTTTCATTCCGGCGAGATAATGGTTTTCTTTCCAAAGGGCAAACAAACACTCCCTGTTACTGCAATAAAAGTTCATTTTTCCTTCATAAACAGGACTCCCACAGACCGGACACGTCCCGATCTGTTCCAAGGAACGGAATCTCTGTTTTTCTTCCTCAGACAATGCCTCACATCCGTTTAACGTCATGGTAAGAAGCCCGGTAATCCCATCCATGAATTTTTCTGCACTTACTTCTCCTTTTTCCATAGCAAGCAACTGATTTTCCCATTCCGCAGTCATGCTTGCCGACTTCAGATATTCCGGCAATACAGCGATCAGTTCTTTCCCTGCCTCTGTTGGAAGAATCTGCTTTCCTTTTCGCTGCGCATACTGGGAAGTGACCAGTTTTTCAATGATACTGGCTCTCGTTGCCGGGGTTCCAAGTCCTTTCTTCTCCGTTCCTTCCTCAAACTCCTTATTTCCGGCAGTCTCCATAGCCGACAACAACGTATCTTCTGTGAGGATTTGTCAAGGTAGGATGTGGATTATTTCTTTTTGCTGGTACATTCATTCATAATCAGCGTATTCACGCTGTCCGTAAAAGTCCGCTTGGTATTCTGCGGAAAATGCACTCTTACCCGATAAGTGGTATTACCTATCTTTTTCTTGAAATGCTCTGTATTCACTTTCTTGCTTTCTTCCATGTTCTTCTCCCTTCACGCAAAAAGGACAGCTACAAACCATTGCTTGTAAACTGCCCTCTCGCTGTTATAATGACTGTTCATTTTTCTTCCTGCTGTGTATCTGACTGCGTTGATTTTGCTCGGCTTCTCGGGTCATGGCAAGCATTTTATGGTTATGCTCAATAACCTCTGTTGACGCAAGCTCCGTAACCACTCTTGCATAGTCGGGATTGCTCTCCTGCAATTGTTCTTCCAGTTTTGCCTTTTCCGCTGTCCATTTCTTCGGTGTAATCTTCTCATCAGAGGAAAGCATTTTCTTTAATTTTGCACGATAACTGTCGTATTCTCTAAGCTCCGTTTCATGCTCCTTATCATATTTACGCTTGGCAAATCCTTTCAGCGAATTACTCGTCTTATGATACACGATATAAGGCTCATAATCACTGTATGCCACAAGCAACTGCTCCAGTCTTGCTATCTGCTCCGCAAGCTGTTGTCTCTCCGCTGACAGCTTCTCATAGGCTGGCTCTCGCTGTGTCTTAAACTCCTGCAACTGCTCAAAGCTCTCAATCTGATTTGCCACAACAAAACGCTCCATTCTCTCCTGCTCCTGCAATGACTGTCTTTGAGAAATCTTCCTCAAATATTTGCTCTTGATTACTGGCAATTCCAGTCTGCCCTTTTTGCCGACAACTGCTCTAATCATATCAAGGACTTCATTTGCAGTATTGCGTACTGCTTCAACTGGCTTGGAATTAACAAGCTTCTGCAACTGTTCCTCTGCTTTTGCCACAAGCATTTTTGCAGTAAGAATAGCCTTATTCTGCTCCATTATCCTGCGGTTGACATTCCCTCTCTCTGTCTGTATTCCTGCCCTTTCCAGCGCACTGGCTTTCTCTCCCAAATGTATCTGTGGTATGGTATCAAGCCCCTGCTCTGCAAATGACCTATGCTCCCAAAAATTCTCCCTTAATCCGTTTTTATCATTGACCGCATTTATGGTGTCAGCTAAATCCTTGCGCCACTTCCTGGCATTCTCCCTGCTGTTCCATCCAGTCACATCCTGCGTGGTGCATTTATATTGCCCATTCTTTTTTCTTATCTTGTTTCCGTCTGCGTCCAGTGCATAAATCTTCTTCTGCTTATCTCCCCATGAACCATCTTCCAAAATAGGACGCATGGTAAGCATAATATGGCAGTGAAGATTACGCTGGTGCGTATTCGGATTTTCAGAGTCATGGATGGCAAACTGCGCACACATTCCGTCATCCACAAAGTTCCTTTTCACATAATCCCTCATTACCTCTATGGCAAGCTCATAACTCCACTCATTCGGCAGATTGATTTTATATGACCTCGCCAGCTGTGCTTTGGCAGATTTACTCTCCCTCATTTCAACGGAGTTCCATAGCACCGATGGGTCTGAATATTCTGCTGGTGCATTGACCGGAAGCATGACCTCATTATGCACCAAATCCTCGGTATACTTCGGGTAATAGGTTGTTCCGTCATATTCAGAGTACATGGTAGTACGGCTGATATATGCAGATTTGTCAACTGCGGATGAACCACCTCTGCACTTTGCACCTCTTCCGATAATGGCAACTCGGGTACTTAGGTTTTTAACTGCCATAGCCACACCTCACTCTCCTGCATAGGCTGTGGCAGACCGATACTGTGGATTGTGCGGTATCGGCTGACTTTGTGGGCAGTGCAGCTCCGCTCTTTGGAGCTTCACTGAACGCAAAGTATGCAAATGGGTAGGTGCGCCCTCTGCACCGAAGGGAAAACGCAGTGTTCCCTTTTGACTGCCCTCGGCAGGCAACAGCTGTCTGCAAGACCCCTCGGAGAGCGCACATACCATTGCAGATGGTATATCTGTGCGCAACGAGAAAATCTCGTTGACTGGTCTTAGGCATTTTCGCTCTTGCCAGTACCTTCATCCCCTGCCACCTCACTTTCAGCTTTTACAACTGCATTCTCACGCTTTTCAGCACTTTCCTTTTTCACGATTTCAATAATGCGCTGGCACTGCTCCGACTTCATCCCCGAAGCAATAATTCTGTTCAGCTCCTGCTCGTCAAACTGGTAGCACTCTGGAAAGTATTTATGAACAATACCACCCATCATGTACTTGTGCTGATTTTCCTCTTTGCGCTTCTGCTGACTTGCCTTTCTCTTAGCTTCTGCAAGCCTTGCCTTTGCCTGCTCCACAATCTTCTCTGCCTTTAATACCTCTGCTGTTTTTTCATTGTTCTGTAACATAATTTCAATCTCCTTTTTCTTGATTTTTTGTAACAAAAAAGGTGGTCATGGTTTTATAATTTCCATGCCACCTTTAGGTGTTCGATATTAAATTAGTTCTTTGCCATAATAAATCTCATCTATTCGACAAATTGGAATTTACTCAACTTCTACCGAGTAGTCAATAACTACCTTTTTGCACTCAGCACAATGGTAAGCAGTGCAAGTAGGTCTTGTCCAATTATGAGAACTCAATACGATTTCTTCATTACCTGCTGTATCTGGGATAAACCAGTTCTTATGTGCTTTGGTTGTAAAGAAAATCTGACGAGCACTCTGAACTATACCACTTGTCATTTCGTTACCACAACAAGGACATTTCATACAATCACACTCCTTCGTCAAATTGGAATTAGTCTGCGGAATAATCAATAATCACTTTTTTACACTCACTGCACTTATAGGCATAAACAGTTCGTGAATGGTCAGCAGCACCATTTGCAAGAGATACACTACCTTTGCCTAAAAATGATAATGCTGCAACAAGTTGCTCTTTGGGTGTCCAAGTGACACCATCTCGACATTGAATATATCCTAACTCCATTTCTTTTCCACAATAAGGACATTTCATACAATCACACTCCTTTGTCAAATTAGAATTGGCTTACTTCTTTTTCTGCTTGTGTTTAATGATTGCTTTTATCACAAAGCAAATCAGCAACACAACAATGGTAAATGCTCCATACACCAAAATGCTTGTGTACCAAGGTGCAGATTGCATAGCATACAGTTCGGGACGAGTTTTGAAGTTCCAAACAACATAAATTCCATGCCCAATAAATACACCTATAAAAGCACCTATAATGGTGTTTAAGATAGTATTCAATCTTTTCATACAATCACACTCCTTTGTCAAATTCTTTCATACAATCACTTCTTTGTTAAATTGGAATTGTCAAATTGGAATTGGCTTACTTGTTCTTTCGTTTGATTATGTATGCCACGAAATAGGCAATCACGGTCAGAACAATAACGATTGCAAGATGCATAGGAATAGATATTGCAAAAAACATTGCTCGACCTTCGCTATTGGTTAAAATCGAAGGCATTGCTATCACACTAATAACAACAGATACTAATGTCGAAATCAATGGTGCTATCCATAAAAACTTTCTCTTAATAAAGAAAACGAGTAACACAGAAAGCACAGGGATTATTCCAAATACCGATACATTCCACCAATCCATACAATCACACTCCTTTGTCAAATTCAAGTTTGTCTAATTGTTTCCATCTGTTATTCTAGACGCCAAATGTGTCAAATATGTTTCAAACAAATCCAAATTGACACGCTCTTTCAACAAGGAAATTATATCATTGAACACACATTTTTTCAACTATTTACCTCTGCATATTATACTGCTTCATCTGTGTTCTTTTTAGTTCTCTGTATTTATCATCGAGCTTTCTAGGCTTACGATAATTCACGCATGATTTCGGCATGGAATAGGTCTTATCAATATCTGTTTCGCCTACCAGCTTATAAACCTCTGGGAACGCAATAACTAATGCGTCAAGTTTCCTCATAACTGCCTTATCTCGGGTATAAACAACTGCTCTCTGCTCCCCTGCATTGAAATTGATAACTGTCTCCTGCTCATACTTTGATAAACTGCCCATTAAATCACTCCTTTCTCTCAGGTTTGTATTTTTGACGACTCTAGACTCGTACTTTTGACGGGCAAATAATAAAGCCTGCCGTAGGCAGGCGGATAGGATGGGATAGGATAAGATTGAGATGGTATATCTCTTTTTTATCTTTTTATTTTATTCTTTTCTTTGGTTCTTTCTTTTCTGCTTTTCTTTTTCTCTTTTTTCTCTAGGAAGAGGAAGAGAAGGAAGGGGAAGGGAAGGTTGCACTGACAAGACCACAAAAAAGACATCCACTACAAACATGTTCCACTGTCCGTTTTGAATGCCTTTTTATTCTGATTTCGCTCGTTAATTATCGGAGCAAAATCAATCCATATTATTCACTTGATAATTTCCTCGTCTGCCATTTTCACAATCGCAAATTCACGATAATTATTGCCCTACTGCCTTTGCTTTCTCCGCTTCTATTTCTGCCCACGCTTTCCTCGCTTCTTCTCTTTTTCGTGCCATATATTTGCGGTTACTTGCTCGCTTTTTCTCCAGTTTTTCCTGCCTTTTAGCTTCTGCCAGCTTCTCTTCTTCCGTCAGCTCCACAACCACTTCAGGAACTACAAATCTACCGATATAATTCAAATAAATATCTACATCCTGCGTTCTGTTTGCACCACTTCCAACTGCCTTATAAACCATGATTTTATCAACAAATTCATTCAATATGGCTGGTGTCAGTTCCTCGAATGTCGTATGCTTTTTTACAAGTTCCATGAACACATCCACATCCGTTTTCTTAGCACTCATGCCCTCTAATTCAGCATTATCTCTGTCAATATCCTCTTCCAACGCTTCAAGCTCCGACTCATAATCACTTAGCATGGCATTGAAGCGTTTATCGTTCAATTTA
>CAUCXT010000012.1 GCA_958446835.1 uncultured Eubacterium sp.
AAGAAATAAAAAAGAGCGGAACTATGGGATTCATAGAGTTTCCGAGACCGCTCAAATATAGAATCGAGGATAAAATGGGAAAAATAACAATTCTTGAAGAGACAACAAAAAATCCAATTACACTTATGGGCAAGCGCGCCGGGGTCTGCTGGGGCGCGGATATAACGGACGATGCGAAAAATTATAAAAGAGGGCTTGATTGTCTGGTATCGGGGCATGGACGTGTTATGGAGTACGTGAATGTGGAGATGGTGCTTGACGGTTATTCCGCGAGGGTAATCAGGGAGTGGTACACACATCTTGGCGGAGCACCGACCAGACTTCAGGCGAGCACAAGATATATAAATTACGAGAATTTTGGGTATATTGTACCACCTAAGATTGCGGCTGATGAGGAGGCGGCGCGCAGATATAACGAGATGATGAAGTCCATTACAGAGACCTGCAGCTACCTTGAGAAGGAGTGCGGCATTCCTAGGGAGGACGCAGCCATGCTCCTGCCGCTTGGCATGGAGACGAAGATTGTTGACAAGCGCAACTTAAGAAACCTCGTCGACATGAGCGGGCAGAGAATGTGCACAAGGGCATACTGGGAGTACAGGCAGATGTTCAATGATATCGCCAAGGCTCTGTCGGAGATATCGGAGGAGTGGAAGTATATCGTTGACAATTATTTTATGCCTAAGTGCGATAAGGTAGGATACTGCACGGAGAAGAAGTCCTGCGGAAGGAAGCCTAAGAAGGAAGTTTAAGAAGGAAAATTGAGAAGGTGCGTATGAAAAAATATAATGTATATGGGATTATGGCGGCGGCTCTTGTGGGAGCGTGTGCGCTTGCGGGATGTGCGAAGGACAATGGGGTGTCCGGCACTGATGTTACAGGAAATGCAGATATATCGGGCAGTCAGGCTTCGGACGCTGCGGATGTGAAAGCGGAGCAGACGGACGGAGCAACAGGAGTTCAGGGTACGGATACTGAGGCAGCGGGGACCCAGGGAACGGACACTGCGGCAACGGACACTGCGGCAACGGGTGAGAGCAAGGTGGTCGCTCCGTTGACCAATCTTGTTTCGGATGAGCTGTACAGTGTGGCAGACCAGTGGCCGAGCTGTGATGACACGGCACTTGCGGCGGTAATGAAGAAGGCTGCGAAGGGTGAGCATGTTGTGATTGCCTGTATCGGAGGTTCAATCACTCAGGGAACAATATCGAATGGAAGCAGTGATTCGGACATTCCGTTTAAGAAGTCTTATGCAGATATCTTTTTTGAGTGGTGGACGGATACTTTCCCTGAGGCGGACTTTGAGTTTGTTAATGCGGGTATAGGCGGAACGGACTCATATCTTGGGGTGCACAGAGTAAATAAGGATGTTCTTGAGTATGAGCCGGATCTGGTGCTGGTCGAATTTTCGGTGAACGATGAGGATTCGCTGTTCTATAAAAAGACGTATGACAATCTGATTAGAAAGATACTTCTGTCGGACAGCCAGCCGGCGGTCATGCTCCTGTATATGGGACAGACTAACGGCGCTACGGCGCAGGGAAATCATGTGTTTGTCGGGTTCAGCTATAAGCTTCCGATGTTAAGCTATTCAAGTCTCATAAACGATATGATGGAGCAGAAGGTATACACCGACAAGCAGCTTTCGGGGGATGAGGTTCATCCTTCGGCATTGGGACATGCCATCACCGGTGAGGTATTGTGGAAATATCTCAATAATGTGTATGAGAATGTGGACAGCTATGGGGAGCCGCAGAAGTTTGACATGGCGTCGGTTATGAAGGAGAGCTATATCAATGCAGATATCATTGACTCATCAGACGCGGATGTCATAAGTGCCGGCGATTTTGAGAAAAAGCGTGTGTGCACGCAGTTTCCGTATGGCTGGGAGTGTGCTCAGGGTGAAGGAAATCTTGAGATAAAGGCAGAATTTCAGAACCTTGGCATTCTCTATTTTGCAACCACCAATGGGATGAGCGGACAGTACGATGTATATGTTGATGGTGAGTATGCAGGTACAATCAATGCTGATTTTTCAGATGGCTGGGGCAATGCCATTAAGGCAAAGCAGGTGTACACCTCCGATTCATCTGCAGAGCATACCATCACAATAAAAAAATCACCTGATTCGACAGGTGACTTGTTTGACTTACTGGGATTGCTTGTGTCATAAGACAGTGAAACGGACAGATTAGTAACTCAGCCTTACTAAATTCTGCTTATCTGCCTGAATGAGCGGTAGCCTTCGCGGTAGACCTGCGGTGTAACGCCTAGCTTTTCTTTGAACAGGTTAATAAAATGTGTTGTGTTCGGGATGCCGACTGCGGCTCCCACGGCACCTATTGAAAGGTCCGTGCTCTCTATGAGGGCGCGGGCTTTTTCTATTCTGGTGTTGTTTAAAAATTTTACCGGGGTCGTGCCGACAAACTGTGAAAATTCCCTAGTCATGCGATAGCGGTTCACGTTAAAGCGCATGGCAAGCTCATCCATTGAGTAGTCTGCCTCACAGTTGTTTATAAAAAGTGTCCTCAGCTCTTCGATGTATGCCGGAGCTGCCTGCGGGATGTCGGTTGACATGTGCAGCATGGAGATGAGGTCGGACAGCAGGTTGGTGAGCAGCTTGTTGGTCAGAAATGCGTGGTGAGGTGTTATCATCGAACCGAGAGCCATGACCTCCGTAAAATGACAATCCGGGAGTGAGTTGACAGGTATGCGAAAAAGAGGAAACGCTATTTTACAGATTTCCTCATAATATGTTATAACGGCATTTCCGTTAAAAAAGAGTATGTCAACCTTCCATTCCTCACTAAGTGCCCTCAACTGGATAAAATCGGAGCAGTCCCACAGGAGCATATCACCGACTTCAAGGTTACGGCTGTCACCGGACACCTCCATGATTCCACGCCCTGCGCGGGTGTACAGGAGGAGATAGCCTTCAAGGTCACTGAAGGAATACTGTTCCATCTGATGAAGCGTGCGTCTGCCGCTGGCACAGATGTAGAACAGGTTTTCCTGTATCTCCGGGAGAGAATCGTGTATATCCGGAAGAAAATCCGCTATGTTTCCATGCGGATTTTTTTTGATTGCCTCCTCAAGCTGCGATGGGAATAACTCAGTTACCTGCATTCTGTTCCTCCTTCTCGTATTCAGATACTGCGCGGAGTATCTCACCAACGCTCCATGCCTGTGCAAAGCAGCCGCGGGATATTGTAGGACATTCTCCGTCATATATTTCCGCAAATTGTCCAAGGCAGCCCTCATACAGCCAGCCCTCAAGGGAAGCGAATGCCTCTTCTAAGTGTTCGCGCACCTCATTTTTCTCACCGGCTGAAAGCGAAGGTGAGGCAAGCTGGCGGATTCTTGCGCGCAGGTATGCGCCCAGAGGAAATGTCCACACTGTGCCTTGATGGTACGCCCTGTCGCGGTGCTGCATATCACCGATGTATACAGGTGTGAAAGCCGGATCATCCATGGTGAGGGTTCTAAGCCCTGCCGTTGTGTACAGCTTCTTCTCTATCGTGTCTAAAATCTGTTTTGTCATTGAAGCGTCAGGCATTGTAAACGGCATTGTGAGAGTCCATACCTGATTGCAGCGAATCTGTTTTTCTTCGTAGGTTCCGTTTAGGACATCCTTAAGACAACCAAGCTCCTTGTCATAAAATTTATCAAGAAAAGATTTCCTGGTGTGCTCTGCCATGGTGGCATACTTTGCCGACAGTTCATCTTTGCCAAGGCTGTGGGCGAAGACTTGCATGACACACAGAGCACTGTACCAGTAGGCATTAATCTCTACCGGCTTGCCGTGTCTTGGTGTCGGAAGGAAATTGTCAACGCGGACATCCATCCATGTGAGCTGTTCAAGGTCAGCCCCCGCCATGATAAGCCCATCGGTGTCACATCCAATATGAAAATCTGTTCCGTGTTCGTAGGCATCCATGATGTTTTTCATCGGCTCAAAACATTCGTTAAGAAATTCATTATCGCCTGAAGCCTGTATATACTCATAGACCGCATTTACAAATAGGAGAGGCGCATCGGCTGAGTTGTACATCGGAGTCATGCCGCCTTCCGGGAAGAGATTCGGCAGAAGTCCGTTTTTCTCATATTTTGCAAAGGTCTTGAGAATACTCTTGCAGTCTAAATAGCGCGCGGTGGCGAGGGTGGTTCCTCCGAGGGCAATCATGGTGTCGCGTCCCCAGTCCTCAAAAAACGGATAGCCTGCAATAATGGTTTTTCCGTTGGTGGATTCGCGATTAACAATGTATGCGTCTGCACTTGCGGCGAGCTGTCTGCCGAGCTCACTTTTCAGCCCGGAATGGTTTACTATGTCCGCGATTCGTGCCTTCTCACCGGCTACGGCGTTGTTAAATGCATTTACAATACCGTCCCGTACGCGCAAAATCATATTCTCCGGGTCGCACAGACTGTAGATTATGACATTCTCACAGTCGTGTTCAGAGGTGTGCTTTCTAAGGCAGTGATTGATAGCACATGAACCGGTGTCATCCCTTCCGTCGCGAGTGTCGAGCGTCCAGCGCATTGAATAGAGGCTGTTTTCGGGGAGAAGTTCTGTCTCCATGTTGGAGGCGCATACAACACTTAAATCGTTTCCTTCTATAATAATGATGTTGCTGTCATTCATATTACTGCTATGTCTGATATTTCCGGAAATTCCTGTCACCATCGCGGACAATCCTTCACAGCAGCTAATATCGGTTTTGCCACCTGTTCCGTCATTCGTCTTTATATTATCTGTACTATTCAACAACCGCTTCTCCGCCGCATATTCCTTAATGGAAAACTTCGCGTCCGCCTTCATCGCCGTATTTTTAGGCGTAAATCTAAAAAGCGGCATGAGCCTAAGCTCCACATCGTGACAGTCCGGATTGGATATATGATAGTTGAGCATCAATGTATTTTCTTCGTGAGGCATGACAATGCATAGTTCAAGGCGCACGTTGCGGACGTTGAACACCGTGGAGAACATATTACTGTCAAAGCATACCTTTTCTATATATTTGAAGTTATCAGCGAAGGTATCATCAGCCATGCGCTGGGTGTTGAGGTGGTATATTACGCCGTCGACAGTCATATCAATAAGAAGATTTGTTATCATGTTATATCGAACATTCGGTGCCTTCACAGCCGCCATGAAAATGGCATGGTCATTTCTTGAGGTTCCTCCGGCAAGGTCAAGGCAGGAGTATCCGCCAAGACCGTTGGTGATGAGGTAGCAGCCGCCCTCCGCAGCTTCAATATCGGTAAAATGAGAGTTGTCAAATAAAAACTTCACACTGAGCTCCGTTCCGCCGCCCTTTGTGGCGGCACAAATATTATTACAGTATAGTTTCACAATCCGGGACAATGCCCATATAAGAATATTATATTTTAAAATGCAGACACATTCAAGCTATTGTACAAAGTATGTTAAAAAAATAACCGTTAATTTTGTTAGCTAACAAAAAACACAACAATTTTGCTTACAGAAGGGTATATATGTTGGTATAATGACATAAATATCTATAAAAAATTTACTTTACTTAGAACAAATGCACAAATAAATCAAAAATATATTATGAAAATCAAAAAATAATGATGACATTATGCAACCTATGGGCTATACTAAAGTTACTTAAAAAATAATTTTGTTAAGTAACTAAATAAAAGTTATGTAAAAAAATTATAAAAATCGTGTGTTTTACTAAAATGGAAGGAATACCTTATGACGAGGAAAAACAAAAATGTTAAATATATAACAGCTACAATCGCAGCGGCGGTAGCGATGGCAGGTGTTATCACCGGATGTAACAGCTCACCCGCCGGCAATGGGGATGCGAGAACAGCGAATCAGGATACGGAGACAACACCGATAGAGACAACGGAATTTGTCCCGGAGATTGCCGGAGTATATGAGGCGGAGGACGCTAAATTTACCGGAAATGTCAAGGCGGATAAGGAAAAGCCCGGGTACAGCGGAACAGGATATGCCGCAGGCTTTTCTGCAGACGATGACGCATGCGGGTTTAGTATTGATATAAAAGAGAACGGATTTTATGATCTGGTATTTACCACGGCAAGCAATGGCGGTTACAAAGAGAATTATGTGTTTGTTGACGGTGAGAGTGTCGGAAACATTGCTTCAGAGGATAGCTCATTTACAGACACGGCAGTGAACAGAGTGTATTTAGAAACAGGAACGCATGAGATTCTTGTACAGAAATACTGGGGGTGGATAATGCTTGACAAGCTTACGGTTCAGACTTCAAAGCCAATCGATGAGAGCATATACAATATATCGGCTGAGCTTGTAAATAAGAATGCTACAGAGAGCGCTAAAAGACTTATGAGTTATCTCACTGATATATACGGAGAGAAGATTCTTTCGGGTCAGTATTGTGATACAGGTCAATTTGGAAAGGAATGTGCTGTGATTAACAAAGTCACCGGGAAATATCCTGCAGTGCTTGGACTTGATTTTATCGAGTATTCACCATCAAGGGTAGAGAACGGAAGCACATCCAAGGCTACGGATTATGCTAAGAGCTTTTGGGAGAACGGCGGAATCGTTACCTTCTGCTGGCACTGGAATGCACCGAGCAAATATCTTACCGGAGAGTGGTGGTCAGGCTTCAGGACAGAATCAACCAACATAAATCTTGCAAAGATTATGAACGGTGAGGATGAGGAAGGCTACGAGCTGTTGATGAAAGACATAGACGCTATTGCACAGCAGCTTCTCATATTGCAGGAGGCGGATGTACCAATTCTGTGGAGACCTCTCCATGAGGCTTCCGGCGGATGGTTCTGGTGGGGCGCTTCGGGAGCGGAGGCTTATAAGCAGCTCTACATATTATTGTATGACAAGCTCACCAATGAGTACGGACTCAACAATCTTATCTGGCTGTGGAACGGACAGGATGCAGAATGGTATCCGGGGGATGAGTATGTTGACATAATCGGCGAGGATATATATCCGGGAGAGCATGTGTACACCTCACAGGTCAACAAGTTCCTTGAGGCTGTGAATTACACACAGGGAAAGATGGTTGTGATGTCTGAAAACGGATGCGTGTTCGATCCTGAGCTTGCTAAGAGAGATGGAGCAATGTGGGGACTGTTCTGTACATGGGGAACAGAGTTCGTAGCAAAAAACACATCAATATATTCTTACAGTGAACAGTATACGGAAAAGGATATGTTAAAAAAGGCGTATGACAGCGATATAGTGATTACACTTGATGAGCTGCCTAATTTGAAGGAATATCCGATTAAGTAAGTTATTTACTTAATGAAAAAGGGGGCTGGAAGTTGAAAAACAGTGAGAGCAAAAAGAGTATCAGCCTGAAGGACATATTTAACGGAAAGTTCTTTTCGTGGGATGGGCGCTTTATGGAGCTTATCAATGGGTTCGGAGAGCTGGTTATGCTCAGTGTTGTGTTCCTTATATGTTGTGTTCCAATCGTTACGATAGGACCGGCGGTGACCTCGCTCTACTACGCAGTGATTAAGAGTGTGAGAAGAGGCAGGGGAACACCTCTTGGGGAATTCTTTTCATCGATGAAGAGGACACTTGGTAAGGGGATAATAGTTACGTTGGAGATTATGGCAGTTGGGGCTGCCTTATACATAGGATACAGACAGGCTGTTGCGATGAATGAGGCGGCAACGGCAGGAATTTCAGACCATGACGGAAAAGTATTTGCGACAGTGTATGTAATACTTGGAGTTTTGCTTGCCGCAATCAGTGTATATATTTTTCCGATTTTGTCGAGATTTACCATGAAAACGGTAAATATGTGGAAGCTGGCATTCGTGATGGGAATAAGATTTTTACCGGTTACGATAGCGGTCATAGCGGGGACGGCGGTACTTGTGTGGTTACAGATATATGTTTTTCCGATACCGTGTGTTGCGTTTGTTCCGGGGTGCTGGTGTTTCATTGTGACATTTATGATGGAGAAGGTATTGTTGCATTATATGCCTAAGCCCGGGGAGGGCGAGGAGGCATGGTACTATAACAGTTAATGAAGGTAGAGCCTTAACAAGGGGCTTTACGGAAAGGAAAAGGGATGAAGCAGACTACCAAAAAGAGGGTTACATCAGTACTTGCCGTAGCGATGACACTGCTCCTTGCATTTCCGCTTGGTTCGGCACATGTTGAAGCGCGGACGGAGCTTGAGATGGATGACTACGATGATATCGTGAGTACATATTCGGTTGACGATTCGGTACTTGATTACAATGATTACGTGCAGAATTTCAATGCAGTGTATCCGGACAAAACGATAACAGTCGGTGCAGAGAACTGTGTAAGGTATGATGAGGATGACAAGGAGACGGAGCCGGTTATCTATAAGGACTACAAAGGGATGAGCGGGGACAGCCTTTACACAAGCGAGAATTCACTTATTGAGTTTGAGGTGGATGTAAAGGAGGAAGGATTTTACAATATATCACTTGAGTATTTCCCTATAAAGGGTAAGAACTCAGCGATAGAGAGAAGCGTGTTCATAGACGGTGAGCTTCCTTATTCAGAGCTTGCTATGGTAACCTTCTACAGAATATGGGAGTATGATGCGGACAGCTACAAGGCTGCTAACGGTTCAAAGGCATATACCTGGGAGAAAGATAATCAGGGAAATGACTGCAAGCCTAGCATGAGGGAAAATCCTGAATGGATTAGCGAATACATGTATGACAGTGACGGATATATCACATCGCCGTTGTCGGTATATATGACAAAGGGAAAGCATACAATAACACTTCTCTCAATGAGAGAGCCGATGGTGATTCATTCAATCACACTGAGCAATGCCGCTGATAAGCCTACATACGCACAGGTAAAGAGCGGAAATGATGCCGCAGGAGCTAAGAATACAAGCGGAAAGCTCATAACAATCGAGGGTGAGAATCCTACAAGGACATCATCACAGATGTTATATCCTATACAGGATCAGTCATCACCTTCCGTATCTCCATCAAGCCCTAAGATGCTTCTTAATAATACAATCGGCGGTAATTCATGGAGACTGGTAGGACAGTGGATTGAATGGGATTTCGATGTGGAGGAGAGCGGATATTACAATATATCATTATATGACAGCCAGAATTTTGTAAGAGGTATATATGTTTCAAGAAAGATAACTATAGACGGCGAGGTTCCTTTTAAGGAGCTTGAGGCATACGGCTTTAAGTATGACCAGAGCTGGAGAGAGGATATATTGCAGGATGCGGGCGGAACACCTTATTCCTTCTATCTTGAGGCAGGACACCACACAATAAGGATGGAGGTTGTGCTTGGTGATTTCTCACAGATTATCAGTGAGGTTGAGGACTGCGTAAAGCAGTTGAATTCAATCTACCGTGAGGTAATAAGAGTCACCGGAGTTTCACCTGATACATACAGAGATTACCAGATAGAGAGAACTCTTCCGGGACTTCACGATGAGCTTGTGGCAGTAAGGGCACAGCTTGACAATGCGATAACACAGCTTCGTGCACTCACCGGAAAGAAATCCGACAAGGAGACAGTGCTTCTTACAATGAGGGATCAGCTTGATGACCTTATAAAAGATGGAGATTACTTCGTAAGAGTTATCGGTACCTTCAAGATAAATGTGAGAGCCTGCGGAAACTGGGTAACACAGGTTATAGACCAGCCACTTGCAATAGACAGAATCAATATCTATTCACCGGATGTAAAGCCTGAATATGAAAATACCTCATTTTTCAGCAAGGCAGGCTATGAGTGCAGCAGATTATTCTATTCATTTGTTATAGATTACAACCAGATCGGTAATGTTGCCGAGGACGGTGGAGACAGCCCGACAATAACACTCTGGATTGGTTCCGGACGTGATCAGGCGAATGTAATCAAGGCAATGATTGATGAAAGCTTTACCAATGAGTACGGCGTCAATGTAAATGTACAGCTCGTCGACATGTCGACACTCCTAAGAGCAGAGCTTGCGGGAGAAGGCCCTGATGTGGCGATACAGGTTGCCAACACATCGGGAATTGCCGGAGCGGTTCTAAACACCGGAAATGATACACCGGTCAACTACGGTATAAGAAATGCGGTGCTTGATTTAAGCCAGTTTTCAGACCTTGACGAAGTACTTGAGCGTTTCCCGGATGCGGCTATGACGGCATTCACGTTTGACGGCGCAACTTATGCACTTCCGGAGACAATAACATTCCCTGTAATGTTCTACAGAAAGGATATTTTAGCAGAGTTAGGGCTTGATATTCCTGAGACATGGGCGGATGTAAAGGTTGCCATGACGGTACTTGCAAAGAACCAGATGGAGTTCGGAATGCTTCCTAGCGAGCAGATATTTGCAATGCTTCTCTACCAGAATGGCGGAGAATATTATACGGAAGATGGAAGCAGATCGCTTCTTGATTCGGATATAGCGGTAAACACCTTCAAGGAATACTGTGAATACTACACAGATTTCAAGATTGACAAGGAGACGAGCGTTGAGGAGCGTTTCCGTACAGGTGAGTGTCCGATTGTAATAGCGGATTACACAACCTACAACAATCTGGTTGTATCCGCACCGGATATTGCGGGACTCTGGGATTTTGTTCCGGTTCCGGGAACACCAAAGGAGGACGGAAGCATAGACAGAAGCACAGGCTGTACAGGTCTTGCAAGTATCATTATGGCGGACACGGAGTATCCTGATGCATGCTGGCAGTTCTTAAAGTGGTGGACCAGCGCGGATGTCCAGACACAGTACGGCAGAGAGATGGAGAGCCTTATGGGCTCTGCGGCGAGAGTTCCTACAGCGAACCTTGAAGCGTTCGCTAACATGCCATGGCCGGTTGATGACTACAAAGCACTTTTAGAGGCATTCGGATATGTCAAGGGAATACCTCAGGTTCCGGGCGGTTACTACTCATGGCGTAATGTGAACAATGCATTCTACACAGTTACAACAGAGACCGATACAGCTTCACCTAGAGAGGAGCTCATGGATAAGGTTATCTACATCAACGCGGAGATAAATTACAAGCGTGAGGAGCTTGGACTTCCGGTTGATGGGCAGGAATAGGAAAGGAGGAAGATAAATGGCACAGAGTACAGCAAAAGCAGTATCTACCGACGAGCTGGCATTCAAGCAGCGAAAGCTCAGCTACAGGCTGAAAAAGAGCAGAGTCTCTTATGTGATGATGGCACCGTATTTTATATTATTTTTCCTCTTTACGGTACTGCCGGTGGTTATATCGATAGCATTCAGTTTTACATATTTTAATATGCTTGAGCCTCCTACCTTCGTAGGCTGGAAGAATTACATCAAGCTTTTCCTTGAGGATGATATTTTCCTTATATCACTTAAAAATACCCTTATCTTTGCGGTAATAACAGGACCGGTCAGCTATATACTCTGCCTCCTGTTCGCATGGATAATAAATGAGTTTTCAGGAAAGTTAAGAGCGTTCCTCACACTCATCTTCTACGCACCGAGTATCTGCGGTAACGCCTACATGGTATGGAACCTCATCCTCACAGGCGACAGATACGGATATTTAAACGGTATACTTTTAAAGCTTGGAATAATAGACGAAGCAATCCTCTGGATGAAGACAGAAAAGTATGTCCTTCCGGTACTCATAGTGGTTCAGCTGTGGCTGTCACTTGGAACAGGATTCCTTTCATTCATAGCAGGTCTTCAGACAGTTGATAAGAGCCTCTATGAGGCGGCTGCACTTGACGGAGTTAAGAACCGTTGGCAGGAGTTATGGTATGTAACACTTCCTTCCATGAAGCCTCAGCTCATGTTCGGTGCGGTAATGCAGATAACACAGTCCTTCGCGGTAGCTGATATATCGATACAGCTTGCTGGAAACCCTTCTGTAAACTATGCAGGAGCGACTGTGGTAACACATCTTCTCGACTATGGTTCGGGAGGACGAATGGAGATGGGTTACGCGTCGGCTATAGCGACAGTGCTTTTCCTTCTCATGATTGGAACCAATAAGCTTGTACAGCGTCTGTTAAGGAGGGTTGGTCAATGAGTAAGGAGAATAAGACAAAGAAGAAACTGTTTAAGAGAAAACCAAGGGAGAAGAAGCTCAACCGTTCAATGGCGGGAAATACACTTCTGTTCGTGATAATGTTCATCTGTGGTGTGTTCATGGCACTTCCGCTTGTAATGATCATCAACAATGCGTTAAAGCCACTGGATGAGATATATCAGTTCCCTCCTAAGATTTTTGTAAGAAACCCTACACTTGAGAACTTCTCAGACCTGTTCGTGCTTATGAACAGCTCATGGGTGCCATTCTCAAGATACATATTAAACACAATCATTATTACCGGCGGTGGAATGGTTGGACACGTACTGTGTGCCTCACTTGCAGCGTATCCGCTTGCAAAGCATAACTTTCCGGGTAAGAACATTCTCTTCGGAATGGTAGTGCTCTCCATGATGTTTTCATGGACGGTAACACAGATACCTCAGTACTTAATCATAAGCTGGCTGCATATCAATAACACTTATGCAGCACTTATCCTTCCTGCATGTTCCTTTGGTATGGGACTTTACCTTATGAAGCAGTTCATGGAACAGCTTCCAGATTCACTGATGGAGTCGGCAAGACTTGACGGAGCAAGTGAGTGGAGAGTCTTCTGGTCGATAGTGATGCCGAATGTTAAGCCGGCATGGCTCACACTTGCGATATTCCAGTTCCAGCAGATGTGGGGAAACACAGGAAGCTTATTCTTAAGAAATGAGGAGCTTAAGCCGTTACAGTATGCATTACAGCAGATTACGGCAGGTGGTACGGCAAGAGCCGGAGCGGCTGCGGCAGTAACATTCATAATAGCGGCAGTACCTATAATATTCTTCCTGATTTGTCAGAGCAACGTCCTTGAGACGATGACAACATCAGGAATGAAGGACTGATAGGAGGGTGAGCATGGGAAATAAATTTTTACATAGTCTTAGCAAGCTCACAGCCCTTCTCTCAGTGTTCGTGCTGGTGGGTATGAGCTTTACGGCAAGAGTAGCGGCGGCTGATGAGCCGTATGACACCTACAATTATGATGACAGGGAAGACTTGGTATATACGCCTTCAGCGTATGAACCGATACGCTCCATAGCAGGAAAGAGCCTCACCTACAAGGGGGAGAGCATAGGAAGCTTCGTGACACCTCAGGATATCTGCTATTCGGATGACGGAAACCTCTATGTGGCAGATACAGGAAATAACAGAATTGTGGTGCTCAACAATGATATGACGGAGGTCGTAAATATCATTGACAGCTTCGATAACAACGGAGCAAAGGATGGTTTCAAATCACCTTACGGTGTGTGCATATCCGAGAACGGACAGCTCTATGTCGCAGATTCTCAGAATCACAGAATAGTGGTTATGGAAAAGGACGGAACGCTGGTAAGGATAGTGGATAATCCTCAGTCACAGTCGCTTGAAGCAGGATATGTATTCGTACCACTCAAGGTTACAGTCGATTACGCGGACAGAATCTACTGTATCGCACAGAACATGTTTGAAGGAATCATGGTATTCGAGACTAACGGAGAATTCTCAGGATTCTTTGGAACAATCGATGTAAAGATTACGCTGTGGGAGAAGTTCTGGAAGAGAATAGCGACCAAGGAGGAGCGCTCTAAGCAGCAGCTCTACATTCCTACAGAGTTCACCGGAATAGATGTAGACGCGGACGGCTTCATATATGCGACCAACATTGATTCGGCAGGAGTTCAGGCGGTAAGAAGACTTAACCCTAGAGGTGAGGATGTAATCAAGAAGGGTGAGAACAAGAACGTAGGCGGTGACCTTGCAATAAATGGCCAGTCGCAGTACGCGGGAGCCTCACAGATTACCGACGTTGTGTACAGGGATAAGGGAATATACACAGTCCTTGACAGAAAGAGAGGAAGAATATTCACTTATGACCATGAAGGAAATCTTCTCTACATCTTCGGAGGACTCGGAACACAGCTTGGAACCTTCAACACACCTGTTGCTATAGAGGTATCCGGCGATAAGCTGGTTGTGCTTGATGCTTACAGAGCGGAGCTTACGGTATTCAATGCGACAGAGTACGGTTCACTTATAAACGAAGCGATTGCGCTGAGATACGATGGCGATGAGACACTTGCGGTTGAGAAGTGGAGAGAGGTTTTAAGGCTTGATGAAAATAACGAGCTTGCCAATACCGGTATAGGAAAGGCATATCTTACAGCCGGAGACAACAAGAATGCCATGAAGTATTTGAAGCTTGGAATGGATTCGGATTACTATTCAATAGCATTCAGACGTTATCGTAATCAGGTTCTTGCAGACAACTTAAGTTACATTCTCACAGGAATAGCGGTTGTGATAATAGCGATTGTAGTGATAGTGAGAATAAGAAGCAAAAAGCATGGAAGAGGAGGCGAGAAGGCTTGAAAGAATTATTTTCCAAGGAAAAATGGAGTTATTTCGGATACACCCTGACGCATCCTATGGACGGCTTTTACTGGATACGTCACAAGGAATATGGAAGTGTTCCGATAGCAATACTTATGGTTATTCTCTTTTCAATAAGCTTCTCACTCAACAGACTGTATGCAAGCTTCGTTGTAAATGAGACAGATCCGAGAAGCGTCAACAGCTTAACAGAGCTTGCAGGTGTACTTGCATTATTCCTGTTAGTGTGTGTAGGCAATTGGTCAATCACCTGCCTTATGGATGGTGAAGGACGTTTTAAGGATATTATTATTGCGGTTGGTTATGGGATTACACCTGCGACAGTGGGATATGTACTTGCAACGCTGCTCAGCAGGGTTATAGCAGATAACGAGCAGGCATTCTATGGACTTGTAATCGGAATCGGAATCGCCTATGCGGTAATACTGGTGCTGATGGGTATTATGCAGGTTCACAATTACACGCTTGGAAAAACACTTATAACATTGTTCCTTACATTTGTTGCGGTGCTGATAATAATTTTCCTTGCATTGCTGCTTTTTAATCTGGTAAGTCAGGTATTTACATTCTTTAAGAGTATTTACCTTGAGCTGATATTCCGATGAAAGGAAGGTAGGGGCTGTGAAGGAAAAAAAGAAAAAAGTAAAAAGAAAATTAGGGCTCTTACAGAAAATACTTTTCGGAGTATTGGGAGTGGTGTTACTGGCAGTGCTTATATGGTTTATATACTACATGGTTCACTACTATCTGTATGACGATTATAAGCAGTACTTAAGCGGCTATGAGACAGAGAACGGAACAGAGTTTACGGCACTTAAGGATTCATCAAAGGATGTCAAGGGGATGGAGCTGGTAGCGGAAAATGATATTTTAAAGCTCTATGCTTCAACAGACAGTGGCGATGTAGCCGTATATGACAAGAGAAGCGGTGTGACGACCTACAGCAATCCTGTGAATGCCGATGATGACCCGATTGCAAACAATACCAACAAGAACTATTTAAAGTCACAGTTTGTAATCAACTATTACAACGCAGCCAAGGCGATGGGAACCTATGATTCCTACAGCATGGCGGTTGCAAGAGGACAGATGCAGGCACAGTCGATAGACAATGGTATAAGATTCATATACAATCTTGGAGATTTTTCGACTAATACTACAGGAATTGTTCCATTGTATATGTCACAGGATAAGCTTGATGAGATATGCGCCCTTCTTGATGATACCGCTGTTACGAACATGAGACGTTATTATTCTACAGCGGATTCCGCAACAGGAATGCTTGTATTAAACGGAGTTGCCCAGAAGAACATAAAGACAATAAAGAAGATCACAGGCTACCTTGAGACGGCAGGCTTTACAGAGGCAGATTATGAGGAGCAGATGGAGCTTGCGGGAGTAGAGGTGGCACTTCCGTTATCATTTACAATTGCACTTGAGTACAGACTTGCCGATGACGGTATTGAGGTAAGCATTCCGGCTTCTATGATAGAGGAGAACGGAGGAGGAAGTCTTTACAGAATAAGACTTTTGGGATATTTCGGTGCGGCAGGAGCAGACGAGGAAGGTTATCTGGTGGTTCCTAACGGTTCAGGCTCTCTCATATATTTCAACAACGGAAAGAGCAATGTTGAGAACTACTCACAGTACATATACGATATTGACCCACTCGCAGCAGATTACACACTGCTTGAGAATACCAAGAAGGTAAGGCTTCCGATATGCGGAATATGCAAGGAAGATTCAAACATACTGATGTCGGTTGAGGACGGAGCGACAACAGCATTCTTCACCGCATCGGTTGCAGGAAGCAACACCAGCTACAATTATGTTAACACAACCTTCGTTGTAAGAGGCTATGACCTTCTTTCAATGTTCGGTTCAACAGGTAATGAAGCGGATCTTCCTCTTCTTGAGAACAATATGTATGACATCAACTACAAGGTAAGATACACCTTCCTCGATGATGAGCATACAGGCTATTCAGGAATTGCCAACTATTATAGGGAAAGACTTATAAGGGAAGGCACTCTCACGAACAGGACAGCAGCAGGCGATATTCCTTTCTACTACGATATAATCGGTGGAGTAAAGGAGACAGCAAGCTTCGTCGGAATACGTTACCTGAAGGTAATGGCGATGACAACCTATCAGGAGGCAGCGGATATAGCGCTTGACCTTAAGGATAAGGGAATCGCATATCAGGTAATGAACCTTCAGGGCTGGAGTAACGGTGGCTATTACGCAGATGTCTATGACAAGATAACCGGTCTTTCAAAGCTCGGAGGAAAGAAGAAACTTGAAGCGCTCAACGATACGATGGAGAGTATCGGCGGCAGGCTCTATGTGGACGTTCCTTTTCAGGATGTTACATATATAAGCAAGCGCTACAACAGGTCATTTGAAACATCACGTTATTATGGAGCAGGATATGTCGCAAGATTCGGAGCACATAACCCGGCGAACCTAAGAATTACATCTTCTCTCGGATATGATGAGAATATATATGACCTTATATCTCCTAAGTACTTACAGAGATATGTGGATGCATTCATTAAGAAATTCAACAAGCTTGATGTAGGCGGCATAGGACTCAGGGATTTAGGTGATGAGGTTCATTCCGATAAGAAGAGAACAGAGTTCATCAACAGGGAGGAAGCTCTTGATATTGTCAAAGCACAGCTTGATAAACTCAAAGCCACAGGCAGGAACATCCTCATAAACGGAGGAAATGATTACAGCTTCGCTTATGCAACAGATATCATTGATGCACCGATAAGCGACAATGAGTTCAGAATAATAGATGAGGAGATTCCTCTCTATGAGATGATTATTCATGGCTACATCGATTATGCGGGAAGTCAGCTCAACTACCATGACTCAGCAGATACTACAGAGATTACGCTCAGAATGATTGAGTACGGTGCTTCTCCAAGATATGTGTTCACAAATGAGAGTGCAAGTGAGATGAAGTACACTGCACTTAACAAGTTCTACGCAACCAAGTATGACAACTGGTGCGATGAGGCGGTGAGCGTATACAATGAAGTCAACGGCGTGTTAAAGTATGTAACCGGTGAGACCGTTGTAAAGCATGAGATAAGGGACAGCGGCGTAAGAGCAGTGACATATTCAAACGGTGTTGTTATATATGTAAATTATACAGATTACGATGCTGTGGAGGACGGAATAACGATTCCTGCACACGGATATCAGAGAGGAGGAAAATAATGAAGCGCAGACGTGGTTTATCACTTCTTCAGAAAAGAAATGTAAAGGGCTTTATGTTTATCCTCCCATGGCTGATAGGGTTCATCATATTCTATGCGCGAAGCATGATTATGACAGCACAGTTTTCACTGTCAACGATGACAACCTCCGCGGGTGGCGGATATACCCTTGAATGGGCGGGACTAAGCAATTACATCTACGCGTTCAGGGCACATGGTACATTCAAGCAGGTACTCACAACATCAATACTCAACATGCTTGTGGATGTACCGCTTATAACCTTCTTCAGCTTGTTCATGGCGATTCTGTTAAACCGCAAGTTCAAGGGAAGAACAATCGTAAGAGCAATCTTCTTCCTGCCGATCATAATGAACGCAGGAGCAATCACCTCGGCGATGGAGCTTGCAAGAACAATGATGTCCGGTGGTATCTCATCCGGAGCAAGTGAGATATCGGATGCGGCAGCCTCGGGAGTCGATGTTGCATACTTTATCGAACTGTTCAAGAACCTGGCGATGCCGGATAAGCTCCTTGATTACATAGTGGCGGCGGTTGCAAGAATCAATGATATCATATCTGCCTCAGGTGTGCAGATAATCATATTCATAGCAGCGCTCCAGTCCATACCGGGTTCAATGTATGAGGTTGCCAAGATTGAAGGTGCAACGGCTTACGAAACCTTCTGGAAGGTAACATTCCCGATGGTTATGCCACATATAATTACCAATGTGGTGTACACGGTTGTAGATAACTTCGCGCAGAGCGATGTTGTACAGCTTGCTTATGACACATGTTTTAATGAGATCAATTACGGACTCAGTTCCACGATGAGCCTTGTATCAACAGTTATCGTATGTGTGATTCTTGTTCTGGTATGTGGATTCATACAGAAGAGAACCTTCTACTATAATTAAAGAAAGGAGAGACCGATATGCAGAAAATCAAAATGGATGCACAGACAAGAAACAGCATAAGCGCAATGCAGAGAAATGTGAAGAAGGGTATTCTTGGACTGGCACAGTTTGTGGTTATCGTGGGTATCTGCTATGTAATAATAGCTCCGATACTTGGAATACTGGTAAGCTCCTTCATGTCGGATGGGGATGCATACAACCCAATGGTATATATGATACCGACATCCCCGACGCTGCAGAAGTATAAGACGGTAATAGAACGTCTTGACTATTTCCCTACTATGGGAAGAGATTTACTCTATACATTGAGCCTTATGATAATTCAGGTTCTTATCTGCTCAATGGTAGGATACGGATTTGCAAGATTCAACTTTCCGTTTAAGAAGCTTCTGTTCGCGTGTGTGGTTGTTATGATTGTCATTCCGACCAACACAATCATGCTTCCATTGTACATGACCTTCAGAAATTTCAATCCATTCGGTCTTGCTACTGCAATAAACGGCAAGAGCATTAACCTCTTAGGAACACCGGTGCCAATGTATATTATGACATTCCTAGGGTGTGGACTTCGTTCAGGTCTGTACATATATATCTTTAATCAGTTTTTCAGAGGACTGCCAAAGGAAATTGAGGAGGCGGCCTTCGTAGATGGCGCAGGAGTGTGGTATACTTATTTCAGAATCATGCTTATGAACGCCATGCCGTCTGTCATCACCGTAGCTGTATTCTCTATGGTATGGCAGTACAATGACACATTTTATGCGAAGTTATTTCTGATTAGCGAGAACATCGTAATCAGTAAAAAGATTTCTTCCTTGACGGCGGTTATAGCCAACGAGGATAAAATCCTAGATACAACAATCCAGCAGTTGTACCTTGATGCAGGTATCATTCTTATCATGGTGCCGATTGTACTGATTTATGTTTTCCTGCAGAGATACTTTATAGAGGGTGTAGAAAGAAGCGGTATTGTAGGATAACCGCTCACCACAAAAAAGGAGGAGAAGGCGTGAGACGTAACAAATTATTAGCCTGCCTTATGGCAGGAACAATGGCAGTATCAATTACTGCATGTAGTGGCAATACCAATGCAAACAACGATGCCACATCGACAACCCCTACATCAACTGAGGTTGTCACAAGTACAGAGGACGCGACAAAGGAGACAGAGACACCTCAGGTAAAATCTGATGCGAGTGTTGACTTCGAGGATGGCCAGATGGGATTCGTGCAGGCATACAGTGCACCTGCAAATGCCGCTGATGTGGAACTCAGTGTTGAGGACTTTGACGGCAGCAAGGCTCTTGCAGTCAAGAATCTTTCCGGAAAGGTTCCTTTTGTCGGAATCGATGTAAGCAGTCTTTGCGGAGCAAGTGTAGCTGATATCGCAGCGGTATCAATGAAGCTTGGTGTTTCCTATGAGGACGGAAGCTTCAGTGCCTGTGCCGGAAAGATAACAACATGGACAGGTGAGGATCTTGTTCAGACAGGTTATGACTGGGCAGTATATATGGAGAGCAAGAACCCTAAGGTTGCAACAGTAGATGTATCAGGCGTTCCTTTCACAGCAGGTGCCAACAACATCATCGTTCTCTCACTTGACACGGACAACGGTGTTGATGCAGGACACGGAAACGCAACACTTTATGTTGATGATATCACCTTCTATGATAAGTCCGGTAATGTACTCACCGCTGATAAGACGGTTGCATTTGCGGAGCCTGCAGGATATTCAAGCAGCGGAAGAGATTCATCTAACCTCTTTGCAGTTAAGAACGCAGTTAACTTTGAAGGCTTCCAGACAAGCGCAGACGCGTGGTCACAGGCCGGATATACAATGCCACAGGAGATTCTTGATGCACTTGTACCTGGCTCAGTTGTTGAGATTGAGTATAAGTCCGAGACAGGAAATATGTGGATCGTAATGAATGAGGCACAGGCAGGCTGGATGAGAGTAGGTCAGGCAGGAACAGATGACCCTGCATACCAGAACAACTCACATAACATTGCACAGGTTACTTATGAGCAGCTTGCAGCGCTCTGCACAGATGATGTGAGCACATGGGGAACAACAATGCAGTGTGAGTCCGACGGAGCTTGGGAAGTATACTCAGTCAAGGTTGGACAGCAGGCTGAGAACTATGCACTTGTAAACCCTGTTACATTCGAGGGCTTTGAGACTAAGGGCGATGCGTGGGCACAGTCCGGTTTCACAATGCCACAGGAGGTTCTTGACGCACTTGTACCTGGTTCGGTTGTTGAGATTACATACAGCTCCGAGACAGGAAATATGTGGATCGTAATGAACGAGGCACAGGCAGGCTGGATGAGAGTAGGTCAGGCAGGAACAGAAGACCCGGCAGTATGCGATGGACAGAAGTGCTACGTTACTTATGAGCAGCTTGCAGCACTCTGCGGTGACGATGTAAGCACATGGGGAAGCACAATGCAGTGTGAGGCTGATGGTGCTTGGGAAGTATACGGAGTTAAGGTTGGAACAGCAGCACAGTTCGCTCCTGTCAACAAGCTTACCAAGTTCGAAGGCTTTGAGGCAAGTGCAGACGCATGGGCACAGGCTGGATTTACAATGCCACAGGAAATTCTTGATGCACTTGTACCTGGCGCAGTTGTCACAATACAGTACTCATCAGAGTCCGGCAATGTATGGCTTGTAATGAATGAGGCACAGGCAGGTTGGATGAGAGTAGGTCAGGCAGGAACAGAAGACCCGGCACTCTGCAACGGAACTTACGCACAGATAACTTATGAGCAGATCGCAGCACTTTGTGGTGATGATGTAAGCACATGGGGAAGCACAATGCAGTGTGAGTCTGATAGCGCATGGGAAGTATACGGTGTATGGGTAAGTGCACCGGTTACATCGGCAGAATAAATTTGGAGGATTCAATATTATGAGAAAATCATTAAAGAAGGTTCTTGCGACAGGACTTGCCGCAACAATGGCATTATCTATGACAGCCTGCAATAACGGCGGGTCTAACAACAATACAACAACTCAGGGAAATAACGATACACCAAGCCAGACATCACAGGAGCAGCCACAGGAGAGCTCAACACAGACTAACAACAATACAACTCCAAGCGGCACACCTAGACATCTCACAATCGGCAGCTGGTGGGTTCAGTACTATGACAGTACACATACATCCGTTGAGGATGACCCAAGCTATGCAGGAGACCTTGCAGCAGAGCTTAAGTTCGAAAATGTAAAGAAAATTGAGGATAAGTACAATGTAACTTTCGCGTGGGAGAACCTCACTTATGCAGGTACAAAGGAGTCCATCAATACATCTGTTCTTGCAGGTTCACCGGACTGTGATATCTACCTTGTAGATCTTGGTATGGCTATCCCGGCAGCTATGAACGGACTTGCAACAGACTTAAAGACAGTTCTTCCTGCAGATGATGACCTCTTTACAACACAGAAGAATATCAAGTATCTTGATCTTGGTGACGGAAAGGCTTGTATTTTAAAGAGAGTTGAGGCTCAGAGTACAGTTGAGGCCACATATCCTCTTGCATTCAACAAGCAGCTTCTTGAGGACAACAACCTTGAGGATCCTAGAGAGCTTTACAAGAGAGGCGAGTGGACATGGGATAAGTTTATTGAGTATTGCCAGGTTCTCACACAGGATACCAACGGTGACGGTACTGTTGACCAGTATGGCTATGGCGGCTTCGGTTTCGAGACATTCGAGCAGCTTATGATGAGCAACGGCGGTTCAATCGCAGCCGGAACAACAGAGACACTCTCAAGCGCACCTGTAGGAGAGGCACTTCAGATGCTTCAGGATATGTATATCACATACAATGTATGCTATCCTTATGAGAATGATTCAGACACTATGAGATTTATTTATCGTAATGGTAACATCGGCTTCTGGCCTGGTGCAGCATGGATTGCAGCCTCAAACGCAGACTATGACTACAACGGCGCACAGGGCGTTACACTTGAGTTCGATACATGCTATGTTCAGTGGCCTGTAGGTCCTTCAGGAAATCAGGAGACTAACAAGGGTAAGATTACATCCGGTGAGTTCTATATTATTCCTGCCGGTGTAGAGAATCCGGAGCTCGTATACAACGTACTCTACGATATGTGGAACTGGTATGACGGAGATACATCAATCCGTGATGACGAGGAGACACTCTACTGGTGGTATGCAGTAACAGATAAGGACCCTGAGATTCAGGATCAGAACTTCGATGTAATGTTCGACTGTGGAAGCAGAGAGCAGTTCGACTTATGGAACTCAATGGGCATTGAGTATGACCTTGAGAGCCTTATAAACGGTACTGTGACAGCAGCACAGTTCCAGGAGACATACAAGCAGCAGATTCAGGATGCGCTTGATGCATATTTCAACTAAGTTAATCAAAATTTAATTGTTTTATTGCCGCGTCTCTATTAAAATACTTGATGGGAGGACTGTACAAAGTTCTCCCATCAGGAAATAGAACAAGGACGGTGTAGAGGGTATGGCATCATTTTTCAGTATTGATTCTGCCTATGGCAGATTTATGAACAAGGTAGGAGATATTATTCTTCTCAGTGTATTGTGGTTAGTGTGTTCATTGCCGGTTGTGACAATGGGGACAGCTACATGCGCGGCATATTATACGGCGGCTAAGGTATTAAGACATCACAGCGGATATGTGTCAAAGGAATTTTTCCGTTCATTTAAGCAGAATTTCCGCTCATCGATAGTTTTTAATATATTCTATCTGCTATTTCTGGCACTATTGGTATTCAATTATATATTTTTTTCCGGCAGTGCTTCGGAAATATCATTTTACCTTAGGTGTGTGTATATAGTGTTTGGGTTCATACTGCTTGGAATTATGCTGTACACCTACATATTATTGTCGAGATTTGAACTTGGACGCGGCAGGCTTTTTCACATGGCATTCGTTATCAGCTTCAGACATCTGCATATAACGGCAGCGCTTGTGCTTATGTGCATCGTGGCAGCAGTACTTATATATCTTATGCCATGGGCTGTATTGATACTTCCGGGACTTGTGTTCTTCGGAATGACATTTCTCGCGGAACGTGTGATGAAGAAGTATATGCGTCATCCGGAGAGTGAGAGCACGGAAAGCGATATGTGGTATTATAAGTAATGGGAATGGTGATTTATGGCGAAAAATGTGACGATGAGAGATATTGCAAAAAAAGTCGGCGTAAGTACGGTGACAGTCTCAAAGGCACTCACGGATAAGGATGGTGTAGGGGCTGAGCTTCGTGCTATGATAAAAGCGACAGCCGATGAGATGGGATATACATACACCGGAATCGGTGACGGCTTCCGTCGCGGGCGCAGCTATAATATCGGAGTTATTGTAGAAGAGCACTATGTGGACAATTCCACCACGGTATTTCCATTTTATATGAAGATGTACAACAGCATAAATAAACAGATGGCGCAGTTTCATTATTCGGTAATTATGGAAGCCATAACATCAACCATGCTTGCAGAGCGTATAATGCCGGATATTGTGGCTGAGAAAAAGGTTGACGGGGTCATCGTGTTAGGGCAGATTAAGTCGGATTATCTCAATGTTTTGAGGGAAACAGGGCTGCCGATGGTATATCTTGACTTCTATGACAGGACTATGGAAGTGCCAAGCGTGATAAATGACAATGTCTACGGCACATACATGCTTACCAATTATATAGTGAGCATGGGGCATAAGAAGATTGCGTATGTGGGCAGCATTGACGCAACGGCAAGTATTCTTGACAGATACCTTGGTTACTATCGCTCGCTTATAACACACCAGTTGACAATGCCTGATGACTATATCATATCCGACCGCGATGAGGAGGGGTATTTTATAGACCTACAGCTTCCCAAGGATATGCCTACAGCGTTTGTATGCAACTGTGATGGTACAGCCAATCTGCTTATGAGGCTTCTTATCAGCAAGGGATACCGCGTGCCACAGGATATATCGGTGGTTGGATTTGACAATTACTCAGCTGAATTTGATTACAATCTTCCGAAGCTGACCACTATTGAAGTGAATATTGAAGAAATGACAAAAAATGCAGTTGAGATGATAATAAGACTTTTGAAGGGTGAAGAAAATTTAGGAGGGCGTAAGGTCATAAGCGGAAAGATGATTATTCGCGATTCTGTTGCGCCATGTCCTGAGCCGGCCCGCTAAAACAAAATAAAAATATGAGGCAATATGCGCAGTGCGTTATGCACAGCTATATTACGCCGGGAGGTATATATGTCAGAACTTAAAATGATTGCACCTGCGGTACCTAATGTGCCATGGCAGGATAAGCCGGAAGGTCATAAGGGCGCACCGGTGTGGAGATATTCAGAGAATCCTATTATTGACCGCAACCCACTTGAGAACGTTGCGAGAATATTTAACAGTGCAGTAATGCCGTATGAAGGAAAGTTTATCGGTGTTTTCAGAGGAGAGCAGACAAACGGTATTCCGTATATCTATCTTGGAAGAAGCGAT
The DNA here is from genome assembly GCA_958446835.1 of uncultured Eubacterium sp. Lineage (GTDB taxonomy): Bacteria > Bacillota > Clostridia > Lachnospirales > Lachnospiraceae > CAG-882. Next base: position 25,095 of record CAUCXT010000012.1, read on the forward strand.
GACGGTATCCACTGGAATTTTGACAAGGATAAGATTCCTTTTAAGGATGAGGATGGCAATGATTTCATGCCTATATATGCGTATGACCCAAGACTTGTAAAGGTCGAGGACACATACTACATCATCTGGTGCCAGGATTTTTATGGCGCTGCCATCGGAATGGCTAAGACTAAGGATTTTAAGACTTTTACAAGACTTGAGAATCCATTCCTTCCATTCAACAGAAACGCAGTATTGTTCCCAAGAAAGATTAATGGTAACTTCGTTCTTCTTTCACGTCCATCGGATTCAGGACATACTCCATTCGGAGATATTTTCGTGAGTGAGAGCCCTGATCTTGTATACTGGGGTAAGCACAGACATGTGATGAGCCGCGGAAATGAGTGGTGGGAGTCCCTTAAGATTGGCGGAGGTGCAGCTCCTATTGAGACAACAGAGGGCTGGCTCCTGTTCTACCATGGTGTAAGCGGAACCTGCAACGGATATGTATATTCTATCGGTGGAGCAATCCTCGATATAGATAACCCTTCAAAGGTTCTTTACCGTTGTGAGAACTTCCTTCTCACACCGGAGCAGTGGTATGAGGAGAGAGGATTCGTTCCTAATGTTACATTCCCATGTGCTACAATACATGATTCTGAGTCAGGAAAAATCGCAATCTACTATGGCTGTGCAGACAGCTATGTCGGACTTGCATTCACAACTCTTGATGAGGTTGTCGGATATATCAAGGAGCACAGCGTGGTAAACACTACAGACACTGAAATCGGAAAGAGATAATGGTTTCGTTTCACAATTATTGTGGAGGTGGAATATGCAGGATATCATAAAGAATATAAGAGCAGGAATAAGCATAGGAAATACACTTGATGCGTTTGAAAAGGATATAAAGATATCTGATGCACCGGAAAAGACCGAGACTTCATGGGGAAATCCGGTGATTACACAGGAGCTTGTAGATGCGTACATTGCTGCGGGACTCAACATTATCAGAATACCGGTTACATGGACGGGACATTTCGGTGACGCACCGGATTACACTATAGATGGGGCATGGCTTCATCGTGTGCGCGAAGTTGTTGACTATGCGTACGGCAGGGGTGCCTATGTGATACTCAATCTCCATCATGAGGACTGGAATTACCCATATTACGAAAATGAGGAGAGAGCCTGCATTATAATGACTGCTCTCTGGAGCCAGCTTGCAGCAGAATTCGCCGAGTATGATGAACACTTGATTTTCGAGGGTCAGAATGAACCGAGGAAGATAGGTACACCACTTGAGTGGAACGGCGGTGACGAGGAAGGCTGGGAGGTTGTAAATTCGACCAATGCAGCTTTTGTGAAGGCCGTGCGTCAGGGAACAGAATATAATAAATCAAGATATCTTATGATACCGGGCTATGCAGCTAACTGTACAGTGGGTATAAAGCATATTGATATTCCTGATGATGACAGAATTATTATCTCCGTCCATGCCTATGAGCCTTATGACTTTGCACTCAATACAGAGGGACGGTCACAGTGGCAGCATGATACACAGATGATAGACAGTCTTATGACGGAGCTTAAGGAGCGTTTCACCGGAAAGGGAATCCCTGTTATAATCGGTGAGTTCGGCGCCATGAACAAGGACAACGAAGATGACCGTGCAGAGTGGGTTGAGTATTATATCAAGGCTGCGGCAAAAGCAGGAATTCGTTGTATATGGTGGGATAACGGACTCTTCGAGGGCGAGGGTGAGCGTTTCGGATTATTCGACAGATATACCTATAAGTGTGGCTATCCAAAGGTACTTGAGGGTATACAAAAAGGAATTGAATAGAAGTTAGAATGTAAGTATTTAGATACTGATAACAAAACCGCGTGCAATGATATCTACGGATAATATTGTGCGCGGTTTTGTCTTGTGCGGTGCTTTCGCTTTTGGAGGATTGCTATTATGTGTGCTTGTTGTTGCCTTTAAAATTGTGTTATGGTATAATGTGCGTAATAAAAATGAGAGTGTTTTTGGCTGTATGGGGTATTGAGGCAGCTTTTGGAGGATATATTACATGAATAAGAAAGTTCAGTATAAGGGTCAGTTCAGGGTCTATATTATGTGGCCGTTATATGCTGCAATATTACTTTTGATATTGGATATAGTATTATTTACGCAGAATATAACGTGTGGCATAGTTGGCGCGGCATTTACATTGTTGTATGGTGTGTGCGCACTCATTTTTCTCCTGAGAAAACAGCCGCTTCTGACAAAGGCGATGGTAGAGTTTGCGGCAGATTATGCACAGGTGCAGAAGACTTTGCTTGAGGATTTTAAGGTTCCGTATGGTCTTATAGACGAATCAGGAAAGATAATATGGCTTAATCATGAATTTAAGAATGTTCTTCAAAAAGCCAACGTATACCGAAAGAATATAACAACAATATTTCAGGGAATAGATAGCCGGATTTTTGATACGGATGAAAATGAATTTTCGGCAGATATAGTTTATGATGAACGCAATTACAGGGTGGATTTTAAGAAGCTTGCCATAGATTCGCTTATGGAGGATAATTCCCTTTTAAATGTAAAGAATGTACCGGCATTGATGGCGGTGTATCTTTTTGATGAGACGGATATAAAGAAGTATATCCAGCAGATTCATGATGAAAGAATTGTTGTAGGGCTTATCTATATAGATAATTATGATGAAGCACTCGAGAGCATAGATGAACTCAGACGTTCGCTCCTTGCCGGACTGGTTGAGAGAAAGATAAGCAAGTATATTACCAATGGCAACGGTATTGTCAAGAAGCTTGAGAAGGATAAGTATCTTTTAGTATTCAATTATAAGTATCTTGAAGAGCTTAGGGCGGATAAGTTTTCTATTCTTGAGGAAGTAAGGACAACCGATATAGGAAATTCGATGGCGGTTACCCTGAGCATAGGTGTTGCAGCCGGGTACGATAATTTTAACAAGAATTATGAGATGGCGCGCGCTGCGATTGATCTTGCGCTTGGACGTGGAGGCGACCAGACCGTTGTCAAGGAGGGTGACCAGACCACCTTCTTTGGAGGAAAGAGCACTACTGTCGAGAAGAATACAAGAGTTAAGGCTAGAGTCAAGGCACATGCACTCAGAGAGCTTATCGAGGTCGCAGACAATGTCATCATAATGGGGCATAAGATAAGCGATGCGGATGCGTTAGGAGCCGCAATAGGAATATACAGGGCGTCGAAGGCTCTGAATAAGCATGCCAATATTGTTCTCAACGATGTTACAAGGTCACTTAGGCCGACTGTTGAGACCTTTACCGGAGTTCCGGAGTATGAAGAGGACTTGTTTATAAGAAACAGTGAGGCTATGCAGTATGTATCGGATAATACACTACTTGTGGTTGTGGATGTAAATCGTCCGGGATACACAGAATGTCCGGAGCTGGTTGAAAAGTGCAGGACAATAGTTGTGCTTGACCACCACAGACAGAGCGGAGATACTATCGATCATGCAGTGCTCTCGTATATAGAGCCGTATGCCTCATCCACATGCGAAATGGTAGCCGAGATACTTCAGTATATCGGAGACAATGTAAAGCTTAAGTCCGCCGAAGCTAATGCCATATATGCCGGTATTATTGTTGACACTAATAATTTCACCAACAAGGCAGGCGTGAGAACCTTTGAGGCAGCAGCGTTTATAAGAAGAAGCGGTGCCGATATAATAAAGGTGCGTAAGCTTTTAAGAGATGATATGAATGAGTATAAGGCGCGTGCCGAGGCGGTGCGCCATGCGGAGGTCTATAGAGATTCATTTGCACTTGCGGTATGCCCTAGTGCTAATCTTGAGAGCCCTACAATCGTAGGAGCGCAGGCGGCGAATGAGCTTCTTAATATCAACGGAGTTAAGGCGTCGATAGTATTTACTTATTTTAATGACGAGGTATATCTGAGTGCCAGATCGATTGACGAGGTCAATGTACAGCTCATCATGGAAAAGTTAGGCGGAGGCGGTCACATGACTATTGCCGGCGCACAGCTTAAAGATATGACTGTTGAGGAAGCTATTGAGCTTGTCAAGAAGACGTTAGATGGCATGATAGAGGAAGGAGAAATATAATGGAAGTTATTTTATTACAGGATGTAAAGGCACTTGGAAAAAAGGGACAGAAGGTTAATGTGAGCGAAGGCTATGCCCGCAACTTTATTCTTCCAAAGAAGCTTGGTATAGAGGTTAATGCTAAGAACATGAATGATTTAAAGCTTCAGAAGGCACATGAGGATAAGCTTGCGGCAGAGGCGCTTGCCAACGCTAAGGAGCTTGCGAAGGAGCTTGAGGATAAGACAGTTGTCGTAAAGCTCAAGTCCGGAAAGGACGGAAGAGTGTTCGGCTCCGTGTCCACAAAGGAGATTGCTGAGGAGCTAAAGGCACAGCACAATATTGATATAGACAAGAAAAAGATGGTATTGAATGACGCAATCAAGGCTCTTGGAAATTATGAGGTGGTATGTAAGCTTCATAAGGATGTAACAGCTAAGCTTGTTGTCAAAGTAACGGAAGGATAATACAGGTAGATAACAGATGGATGATACGTTAATAAGGCGTGTTATGCCTAATAGCGCTGAGACCGAGAAGGCAGTTATCGGCTGTATCCTGATGGATAAGGACAAGATGACGGATGTTGCGGACATTCTTGTGCCGGATGACTTTTATCATAGCGAATACCGCGCAATATATCAGGCGATGGTGCAGATTAACGCGGAGGGCAGACCGGTCGACTTAGTCACGGTTATTGAGCGTCTCAAGACAATGAACGTGCCACCGGAGATATGCAGTCTTGAATTTATGAAGGAAGTAGCCGATTCAGAGGCTACGGCTGCTAATGCGAAGCATTACGCCAAAATAATAAAAGAAAAATCTCTGCTCAGAAAGGTTATAAAGGTCAATGAGACGATAATAGAGGAGTGCTATGCAGGGCGCGAGAGCTCAGATGCCATCCTTGAGGAGACGGAGAAGCAGCTTTTTAAGCTTCTACAGTCAAGAGGAGCGGAGGATATCACACCGATTAAAGATGTTGTCATGGATGCGATAAACCGTATCGAGGCAGCTTCTAAGCAGAGCGGAAGCGTAACAGGTATTCCAACGGGATTTACAGATCTTGATTACCGTACCGCAGGTCTACAGCCTTCGGATATGATTCTTGTTGCAGCACGTCCGTCAATGGGAAAGACGGCATTTGCACTTAACCTTGCGGCTTATGCGGCATGTAAGAAGCACATAACCACCGTGATATTCAGTCTGGAAATGTCCAAGGTTCAGCTTGTGAACCGTTTTCTTTCAATGGAGTCGGGGGTTAGCGCCCAGAATCTCAGAACAGGAAACCTGACTGAGGGTGAATGGGAGAATCTTGTCGAAGGTGCTTCGATTATAGGTAATTCAGGACTTGTAATAGATGATACTCCGGGTATATCAATATCGGATCTGCGCTCCAAGTGCCGTAAGATAAAGCTTGAGCATGATGACCTTGGACTTATCATAATCGACTATATACAGCTTATGACGAGCAGCACCAAGTCTGAATCAAGACAGCAGGAGGTGTCGGAAATCTCACGTTCCCTCAAGGCTTTAGCCAGGGAGCTGAATGTTCCCGTCATCGCACTGTCACAGCTAAGCCGTGCGGTTGAGCAAAGACCAGACCACAGACCAATGCTTTCGGATTTGCGTGAGTCCGGAGCCATAGAGCAGGACGCCGACGTTGTAATGTTCCTATACAGGGATGAATATTACAAGAAGGATACGGATAAGCCGGGCGTAGCTGAGGTGATCATCGCCAAGCAGAGAAACGGTCCTGTCGGAACTGTTGAGCTTGCATGGATTGGCGATAAGCAGCGTTTTGCAAATCTTGAGAGAAGTTAGCGAAATTTGTCGATTGAAATACACGAAAAAAGTATATACAGTATGGTACTATATAGACCGGATAGAGGAAAACTTTATCCGGTCTTACTTTTTGCAGGGGAGTTGTTTCATAGATGGAAGAAAAAAGGTACATAATATCTGAAGCGGCGGAGCGCACCGGAATCGAGACACATGTGCTCAGATACTGGGAGGATGAGCTTGATCTGGATATACCGCGCAATGAAATGGGGCATAGGTATTATACGGAGAGGCAGATTGAACTGTTCAAGCAGATTAAGGAGCTTAAGGACAGCGGTTTCCAGCTCAAGGCTGTGAAGGCTGTGCTTGACGGGCACATGCAGGGAACGGCAGTCATGCAGTCCGTGGGAAATGAGACTGCGGATAAAAATGTACAGGCTGCCGGAAATGGAGCCCCAGACAACAATGTACAGGCTGCCGACAATGGAGCTGTGGATAGCGATGTACATGTGGCGCAGGGGGAGGCGCATATGGAGAGTGCAGGTACATCGGAGGTCGCGGCTCTGACACAGGAGGAGCTTGCCATGAAGCGTTCTGAGGATAAGCTTGCGCAGTTCGAGCAGATTATCGGAGATATTGTGACACGTTCACTGCTAGAGAACAATGTGGCACTTGGGGAGAATATTTCCGCAGCTGTATCCGAACGCGTATGCGATAAGGTAATCAAGGAGATGGATTACATGATGCGTGTACGCGAGGAGGCGGAAGATGACCGTTTCAGGAGGCTGGATGAAACAATTCGAGGAGTTCAAAAAAGCAATAAGGAGGCTGCAGCATATCGTGAGCGTGGGGATAAGTCAAAGAGACGTCATGGATTATTTAAGAAGGTAAAATAGGAAGCCTGTGACATGCAGGCATATTTAGAATTAGTGCCCATAGGTGGGCAAAGTATGAAGGTGAGTAGTTAATATAAAAAATGGAGCCATATCTTATATACCGGAAACACCGGCATATAGACATAGCTCCATTTTTATTACTTCTCTGTGATAGCACCTACAGGGCAAGTAGCTTCACAAGCGCCACACTGTACACATACATCTGTGTTAATCTCCATATGCTCAGAACCCTCGGAGATAGCACCTACAGGGCAGCCGGCAGCACAAGCACCACAGCTGACACAAGCATCACCTACAACGTACATAATTTCCTCCCATCTGAAGTGTAAACACTTCTATTACTGTTTTGTATTATTTGTATTATTCAGAGAAGCTCGCGCTTCTTTGATACCTTTGATTATAACGGATTTAGCCTTAATGACTGCTTCCTTGGACTCAGCAGGTACACCCTTAAGAGGGTAATCAAAGCCAAGATTCTCGTACTTGACAACACCCATAGTGTGATAAGGAAGTACGTCAAGAGCCTTGACATTTTTAAGCTTGCCAATGAAAAGTCCAAGCTGATACAGATACTTCTCATTGTCGGTTATACCCGGTACAACAACATGACGTATCCATGTAGGTATTCCCTTATCGCTGAGATACTGCGCAAATGCGAGTATGCCATCATTAGGCTGGCTGCACAGCTTCATATGCTCTTCCGGGTCAATGTGCTTAATGTCGAGCATTACAAGGTCTGTATACTGCATAAGTACATCCATCTTATCTACAATAACCTTGTTATCAGGCTTAAAAACAATACCGGATGTATCGATACATGTGTGTATACCCTGTGCCTTAGCCTTCATAAAAAGCTCAGTGAGAAAGTCTATCTGTAGGAGCGGTTCGCCGCCGGTAACGGTAAGACCTCCGTTCTTATAAAAGGACTTATTATCCTCATACTTCTGTAAAATCTCGTCTACAGAAATCTCTGTCCCGCCGGTCGTAGCCCATGTATCGGGATTATGACAATATAGACAACGCATTGGGCAACCCTGCACGAACACCACGAATCGGATTCCAGGTCCATCGACGGTGCCAAAGGTTTCTAAAGAATGTATTCTCCCGTTCATATCAATCCTTGTTCCTCCATGTCAAAAAAATAATACCAAATGAAATGCCAAATTACAATAGATATTTCTTTTGGTACTATAAAAGTATATCACTATTTATACCAAAATAAAAGTTAAAAAAATATAAATACCATGTGTAAAAAACAGGCAGGCACAAGAAGTGTCTGCCTGTAATAAAGGTCTGTAATGTTGCTAATTACATAGCCTGATGTGAAAGTAGAACTTTCCATCAGATAAACTTTTCATAAAGCTAATTACATAGCCTGATGGAAAGTTCTGTTGATAACGTCATCCTGCTGAGCCTTTGTGAGCTTGATGAAGTTAACAGCGTATCCTGATACACGGATAGTAAGCTGTGGGTACTTCTCAGGATGAGCCTGAGCGTCAAGTAATGTCTCTCTGTTGAGAACATTAACATTGAGATGATGTCCGCCCTTAGCTACATATCCATCTAACATTGATGCAAGGTTATCAATCTGGTTCTGACTAATCTCTGCCATTATATTAATCCTCCTAATCCTATTCATTCTCGTCTCGGTCAAGTCCGACATGAAGTGTCGGAACGCTGCATGCCATCTGGCCGTTGCAGGCGAGACTGTTGTTGGTCTGTACTGTCTTTTCGGCTGCAGGGGCGCTATTGTCAACAACTACGTTGACGTGACCACCATCAGCAGCCATGAGATTATCTAACATTGATACAATGTCGTCCACTTTAGAGTTGTCCATGATAACCTCCTATAAAACTGCCGCAGAATCCAAACTGCACTGATTGGTGGCAGTTCGGAGACTGTGGATTGATTGTTTTGCAAATTACTTATTTAAGTCGATATCAAGGTCTCTGGCGACCTTGAGCCAGGCACCTTACTTATTTAAGTCGATATCAAGGTCGCCGGCAAATACAGCGTCTTCCTTACCAAGAGCACCAGGAACGATAGTAAATGTGTTAGAAATACCATCCTGTGCATCCTTGAATGGAAGCTTAGCAACTGATGAAAGGGAAGCTACAGCACCGTTCTTATCACGTCCGTGCATTGGGTTAGCACCAGGAGCGAATGGAACACCAGCCTTACGTCCATCAGGTGTAGAACCTGTAGCGTTACCATAAGTAACGTTAGATGTAATTGTAAGGATAGATGTTGTAGGAACACCATTTCTGTATGTGTAGTGAGAACGAACCATAGCCATGAACTTCTCAACTATCTCAACAGCAATCTTATCTACTCTGTCATCGTTGTTACCATACTTAGGGAATTCACCCTCAACCTCGAAATCAGTAGCTACGTTCTTAGCAACACCGATTGTCTTGATAACAGACTTAGCTGTCTGAGGATCCTTAACCTTCTTAGTAATCTCAACGTCAGTTCTGATAACCTTAACCTTAGCGTACTTGATTGCTGATAAGGAGTCAGCTACAACTGAAAGACCAGCGATACCTGTTGCGAAGTATCTCTTAACCTCTCTGTCATGGAGAGCCATCTGAAGTCTCTCATAGCAGTACTTATCATGCATATAGTGAATTACGTTAAGAGTATTAACGTAAACATCTGCTAACCACTCCATCATATCTGTGTACTTAGCCATTACATCATCGTAATCAAGGTACTCGCCTTCAACAGGTCTGTACTTAGGACCAACCTGTACACCAGTCTTCTCATCAACACCACCGTTGATAGCGTAGAGGAGACACTTAGCAAGGTTAGCTCTTGCTCCGAAGAACTGCATTTCCTTACCAACTCTCATTGAGGATACGCAGCAAGCGATAGCGTAGTCATCACCATGAGTTACTCTCATGAGGTCATCGTTCTCGTACTGAACTGAAGATGACATGATAGATGTCTTAGCACAGAACTTCTTCCAACCCTCTGGAAGTCTTGTTGACCAGAGAACTGTCATGTTAGGCTCTGGAGCTGTACCAAGGTTGCTTAATGTGTGAAGGTAACGGAAGCACATCTTTGTTACAAGTGTACGTCCATCAACACCCATACCACCAAGGGACTCTGTTACCCAAGTAGGGTCACCAGCGAAGAGAGCGTTGTACTCAGGTGTACGAGCGAACTTAACAAGTCTTAACTTCATGATGAAGTGATCAACGAACTCCTGAATCTGCTCCTCTGTAAATGTACCGTTAGCTAAGTCTCTCTGAGCGTAGCAATCAAGGAATGTAGATGTACGTCCAAGTGACATAGCAGCACCGTTCTGCTCCTTAACAGCAGCAAGGTAACCAAAGTAAGTAGCCTGAATAGCTTCCTGTACGTTAGTAGCTGGCTTAGAAATATCGCAGCCGTAGATCTCACCTAACTTCTTTAACTCGCCGAGAGCTCTGATCTGCTCAGAAAGCTCCTCTCTGTCACGGATAACATCAGGAGTCATAACCTTAGAAGTTGTAGCCTTCTGGTACTCCTTATCCTTGATAAGGAAATCAACACCGTAAAGAGCAACTCTTCTGTAGTCGCCGATGATACGTCCACGTCCGTAAGCATCTGGAAGACCTGTGATGATATGGTTAGAACGGCAAACTCTCATCTCTGGAGTATAAGCATCGAATACACCAGCGTTGTGTGTCTTTCTGTGAATTGTGAAGAACTCCTCGATTTCAGGATCAAGCTTGTAACCATTAGTTACAAGAGCTGCCTTAGCCATGTTGATACCACCGTATGGCTGAAGTGATCTCTTGAAAGGCTTATCTGTCTGGAGACCAACGATCTTCTCTAAGTCCTTGTTAAGGTAACCAGCAGCATGGGATGTGATTGTTGAAGGAACCTTAGTGTCCATATCAAGGACGCCGCCCTTCTCACGCTCCTCCTTTGAAAGCTCCATAACCTGTGCCCAAAGAGTCTTAGTAGCCTCTGTAGGACCGCAAAGGAAAGAATCATCTCCTTCATAAGGTGTGTAGTTCTTCTGGATGAAGTCTCTGACATCAACCTGCTCTTCCCACTTACCACCTACGAAACCTGTCCATTCTGATCTCATAATGAAAAAAACCTCCTATTATAGTAAAGTGTTTTATATGTGTTATCCGCCACTCATAGGTTAAGCCGGATGTACCGTCCCAACCAAGCGGATTATACACTTTTTTATAGCTGTATTATACAATGCACATTGTATACACGTCAAGGGTTAAAGAAGAAAATTCACGGATTGTACACAAAAATGTACATAAAAATTTTGAGAAAATTCCTTATAAAATGGGTAAATTTCACACTGTAGTCACAAATGTGTTCATAAGGAACAATCATACCGTTAAGTGATAATAATAAAAGAATGAAGACCGCATATTGTGTACCATCTTTACAATATAAATCCTCTGTGGTACAATAAGCAGTGGTCATTACATGTAAGTGTCCGGAACCGGAAAGTTAGTATAAAGTGATGATAAAATGGAAATCATTTTATAGGTCGGCTCTGAACAGTTACTATATTATTATATTTTTTCAGGAGGAAAACACAATGGCACAGGTTAGCAAAGAAATGAGAATCATCGACATTATCAATGTTGATTATGATATTGTTCCTATTTTACTTAACGAGGGAATGCATTGCATCGGCTGTCCATCAGCACAGGGCGAGTCTTTAGAGGAGGCTGCTCTTGTTCACGGTCTTGACCCGGATGAGATTACAGCTAAGATTAATGAGTTTCTTGCAGCGAAGTAATCAGACGAGCTGCAAGGATAAGGCGATAGCTTGGAATTTCAACAAAAATTAAAAATTGAAAGCTACGTTGCTTTTTAATGAAAAGAGAGTGAATCAGGTTCGAATAAAAACTTGTTCACTCTTTTTTTGTGGAAATTGTGGTGAGGCATTGGATAATTTTGCGGATTGAGATTGTGGGAATGTGCGGGGCATAGATGGGTATAGAAAAGGAAAACTTGTTGCCTATGCCCACAGAATCCCTCATAGCAGGCAAAAATTGCTACGTTGTGGGTATATATGAGTGAAAATCAAAATTATACCCAAGAAATCGCAGATTGAGGTGAGCATGTGGGTATAGAATAAGAAATAATGCACTCATACCCGCAAAAACCATTATAGCGTGCGATAATTGTTGCGTTGCGGGTATATTTGAATGAAAAGCGAAAAAATACCCCGGCACACCGTTATAGCAATCTATAACCAGAGTACTGTGGGTATTTTTAATAAGCTTATTCAATATGTGCCCATATATGCCACATATATTTCCATTACCACGAACCAGAGCTATAATTCCGCCAGTACCTTCACCGCATCCTTGCGGATGATAACCTCATCATGTTCGTTGAGATACGAAACTGTTGCGTATGAGAGCTTCTCTCTTATGCCGTATTCGGACAGCGTGTTGTTCACACCGGTGAATTCATCAAGGTTCATGTCATCGCTGCGTATGAACAGGTAGTAGCGGAGGTTGACAGGATTCTTGTAGAGAATGCTGCTTCCGCTGAAACGGCTGTTCACGGCTGTAGCTGCAACAGTCACCTGATTTAAGTCCTTGAATGAGAACAGCTTCTCAAGCGGAACCACTGCACAGATATCGCTACCGTTATCAGCACCGGAAATATTGGCTGAGCCGGTGTAAGCGGAACCATCGGAGCTGTTGCCGGAGGATTTTTTGTCTGATATGCCGGATGAAGTCTTGTCACTGCCATTCTTGGATGACTTCCTGCCGGACGCAGAGCCTTCGGTCTTTTCGGAGGCGCTGCCCCCTATTATCTTAGAGCCGGAGTTGTCATCAAGCTTATCGCTAGTCTTATTGCCGTTCTTGGATTTCTTCATAAGACTGTCCGAGAACGGAATGAAATCGGCATCCTGATTAAGTGCTTCATTTATTCTGTTAAGCAGGGACGAACCGTCATCCATGCCGTGCATATCATCGTCAGAGTCGAGCATGTCCGCATAATCTTCGTCTTCATCGGATGGTGCGAACTTAGAAAAGCGTGTGTCAAGCTCTTCAGGATCCTCAACCTTCGTGATGACAAGAATAATACAGTCCGGTGATACAGGAATGGCTTCTATCATAAGAGGGATATCATCTGCTTCGAATCCACATTCAAAAGAGGCCTGCGCAATCATATCTTTAAAAAGGCTTTTAGCCTTTTCTGTTCCATAGGCTAATTCGCTGATTTTAAGCTCTCTTGAGTCTAAGTCAGCACGATTAAGGGTACAACGTATTGAATTTTCACTTAGTCTTTCTATTTTCATGTCAAATCACATCCTTCCTGACCTGTTTATTATACGTCATTTGTTATTATTCTGTAAAGGTTTAATACTATGAAAAAAGTATGAAATTTATATATGCTCCCAACATGAACGACAAGCTTCAGAATGTCTGTATAATGTTAAAATTAAACATGTGTTTAATAACTCTACAATCAAAGACGGTTGTACAAATAATTTTATTTGGTAAAATAGATTTAGGATTTGTTGTTATCAATGGAGGTGGTATTTACCGATACACATGATACTCTGTTGGATGGCAGGTACCTAATCCTTAGAAGGCTCGGGCAGGGAGCCTTTGGCGAGGTATTTCTTACAAGACACATTGGACTTGGAGTATACAGGGCTGTTAAGCGAATCCGTAAGAGCAAGGATGTACACAACACAAGAAGGCATGAGGCAGATGCGCTTAAGAATCTGCGGCATACATCCTTACCTATAATATATGATATTGACGAGGATGATGTGTATTTCTATATTGTTGAAGAATATATAGAAGGGATTTCACTTTCGGAATATGTCAGGGATAGGACAAGGCTTGCACAGGACGAGACGTGCAGCATTATTATGAGTATATGTACTGTTCTTAGTTATATGCAGACGCAGGCAGGATTATTACATCTGGATATTAAGCCGGACAATGTTTTACTCACTGAGGATGGAGTTAAGCTTGTTGATTTTGGAAGCAGCTGCATGGAGGATGAGATTCCCGGGTGTGTGATGGGGACAGCAGGGTATGCTGCTCCTGAACTGTATCACGGAGGAAGTCCGGGAACAAGATGTGACGTATATTCACTTGGAATGATGATGCGTTTCATGCTTACAGGGCAGATTTCCTGTAGTTTTAAAAATTATATTTGTTCGGAGAATTTTCAATTTATAATCAATAAATGCACCAGTCAGAATGCATCAGAGCGCTTTAAGGATGCTAATGAACTGTTTCTTGCACTGGAACAATCACAGAAGTTATTTAATGAAAAGATAACAGCAGATCCTAAGGTTATTTTGGTTTCGGGAAGCACCCGGCGTGTGGGAACAACACATTTTGCCATAATGCTGGCAGCCCAGCTTACATCTATGGGATATAAGTGTCTGTTGGAGCTTGCCTATAATGGCAATAGAAGGTTTTCTGTCCCATTATATAGTGGGATACGGAGCGTAAGCTGTCACGGAGGAATTTATAATGTTGACGGCGTGGAGGTGTTACCTGATTATAAAGGTTTTGCCGTTCCGGTAAGCGATGAGGAACGTAAAAAGTACACTGTCATAGTAAGGGAAATCGGAAGCATGTGGGAGTGGGATGAGAATACCTTGAATGATATTAAAAAAGATACTTTTAAGTTCATTCTGGTGACGGGACATACCGTAGAGGAGCTCATCGACTATGAGACGGCAGCAGCAGAACTCAGAAAAAAGGGAGTAGAGTTCGTAGGTGCAGTTAATTTTGCGGATGGTCGGGAATATATAGGAATCAGGAAGGAACACAACATGGGAAATGCTTTCAGGATTCCGTATTGTACGAGACCATATTCGTTTAAAAAGGGGAGAGATATAATTGAGAAGACAGGCATATTGGGATGGTCCGGCAAAAAAGGTGGTAATAGGTGTTGCAGGAACGCAAAGCAGATGTGGAGTAACGCACTTTGTCTTATGCGCCGCCAATTATCTGTCAAACGTGAGAAAAAAGCGTGTGGTAGTAAGCAGCTATGATGAAAAAGCATTGGATATTATTAAGAAAAATATAATATTAACAAGACAGGCAAAGGTTATTCAAGGTGAAGAGATATACGCTGCTTTTATCTATGCAAATATTACGTTTTTGGCGGGAAGTGACGAAGCTGCCGGACTCACAGTGCAGGAACAATATGATTATCATATAATTGATTTTGGTCAGGCAGATTATATCGGGGATGTCAGGCTGCAAGGGTGTGACAGATTTTTTTTGATAGGGGATTTAAGCTTATGCAATTATAAAAATTCATTGGATGCGGTGTATCTTTTGGAAAGAAGAAATATCAGGAATATGCAGTTTATGTCTGTCTTTTATTCAAATGAGGGATTAAGAGCATATAAGAAAGCAGTTAAAGGGCAGCCGATTCTTATCCCTGTGGATATGGAACCATTCGCCATATCGAGGGAGACCCTCATTTTTATGGAAGAAGTTTTGATATAAGCAGGTATTCTAAATATGTAACAATTAACTTAAAAATAAGTCACAGGTATGCTTTTATACGGATAAATAATATATCACAAAGAATCTGGTAAATGGCATTAATATGGCACGAAAAATTAAGGTAGATGAAACAATGCAAATTAAGCATGGAGGCAGGTTATGAAGGGCATACTTAAGGAAGCGGTTGAAATGCACAATGAGACATCCCTACAGCTTTGCAGCGAACTTGCGAACTATAAGGAACAGGGCATTAAGGTCACGGTCAGTGGATATCAGGCGAGCATAAATAAGCGGCTTACCGATATGCTCCTTAGAGATGGACCATGCACATATATGCGTTCATACTCATTTGATGAGATGGGAAAAATTACAGGGGTTGAGTTTCAGTGTGTGAGACTCAGTGAATAAATAACATTAGAGTTTTATAAGGTCCCTCTTGCCCCGGACGGCGATGCTTTCCGGGGTATTTTTAAATATGGAAAACAATCGGTATTGAAAATATGACTTCCCGAAAGTATAATTAAAAATATTAGAACGGTATTAGAATAATAATGTTAAAAACGATAGCGAGCTAATATAAGAAGTTCATAAAAATATTCAGGGAGCGGATAAATGGCTAAGAATAGACGTTATATGATGGATGAAGACTTTGATGAGAAGGATAGAATAGATGACAATGATATAGATGATTATTATATGCAGGAGGCGCCTGTAAAGAGAAGCAGAAAAAGCAGGAATAAGCGTTCGGCGGGAATTATAGCGGCAGTCATAGTTGTATGTGTTCTTGTTGCAGGTGGAATAGGGCTTGTTACATTGATAGATAAGTACACGCCGAATAAGACGAGGATTACATTTGAGGACTATTACAGACAGCATGGATACATTTCTGAAGCCGGAGCTTCAGATGCAGATAATTACGGCAAGGATTCAGTGACGGCGTTTATGCTGCTCAATGGGGAAAAGACGGAGAATACGGCATACCGTTTTGGTGATGTGTGGTATTTTAAGAAGGATTTTATAGATGATAAGCTTAATCACAGGTTTTACCATGATGCTGCCAATGATGAACTCATCTATACAACACCGACTAAGATAGTGACGATTCCCTTTGACAGTCAGGCATATTATGTAGGGGATAAGGTTAAGAAAGAACATTATGTCATTGCAAGGCGTATCGGGGATGAGATTTATATTGCTGCAGATTTCATAAAGGAGCGCTCAGATTTTATATATGAGGTGAGAACCGAACCATACAGAATGCTTGTTGTGACGGAGTACGGAGACAGAGAGTGTGTTCATATTGGTGATGAAGGGACGATAAGAACCGGGGCAAGCATTAAGGACGAGATACTTGCGATAGGTGATGACGGAATACACTGGGCTGTCACAGGTGATGACGGTGACTGGACGGAGCTTACCACGGATGACGGCATAAGAGGCTATATAAGGACAAAGGAGCTTGGCGAGAGCTTCACGGTGACAACGTCTAATGATTATCAGGCTCCTATATATACCTCTGTTTCGCGTAAAGATAAGGTCAATATGGTGTGGCACGCTGTCTATGATTTGAATGATAATGGTAAGATTTATAGTCTTCTTGACGCTACGCAGGGGGTCAATGTTGTATCGCCGACGTGGTATCAGCTGTCAGACAGCTTAGGAGGTTTTAACTCCTTTGCACAGCAGGAATATGTGGATTACATACATGAGACAGGCCGCCAGATATGGCCGCTGTGGAGTGATTTTACATCTGTAAGTGAGGAGAACGGATGGAGCGAGAATGAGCTGTTTTCCATAACGGAGAATAGAAGAGCACTTATAGCGGCGATGATGAATGAGGTACACACATACGGATATGATGGAATCAATATTGATTTTGAGAAGGTAACATCGGAAAACGGTATTCACTTCATACAGTTTTTGAGGGAGCTGTCTATAGAGTGCAGGAATGAGGGAATTGTCCTTTCAGTCGATAACTATGTTCCAATGGCGCATTCGGCTCATTATGACCGCGCCGAGCAGGGAGCGATAGTCGATTATGTGATAGTCATGGGCTACGATGAACATTACAACGGAAGCGCAGAGGCAGGAAGCGTTGCTTCACTTGATTTTGTAAGAAACGGCATAGTAAATACTCTTTCCAGCGTTCCGGCAGAAAAGACGATAAACGCTCTTCCGTTTTACACGAGAATGTGGGAAGAGTATGTGGACGAGAATGGACAGCAGGTACTTAATTCCAAGGCATATACGATGAAGGCTTCTTATGACAGAGTGGAGGAGCTTGGACTTATTGCTAACTGGAGCGAGAGCATGGGGCAGTATGTCGCTGAGGGAGACGTAGAAGGTCATCATTACAGTGTATGGCTTGAGGACGCGAAATCCATCGAGGAGAAGATGAAGATTGTGAGTGAGTATGGTCTTGCCGGGGTGTCTGCATGGAGCCTTGGCGGAGAGTTCCCGGAGGTATGGGACGTGATAAACAAATATAACAGATAAATTTCATATAAGGAATAATTTTTGACCCCGCGCATAGAATAAAAATATGTATTCTATGCGTGGGGTTTTTTGTTGTGAAAAAAGACTTACTTTCTCTTGGAATGGGGCTCGTTATGATATTTTCCCTGTGGTTTCTTATGAGGTATTTCTTATATACGGATGAGAATCTGGCTGTGGATGCGAAGGCGGCAGGGGTGGAGGTTACAGACAAGGAGCAGGAGAGTGGGCAAGGCACGCAGGATTCAGATACGAGAGAATATCTTATTGTCATCGACCCCGGACATGGAGGTGTTGACCCGGGAATGTTGGGTGTGAATAACACTGTTGAAAAAGAAATCAATCTTGCCGTTTCGTATATGCTGAAGGAGGAGCTAGAGGCAAAGGGAATGAATGTGGTGCTTACCAGAACGACGGATGATGGATTGTATGAGGAAGGTGACAGCAACAAAAAGATTGCGGACATGAAAAAAAGATGCTCGATAATCTCAGAAAATAAGGCGGATATTGTTGTAAGCATACATCAGAACAGCTTTAGTGACAGTGCGGTATGCGGGGCACAGGTGTTTTATTATAAGCATTCCGAAAAGGGAAAGCAGCTTGCACAGTGCATACAGGACAGTATGAAAAATAATCTGGATGAGACAAATAACCGCAAGATTAAGGCAAACGACAGCTATTATATGCTGATACATACGCCGTGTCCGACGGTGATTGTGGAATGTGGTTTTATCACGAATTATGACGAGGCGAAGCTTCTTGTGAGCGAGGAATACCAGAAGAGGGTTTCTAAAGCGATAGCGGAGGGAGTTATGGAATTTTTAGGACAAAAATGAGAGGAATATCAGCTAAATATAAATAGTATTCCGCATGGTAATGGGCGGAATTACGGAAAGGACGTAACGTGGACATATTATTTGCGGGAAATACAGCGGCGGTATCGGAGGGCTTTTACAATGCTATAGAAAAAGAGTACAGATGTATTGTGTTAAACGGTAGTTGCGCAAAAGATAAATTAAAGAAAAAGAATATTCTGTTTTTTAAATCTGAAAATGATGAGGATACGGAGCATATTTTCCGTTCGTTTAATTTTGAAACAGTTGTTTTCTTTTCACAGGTGCTTGATGGTGAGAAAAAGATATTTGATGAGCTTGAGAAGCTTGAATACATACTGTATTTGTGCAGAAAAAGAAATATCAGCAACTTCATCTATATAACAGGAAACAGACCACAGGAGGACAGAAAAAAAGGCGAGATGAGCAGGGAGGTGCTTCTTGATGCGTGTGAGCAGCTCTGCCACAAGGCGGCTCAGGTGCAGGGTATGAAGGTTCAACTCTTGCGTGTTCCGTATCTGTATCATACCGTGATAAAGACAAGTCATGCCGGAAGGTGGCTTGATACCGTGTTTTCGGGAAAGCAGCTTGTGCTTCCGGGCTATGAGAGCACACAGACGGATTTTCTCAGGGAGGATGATTTGGCATTGCTGCTTTGCAGAATGTTCGATGATCCATGGGAGGAGCCTTATCTTGACAGCAATATAAGCGGCAAAAATAAGATAAGCTTTGAGGAGCTGGCGAAGCTTTATACAGAGCTGGGCAAGGAGCATGGCTTACAGGTTGAAGTAAAATACAGCGGAAAGGACGAATGTACACCGCTGTATCAGACCGATGAGTGGGCGCGCAAGGAGTACGGCTGGGCTCCGATGGCAGATATCAGAAGGGATTTGGAGGAGGCGTCACACAGCCAGCTTGAAAAGAACAATAAGAATAAAAATCGCAGGGCACACCGCATTCTGTCGCGAAGGATTTTCAGAATTATTGTGGAGCAGATAGTTCTGTTCGCAGTGGCGGAAGCTCTCAATTACCTTACAAGGGATAACGGAATGTTTAACTTTATTGATTTCAGATTTGTGTATATCACCATCATTGCATGTATAAATGGCCTTGGAGCGGGCGTAGTGTCCGCACTTATGGCGAGCGTGGGGTACATTTTCTCCAATGCGGCACAGATGTCATGGCAGGTGTTGTTTTTTAATGTTCAGAACTGGCTGCCGTTTGCCTGCTATCTGTTAATTGGCTGCGTGCTGGGATACAACAGGGACAAGGCGCGTGATGAAATAAAAAGTAAGGCAGATGAATTAAGGCTTTTGGAAGAAAAATATAATTTCCTGCATGGACTTTACACGGAGGTGGCGAAGGGAAAGGAGCGTTTCAATAATCAGATAATCGGATATAAGGACAGCTTCGGCAAGATGTATTCCGTCATAAAAAGGCTCAACTCAACACTTCCGGAAATGGTGTTTTATGAGGCTGTGGATGTCTGCGAGGAGGTTCTTGGCAATTCGCATGTCGCGATATACAGCATAAAGGAGGACAGCTCATTTGCAAGATTGTATGTGTGCTCAAGACGATGCATTGGCAGTGCGGAAAAATCACTCAAAATTACGGATTATCCGGAATTGCTTGGCTGCCTTGAAAATAATGAGACATTTGTCAACCGCAAAGCACTCAAAAATTATCCTGCATACGCGACACCTATACGCAGGGAAGGGGTGCTTGTGGGAATGATTCTCATTATGGAGGCGGACTACACACAGATGAATATGGAGTTTTCCAACAAATTGAGAATAATGTCGGATTTGATACAGGATTCGCTCGTGCGTGCGATGGAATTCTATGAAATGGATGAGAAAGTGATTGAGGATACAAGGATTCTTGAGGCAGATAAATTCGAGGAGCTTCTTGATGTGAAGAAGCAGATGAGAAGAAAACAGTATTCGGATTATGTGCTGCTTGAGATAGAGGTCGAAGATGATAGGAAGCTTAATGAAATAAGCAGGAGACTTTCGGGGCTGGTGCGTGAGAATGATGTCCTTGGAATCGGAAAGGATGGAAAGCTGTGCCTTTTGTTGTCGCAGACAAGCAGTGCGGACATGAAGGCGGTTGCGGGGCGGCTTTTGAACAGCGGGATAGAGTTTGAGGAGGTAAGGGAGTGAGTTTGCTATGGGGAATATAGTGATTGGTGTTTTGCTGGCATTACATCTGATAATCTGTGCAGTGATTTTCGCAATGATGAGGTTAAGGAAGCTTAGGACGCGCCATGTCATCTTTCCGGCTGTGGTGCTGCTTCCGGTGTGTGGGTACATGCTGCTTATTATTGATGAATGGCAGGTGAGGCATAACAGACAGGATTTGCGGGATGTTGAGGATTATGGAAGGCTTCAGGGCGATGATGTGTGGCGTAGAGAAGTGATTGCCGGGAAGGATGATGACTTTATTGTACCACTTGAGGAGGCGATGACCGTGAACAGCCCGGTTGTGAGCAGAAAGCTGATGATGAAGCTTCTGCATGCCAATCCGGAGCAGTATGTTGAGCTGTTAAAAAGGGTCACTTTGTCCGATGATGTCGAGCTCACCCACTATGCGACTACATCCATGATGGAGATACAGAGCGGGTATGAGGAGCGCATAGGACGCCTGCTTGAAGAGATAAGGTTAAATCCGGATGATTCGTATGCGCTTGTAAAATGCAGAAATGAGCTTAAGGCATACATAGACAGTGGGTTTATCACGGATACGGTGCTTAGGCAGTACCGTATGAGACTCCATGAGGTTTTAAAAAAACTGTGTGTCATGCAGCCTGAGGCGGTGCGATATGAGTTTGAGTATATAGAAAACAGTATAATGCTTGGAATAACTGATGGTATAGATAAAAGACTTGCGGTGCTTGAAAAGAAATACCCGCAGGATATAAGGGTGTACTGCCTGTATGTGCAGTATTATTACTGTACGAACAATGGGGAGAAAATTAAGGATGTCCTACAGGAAATCAAGGACAAGGACATATATTTGGACAGCAGTGGAAGGCAGTGGCTGGATGTATGGTCACATGCAGATTGAGGTGATTTGACTATGAGGGGTATGAAGAAAAAAATTGCGGGAAAGGTTCTGCTCCCGGTTGCAGCGCTATTCGTGCTGAGTATTCTCGTGTTCAGGGAAAGGGCAGGTATCGGTTATGAGCAGACTGATGCTGCAGTGAGAGAATGGGAAACTATATATACGGAAGAAATTGAGCTGACAAAGGAGTGTCTGATTCTCACATCGGCTGAGGAAGTGAGTGATACTTACCTTGGTATTATGGAGACGGTGCTTGACGGCATGAAGGTCGGATATGATGTATGCGAAGTGGATGAGAATTTTGAGGTGGCAGTGCTTGACGAATACGCCGCCGCAGTGGTTACTTTCCAGAACTGGGACGTGTTTGCGGATAAACTCATGCCTGTTTTTTCGTGGGTAAAAAAAGGTGGCAGGCTGCTTACGGTGGTGACACCGGAGGTCGACCCTTTTTTTAACGCTGTAGCGGCTAAATTCGGAATAGATATAATTGACAATTATCCCAATGTGTATGGCGTGCGTTTTTTGAAAGGATGCATGATAGGAGCGGATGACGATGACATATTCTGGTATGACAGAAGCATGGAGGAGGGCGTGATGTCATCGCTTCAGGTACAGCTGAAAAATGACTGTGATGTCTATGTGGTATCGGAGGAGGGGGACGTGCCGATTGTGTGGACGAACGATTACGGAAAGGGAAGGGTTGCCGTTATAAATCAGGCAGTGACGGAAAAATATGCAAGAGGCTTCATAAATCTTGCATACACGGCGCTCTATGATGCCTATGTGTATCCGGTAATCAATGCTTCGGCATTCTATCTGGATGACTTTCCGTCCCCGGTTCCGGCGGGCAATGCGGAGTATATAAGAAGGGATTACGGAGTGGATGTAGCCTCATTCTATACGAATGTATGGTGGCCGAAAATGATGGAATTCGAGAACCGGTTCGGAATAATTCATACAGGACTTATAATCGAAAACTATTCGGATGAGGTTGAGGCACCCTTTGAGGGGAACAGGGCAACGGCGCGCTTTCTGAAATTCGGAAATATGCTTTTGAACAACGGAGGAGAGCTTGGATTCCACGGCTATAACCACATGCCGCTGTGCTTAGAGGGTGTTGATGAGGATAAAAAATACGGCGGTTACAGACTGTGGAAGTCCGGAAAGGATATAGAGACTGCGGTGCAGGAGCTGGTGGATTTTTCGGAGGGGCTTTTTCCGGATAATGCTTTCTGCGTGTATGTCCCACCGTCGAATATTTTATCCGAGGAGGGCAGAAATGAGCTTATAAAGGCTGCACCGCAGATAAAGGTGATAGCCTCGACATTTCTTAAGGATGCCGAAAATATAGCTTATGAACAGGAATTTAAGGTTGAGGAGGATGGTGTCATAAGTACACCGAGAATAACCTCCGGATGTGTCATAGATGATTACCAGATGCTTGTAGCATTGTCGGAGCTTAATTATCAGTTTGTCCAGTCGCATTTTACCCACCCGGATGACACCTTGGATGAGGACAGAGGTGCGGCGCTTGGCTGGGAGTACATGAGTGGATGTCTGGAAGATTATATTGAGTGGGTCTATGAGTCCGCACCTTCAATATGCAATGTGACCGGAAGTGGTATGGGAAGGGCGGTTGAAAAGTATGACACGCTTACAGTGCAGAGGGAATACACAGATGAGGGCATAAGACTAAGACTGGGAGGCTTCTCCGGGGAGGCGAGCTTTTTAGTGCGCATAAGTGACGGAGTGATTGAGGGGGCGAGTGGGTGCAGTTATGAGCATATATCGGGAAGCATGTATCTGCTCACGGCGGACTGTGACGAGATAATGATATATATAGGAGGTGCAATGTGAGAGTCTGTATGATATTAGAGGGCAGCTATCCTTATGTGTACGGAGGAGTGTCGAGCTGGATGCACCAATATATTCAGGCGATGCCGGATGTGGATTTTGTTTTATGGTGCATAGGAGCGCAGGCTGAAAACAAGGGGCATTATAAGTATGAGTTGCCGAAAAATGTGGTTGAGGTACAAGAGGTGTTTCTTGATGACGCATTAGACCAGAAACTGAAAAACGGTGGAAGAAAACTTCGTTTTACGCAAGAGGAGAAAACGGAACTGGAGAAACTTTTTGAGGGTGAGAGTCTTGACTGGGACGTGCTTTTCGAGCTGTTTCAGGATAAAAAGGTTAATCCGGTCAATATGATGATGAGTCCTATGTTTTTAAATATAATTATGCAGCTGTGCGAGGGAAGATTCACGTATCTGTCATTCACCGATTTTTATTATAATGTAAGGTCTATGGTGCTCCCGCAGCTATATCTGATAACAAAAGAGGTTCCGCAGGCGGACATCTATCACGCTACGGCGACCGGCTACAGCGGAATACTTGGAAGCCTTGGAAAATGGAAGTATAAAAAGCCGTTCATACTCACGGAACACGGCATATACACAAGGGAGCGTGAGGAAGAGCTTCTTCGTGCACAATGGGTTCTGCCGTATTTTAAGAATCAGTGGATAAATATGTTTCGTCTTTTTTCGGATTGTGCGTATGTACATGCGGATGTTGTGACGGCACTTTACAAAAGGGCAAACGAGATACAGCATGAGCTTGGCTGCGATGAGTCGAAGCTTATGGTAACCCCAAACGGTGTGCACACGGAAAAGTTCGCCGGAGTGGGGGCAAAGGAAGATGACGGCTATGTGGATATAGGAGCTATTGTCCGGATAGCCAAGATAAAGGATATAAAGACAATGATATATGCATTCGCAGAGGTGCGGCGGATCATGCCAAATACGCGGCTTCATATAATGGGGGATGTGGATGACGAGGAATATTATGAGGAGTGTAAGACACTGATTGAGCAGCTTGATGTCAAGGGAATCATATTCACCGGTGTTGTGAATGTGTCCGAATATATCAGAAAAATAGATTTTGTGATACTTACAAGCATATCGGAGGGGCAGCCCTTATCCGTACTTGAGGCATTTGCGGCCGGGCGCGCATGTGTGACAACGGATGTTGGCTGTTGCCGCGAGCTGATTGAGGGCAGTGATGGGTTTGGAAACGCCGGGATATGTGTTCCTCCTATGAATAAGGAGCAGCTTGCACAGGCAATGCTTGAACTGTGCAGTGAGCCGGAAAAAAGGAGAAGGATGGGGGAGGCCGGGAAAAGAAGGGTGAATATGTTCTACACACATGAGGTTTCGATGGAGAACTACAGGGAGATATACAGAAAATTATTGAATGGGGGAGTATCATGGCGGGAATAGGCTTCGAGCTAAAGAAAATGTTTTCAAAAAAAGGGGTATTTCAGCTTATCAAGGCGTATGGTTATGCCGGGACAGTGTGCGTGGGACCTATGCTGCTGGGAATGTTTTTTCTTATATTGATAGGTCTTATGTCGGCGTATTTTGGAGCGTTATACCATGAAAGGGAGCTGCTAAACAGCATGGTTACATACACGCTGCTTGCTTCGATGGTGTGGAGCAATACATTCTCAATGGTTATGACGCGGTTCGTGGCGGACAGTCTGTACAGCGGCAATAGGGGAGCTGTGATTCCGGCATTCTGGGGAAGCACCTGTGCCATGCTTATCGCAGGTGAAATCATGTACGGAATTTTTATGGCGTTTGCAGGTGTTCCTACCGTGTATGCGCTGTTATGTGTTGTCCTTTTTGGGGAACTGGTCATTGTGTGGAATGAGATGAGCTATCTCACCGCAGTCAAGAATTATCGTGGAATAATTAAGGTGTTTGCGTCCGCGGTTGTGACGGCAGCAGTTGCAGGCGCGGTTCTGCTTATGCTTTTTAATTCGGAGGTTGTATCGACTATGCTATTTACAGTGGTACTGGCGTATGGTGTTATGGCGGTGTTTTACTATAAGATTATGGGGGATTATTTCCCGAAGGGTGATGTCACGGCGGCGTGCTTCCTGCCGTGGTTTGACAGATATCCGTCACTTGTATTTTTGGGGCTTGCCATGTCACTTGGGCTGTTCGGACATCTGGTTATAATGTGGGGAAGCCCTGTAGGAGAGCATATACAGGGGCTTTTTTATGCCGCACCGACCTACGATATTCCGGCAATTGCGGCTTTTTTGTCGATTCTTGTGACCACTATAAATTTTGTCATATCGGTTGAGGTGAATTTTTACCCCAAATACAGGGCGTATTTTGATGCTCTCAACAATGGCGGAATACTCAAGGACATAAATCAGGCAGGTGAGGAGATGAAGTCCGTCCTGTACAGGGAGCTGACATATACGTTCATGAAGCAGCTGTTCGTCACAATAGTATTTATAATAGTGGGTTCGATTGTACTTCCGAAACTTCCTTTGGGAATAAATGATGACATGCTGGGAATTTTCAGGGTTCTGTGCATGGGATATGCCTTCTATGCGGTGGGCAACTGTCTAATGCTTATACAGCTTTACTTTGCCGATAACAAGGGCGCACTTATCAGCGCGCTGAGCTTTATGTCCGTGAGCTGTGTCGGTACATGGGTGTGTGGCAGGCTTGATACAATGTATTATGGTGCCGGATTCTGGGTTGGAACGGTTGTGTTTTCGATAGTGGCATTTATAGGGTTAAGGCTCTACCTTAGAAGGCTTCTCTATCATGTGCTGTGCAGCCAGCCTGTTGTCGAGGAGGTTAAGAAGGGTGTGTTCACCAATATAGCTTCATATTCCGGTGCCAGATATGAAAAAAGGTGGAGAAAAGACCTGCAAAGAGAGCGGGCAATGGCGTTTAGCGGGGAGGAACAGGTGTGAAGATATTAAAAAAAGTGATGGGCTGTATCTGTCTGGTAGGGCTGTCTGCCGTGCTGGCAGCATGCTCCATGAACAATTATGATTCCGGTTTGAAACAGACGATTGAGGAGTCGGTACCGGGGGGTGATGGCGATGGGGGAAAACAGCAGGACGCCGCTACGGATACCTCGGGTGCAGGCAATGGGGGAATGATATATGATAATGCCTCTCTGTATGAGAACCGTGACCCTGCCTCAGTTGTGACAATGTATCTCACTGTGAGTGAGGGAAATGCTTCGGACAACACGGATCACACATGGACGCAGGTCAACAGCTATTCGGCATATCATTATGATGAGCTTGGAATTGAGAGGTATGCGGTCAACGGATTATTGCAGGTTGGGGATGAGAACGGACCGGTTGAGGGGCAGTTAGGGTATGGTCAGGTAGTTCCGAATGCGACAGTGACCATAAGAGGTCAGACCTCAACACGATATGCGCAGAAAAATTACAGGATAACAATTCGCGATAACAAGGGGACATGGGATGACCAGAAGGTGATAAACCTCAATAAGCATGAACAGGACCAGAGCCGTTTTACCAATAAAATATGCTATGACCTTATGAGTGAACTTCCCGGAATGATAGCTATGAGAACCCAGTTCGTGCATTTATATGTGAAGGACATGACGGAGGGAGGAAGTGGCGAGTTCGAGGACTACGGGCTGTACACACAGGTGGAGCAGCTCAACAAGCGCGCGCTCAGGAGCCATGGTCTTGACAAGAATGGTCAGCTCTATAAGATAAATTTTTTTGAGTTTTACAGATATGAGGACGTCATCATGGTGAAAAATGATGCGGACTATGATGTGGAAGCCTTTGAGGATTTGATTGAGATAAAGGGCAATGATGACCACAGCAACCTTATTGCGATGCTTGATGAGCTGAATGATTACTCCATTCCTATCACGCAGATTATGGACAAGTGGTTCTGCAGGGAAAACCTGTTTTCGTGGATGGCATTTCATATTCTTATGGGAAATGTTGATACCCAGTCAAGAAATGTATTCCTATACAGTCCGTTAAACAGCGATACCTTCTATTTTATATCGTGGGACAACGATGGTGCGTTTTATGATACTAAAGCGAAGCTTCGCAGCCAGGATCGCGGCTGGGAAATCGGAATAAGCAACTACTGGGGGAATGTCCTGTTCAGGCGTGTTCTCATGGATAATGAGCTGAGGGCCGGTCTTGATGAGAAGATAGAGGAATACAGGAATATAATTACAAGGGAAAAGCTTGAGAAAATGATTGATATTTATGCGCCGGTTGTAAGAAAATATGCGTTTTCATATCCGGATTCGGAGCACATGCCGATAACCGGTGAGCAGTATGAGGATTTTATAAAGGCACTGCCGGACGAGGTGGAAAATAATTACAAGCTGTATAAGTTAAGCCTCAAGTCACCACAGCCGTTTTTTATCGGTATTCCACAGGTGACGGACGAGGGCATGTATTTTGCGTGGGATACCTCGTATGATTTTGAGGCTCAGGATATTTATTATACGCTTGAGCTGGCAAAGGATTATACCTTTGAAAATCCTGTCCTGAAGGTTGACGGATTGTTCGCCACGGAGTATCTGTATGAGGGAAAGCTTGAGCCGGGACAGTATTTTATGAGGATGACGGCAAAAAATGAGTCGGGCATAGAGCAGAGGGCATTTGATTATTATGTGGCTTCCGGCAATCAGGTTATCCATGGAGTTAAGTGCTTTTTTGTCATGCCGGACGGAAGTGTTCAGGAGGATGTATATGAAGAGTGATACTTGTGCATTTCGTCATGAATTAAAATATCTTATAAATGAGCAGGAAAAAAATGCGATTATGGAAAGGGTGTGTGCGTTTATGCAGGCGGATGCACATGTGGGGGACGGCAGTCCCGCTTCACGGTCGCGGACGGAGCATTTGGACAGTGGCTATATGATTCGAAGCCTGTATTTTGATGATTGTTATGAACGTGCCTATGAGGAGAAGCTTGCGGGTGTGGAGTCTCGAAAAAAGTACAGGATAAGGATATACAACTATAGTGACAGTGTTATTAAACTTGAGTGTAAGCATAAGGAGGGGCAATATATACACAAGACCTCAGCAAAGCTTACAAAAGATGAGACGGAGCAGATAATTGCCGGGGAATATGACTTTTTAGCTGAAAGGACGGAGCTGTTGTGCCGGGAATTTTATTTTGAATGTGCGTTAAATGGGATGCGCCCGAAGGTGATTGTAGATTATGACAGGATACCGTTTGTGTATCCATACGGTGATGTGAGGCTGACTTTTGACTGTGGTATAAGGGCAGGAATGTTTACCGACAACATTTTTGACAAAAGGCTTCCCATAATGCATGTTATGGAGCCGGGAATGCTTATAATGGAGGTAAAATTCACGGAGTATCTGCCGGAGCTGATAAGAAGGCTGCTTCCGGTAGCGGACAGCGCGTACATGGCGTACTCAAAATACACGATGTGCCTTGAGAAACAGAAGGAGCCGCTTAGAGGGTGAGAAATAAATTGGAGAGGGAAGGGTAGAGCGATGAGTATTAAGGATGTCATAAAGAAATCGGTTTTGGAGTCGGAGATGTATAATCAGGCAATCTCCTTGTCGACCATTTTGACAATGACGGCGGATCTTCTGCTGGCACTTGTCATGGGACTGCTTATTTATGCGGTGTACAAGAAATTTTATAAGGGAGTTGTTTTCAGCAGGAATTATGCAATCACGCTTGTGGGAATGACGGTGCTTACGAGTATGGTGACGCTTGCGATAAGCACCAACATTGTCATATCGCTTGGTATGGTGGGCGCGCTCTCAATCGTGCGCTATCGTACGGCGATAAAGGAGCCGCTTGACCTCATGTATATGTTCTGGGCGATAACAACCGGAATCACAATAGGCGCGAGCATGTACATATTGGCGGGAATTGCGTATGTAATAATGATAATTCTGATATTATGCTTCAGCCTGCGGGGAGCGTGCGGGTATCAGTATATGCTTGTTGTGCATTATGATGGCGATGAGACAGGGGACAATGTCATAAGGGAGCTTGGAAAGCTTAAGCACACTGTGCGCTCTAAGATTCTAAGAGGTGAGAATACTGAGCTTACGGTGCAGGTGAGATGTAAGAATGAAAATCAGAGCTTTGTGGAGCGGATAAGGAGCCTTGAAGGCGTAAATGATGCCGCACTGATAGAGTTTAACGGAGAATACCATGGCTGATAAAAGGAGAGCGACAGCTTTTTGTGTGTTGTTGATGATACTTGCCGCGGCAGCAGCCATCATTGCCGTTATAAGGGCGGTTCGTGTAAAAATATACAGCTATGATACTGTGAACGCTGTGCTTAGAAATCCGATGATGGGTTTTGCACCGAACGCCGATTATTATGACGCGGTGGGGGATAATACTCTGGTATATATGGATGTCACATGGCGCGAACTTGAGCCGGAGGAAGGAGTGTTTGATTTTGTCCGGATTGAGGAGGAAAATTTTCTTGATACATGGCGCGCAGCTGGAAAAAAGGTTGTTTTCAGGTTCGTGTGCGATGAGCCCTCCGATGAGGAGCATATAGATATCCCGGACTGGGTGTATGAAAAGACAGGTGACGGAACATTCTATGATACTGCATACGGAAGGGGATACTCACCGGGCTATTCCAACCGGACATTCATAGAATACCATGCTAAGGCAGTTAAAGCACTTGGAGAAAGATACGGTAGGGATTCTTTTTTCTGTTTCATAGAGCTTGGGAGCGTCGGACACTGGGGTGAGTGGCATGTAAAATATGATGATGGTATAAAAAGGCTTCCGTCCGAGGATATTCTGAGGGAATATGTGGAGCCGTATCTAACTGCATTTCCTAACGCAAAGTTTCTTATGCGCAGACCATTTCCCTATGTGTCTGAGTATGGAATGGGTGTGTATAATGACATGACAGGTCTTGCTGCTGATACTGAAAGATGGCTTTCGTGGATTGCCGAGGGTGGAACATATTCGGGACCGGAGACACCGATGGAGCTCATTGCGGTGCCGCAGGTGTGGAAGAGCGCACCTGTGGGAGGTGAGTTTACAAGTGCGTATCCGATGGCGGAAATGCTGACAGACAGGCTGGATGAGACGCTCAGTCTGTTGGCGGATTCGCACATGACCTTTATAGGACCGATGTGCCCTATTGCCAACAAGGATGAAAAAGCTTATCCGGATGAGGTGTATGAGGTGTTATCAAGCCTTGGCTACCGCTACGGAATTTCGCAGTGCAGGATAATCGACA
This sequence comes from uncultured Eubacterium sp., assembly GCA_958446835.1. GTDB lineage: Bacteria > Bacillota > Clostridia > Lachnospirales > Lachnospiraceae > CAG-882. Next base: position 55,779 of record CAUCXT010000012.1, read on the forward strand.
ATCGTCTCACGGGGCGCATGGTGGTAAAGCTCACCGTCAATAATTACGGTACAGCGCCGATGTATTTTGACTGGCCGTTATGCGTGTATCTTATCGATTCGGACGGAAGCGTTGTGAGCAGATATGAGACGGACATAAGGCTTACCGAAATTTGTAGCGGCGAAAGCGCGGAGTGCAGGCTTACAATCACCGGGGATGACAGGAAAAAAATAGTGGAAATGCTGGCAGAATCGAAAAGTGCCGGAAAATCAGAGGGGGCGCTTGCAGTCGGCATAGAGAACCCGGACACCGGGGTGCCGGAGATGAAGCTGGATATGGAGGTGGAGAGCTTTGGGAATTATTTTTTTCTGAATTAGAAGAGATTCAATAGATGTTTCTCTGCCTAAACGGGGTGTATACTAGTTTGTGGGCAGAGAAATTTCCTACAGACAGCAGATTTCTCAGTCCAAGCCGGGCGTATACTGTCGTGTGGACAGAGAAATTTATCTCAGTGAGCATATTTCCCTGCCTAGGCTTGGCGTATATTGGCTTATGGGCAGAGAAATTTTCTACAGATAGCAGATTCCTCTGCCTAAGCCGGGCGGTATGCTGTCGCGAGGGCAGAAAGTTCGGCACACATGCGCAGTAAAATCTGTAAGAAAGCGTATTTATTTGACAAGGAAAAACACTTGTGGTAGTCTTGTGACATAAATAACCTTGATTAATAAAACTATAGAAGAAAAGAGTGATTTGTTAAATGGAAAAGAAGAATTATTATATCACAACAGCCATTGCCTATACATCAGGTAAGCCGCATATAGGTAATACCTATGAAATCGTTCTTGCGGACAGTATTGCAAGATATAAGAGATTTCAGGGCTATAATGTAAGATTCCAGACAGGAACCGATGAGCATGGCCAGAAGATTGAGTTAAAGGCAGAGGCGGCAGGTGTTACACCTAAGCAGTATGTCGACAATGTTGCCGGCGAGATAAAGAGAATCTGGGATCTTATGAATACTTCCTATGATAAGTTTATCAGAACAACCGACGAGTACCATGAGAAGCAGGTTCAGAAGATTTTCAAGAAGCTATATGACAAGGGAGATATCTACAAGGGTCATTATGAGGGTATGTACTGTACCCCTTGTGAGTCCTTCTGGACTGAGTCACAGCTTGTTGACGGCAAGTGCCCTGATTGCGGCAGAGAGTGTAAGCCGGCTAAGGAGGAGGCATACTTCTTTAAGATGAGCAAGTATGCGGACAGACTTATCGACTATATCAACACACACCCTGAGTTCATACAGCCTGTATCGAGAAAGAATGAGATGATGAACAATTTCCTTCTTCCGGGACTTCAGGATCTGTGTGTATCGAGAACCTCATTTAAGTGGGGCATTCCGGTAGATTTTGATGACAAGCATGTTGTATATGTATGGCTTGACGCGCTCACCAACTATATCACGGGTCTTGGCTACGATGTCGATGGCAACAACGGTGAGTTATTTAATGAGTTCTGGCCTGCCGACCTTCACCTTATCGGCAAGGATATTATCAGATTCCATACAATTTACTGGCCTATTTTCCTCATGGCGCTTGACCTTCCGCTTCCTAAGCAGGTATTCGGACATCCTTGGCTCTTACAGGGTGACGGCAAGATGAGTAAGTCCAAGGGAAATGTAATCTATGCGGATGACCTTGTAGATTTATTCGGTGTTGATGCGGTTCGTTTCTTCGTGCTCCATGAGATGCCGTTTGAGAACGATGGTGTGATTACATGGGAGCTCTTAGTTGAGAGAATGAACTCCGAGCTTGCAAACACACTTGGAAACCTTGTAAACAGAACAATATCCATGTCCAACAAGTATTTCGGCGGAGTTGTCAACAACACAGGTGTCGCTGAGGAGGTCGATGAAGACCTTAAGAAGTTCGTTCTTGGAACAATGGCTAAGGTTGACGCTAAGATGGAGGAGCTGCGTGTTGCGGACGCCATGACTGAGATTTTCAATCTTTTCAAGAGATGTAATAAATATATTGATGAGACAATGCCTTGGGCGCTTGCAAAGGATGAGGCTAAGAAGGAGCGTCTTGAGACAGTTCTCTACAACCTTGTTGAGAGCATTTTAATCGGCGCAGAGCTTTTGGAGTCATTCATGCCTGAGACTGCCGAGCGTATCAGAAAGCAGCTCAACGCACAGCCAAGAGGCAAGGAGAGCCTTAATACCTTCGGTCTGTATCCTTCAGGAAACAAGGTTACTGAGACACCGGAAATCCTTTTCGCACGTCTTGATGTAAAAGAGGTTATGGAAAAGGTAGAGGAAATCAGAGCTAAGCAGAAGGCAATGGCTGAGGCAGAAGCAGCAGCTAACGGAAACGGCACGGACACCGCTAAGGCAGCAGCCGACGGCGCCAAGGACAGCAGTGCTTCGGAAGAGGCAGGTGTCGATGTGGAGAAGGCTCCGGAGATTACCATTGACGATTTCTTCAAGACACAGCTTAGAATCGGTCAGATTATCAAGTGTGAGAATGTTGAGAAGTCGAAGAAACTTCTCTGCTCACAGGTCAAGATGGGCAGTGAGGTACGCCAGATTGTATCAGGCCTCAGACCTTACTATACAGCAGAGGAGATGGTAGGCAAGAAGGTTGTAGTTGTCGCTAACCTTAAGCCTGCGAAGCTTGCGGGAGTGCTCTCAGAGGGCATGCTTCTGTGTGCTGAGGACGCAGAGGGCAAGCCTGTGCTTCTCACAGCGGAGAAGGATGTACCTAACGGAGTAAGCATCGGGTAAAATAAATTTAGAAACAGTGGTTGAAAATATCATGGGAATATTCGAATCACACGCTCATTATGATGATGAAGCGTTCAATGAGGACCGCAGGGAGCTTTTAAAAGAGCTCCCTGAAAAGGGTATAGAGTATGTGGTCAATGTCGGTGCCTCCATGGAATCGACTAAGAGCAGCATTGCACTTGCCGATGAATACGATTATATATACGCGGCGGTGGGTGTACATCCGAATGAGACGGCTCCGCTCACGGAGGAGTTCATACAGTACATGAAGGACGCGGCACTGCACAATAAGAAGGTTGTTGCCGTGGGCGAAATCGGACTTGACTATTACTGGAATGAGCCGGAGGCGGACATACAGAAAAAATGGTTCGTAAGGCAGTTAGACCTTGCGCTTGAGGTGGACAAGCCTATTATAATTCACAGCCGTGAAGCGGCTAAGGACACGGCGGATATTCTTTTTAGCGACCAATATAAGGGACTGCGCGGTGTAATTCACTGCTATTCGTACTCTCCGGAGATGGCGAAGCAGTATCTTGACGCCGGATATTACCTTGGAGTTGGCGGTGTTGTGACCTACAAGAATGCGAAGAAGCTTGTGGAGACTGTGCAGATGGCACCGCTATCAAGACTGCTTCTTGAGACGGACAGCCCGTATCTTACACCTGTTCCGAACCGTGGCAAGAGGAACAGCTCCCTTAATCTTCCTTATGTTGTGGAGAAGATAGCGCAGCTTAAAAATGTGAGTGAGGAAGAGGTAATTGCGGTCACGAATGAGAATGCACGGAGGCTGTTCGGGATATAGGGTAGTTGAGAAACTCAGTGTGTGACAGAAATACGTTGTGCAATTTTGCTAGTACCCTTCCGGACACGTTCGCACTCCTTGAAAGCCGTAGCGGTACATAAGCGGCTAAAATACAGCCGCTAAATACCGACGGCGTTCAAAAGGTCCGGCAGTGTACTAGCAAAATTGCACAACTTTTTATTGGCGGATTTGCGTTTCGCAATTACCTAATCATAGAGAAAGAAAGAGGAAAAACTTGGAAAATAAACATCTTGGAAATCCAACAAACACAAGAGAGATAATAGACAAATATGGTTTCATGTTTCAGAAACGTTTCGGGCAGAACTTTCTTATTGATGGGAATGTTGTCGAGAAGATAGTCCGTGAGGCGGGTGTGACAAAGGAGGATTTTGTCCTTGAGATAGGCCCGGGAATCGGAACCATGACACAGCTTCTGTGTGAGAATGCGAGAGAGGTTGCGGCGGTGGAGATTGATACCAATCTTATTCCCATTTTGAAGGAGACGCTTGCAGCTTATGACAATGTGACGGTAATCAATGAGGATATATTGAAGGTCGACATTGCGGCGCTTGCGAAAGAGAAGAACGGCGGACACCCGATAAAGGTTGTGGCGAATCTTCCGTATTACATCACAACCCCTATTATCATGGGACTTTTTGAGAGCCATGTGCCGATTGACAGCATAACCATAATGGTCCAGAAGGAGGTCGCAGACAGAATGCAGGTAGGACCAGGAACGAAGGACTACGGCGCGCTGTCTCTTGCAGTCCAGTACTATGCGAAGCCGGAGATAGTTTTGAACGTACCTCCGACCTGCTTCATGCCAAGACCGAATGTAGGCTCAGCCGTCATAAGACTTAAAAGACATGCACAGTGTCCTGTTGAGGTCGATGACGCGGAATTTATGTTCAGGCTTATACGCGCGAGCTTCAACCAGAGAAGAAAGACCCTTGCAAACGGTCTGTCCAATTTCTCAGAGCTTACGCTTACAAAGGAGCAGATAGCCAAGGCGATTGAGTCACTCGGAGTTAGTCCGAGCATACGCGGTGAGGCGCTCACGCTTGCACAGTTTGCACAGCTTTCGAACTTTTTTACACGTAACAAATAGCGTAATTTATTCCGGGCGGACGGTTAGGGCTGCCCGGTTTTTTACACCCGAATCATAATATAAAAAAATCACTCATATTTTTCGTTTGCTGCGCATATTATGAAAATGCGAGGGTGTTGAGAATGTATGTTACTGAACGCCTCAGCAAAAGGGGAGGAGAGTGATTTTTTTTGTCAGAATACAGACGATTTATTTCCTACATGTATGCGTATGACAACGGTATTAAAAATAAAAATGTAGGATTTGCAAAGACGGAGCGCAGAGGGGAGACTGTGAAGCTGTGGATTAACCTTAAGGGGGCGTATTCGCAGGCGGAGAATTACAAGGTATATTTTTTTGTGAGGCATGATGGCAATATAGTTGGGATATGTATGGGTGATATGGTTATAAAGAGCGGAATGGGGCAGTTCTTTGTCGCAAAGCCGTTAACAGATATAGAGCTACCGTTTGACAATATATGCGGTCTTTACATTGGTGGTGAACCGAGTGAGAGAATGTTTGCCAGCCAGTGGGATGACATGCCTTTTGACACGAAGAGGGTCATGGACATGGAGGCATATAAGGTGATGCTGCTTGCAAGGGAAAACGAGCGTGAGGAAAAAGAGCGCACAGTAAAAGAGCGTGAGGCAAAGAAGCAGACGATAGGAGAATCAGCGGTCAAAGCTGTATCCGGAAAGCAGGCAGGTGAGACTGAATCCGATAATGCAGGGGGAGCAAAGGAACCGGAAAGCAGAGGTGTCGCAGCGACTGTTGAGACTCCGGTGTGGGAAAAGCCGATAAAAATGGTGTACATATCGGATGGAGAGAGGATAACCCGGTCGGAAAATGCTCCGGCAGTGGATAACACAATGACAAATGAAGAAACTACCGGTAAAGAAACGGTTAAGAATGAACCAGAGCTGCATGTATCGGAGGAGGTTTCATGTCCGGAAAAACACTCAAAATTAGATATGCTTTTTGACGGAAAGGAGCCGGTACTTGCCTTTTCGGAGGATGATATTTATGACTGTGTCGATATAGGTCTTGATGAACTTCCGAAGATAGATACTAAGGACAACAGTCTTATAAACAACAGTTTTGTCAACCATGGCTATTTCAATTTTCATCATCTGCTGCTTGGAAAAAAGGACGGAAACATACTGGTTGTAGGGGTTCCGGGCATCTATAACAGAAGAGAAAAAATCACTGCGAACATGTTCGGATTTGAAAAATTTAAGTTCAGTATGAGAAGCGATGTGTGTATGAATCATTTTGGCTATTGGTACAAGGAATATCAGTACAGTTAAAAAATTGATTTATCATAGCACATTTATATTGCAGAGATTTGTATTTATAACAGCAAATTATATGTAGTTTGTGACGAAAAATCAGTAAAAGTGCTGAAAATATATGTTGCAAAGATTGAATGTTGTTAGTATAATACTCGTATCGGTAAAATAAGAATAAGTTTGGAGGATACACATGAGTAAAAGAACAGTATTTACAGAGTTAAGCGTATGCGAAACTTTAATAATGAGACAGATTTGGGCTTATGAAGGTGATATCCCTGTACAGACTTTGATAGTTAAGCTTAACGAGGAGTATGGCAAGAATTATGCAAGAACCACAGTTGTAACATTCCTTTCAAAGCTTAAGGATAAGAAGTTTGTAGAGACATACCGTATTGGAAAGATGTCTTTTGCGAAGGCACTTCGCACAGAGGAGGACTACAGACGCAAGGTTATCCAGGACGATACAGACTTCTGGTTTGACGGCAAGCCATCAGCATATCTCGCTTCATATCTTGAGGACAGAAAGATTTCCAAGGAAGAAGCAGATAAGATCAGAGAGCTTATTAAGAACGCATAGTTACAGCATTGTTTAGTTAGTAATATCTTGTTAAGGTATATGACAATATAATGAATAATACCGATGGCATGGATATTGTCATTTTTTTAATGACTGGTACAAGGTGTGGCGGGGTGTGCTGTAATCAGGCAGCAGCCCCACAAAAGCATGATTTTAAATGACACAGATAAGACGGATTTAATTTACTTGAGATTAAGGTACATATTGGAATATGTTTTAGATATCATGGATGGGCAGCTTATGCGGCTCATCCTTTTTTTGTGGGAGCACATGTTCTGTTAGGTTTTGTGGCAAAACAGAAGTTGCGCAAAGGAAGCGTATTGTTTATAATATGCATGGGAGGCTCGCTATGCTTTTTCAGTATGAGACAGAAAATTTGGTTTTAAAAATATTAGATGAGAAATACAGCAGGGATGTTCTTGAATTTTATATAGAGGGAGATTCCTATTTTGGCGCAATGGAGCCGGAACGGATAGATGGATTTTACACAAGAGATTATCATAAAAGATTACTAGAATATGAAGAGAAAAGCTATATCGCGGGAAGAAGTGCAAGATACTATATATATGAAAAGGGGAATCCTTGGCGCATAATAGGCACTGCGGCAATCAGAAATATTGTGAGGGGGAGCTTCATGTCCGCTACGATAGGATATAAGCTTCTACCTGAATACACGGGAAGAGGCTATGCCACTCAGGCAGTGAAAAGATTGACGGATGAGGCAATCATGGATGAGGAGCTTCACAGGATTGTAGCGTATGTGCAGCCTGATAATATAGCCTCGATAAGGGTACTTGAAAAGTGCGGTTTTGAGTGTGAAGGAATTGCGCGTGATTATGCAATGTTAAAGGGAAGGTGGCATGACCATGCAATCTATGCAAGAATTGGGAAATAATAATTTAGATGATATAAGATACATGAAGGAGGCGATACGTCAGGCGAAAAAGGCAGCTAAGCTTAAAGAGGTGCCGATAGGCTGTGTTATTGTCTACGATGGAAAAATAATAGCCCGCGGCTATAACAGGAGAAACACTGATAAGAGTACGCTTGCGCACGCTGAGATTGCCGCCATTAAAAAGGCAAGCAGGGTGATTGGCGACTGGCGGCTCGAGGACTGCACCATGTACGTCACGCTAGAGCCATGCCAGATGTGCTCCGGAGCAATAGTTCAGGCGCGTATTCCGAGGGTTGTGATAGGAACAATGAACGCCAAGGCGGGCTGTGCGGGGTCGGTCATAAACATTCTCCAGATGGAGGGCTTCAATCATCGCGTTGATATAACAAAGGGTGTTCTGATGGAAGAATGCCGCGATATGATGCAGGCATTTTTTAAGCAGCTCAGGCTTGAAAAGGCAAAAGAAAAGCAGATTGACAGTGAGGAGAAAGAGAAGGAAAAACAGATATGAAAAAGATTATTCTCAGAGTATTAAGTTTTATAGGAGTCACGCTTCTTATGCTGGTTCTCTGTTTGTACTGTGTTATGTGGGTAGTTACAAAGGGACCATCGGAACAGGCAAAGAATCTTTTTGTTCTGTCCGTGCGTGAGACAAGCATGGCAGGTTTTTTAGCCAACATATATTGCTCAAAGGCAGAAATAGCGGCGATTGAGGAGGGAAACAAGGTAAAGTACCTCGATGAGGCGGTGGACACATCGCTGATTAAGATTGACAGGGATGCAACAGGGGATAAGAAGGATTTTACAATCAGTGATGAGGATAAGGAGGATGGAGTCGTATATGCGGATGGCATGGAGTTTCATCCGGTCAAGGGTGCCACCTATGCGGGAACCATGATAGTGATAAATGACCCATCGCGCGTGTTCGTTGGAACATCCTCGGATAAGTATGATGGTTCGGCGGGCTTAAGTGTCCCGGAGATATGTGAGAGATACGGCGCTACTGCGGCTTCAAACGCAGGTGGATTCGAGGATATAGGTGGTGTCGGAAACGGCGGAACCCCTCTTGGAATAGTTATCTCAGAGGGTGAGTTAAAGTACGGTGATTTGAATACATCCTATGAGATAATCGGTTTTGATGAAAATGATATTTTTATCATAGGAAATATGACAGGACAACAGGCGTTAGATTCGGGTGTGAGGGATGCCGTGTCATGGGGACCGCTCCTGATTGTGAACGGCGTGCCGGCGAATGTGACCGGAACAGGCGGCGGCGTGAACCCTAGAACTGCCATAGGTCAGAGAGCGGACGGAGCGGTGCTCCTGCTCATAATAGACGGAAGACAGACGCACAGTCTTGGGGCGACATTAAATGACCTTATCAACGTATTTCTCGATTTCGATGCGGTGAATGCGGCTAACCTTGACGGAGGCGGATCGACTGTATTTTACTATGACGGTGAGATATACAACAAGATTTCTTCGATATACGGCGCGCGCGGAATACCGACAGCTATCGTAATCAGGTAAGGGAAGGGTGCAGGAATGGATAGAAACGATAAAAATGATAAGATAGTAAGAACCGAAGATAAAGCACCTGTAAGGAAGCGCAGGAGCAATGCGGTGTCCGGTAAAAGCAGCAGACAGAATGCAGGCATAGTGGGAAAAAAGAAAAACGGACATGGGAAAAATTCATCGTTTAGATATTTCCTTGGGACATACGCTGCACTATGGGTGGTATTGACAGTTGTACTGTGTGTTGTGTTGTGGAAAAATCTTTCAAATTACCAGAAGGATTATGATGCGGCGAAGGCGGCAGGAGCACCGGAGCTTGCAATGCAGGAAAATATGGAGCTGTTCACCGCGGATAAAATAGGCGATGTAATTGATTCGCAACAACTTGATATCTCAAGCAGGTTTGAGACTATAGAGCAGTACAAGGATTTCTATAAGGGTTATTTGCAGAATAAGACTGTCAAATATATTAAGAATGATGAGCTGTACAACGATGCGCGCCCTGTATATAATGTCATGGCTTGTGACAGTGAGGCAGCCGATACGGATGATGGCGAACTGCTCGCAATCGTTTCTTTAAAGGCGGCAGGCGAGAAGGATTCCTTCGGCTTTAACAAGTGGGAGATTAAGGACATTGCAATATCGGAAAATATCTATGATTACCATGAAGTGTATGTGAGGGTCATGGATGACATGGATGTATACATCAACGGCATTAAGCTGGATGAGAGAGAGTATATTACAGGCGGCGTGATAGACAATGCCGTTAGCGATATGGCTTATGAACTTACCGGAGTGAGCTTTAATTATAAGGTGTACTATGCCGGTGAGATGGTGCAGGAGCCGCAGGTCAGTGTGATTGACGCGCAAGGAAATGACGTCACAGCCGATTACGTTGACGCTGAAAATGGCTTGAAGGATTATGAGACAACAGCTTCACCTGAGTTTATCGCAGGTGTGCAGGATATGGTGCAGAACTTTTGTGAGACGTATGTGTACCACATCTACCGCAAGGCAACAGTGGATTCGGTTGCGGTTATGATGGAGGACGGCTCTGAGGCAAAGAGGCTTCTCTACAATGCCCAGTCGACTCTTGCATGGGCGTGGGTTCCCGAGACGGTGGAGATATTAGATGAGAGCTATGACGAATTTATGTACTATAATGATAGCTATTTTTCGTGCAGAAGCACAATAAATATCCGCAAGGCGGATTCAAAGACAACGGAGGATGAGGAGTTCATCTGCCAGTGGCTTTTCAAGAAGGTCAATGGGCAGTGGCTGGTGACGTACTTCGTGTTGGGATAGCTTTCAATTATTTATAAGGCTACGGGTGCCAAAACATGCCTATTTAATCTATGAGTGTATAACGTATAATGTTTATGCATATCAGCTCCGTTGTGCGAAGCAAGATGTTCTAAGGGCTCTGATAAAGGTTTTCTATATATACGCCACCGAAGCAAAGCATACATCCTTGTATGCATTGCTTCTAAAGCAGCATCCGTGCTGCTTTTGGCTAGGTAATTAACAGAGCCCTAAGAACATCTAAGCTTCTCCCAAAAGTCGTGATATGCATAAATATTATACGTTATACACGGCTAGGGTTGTGGAGCATGTTTTGGCACCCTGGTTTTATAAAGATTATATGATTATGTGTGAATGGAGGTTAACGATATGATAAAACTAACTAATTCATTTACTGCAAAGATAAAAAAGAAAAATCCTCATGGAACAGACAGAGGTTTTTCTTTAGTTGAGCTGTTGGTTGTGATTGCGATTATGGTGGTGCTTGTCGGGGTGACGGCGCAATGTTTATTTCGCACATTCATAAGGCAAGAGTTGCAAAGTACTGGGCAAATCTGAGGTCTTACTATACGGAGGCACAGGCGGATTTCATTTCAACGGGTGAGGCTAATTCTACGATATATAAAGACCTTAATATTCCGGATAACTGGAAAAGAACAGAAATCGAATATCTTGACGGAACAAAGGTTAAGCTTCTGGCGGGATACTTTGCGGTGACAATGGATACCTCCGGCAATGGTTATCATATAGCATATCAATGTAATGAGTATAAAGCCATAGGCGATAAACATCAGGATTGTACGCTGGTGCTGGGGGCAACGAACTGATATTTGGGACAGGTGTCAGACCCCGGTGTCCCAAATAGAGGAGTATTGTGATGAAAAATAAGATTGTGTTTATCAATATATTTTATGAGATATTGGAGTATGCCTGTGAGTTTGGGCTGGCATATATTGTCTCACGTCTGGTTAGTTTTTCGCTGGAAGGAGATACACGGCAGACGGTTGTATTTGCCGTAAGTCTTTTGCTGGCGCTGCTTTTTATAACGGTGCTCAAGCATGGATTGAAGGTTAATATTTCAAAGAAGATGCTCTGTGAGAAGCAGGTTTTTCAGATGAATATGTACCGGAGCATGATGAAGGTAAATCTATATAAGATATCCTACGGTGAGCTCAGGCAGAGACTTGGGGCTGATACGGACACGATTTGTGATTTCAGATTTAATGTTATACCGACTTTGGTCAGCAATATCGCCGTCATGCTGGTTAGTGCGGGTATGATTGCCGGGGAAAATCTGATACTTGGTGTTGTTCTGTTTGCGTTGACATGGGTTCAATTAGTTCCGGTCTGGGTGTCCAACCGTCTTTTGGACGAAAATCAGGAGAAAGTGGAGGAAATCGAGGAAAAGCTCAATTCATTCTTTTTGGAGGGATATAAGGGCTTTGTGCAGATTAAGCTTTTTCAGGCACAGAACTGGTATCTGAGGCGGTTAAAAGGAATCCACGAGGACTATTCCAAGGTGGGAACTACAGGCGAAAAGCTGGTTTTAGTCCAGAAGCTTGTATTCAATGTGCTGGATAATCTTCTGACCTACGGAACATATTTTCTGGTCGGAGTATTGATTTTTAATGGGAAATTGACGGTGGGCGCCGGCGTTTTGATAATTGCTGTAGCGGCATATCTTTTTGGCTCAATGGACGCCATAAGGGAATATTTCAATGAAAAGGTCAAATATAAAATAGCGCTTGAAAAGGTGAATTGGTTTTATGATATGGTTGAGAGCAATCAGACTGATGTTATCGGTGAAGCGGATGCCGGTGGTATTCAGACAAGAAAGCTGAGCTTTACCTATGATGGCGGGCGTGTATTTAACTATAGTGACATTGCCATACCAGATGGCAGGAAGGTTGTTTTGATGGGAGAAAACGGCAGTGGCAAGTCCACATTGCTGCTCTTGCTTTCGGGATTGTTAAAACCTGTTGCGGGAAGTGTCCGGGGCACGGCAAACGTGACGGCGCTTTTACAGCAGGAGGAGAAGTTAGGAGAGACATGTGCTGTGCTATTGCAGGAGATAAGCAGGAAAAAGCCTGTTGACGGCGCGCTGTTTGACAGCATTTCCAAAGACTTTAAGATTGACTATCTGAACCAGTCCTTTGATGACCTTTCCGGCGGACAGAAGAAAAAATTCCTGCTTGCTGTGGTTATGGCTTCCAAGGATAGGACATGTATTTTGGATGAGCCTACAAATGCATTGGATGTGGAGGCAGTTGAGGTGCTTGTTAAGTGGCTGCGGGAATGTGATAAGACGATTCTTGTTGTTTCCCACGATGAGAGAATATTAAATCTTGGTTTTGACAGATTGATGATAGGAGATATATGCCATGTCGAAGAGAAAACTGTTTTGGCAGACTGCTAAAACAATAAATTGGAGCATTATCTTTCAGGCATTGAGCGATTTGCTGCTTATTGCACTGCCGACAATCGTGGCAGCCTTAAGCGGAAATATGACGCAAATGCTGTTAGAGTATGATAAGGAAGGTATTTTTTTACAACTGCCGTTTTTTGTTGGGGCGCTGGTGCTCAATATTGCACTGCCTCCTTTTGTCGGGATGTTGTCGGCTCTCATTCTGTTCCGGCAGTCCTTGACGGATGACCGAAGAGGTCTTGCCTCTTTCCTCTCAAAGAGCCTGAAAACAGCGTACAGCATAGATGAGGGCGAGATAGAGGAGAAGATTTCCGGGGATATGCTGATGTACAGATATACTGTGCTTTTCATGGTCTCACAGCCGGTTGTTATCGTTGCGTATGCGGTGGAAGCAATTATTTTATTTAAGGAAATGAACAGTATTATTTTTGGCGTGACCGTTCTCTTTGCGGCGTCCTTTCCGCTTATCAGGTCATTTCTCAAAGGGACGTGGAGGGCTTTGCTTAAGAAAAAGGAGAGCGAATACAAGGAACAGAAAAAGAATCTGGAATATATTTTTTATTCCGCAAATTCATTTATCAGAAACAATAAGCTGGGTGATTTCTACATAAAGAAAATGCAGGGTATGTTTGATGATTACAGGAATACCACGGCTAAAGAGGCAATAGGCTTTGACGCCAGAACGGATTCGCTTGATTTCTTCACAAGACATGGCTCAAAAATAATAATTATAATTGTCGGCTGTGTACTGGTTTCCTTTGATAAATTAGCGCCGGGCAGCCTCCTTACGGGGCTTCTTGTGTTACCGTCAATCACCCTCTGCTATAATTATCTACAGCGCTTTATATCCTATGAAAAAGGGTATGGAGAGATGTATGAGCGCGTTCGTTTTTTGTTTGAGGATGTCGAAGAAAAAGAGGAGCCACAAGAGCTTGGAGGCAATTGGAGCCTTGAAATCAATGATATAAATTTCGGCTACACGGAGGACAAACAGGTTATAGAGCATAAGAATTTCAAAATCAGCCAAGGCGAAAAGCTGGTAATCAGCGGAGCTAACGGCAGTGGCAAGAGTACGCTTGCCGCATTGGTTGCGGGCTTATACCCTGATAGCATTTCCCAAAACCAGATAACTGTCACGAGCGATGGAGCGACGAGACACACGGATATCATATCACTTCGCAAAAACATTGCTTATCTTACTCAGGATGCGTATTTGTTCAGCGGGACAATAGCTGATAATCTCTCCATGGCTTCCGACAATGAAGAGCTGTACTCATCTGTCTTATCAGAGATATCCGGCAACAGTCTTGAGCTGTCCAAGGAAGTCGAGGAAGCCGGAGCGAATTTCTCTCCCGGACAACAGCAGAAGATAAGCCTTGCCAGAGCCTTGATTAAGAAGGCAGAGCTTGTAATTCTTGATGAGCCGGGAAATCACCTTGATAAAGAGGGACTTGATTGGCTTGGAAATTTTCTTGATAGAACCGACAAGGCGGTGGTTCTGATATCGCATGATGAAACATTAACCGGGCGGATTGGGTGAAGCAAGGCTGGGACAGGGGTTTGTATAAAATATTTGACATTTGCCTAAAATAAGGATATACTATAAGCCTGTGGATTTGTGTTTAACACTTCCGCGCAGCCGGGGAGATAGCGGTGCCCTGTACCTGCAATCCGCTACAGCAGGGGTGATGTCTTTCCTAGGGAAGCCCACAGAGGGGCTGCCCGGTATAAGTGGCGTTGATATCTTGGTCTTACGCAATAGGAATCTGTGAACCATGTCAGGTCGGGAACGAAGCAGCATTAAGCAGAAGCTCTTATGTGACGTGAGGGTGCCGGGGTTGAGCTGGCTGTACCGGTAACGCTCTTTGTGCCTTCACGAAGAAAGACGCGCGGATTATAAAATATAGATTATTTGGGACAGAAGGGGTCAGGCTCCGGCTGTCCTATTTTTTTTGTGTGCGTGGGACAGGGGTCAGGTACGTGTCCCACGATAATTGACTACATTAAATCAATCTTATCCCAAAGAATATTGCCATTGACATCAAGATATTCTTCATCGACATGTACGGCTTCCACCTTTCCGATAAATAATTCATGTGTACCCGGCATAATACTGTCAACAACACTGCATTCTATACTTACCGGGCAGTCTGTAAGAATCGGGGCATCTACATAAGTTGCATCTTCCCACTTAATACCGGCTTTCGCAAACTTATCTTCATCCCGTCCTGAAGCAGAGCCAAGATAGCCGTATTCTTTCTTATAATGCTTCTTCGGGAAATTGATTACAAAACAGCCGGATTCCTTAACCATATGGTGGGAATATCTTGCGGGTGTGATACCGACCATTACCATGACCGGATCAAGGCTTACATTGGCAACGAAGCCAACCACTAAAGCATTGTTCCTGCCATTCTTGTCCCGGCAGGAAACAATTGTCTGAGGGAGCGGCTGAACACAAAGTACGGTATTAGAAGCTAATTTTTTCATTGTTTTTTACCTCCATGCGTTTTCAAAAATTGTCGGATAGTCATCATCAGATAAAGGAACCTCTCTGAATCTGAGGTGATTATATAATTTTTTTGACAATGAGGTCACTATCGTATGTTAATGATTATAGTGGCAATTTATAATATTTATTTAGCGAAGAATAACTTATACCATGGTTTTAAGATATTCTCTGGGTGTCATTTTATAGTATTCTTTAAAAGCCTTATAAAAGTTACTGTGATTACCGTAACCGAGGAGCGCAGAGATTTCCTCAAGTGAAAGGGATGTATTTTTCATAAGAAGAACGGCACGTTTCATTCTTTTTTCAAGCAGGATTTCCGTGAATTTTCTGCCTGTTTCTCTGTGAAGAAGCATAGAGATATAGTTCGGATGATAGGAAAAATGTGCTGCAATGTCTTTTAAGGTGACAACATCCGAATGATCTCCCATATAGTCTATAATCTGTTCCGCAAGTGTCTTGGTATCCGTTCCACTCTTTTCTATCCGGTATCTTCGTGCAATTTCAAATAACAATGTCTGCAGCATGGA
The DNA here is from genome assembly GCA_958446835.1 of uncultured Eubacterium sp. Classification (GTDB taxonomy): domain Bacteria; phylum Bacillota; class Clostridia; order Lachnospirales; family Lachnospiraceae; genus CAG-882. The sequence continues at coordinate 71,477 of CAUCXT010000012.1, forward strand.
TTTCAATATACGCTGGGTATCTTCCTGCTTGTCAGCGTATTCTACAACCATAAGCTCAAGTATAGTGCGTATGGCATGATCTTTTGTAACAGGAAGATGGATATATTCGTCTGAAAATTTATTGGTCTGCGGTTCGACAAAGAAACGAAAAAGGGCTGAATCGGTATATACGGTTGGCAAATACTCCCTGAAAAAAGAATCCTTGCGGATGAGGACACCGATGATTACCACATCTTCGTTACTGTCAGCACGCAGGGCATAACCGCTGTAAGGTTGTCCGATATAACATTCATCCTCATTTATTGTAATCAGGTTATTATATTTTTCTGATAATGCCTGATAGCTGTTTTTGTATGCATAGTTGATAAAGAAAAAATCCTGTCTGTGGAATGGTTCATGTATCTGCTTTCCCTTGAAAACACATATCAGTACGTCCTCATCATCAGGACCGGGCCAGTAGGAGGTAACATCACCGGGCATGCCGGTATTCATCTTATGAAAGGTAAGGTCAAGAGAACCAAAAGCAATTCCAAGTTTATTAATGGCGAGATCAATATATTTATTGCGCATGAGCAGGACTCCTTTTCATTGAATACCTCAATTATAGAATAAAATATTAGAAAATACCACTTAAATTATTAAGAAATGGTAGTGACGGATATTTTATTGCCCGGTAAAATAAAAATGCTTAATTAAAATGAAGAGAGGTAAACGGCAATGGATTCAAAAAAGCAGAATATGCGGATTATGGATATGACAGAAGGAAATTCTGTGAAGCAGATACTTATTTTTGCAATTCCTTTGTTTATTGGAAACATATTCCAGCAGGTTTACAGCATGGTTGATACGATGGTAGCAGGGTACAATCTTGGAGATTCTGCGATTGCTGCTATCGGGGTGACATCTTCTTTGTATGCGCTTCTCATAGATTTTGCCTCTGGTTTTAACAGAGGATGTGCGATTGTTGTTACACAATGTTTTGGAGCACATGATGAGAAAAAGCTGAAGGCGTCGATTGCAGGCATGATGGAACTTGATCTGCTTATTACAATCATATTGACAATAATTTCACTTGTATTTCTGCGGCCTCTTATGCGGTTTATGAATACACCGGAATCCATATTTGAACAGGCTTATTGCTATATTGTCATTATCTGTACCGGAATGGCTGCAACCATTCTGTACAATATGTTTTCCGGGATTCTACGTGCTTTTGGAAACAGCATGACATCGTTGTATTTTCTTATGCTCTCCTCTGCCTTGAACATGGGAATGGATGTTTTATTTATTGTAGTGTTCCGTATGGGAATTGCCGGCGCTGCATTTGCTACGGTTATAGCGGAAGGTATTTCTGCTGTGCTCAGCGGTATTTATGTATACAGACATTACAGGACAATGCTTCCGGGGAAAGAGGATTTTATCATTGCAAAAGATGGTATTGCAGAATTATTTTTTAACGGAATGGCGATGGCACTTATGTACTGTGTTGTTGATATCGGCTCAGTAATTTTCCAGAGAGCAAATAACCATCTTGGGGAAACAATCATATCCGCGCATACAGCTTCCCGACGGATTATCGGAATTATGATGCAGCCGCTGGCAACTATTTCAACCGCCTCTTCCACCTTCATAGGACAGAACTGGGGAGCCGGAAAAAGAAAGCGTATCCATACCGCATTGAAACAGGTGACGATAATGGAGATAGCGTGGTCTTTATTCTCGTGTGGGCTGGTATATGCCTTTGGCGGAGTTTTTGTTCATGTTATAACCGGAAGTTCGAATATTGAAGTAATCAGCAATGCAGTTATGAGTCTTCGCTGGCATTTGTCATTTTTTCCTGCTCTTGGATGTCTGTTGGTGCTGCGGACAGCAATGCAGGCAATGGGGAATAAGACAGCACCTATTTTGTCAAGCTGCATTGAGCTTGGGATGAAGCTTATGTCTGCCCTATGGCTTATTCCGCATCTGGGATTCTTTGGAACCTGTATTACAGAGCCTGTAACAT